>JBAXZR010000001.1:0-124419 GCA_041670165.1 Clostridia bacterium
AACAAAACTGTTATATTATACCATACCAAATAATCTTAGGGAACTATAACTATAAGAAGATATATTTTTAATACTGTTTCAGTATACCATACCAAATAATCTTAGGGAACTATAACATAAAAGGAGAAACATACATGATTGAATTTATTATACCATACCAAATAATCTTAGGGAACTATAACTCTAGTACTTTTAACGACAATGTGTAAATTATTATACCATACCAAATAATCTTAGGGAACTATAACTATGGATTGCATAATTTAAAAGGAACTTTGATTATACCATACCAAATAATCTTAGGAAATTATAATAATGATTTATCTATGAAATATTGTTTAATTGTGTAAATTCTTTTATTATGATATTATAAAACATGGCGAAAATGTGGAACTTGTGGCACGGGTGTCATAAGTATAGTGAAGGTTGCAAGTTTTGTTATGTATATCGTGGCGATTTAAAATACGATAGAAATTTTGAAGATGTACAAAAAACAAAGAATTTTTATTTACCTATAGAAAAAAATAAGAAAAATGAATACAAGTTAAAAAGTGGTGAATTTGTTTGGCTTTGTTTTTCAAGTGATTTTTTGCTTGAGGATTGTGATGAATGGCGAAAAGAAGCTTGGAAAATGATTAAAGAAAGGTCTGATTGTCATTTTTTGTTCATAACAAAGCGAATAACAAGATTTTTAAATTGTATTCCAGAAGATTGGGGAGATGGATACGAGAATGTTACTGTTGTAACAACTTGTGAAAATCAAAAAAGAGCAGATGAAAGATTGCCAATTTTTTTGAAACTGCCAATCAAACATAAATGTATTACTTGCGAACCACTCCTAGAAGAAATTGATTTATCTAAATATTTAACTAATCAAATTGAGCAAGTTATTGTTGGTGGAGAGTCAGGCATGGAAGCTAGACCTTGCGACTTTAATTGGATTAAAAAAATCAGAGAAGACTGCATCAAAGCAAATGTTTCATTTTATTTTAAGCAAACAGGTACTCATTTTGTTAAAGATGAAACTCTTTATAAAGTTGAAAAAAAATTCCAGCACAGTCAGGCAAAAAAAGCTAATATAAATTTTGTTGGAAATCACAAATCATATCTATAAAATAACAAAACAATTAAAATTGTTATTAATAAGCATTTTCATATCAAATTTTGTTTGAAACTGCAAAAGGTTATGATATAATGTGTAGAAAATTTGGAGGATAAATGAACAAACACGAACAATATTTCAGAGATTTAACTCAAGATTATGTTGATTTTGAATTTAACGGAAATGATGAAGCTTATGAATCATACCTTCAAGAGGTTTTGCCAGATTCATTAAAAGAAATGGAAAGATTTGAAAATGAAGGAAATGAGTTTTGGCTTAAAACAGGAAAAGAAAGAGCATTTGGACAATTACAAACTGATATCCTTTTGATGAATCCAGAAACATTTTATCAAGAAGTATGTGAACTCTTAGGAAGAACAGTTGATATGTCAGAGTTTGAAGATAGAGAAAAACTTTTAAGTGAAGCCAAAACGATTGAACTTGAAAGGCAAAATCCATTTCTTAAACATAAAAATATTTAATTTAAAAAATCTCTTATTGCACTAAGAGATTTTTTTGTTTAGATAAGTCAAAATTCAATTTTTACTATTTTTGCAAAGTCTACTAAATTTAAAATTTATAGAAACATTAAAAAATGTAAAAATATTAAAAAATATAAGAAAAATGTGTTTGACTAGCTCAATAAGTCAAAAATCAATAAAATATTTGGAAAATATGAAATTCAGGTTGATTTTTTATTAGAATTATGATATCTTTGCCAAGGCTAAATAATGTTTAGTTAATACACACTCACAGTCATTTGTTTTTCGGTTGCCAATTGTGCGATTGGTTGAAGGGCAGAGTCAAAATGTGAGGAGGCATAAAAACAAGGAGGAAATATGTCTGTTATTTCAATGAAACAACTTCTAGAAGCAGGCGTGCATTTCGGTCACCAAACAAGAAAATGGAACCCTAAAATGAAGAAATATATCTTCACAGCACGCAATGATATTCATATCATTAACCTAGAAGAAACAAGCATTCTTATAGACAAAGCTCACAATTTTATTCGTGACATTTCTAGAGAAGGCAAATCAGTTTTGTTCGTAGGAACAAAAAAACAAGCTGCAGAAGCAATTAAAGAGGAAGCTGAAAGATGTGGCGCTTTCTATGTTAACACTCGTTGGCTAGGAGGCACTCTTACAAACTTCAAAACAATTCGCACAAGAATTGATAGATTAAACAAACTCAATCAAATGGAAAAGGTTGGAGAATTTGAACTTCTTACTAAAAAAGAAGTTGCTCACCTTAAAGATGAAAGAGCAAAACTTGAGAACACTCTTGGTGGAATCAAGGATATGACAAAAATGCCTGGTGCAATTTTTGTTGTTGACCCAAGCAAAGAACACATTTGTATAAGAGAAGCAATTGCCCTTAAGATTCCAGTTGTTGGTCTTGTTGATACAAACTGCGATCCAGATGGAATTGATTATGTTATCCCTGGTAATGATGATGCAATTAGAAGCGTTAAACTTATTGCAAGTGCAATCGCTGATGCAATTATTGAAACCAAAGAGGGTGCAATAGAAAAAACTGAAGAACCTAAAGCCGAAGAAGTTGTTAATGTTGCTGAAGTACTTTCAACAATCAACCCAACTCTTGACCAAGCTGAAGTTGCTCCAGAAAAAAAATCAAAACCAGTAAAAAAAGCAAAGAAAGTTGAAACTGCTGAAGCAAAAACTGAAGAAGTTAAAGCATAATTGCTATAATAAACTTTCATTATAAAGGAGAAAACAATATGTTCACAACTGAAGACATTGCTCGTCTTCGCTCACGCACAGGAGCTGGAATTATGGATTGCAGAAAAGCACTCACAGAATCCAATGGAGATATGGATAAAGCAGTTGTTTGGCTTCGCGAAAAAGGTATGGCTGCCGCAGCTAAAAAAGCAGATAGAATTGCTGCTGAAGGAACTGTTGCTTCATATATCCACATGGGCGGAAAAATTGGTGTTCTTGTTGAAATTAATTGCGAAACTGACTTTGTTGCTAAAAGTGATGCGTTTGTCGCACTTACTAAAGACATTGCAATGCAAATTGCAGCTGCAAAACCAGAATATGTAAATTCATCAGAAGTACCTGCCGAGCAACTTGAAAAAGAAAAAGAAATTATGCGTGCTCAAGCTCTTAATGAGGGAAAGCCAGCTTCAGTCGTTGAAAAAATGATTGAAGGCAGAGTTAAAAAATATTATAAGGATATTTGTTTAATGGATCAAGATTTTGTTAAAGATTCACCAAAAACAATTTCTCAAGTAATCAATGAAGCAGTTCTTGCTATCGGCGAAAAAATCTCAATTCGTAGATTTGTTCGTTATGAAATGGGAGAAGGTCTTGCAAAAAGAGTTGATAATCTTGCTGAAGAAGTTGCAAAACAAATGGCATCAAAATAATAAATTTAAAAATGAAGCAAAAATTTGCTTCATTTTTTTGTAGATGAACCTAAAATTCACCAAAATACTATTAATAAATAAACAATTTTTATTTGCATGCCTATAAATGCTGTGGTATAATCAATACATTAAAGGAGTGTTTTATTGTGGAAAATGAAGAAATGTTTAATGAGGTAATTGAATCATTAAAGCAAGACAATGCAAAGTCTTTTGATTATTTAAAGCAAGAATACAAATTAATTCGTGCGGGTAGAGCCAACCCTCATATTTTGGATAAAATATCCATAAATTACTATGGAACAATGACTCCACTTTCTCAAATGGCAAACATTTCTGTTCCTGAACCAAGAATGCTTGCAATAAATGTTTGGGATCAATCTCAAGTGAAAGAAGTTTCAAAGGCAATTCTTGCTTCTGACATTGGATTGACACCTTCTGATGATGGCAGAATTATCAGAATTGTTTTCCCAATACTTACTGAAGAAAGAAGAAGAGAACTTGTTAAGACTGTTAAAAAACTTTGTGAAGAATGCAAAGTTACAATCAGAAATGCAAGAAGAGATTGTCTTGACATGTGCAAACAACTCAAAAAAGACGGTGAAATTTCTGAAGATGACTATGCTTCAATAGAAAAAGAAGTTCAAAAAATTGTTGATGCAGCAAATATTGTCGCCGATGAACTTAGTGATGCAAAAGAAAAGGAAATAATGTCAGTTTGATTGATTTAAATAATTTAATTGGATTTCCGCTTGATATGGCAAAAAAAATCATTGGTGATGCCAAGTTTTGTGTTGAAATCACAGGCAAAGAAATTCCAAATGGAACGATTGTTGTTACTAAGGTTAAAAAGCAAGATGAAATATTACACCTCACTTGCTCGTGGTTTGTTTTGAATTTGGGTAGGTGAAAATGTGTTTTGTCAATAAAGCAAAAATTGTTGTTCCTTCGCATGTTGCAATCATTATGGACGGCAATGGTAGATGGGCAACAAAACGAAACAGACCTCGTACTGATGGGCACAAACAAGGTGTTGAGGCAATTAAACGAATTATTGATTCAGCCATTAAATTTGGCATTAAAACATTAAGTCTTTTTGCTTTTTCAACAGAAAATTGGAACAGAGATAAAGAAGAAGTTGATTACATTTTAAATCTTGTTGAAGAATATACGGGCAGTGCTATTGAAGATTTTGTTAAAAAAAATGTAAGGTTTACAACAATTGGCAATTTGAGCAAGTTTTCTGAAAAGTTTCAAAAAGTTCTTTATGAAACAATTGAAAAAACAAAAAAATGTGATGGACTAATTGTTAATATCGCTTTGAATTATGGTGGAAGAGATGATATACTTATGGCCGTGAATTCACTTCTTGAAGAAGGAAGAAAAAATGTTACTTTACAAGATTTTGAATTGAAACTTCAAACAAATGGTTTAACTAATCCAGATTTGATTATTAGGGCAAGTGGAGAGCAAAGACTCAGCAATTTTATGCTTTTTCAAAGTGCATATTCTGAATTGTTGTTTCCAAAAAGGCTATGGCCAGATTTTTCAGAAAAAGACCTTTTTAGTGCCATAAAAGCATATTCAAAACGAGATAGACGATATGGTAATATTAAAAAACAGGAGAAAAAGAAATGAAACAAAGAACACTTACAAGCATTGGCATTTTAGCCGTTTTAATTTTGATGTTTGTATCAAGGTTGGCAACACCTTTTATTTTTGAAGTTATCATTGCAGTAATAATGATTTTGTGTGCAACTGAAACATCAAAAATTCTTTCAAAAATGAACAAGCCAAACTATTTAACAGTTATGGGGACTTACCCATCAATGGCATATTTTGTGCTTGTTTATTGCGTGTATAAAGAACAGAGCATTTTGCAATGTTTAGTTTGGCAAGCAGTTTTACTTATAAGTTTGTTTGTTTTAACATTTTTGATTTCTTTATTTTTCAAAAAACAGCTTAAAGAAGAAATTAAACTTAGAAAAGAAAAGTCAAAATATACTGTTTTTGCACTTAAAAAAGCATTCAACACATGTATTGGAATGATTTATCCTTCATTACCACTTTTGTCTATTTTGTTCTTAAGCATGATTCAAAATTTTGGTGATGGACTTCCTGGAGTCGAAAATTTCACAGGAAACAATTTGTCTTTCTTTGTGTTACTCATTGCATTTCTTATTCCAATTTTTGCTGACACATTTGCACTTCTTTCAGGCATGCTTTTTAAAGGACCAAAAATTGCTCCATTGATAAGCCCTAAAAAAACAGTTGCAGGTTTTGTTGGTGGAACAGTTTGTACAGTGCTTTTAATATCAGTTATTTTTTTGATTTTAAACGCAACAAAATCCTTTTCATCTGCTTTTAGTGCATTGAATTTTTCAGTTTTCCACATTGCATTACTTGCATTTATTGGTTCAATTTTTTGTGCCGTAGGTGATTTCTTTGAAAGCTTCTTAAAAAGAAAAGCTAAAATTAAAGATAGCGGAAATTTTTTACCAGGACATGGTGGGTTTTTGGATAGATATGACAGCCAAATTTTCTGTGCACCAATTGTTCTTGTCTTTTTCATTTTGATTTTGATGTAATCGGAGGTACTATCGGTGAGTTTTTCACTTTTAAATGCAAATATTCTTTCTAGTCTTTTCTACATAGTTGTTGCCATTTTGGTTCTTATGCTCATGGTTACAATTCATGAACTTGGACATTATTTGGTTGCAAGAAAATTAGGTTTTAAAATTAATGAATTTGCTATTGGATTTGGAAAAATTCTTTGGAGCAAAATTAACAAAAGAGGCGAAAAAATTTCAATCCGTCTTTTTCCATTAGGCGGAATGTGCGTTTTTGAAGGTGAAGATGAAGAATTAAAAAACAACCCCCTTGCTTTTAATAACCAAAAACCTTGGAAAAGGCTCTTGGTTCAGTTTGCAGGTGGCTTTTTCAATATTGTTTCAGCTTTGATTTTTGCTTTTATTTTTCTTGTTTCATATGGATACGATATTATGAGAGTAAGTGCAGTTCCAGTTGATTCCCAAAACTATGGTGTAATTCAAACAGGTGACATAGTTTACAAAGTAAACGGCACTGACATTTATTTTGCTAATGACAACAGACTTAGTGATCTCTTGTCCAGAGCGACTCATGATGAAACAACTGAAGTTATTCTAACAATCAAAAGAGATGGAGAATTTATTGAAGTGCCAGTCCTTTTCAAAGCTGTTATTTCAACAGTTGAAGGTGTTAGCACAACTTCTTATATGCTCAATATTTCTTTTGAAAATTATCCACAGCCATTTTTTGAAGCACTTGGAAACACAATTCCATTTGTATTTGGTTGGGCATGGGTAATTTTGAAATTCTTCTGGCTTTTAATTACTTTCAGGGTTTCGTTAACTGAAGTTGGCGGTCCAATTTCAACAATTGGAATGATTGCTGATGTTTCAAGCAAGTCCTTTGCAAATTTTATGTTGCTTCTTCCTCTTATTGCAATTAATCTTGGAGTTTTCAATTTGATACCATTTCCAGCTCTTGATGGAATGAGAATGTTATTTACAGAAATAGAATGGGTTAGAGGCAAGCCATTAAACAGAAATGTTGAAGCATACATTCATTTTGGAGGTTTTGTTTTCCTAATAATTTTTGTGTTTGCTGTTGACATAATTAAATTGTTTGTTTGAGGCTAATATGGAAAATATAACAAAAGAACTTCAAAGCAAATTTAATGGAAAATATTCTTTTTTAAAACTTCTTGAAGTTAAATTTGATGAAAATGAAAATTTATGTACTGTTGTTCTTATGTTTCCTGAAACCATTTCAGAAATAAAAGAGAACGAAGAAAATGAAATTCAAGAATTTTTAAAAAGTCTTTTTGATTTAAAAAGTATAAAACTAAAGGTTGCATTTAAAAAAAGTTTTTTGGATCAGTCAATTGTTGCAAGCAAAATTTTAAGTTTTTTAAAAACAAGTTTTGCTTCTTTTGCAACTTGCATAAGTGAAAATGACATAAAAACAGAAAGATTTGGTGGCTTTTTAAATGTTAAAATTGCACTTAACAAACAGCAATTCTCTTTTTTTAATGAAAAAAATCTATTTGTACCCATAATTGACTTTTTGAATGAAAATTTTTGTGGAGAATTCAAAATTGAGCCAAAGCTAATAAAAAAAGATGAAATATCAGAAAATATTTCGCACAATAGACAAGGTGTTTTGGCAAACGAATTTTCTTCTTCAACAAATCAAACAAAAATTCCAAGATATGAAGTTGTTGACCCAATTGCTTTAATTGGAAACAATATCACACCAAAACCTGAGTTTATTCAAAACATTTCAGCGAGTAAATCAAGAGTTATCCTTGCAGGCACAGTTGAAAACTTGCAAGAAAAATCATTTACTGCAAAAAAAGGTAAAAAGAATAGCGAAGGGCAGTTCCCTCAAAAAAAATATATTAGTTTCACCTTAAAAGATCCAAGCAGTAAAATAAGATGCGTTTATTTTTGTCCAAAATCAAATGAAAGAAAACTTTCAAAAATTATTGAGGGTTGTTCAATTTTGGTTAACGCAAATGTTAATGTTGAAGATGGAAAATCCTCTTGTGTTGTTAATGAAATTTCATTTTGTACTTTAAAAAAAGTCGAAAAGCAAGAAGCTAACTGTTTTTGTTTAAGTTCTCATCAATATTCTGTAGCTTTTCCAAAGCCATATATTTCAAACAAACAAGTTGACATTTTTAGTCGTAAAAAAATTGCAAATGATTACTTAAAAAACAGCACATTTGTTGTTTTTGACTGCGAAACAACTGGACTAAATGGTGACAAAGATGAAATTATTGAAATTGGTGCAGCAAAAATTGTCAATGGCAAAATTTGTGAAACATTTCAAACTCTTGTTTGTCCCAAAAATCCCATTTCTAAAGAAATTACTGAAATTAATGGAATAAACAATTTTATGGTTAAAAATGCTCCAAAAATTGATGATGCCATTAAAGATTTTGCACTTTTTTCTGCTGGTTCAGTTTTGGTTGCTCACAACTTAAATTTTGATATCAAATTTATCCAAAATGCAGGAAGAAAATTTGGCATTACTTTTGATAATGAAAAGCTTGACACTCTTGCTTTTACCAAAAGCAAATTAACTCTTTCAAACTACAAGCTTGGAACAATTGTGAAAGAGCTTAAAATTGAGCTCACAAATGCTCATAGGGCTTTGTTTGATGCGATTGCAACTGCTGAAGTTTTGGTTGTGTTAAATCAGCAAGTCGTTTAGTAAACAATGGAAAGTTCTCTTAAAAATTGCATTTAAAAATATGAATTGTCTAAAATTTTTGCGATGTGCTATAGTAAGCAAAATCAAGAGAAAAATCATTGTTTTACTTTGTGAAAAAATGCTAAAAAATAGTTGATTTATTGTTAAAAGTGTGTTATATATAATTAATACTTATCGTGAAGTGGGCAGAAAATATGCCCACTTCTGTTGTAGTAAAGGGGGAAATTTGGCTAGTAAAACAATTGACCTTGTTCAAAAATTGATTACACCAATTGTAGAATCACTTGGTTATGAAATTGTTGACATTGAATTTGCAAAAAAACAAAATGGTCAAAATCTTACAATTGTGATTGATAATCCAAATGGAATCAAAATTGAAGATTGTGAAAAAGTTCACAATGCAATTAATGAACCATTAGATGAATTGAATCCAACTGATGATGTGCCTTACACACTAAATGTTTCTTCCCCTGGGTTAGATAGACCAATCAAAAATCAAAAAGACTTTTTAAGAAACAAAGGCAAAGAAGTTGAAATTAAACTTTTTGCTCCTCAAAATGGAAAAAAGATTTTTGTTGGTAATCTTGAAGAAATGAATGAAAATAATGTTTCAATCATTTCAGGAAAACAAAAAATTACATTAGACCTTAAAACTGTTGCAATAATTTTGCCGGTAATAAAATTTTAGGAGAATATTCATGATAAACAAAGATTTTTTCGCAGCTCTTGAAGATTTGGAAGTAGAAAAGAAAATTAATAAAGAAATTTTTCTACAAACTCTTGAAAGTGCACTTACTGCAGCTTACAAGAAAACTTATGGTGAAGCTAAAAGTGCTCTTGTAAAACTTTATCCAGACAAAAGTGCAATTCGTATTTTCTCATATAAAACTGTTGTTGAAACAGTTGAAGATGAAGACAAGGAAATTTCTTTAGAAGATGCTCAAAAAGACAAAAAATCAGCAGCTATTGGCGACATTGTTCAAGCTGAAGAAAGCACAAAAGATTTTGGAAGAATTGCTGCTCAAACTGCAAAACAAGTTGTTATGCAAAAGATTAAAGAAATTGAAAGACAAAGATCACTTTCTGAACTTGCTGAAAAAGAAGATGCGCTTCTTACTTCAATCGTAAAAAGAATTGATAATGGAACAATTTTTGTTTCCATTCCCGGTTCAACAACTGAAGGCGCAATGATGACAAATGATCAAATACCTAATGAAAGATTTGATGTTGGTGATAAAATCAGAGTTTATGTTAAAAAAATTACTGATTCTTTCAGAGGAACATCTGTTCAAGTTTCAAGAAGCCATATCGGTTTCGTTAAAAAACTTTTTGAACTTGAAATTCCAGAAATTGCTAATGGTGAAGTTCAAATTAAAAACATTGTTAGAGATCCTGGAAACAGAACCAAAATTGCAGTTTTCTCTGACAAGCCAAATGTTGATGCAATTGGTGCATGCCTTGGTGTTAAAGGTTCTCGACTTTCAGCAGTTATGGCTGAGCTTGGAAATGAAAAGATTGATTTGGTTCAATATTCAACAGATCCACTCGAATACATTGCTTCAGCTCTTAGTCCAGTTAAGGTTTTAAGTGTTGAAACAAATGATAGCCTTAAGGCAAGCAGAGTAATCGTTCCTGATGACAAACTTAGTTTGGCAATTGGAAGAGGTGGACAAAATGTTAGACTTGCAGCAAGACTTACAGGTTGGAAGATTGATGTTAAAACAGAATCCACAGTAAAAGAAGAACAAAATGCCAAAGCACAAGAAGAATACGAAATTACTGAAATAGATGAAAATAATGAAGTTAATTTTGATGAATTCGAGGATATAACAGAGTGATAGAAAAATTGGTTCCACAAAGAATGTGTGTCGTTTGCAGAAAAATGTTTAACAAATCTGACCTTGTTAGAGTTGTTAAAAATTCAGAAGGAAATGTTTGCGTTGACTTAGCTGGCAAGGCAAGTGGAAGAGGTGCATGGGTTTGTAAAAATGATGAATGTCTAAACAAACTTAAGAAAAATAAATCATTAAATCGTGCATTTTCTTGTCAAATTAATGAAGATGTATACAATAAAGTTCTTGAGGTGGCTAAAAATGGAAATAAACAATCGTCTTAGTGGACTTTTATCAATCGCTCGTAAGGGTAAATTTGCTGTTATTGGACTTGATAACATAAAAAAACATGTAGGAAAATGTAATTTGATATTGATTTGTTCTTCAGCAAGTGATAACCTAAAAAAAGAATCAAAGTATTATTCAGAAAAATTTGGTGCAGAACTATTAGAAACAGAATCATTAGAAAAATTAATAAAAATTGATAATTGCAAAATTGTGGGCATAAACAACTTAGGTATAGCTTCCTCCATAGGAAAGATTTTAAGAGGTGAAAATTGACAACTAACGAACAAAAAAACAAAGAACAAAAAGAGCTTAAATTCTTGAAGAGCATTCATTCTCTCCAAACAGGAG
Source organism: Clostridia bacterium (assembly GCA_041670165.1). Taxonomy (GTDB): domain Bacteria; phylum Bacillota; class Clostridia; order Christensenellales; family UBA1242; genus JBAXZR01. The sequence continues at coordinate 11,219 of JBAXZR010000001.1, forward strand.
GGGTTATTCAATCAATCTTGCGTGAAACAAGAACACTTCGTGAAGAGCAAGAAAGATTAATGAAATCTTTGCAAGAAAGAAAGAATAAAGCCGCAGAACAAGTTGCAGCTCCAGTTTCTTCAAAAATTGAAATTGTAGCCAATAATTCACTTCCAGAAGTTAAAGATCAAAAGACAGTTGAAGTTAAAACAGTTGTCCCAAAAGTACCAGATGATGTACATATTTTTAAAGAACAATTTTCTGAAAAGAGTTCAAAGCCAGTAGCAAGACCAGTTTCACGAACTGATGCTCCAAAGTCAAACACATTTTCAGATAATAACAGATCTTTTCAACCTAGACCAAATTTCACACCAAATCGTTCCTTTGATGACAAAACAGGTACAAGACCAAACGGATTTAGACCAAATTCAAATAATAATGGATTTAGACCTAACACAAACTCAAATGGTTTTAGACCAAACACAAACACAAATGGATTCAGGCCAAACACAAATCAGGTAGGAACAACCACAAGTGGAACTCCTACAGGAACTGCTACATACAGAAATCCAAATTATCAAGGTTCTAGACCTAATCCAAATTATGTTCCTCGTTCAAATAATTTTGGACCACGACCTCCATTTAATAACAATTATTCTCGTCCTCCATATTCTGGAACAAGTACAAATTTGAATGGACAACAAAGAGGACCAAGAAATTACAATAATTCATTTGTTGCAAGCAAAGGCAATTCTTTTAAATCTTTTGCTCCAACAGAAAAAGCAGAAGTTCTTGCTGCTCCAGAAAGAACAGTTGGCAACAAAAACAAAAATCCATCAAGAATTTTTGAAGATAAAAAACTAACAAACAAAAAAGCTCTTATCAGAAAGGGCTATGTTGTTGATGAAAGATTTGACTTAGATGAAGAAAGAATGGGTTCAAGAAAGCTTTTAAAATCAAAGAAAAATCGTGAAATTGAAACTTTTGTTGCTCCAGCAGTTGAAAAAGCTATTATAACGACAGAGGTTATTTCTGTTAAAGAATTGTCAGAAAAAATTGGCAAACCAGTTGCAGAAATTATTAAAAAACTTATGATTTTGGGTGTTATGGCAACCATTAATTCCAATGTTGATTTTGGAACAGCTGAACTTGTTTCAACTGAACTTGGAATAACACTTGAACAAAAACTTGAACAAAGTTTTGAAGAAAAACTTATTGATGTAACAAAGAACACCGAAGAAGAGGAGCAAGGTCTTATTTCTCGTCCACCTGTGGTTACAGTTATGGGACATGTTGATCATGGAAAAACAAGTCTTCTTGATGCAATTCGTAAAACAAATGTTGTTACTGGGGAAGCTGGTGGAATCACTCAACATATCGGTGCTTATTCAATCACTTATAACAGCAAAATGATTACATTTATAGACACTCCAGGACATGCTGCGTTCAGTGCAATGCGTGCTCGTGGAGCAAAAATTACCGATGTTGCAATTTTGGTTGTTGCGGCAGATGATGGTGTTATGCCTCAAACAAAAGAAGCTATTAACATAATTAAGGCAGCAAATGTTCCTATGATTGTTGCTCTAAACAAAATTGACAAACCAGATGCAAACCCTGAAAGAATCAAGCAACAACTTGCCGAAAACGGAGTTATGCCAGAAGAATGGGGCGGAGATACTGTTATTGTTCCAATTTCAGCCAAAGCTGGTGTTGGTATTGATAAACTTCTTGAAATGGTTATTCTTGTCGCTGAAATTCAAAATCCTACAGCAAGTGTCAATCGTTTGGCTGTTGGAAGTGTTATTGAAGCTCAACTTGACAAAAATAGAGGTCCTGTTGCAACAATTCTTGTTCAAAACGGAACTCTTAAAATTGGTGACACACTTGTGTGTGGCTTGACAATTGGAAAAGTTAAGGCAATGTTTAATGACAAGGGTTCTTCAGTTAAAAGTGCTGGACCATCTATGCCTGTTTCAATTCTTGGTTTGGCTGATGTTCCAAATGCTGGTGATCAAGTTTTTGCAGTTGATGAAAAACTTTCTAAAGCAGTTATTGATGAACGAAAGAGCAAGATTAAAGTTGAAAAATCAAAAACAACATCTGGAGTTAGCATTGATGACTTTATGGCAAAAGTTAACGAAGGAAAGCTTAAAAATCTTAATATAATAATCAAAGCCGATGTTCAAGGTTCAGTTGAAGTTCTTGTTCAATCTCTTACCGCAATTCATAATGATGAAGTTAGAGTAAATTGCATTCACAGTGGTGCAGGTCAAGTTACTGAATCTGATGTGCTCCTTGCACAAGCATCTTCAGCAAAAATTATTGCTTTCAACATAAAAACTCCAAGTAAAATTCACACACTTGCTGAAAACCTTGGTGTTGAAATTAAAGATTACAATGTTATATATGTTGCAGTCGATGACATCACAGAAGCAATTAAAGGAATGCTCACAATTAAGTATGAAGATGTAACAATTGGGCATGCTGAAATTAAGGCAGTATTCAAGCTTTCTAGCAGTGGAACAATTGCAGGTTCTTATGTTAAAGATGGTGTTATTAAAAGACACGCAAGAGCAAGAATTATTAGAGATGGAAATGTTGTTACTGATTCAGAAATTGACACTCTCAAAATTCTTAAAGATGATAAAGCTGAAGTTGCAACTGGATTTGAATGTGGAATTAAACTTAGTTCATTCTCAGATTACAAAGTTGGTGATATAATTGAAGCATATTCAAAAGTTCCAATTAAAAACAAATAAGGAGAGCTGATGGAAGACATAAGAATTCAAAGAATTAATAGCGAAATTAAGAAAGCTTTGAGCATTATTGTTTCAGAAAAACTTAATGATCCAAGACTTACAAGTTTGATGACAATTTCTGAAGTTAACACAACTTCAGACTTGTCGCATTGCAAAGTTAAAGTTGGTGTTTTGGCAGAACCAAATGTTCAAAAAGATATCTTGGCAATTCTTAAAAAGAGTAAAGGGTTTATTAGGCATGAACTAGCTTCTTCTGTTAGATTAAGAATAACCCCAGAATTAAATTTTGAAATTGATGAAGGCTATGCTCATAGCATAAGAATCAATGATATTCTTAGCAAACTCAACATTCCAAAAGAAAATAAAAATGATGATATTGGAGTAGATGAATGAATCAAATTGCAAAAGCAATTTTATCTTCAAAAAAAGTTGCACTTTTCACGCATGTCAGCCCTGATGCAGATGGGCTGGGTTGCTTGTGTGCACTTTTTTTTGTATTAAAAAAATTAAACATATCTGCAAAAATGTTTTGTGATCTTAAAGTGCCACCAAAGTATGATCACCTTGCTAATATAAACGAAATTTCTTCTGATGATATAGCTGAAAAATATGACTTGTATTTATCAATGGATTCAGCTTCAGCTGATAGAATAGGCAAATATTCTACAGATTTTTTAAAAGCAGAAAATTCAGTTGTAATTGATCATCACCCAACAAACACTCTTTTTGGAAAAATTAATTATGTTGAGCCCCAAAGTGCTTCTTGTTGTGAAATTATTTATGATTTAATAAAAATACTTGGTGTTGAAATTGATTCAAACATTGCATCTGCTTTGTTTGGTGGAATTTTTTCTGATACAGGTGGTTTTTGCAATGGAAACACAACTCCTAGAAGCTTAGCTGTCGCAAGTAAAATTGCTGAATTTTGCCCAAATTTTAAAGAAATAACATATTCCCTTTTTAAAAAAAGAAGCCAGAAAGAATTTTTACTTTGGAAAAAATCAATGGCTGACAGCACATTTGTTCTTAACAATAAGGTATGTTTATCTTGCATAAGAAAATCAACACTTGTGGAACTTGGAGCAAATGAACAGGACACAAGTTTTATTATTAATGTTAACGGAATGGTAGAGGGCGTTTTGATTAATATATTTATTTGCGAAAGTGATAATAACATTTATAAAGTAAGTTTTAGAAGTCTACCGTATATAGATGTTGGTTCAATTGCCAAAAATCTTGGCGGTGGTGGTCATAAAAATGCAAGTGGTTGCAGTTTGGTTGGAGGCTATAAAAACATTTTAGCAAAAATTTTTAATGAATGCGAAAAGGAAATAAATAAGTGGAAATAAACGGTGTAATTTTGCTTTGCAAAGCACCACTTGAAAACAGTACAAAATGTGTTTCTAAGGTGCGAAGAGCGGTTTGTGCAAATAAAGCGGGGCATCTTGGCACACTTGATTCTCTTGGGGCAGGAGTTCTTCCAATTGCGGTTGGAAAAGCTACACGCATTTTTGATTTGTTTCTCAAAAAACGAAAAATTTATCGTTCAATTTTCAGATTTGGTGTTGAAACAACAACTCTTGACCCTGATGGGGAAATTGTTAAAAGAGATGAAACAATAATTTCTGAAGAAAGGATACTTTTTGAGATGCAAAAACTAAAAGGAGTAATTGAACAATTACCGCCTAGTTTTTCAGCAAAAAAAATTGCAGGACAAAGAGCATCAGATTATGCAAGAAATGGAGAAATCGTTGAACTTAAACCATGCACTATTGAAATTTTTAGATTTGAGCTTATAAAAAAACTTGAAGAAAACTTATATTTGTTTGAAATTGAATGTTCAGCAGGAACATATATTCGTTCTTTGTGCCGTGATTTAGCATCACTTTGCTCTTCTTGTGCAACAATGGTTTGTATAATTAGAACAAAATGTGGAAAATTTGATATTTCAGATACTTATACAATGGAACAAATTGAAAAAGGCGATTACAAAGTTGTTCCAACTCTAGATGTTTTTGATGAAGAATTAATAGAAATTGACGAAATTACACATAAAAATATTATTGATGGAAAAATTGTAACATTGCAAAATGTTGTTGATGGCGATTATAAAGTTTCATATCATGGCAAGCTATTTGTGTTAGCAACCATAAAAAATAAGACACTAAAAGTAAAAACTTTTTTTGGGGAGAACTAAATGTCTGAAACAAAATTTGGACCAGCAGGAAATGATCAATTGTTCTATGATGAAGGAAACACTTCATCTCTTCAAGCTCCAAAATGGATTGCAAATTTGGGACTAAATTTGTTTGAATATAGTTTTGGAAGTGGGATAAATATTTCAGATGCTAATGCTAGGCTTATTGGTGAAGAAGCAAAAAAATATGGTATTGAGATGAGTGTTCATGCTCCATACTATATTAATTTTGCAAGTGTTGAACCTGAACTTGTTGAAAAATCATTTATGTATGTTACGAAAAGCCTTGAAAAACTAAAAATTTTTGGTGGAAAAAATTGTGTTGTTCACATGGGTTCAACAGGAAGACAAAGAAGGGAAGAAGCATTTGAAGGGATAATGCGTAACCTTGATATTCTTCTCGAAAAAGTTGAAGAAAAAGGATTGTCAGATTTGTATATTTGTCCTGAAACCATGGGGAAAAATGTACAAATTGGCACTGTCGATGAAATTGTTGAGTTTTGTAAAAAGGGAAAAAATCTTGTTCCAACTTTTGATTTTGGGCACATTAATTGCATTGGACAAGGTTCATTAAAAACAAAACAAGATTATGAAGCTATTTTTGAAAAGGCTCTCAACAATTTAGATGAAGAAAAAGTTAAAAATTGTCATATTCATTTTTCAAAAATACAATATGGACCTAAGGGAGAGCTTAAACACTTAACTCTTGAAGACAACTTATATGGACCACCTTTTGAACCGCTTGCTGAAGCAATTATTGAACTTAGGCTAACACCTAGTATCATTTGTGAATGCAAGGGGAAAATGGCTATAGACGCTGTTACAATGCAAAAAATTTATAATAGTTTAAAAAATAATTAAAGTAATTTTTAAAAATTGCAGAAATTTAGAATCTAGAAAAAAGCTAAAATTACTAGTAAAAACCACTTATCTTAGATAAATGCATAAATTTTATAAAATACAAACTAAATAAAACATTTATTATAAGTTTTAATTAATTTCTTTTTCAATGCTTTTAGATTTAATATTGAAATGATATTCAAAATAATCTAAAATATTTTGTCTAACATTGCCAATTCTAAAATCAGTGCGCTTATAATTTAAAAACATGCATCCATTAAATTTACCATCGCTCGTTATTCTAATGTGCATTTTTTTGCATAAATCGCATTGATGAAGTCGATGAATTGAATGGAAAAATGAAACAACTCTTTCACCATTGATAAAACCTTGTAGTTGATAATAATATTTTTCGCTAGTTTGTAAATCTAAATTATATTTTTTAGAAATATAATCTCTCATATCAATGTAAACTTTGGTCGAGGCTTCTGCAAATTCTTTCCCCACTATTTCTAAAATTTTTATTCTTATATGGTTAGTTAATGCCCAATTAACCATTTTATCAATATTATCTAAATTTCCATCATACACGCAAGAAATAGCAGTATCAGGGCAATATTTTTTGATTTCTAAAATATTGCTTAATATTTTTGTGGATTTTTCTCCAATAGGGGAATTTTTTGACACAATTGCATCAAAATAATCAATTCCAACAACAATTCTATCAATTAATTTTTTTTTAGCAAGATAAACAATTTTATCTTTTTCAATAGCGTTTGTGTTTAAACCAACTTGCAAATGATATTTATTTTTTATTAAATCACAAATTTCTGCAAGTTGTTTGTGCAGTGTGGGTTCTCCACCAGTAATCCGAACTGATTTTAATCCAATATCATAAGAATTTTTCAATAACAAATCAATATCATCTTTACTAAGAGAGCTTATATTTGTATTTCCTTCATTATGGCAATAAATACATTTCATATTACATGCTGAAGTTATTGATATTCGATATTCATTTTTTGGCAAGGTGTACATATTCACCCCTTTTGTCATTTGATTTTCAATCTGACATTTTGTAAATTAAATGAAAAATCTTTAATACTATATTTAAATAAATTATTAATTGATTCGAATTTGTTTAAAAAATCTTCGTTGTTTATTACTGCTAAATTATATAATTCTATAAATTTGGTTTCTGGTAAAATTTTAAATTTGTTCATACTGTATTTTGGTATTGTATAAAACTTGTAAACTTTTGAAGTAGAAATATCACTACTAAAACCTCTGTAATCTTGGTAAAAGCGTCGTATTTTATCCAAAGTTAGATAGTAAAATTCATTGAAATATGGATCTTTATCAATTGCAAAATGTTCCAACCTTTCCATGCTTATTAGAACCGAAAAGGCTTCTGCTTGTGCTTTTTCTTCTGAAAGTTTGAATGGAACATAAGATAAATATTTTTCAATTATTTGTTTTTGTAATTTCGCAATAGAGCCATCTTTGTCTAATATAATATTGCCATATCCTAGCATTGAAACGATAACAGTGCTATTTTTCTTTAGATCATTTTCTAGCATATTTAAAATGTCATCGTAAGGCCTTTCATAATATTCAATTTCTATACCATCAACGACCATTCTTCCCTGAATATGCTCATTTCTTTTTGTTAAAATATGCAAATCTAAATCAGACCATTTATTATTAAGTCCATTAGCATAACTACCATAAAATATTACACCAAAAACTTGATAATCATTTTCATAATTCATAATTTTTATAAACTTATTAATAATTTTAATAGGGTTCATGTTACCTCACAAAGCATTTTGTATAAATAATATTGACAATATTTTATAATATATCTAATATAATATCAAGGAGAATATATGATAAAAGAAAATGTTTATATTACTCTCAAAGATGTTTTGTATAAAAGATTTGTTTTAGATAAAAATTATGTTAGTTCAGAATTGAAAGAAATTGTTTGGAATGGTAAAAAAAATACTATAAAAATCGATTTATATAAAGAATGTCGCATTTTAAATATTAATGACAAAATTAAACTTATTTATATTCCAATTGATTCTAACATTTTTATCTATGATGACCTTGTTGATGTGACAAAAAATCCTCTTTTTAAAATAGAAAATATTTTAAATGGAAGCCTTGTTTTTTCTGATACAATTATTGAAGGCGCTGATGGCGTTGGAAAAACAACAATTGCTACGAGTTTAGCACAACAAGGAATAATTGTTAAAGATAGATGCGTAGAAAATATTTCTAAAATTATGTCTGATGAAATGCTTCAATCAAAAAGAAATGAAATTATTGAGAAGTTTGTTAAATCCAACCCAAATCAAAAGATTGTAGTAATTTATATGTCTGATGAAAATGAAATGTGGAAAAGAATCTGCTCAAGAGAAAGAATTTCTGAGTATGACAAAAAGGCTATTGAAACTCAAAAGCACTATCTTGAATCTTTTAATAGATTAAAAGACTATAAAAATGTTTTTCTTGTTAATTGTTTAAATAAAACAAGAGAAGATATGTTTGAAATTGTTAAAAAAATCACCATAGGCAATAACACAAAAAAATTTGATTGTGTTTAAGCATTTTTTTGAATATTAATTATAATTGAAGTTAAATTTGCCAATAATATGTATTATTAGAGGTGAGTTATGGCATTCAGCTACAAAAGTTCAATAAGTTTTGGTCTTGTCTATATTCCCATAAAATTATTTGCCGCTGTTAAAAACAATGATATTGGTTTTAATATGATAGATAAAAAAACGAACTCCAGAGTTCAATACAAAAAAACTTGTGTTGATTGTGATGATAGGGAAGTTAGGCAAGATGAAATTGTTAAAGGTTATGAATATGAAAAAGACAAGTATATAATTTTTGATGACAATGATTTTGAAAAATTAAAAACAAATAAAGATAAAACGATTGCCATTGAAGAGTTTGTTGATTTGAAAGAAATTGATCCGATTTACTATGATAAAGCTTATTACATTGTGCCTGAAGGCGGAGCAGATAAAGCGTTCGCTCTTTTAAAAGATGCAATGGAAAAAGAAAACAAAGTAGGAATTGCAAAAACAATGCTTGGTAGCAAAGAAACTCTTGTTGCTGTTAGAGTAATGAATGGACAAATGATATTGAATAATATGTTTTTTTATGAAGAAATTCAACAAAATCCTGCAAAGCAAATTTTATCAGTGGTTAGTGAAAAAGAATTAAAAATGGCAACAACCTTGATAGATAATTTATCAGCCAATTTTGAACCAGAAAAATATAAGGACGAATATAAAGAAAGGTTATCCGAAGCCATTCAAACCAAGATAAATGGAAAAGAAATAGTATCACTGGACAAAGGTGGAGAAAACAAGATTATTAATCTTATGGACGCTTTAAAAAAGAGCTTGGATTTATCTACAAAGAAAAAAGCCAAAACAAAAGATACTGATGAAAATAAAGTAATAAAAATGAAAAAGGCAAATTAACATTTTTTTCTAAAAATGAAAAAAATGTAGCCATTGAGCCTTATTATTAAACAACTAAGCGAAAAATATGATTTAATATATCAGTTATTCAAATCTCATAAAAATTGAATTTGATAAATAACAAAGAATAATGAGTGATTATATTTTGACATGTTTAATCTTTTGCAAGATGACTTTGCAAATTGTTTTACAAATAAAGTTTATACAATTTTATTAAACATTTTTTATATAATAAAATAAGCGTATTTATCTTATTTTACGCCTAAGATATGATTTTGAATTCAGTAACATTTTTTTTAAAATCTTTTTACAAAAAGTTGTTGACAATTGTATCGTTTTAGTTTATATTATCGGAGTCAGCAATCGATGACGGGGTGTAGCGCAGTTGGTAGCGCACGTGGTTTGGGACCATGGGGCCGGGAGTTCAAGTCTCTTCACCCCGACCATTATTGCGGGCCTTTAGCTCAGTTGGTTAGAGCGGCCGGCTCATAACCGGTTGGTCCGGGGTTCGAGTCCCTGAAGGCCCACCAATTTTGCTTATTTGCTTGTAATGACAATTGTTTTGGTCTGGTAGCTCAGTTGGTTAGAGCGCTAGCCTGTCACGCTAGAGGTCGAGAGTTCAAGTCTCTTCCAGATCGCCATTTGCCTCGATAGCTCAGTCGGTAGAGCAAAGGACTGAAAATCCTTGTGTCGACAGTTCGATTCTGTCTTGAGGCACCATTGAAATAGAAGCTAGGGCAGTTAGCCCTACTTCAAACTTCAAAAACATTCCTTATAAGCTGAAAAGCAAATATTATGCTGGTGTAGCTCAATCGGTAGAGCAACTGACTTGTAATCAGTAGGTTGTTGGTTCAATTCCGATCACCAGCTCCATTTGGATGGGTTCCCGAGTGGCCAAAGGGAACAGACTGTAAATCTGTCGACTCTGTCTTCGATGGTTCGAATCCATCCCCATCCACCAGAAAAAAATCACCGTGAGGTGTTTTTTTATGCGTGAAATGAGGATGCTTTTCGAAGAAAAGTTGAATTTTTACAAAAATTCAAAATTCGAACCATGTGGTTCGTGGTTTAAGACACAATGTGTCTGGCTCCATCCCCATCCACCAGAAAAAAATCACCGTAAGGTGTTTTTTTATGCGTGAAATGAGGATGCTTTTCGAAGAAAAGTTGGATTTTTACAAAAATTCAAAATTCGAACCATGTGGTTCGTGGTTTAAGACACCAAGTGTCTGGCTTTTTAGCTTTTTACTACCCGTATAAGTGACGAAATTTAAAAATTTTTAAACTTTAATATTGAAAATTTGATTAGGTTAGAATTTTTAAACATTTAGTTAAATAAAAAATATATTTTGATTTTGTCGAAGAAAACAAGAATTTTGATAGATTGACACTAATATTAAATTTAGCAAAAATATTCTGCGTATTTTTTTTGTCTTTGCATAAAATATGTTGCACGGAGGAATTTCATCATGTTTGAATGCAACATTGTAACTGCAAAGAAAAATGAAGAATCTATTAAACATATTTTTCTTGAATTAAAAAATAAGCTTAAAGGATTAAATTCAGTTATTTCACTTTTTTCTAATGAATTTGAAACTAGTATTTTGATTGGTTCAACTGATGATTGCAAGGCTTCAACAATTCTTCATTTAAAGAGAGCAATTGCAACTTGTGCTGTAAAAAATTTCAAAAAAGATTATATAAATCGAAGGTTGGTTCATTCTAATGTTCAAGACAAAAGACAATCAGCTTTTAAAAAAGCATTATCTTTGTTTGATGATGATTGCGACACGGAACTAGTAATGGAAAAAGTTGAACTGTCAGAAAAATTTTATTTGAATTCATTTTTTGAATTTTCGCTTTCTTCTTTAAAATCCAAGTGGGATAGAGTATGCAATCTTGCCAATGAAAATCCTGTTAATGAATTGTGTGAAGCAAGCTTTGTAAGCCTAATTGAATTTTTGGTTGAAAACACACCATATTCCACAAGAAAAATTTCAATTTATCCTAAAGGTGAAAAATGCAAACTTCAATATGATGAAAATGAAATAGAAATAAAAAATGATGAAGTATTTGAAAAGATGATTGAACTTGCTCCAAGACAAATTGTTTTTAATGGTGTAATGAAAGAATTTTTGAACTGTTCAAGCTTAACTTGTCATGTATTCGAAAACAAAATTCAATATAACATTCAAAAAGGAATTGTTTGTACAAAAGAAATATCAAATCAAATTATTGAACAAAACAGTTGACATACATATTGGTTTGAACTAAAATAATAACAGATTTTGGAAAGTAATTTTCAAAAAGAAGACAAGTAGTTGTATGTAACTATCATTCCAGAGAGTGTCGCAAAGGTGTGAGCGATGCATGAAAGCATACATGAAACCACTTCTTTTACAAATCAATTTTCATCAGTTTTTGAAAAACTAAAAAGTGGCAAGATAATCTTGCAATCAAGGTGGAACCGCGGAAGAAATTTCGCCCTTGTGGGAACAATTAAATTGTTTTCAGATTTTCATTTTGATTAAGCTTATTAATGAAAATTGATGAATTATTTTGTTTTGGCTATAGACTTAACAAAAAATTTAAACATTTTAATTGTTCCTTGGTTAAATTTTACCAGGGATTTTTTTAATAAAACTGGGTTGGAGGAAAAATGGAAAACAAACAAGAAAAAATAGAGATGCAAAGACATTCGATGTCTCATGTGCTTGCTAAAGCAGTTGCAAAACTTTTTCCAGGAGTAGTGATGGGAATTGGACCTGCAATTGAAAATGGTTTCTATTATGATTTTGATCTTAATGGAAAACTAACATCTGCTGATTTTTCAAATATAGAAAAAGAAATGAGAAAAATTCTCAATGCAAATGAACCTTTTGAAAGAATTGAACTTTCAAGAGAAGATGCTCTTAAACTTTTTGCATCTCAACCACTTAAAATTGAACTTATTAATGACTTACCAGAAAATGAAACAATTTCTGCTTACAAACTTGGAGACGATTTTGTTGATTTGTGTCGTGGCCCTCATGTCGCAAATTCTAGTCAACTTCAAAACTTTGCATTTAGTCTTGACAGAGTAAATGGAGCATATTGGAGAGGTAGCGAAAAGAACAAAATGCTTGCTAGAATATATGTTTATGCATTTTCTAACAAAAAAGAGCTTGATGAATATAAGGCAAAAATTGAAGAAGCAAAACTTCGTGATCACAACAAAATCGGAAGAGAACTTCAATATTTCACAACTGTTGATTATATTGGACAAGGACTTCCAATTTTGCTTCCAAAAGGTGCAAAAGTAATTCAACTTCTTGAAAGATTTGTTGAAGATGAAGAAGAGAAAAGAGGTTATTTACTCACAAAAACTCCTTATCTTGCCAAAAGTGATCTATACAAAATTTCAGGACACTGGCAACATTATCGTGAAAACATGTTTATTCTTGGTGAGGAAACAAAAGATAAAGAAGTTTTTGCTTTGCGTCCAATGACATGTCCTTTCCAATTTCAAGCTTATTTGGTTCAAGCAAGAAGTTATAGAGATCTTCCAATGCGTCTTAATGAAACAAGCACTCTTTTCAGAAATGAATCAAGTGGTGAAATGCATGGACTTATTCGTGTTCGTCAATTCACAATTTCTGAAGGACATATTGCATGTCTTCCTAGCCAACTTGAGGAAGAATTTAAAGGTTGTGTTGAACTTGCAAATTATATGATTGATGTTCTTGGCTTTGCTGACGATATCAAATATAGATTTTCAAAGTGGGATTCTAGCAACAAAGACAAATATATTGGCAGTGCTGAAGAGTGGGAAAATGTTCAAAATCGCATGAGAGAAATTTTGAATAATTTAAAAATTGAATATGAAGAAGTAGATGGTGAAGCAGCTTTCTATGGACCAAAACTTGATATTCAAATGAAAAATGTTCATGGAAAAGAAGACACAATTATTACTGTCCAAATTGACTTCCAACTTGCTGAAAGATTTGGAATGTCATATACCGATGAAAAAGGTGAGAAGAAATTCCCATATGTTATTCATAGAACTTCAATTGGTTGTTATGAAAGAACACTCGCATTGCTTCTAGAAAAGTATGCAGGAGCTTTGCCAGCTTGGATTTCTCCAACTCAAATAATTGTTGCACCAATTAGTGAAGCATTTAATGAATATGCAAAAGAAATAACAGCCAAACTTAAAGCTCTTGGCTTCAGAACTGAACTTGATTCAAGAAACGAAAAGATTGGATATAAAATTCGTGAAGGACAAGTAAACAAAGTTCCATTCATGGTAATTTTAGGTGAAGAAGAACAAAAAAACAAATCCGTTTCTGTTAGAATGAGAGGAAATCAAAATGCCAATGGAATTTCACTAGAAGATTTTGCAAAAATTGTTTCAGAAAAAGTTGCAAGTAAAAGATAAATTTGCTCTTGTAAATTCCATATAACAATTGTATAATAATATTAACTTTGGAGGCTATATGGATAACTCAAACGATATATTTCAAAATTTGGTTAAAATGGAACTCCTTACAAAATCAGAAGAAATAATTAAGGATTTTGTTCTTAGAGTAGAAAAAATTAGACAATTTGAATGCCTTAGTAAATTAGAAAAATTGAATATAAAAGAAATTACTAAAAACAAAAATTGCTTGGGAAAAAACCATATAGATATTTCTTGTTTATTGGATAGACAATTAGATGTTTTCAAAAAACAGCTTGCTGAACATGAAGAGACAATACAAAAATATAAAAAAGAAACTAAAGATGTTATCAATTCTTTGATTAGTGAAATTAAACAAAATGTTGATGAGCCTAAAAATTTTATATTTAAAGTTATTGAATCTGTAGAAAGAACTGGATTTGACGCAAAAAATTACACAAGTAAAAAAGTATTTAGTAAAATGAAAGCAATAATAAAATCAAATAATATTAAATCAAAAAACAAAGTTATCAAAAATAAATTTTCTAAAGAAAAATAGTTATTTTAAATGGAGTTCAACAACTCCATTTTTTAATAGGGTAGTATTGAAATATTTTTTTGCAAATAAAATTAAATTTTACAATTCTATTTTTATTTTAAATTAAATTTATAATATTCTTTTTACTTAAATCAATTTGAAAAAATAATTTATAATTATCAAAAATAATTAAAAATGCTTTGCTAAAATTTATAGAAAAATATATTATATAAATAATAATTTATAAATTTATTAAAAGTTGTTAGAAAAGCATAATCAACAAATTCTAGGAGAAATTTTATGGATAACTCAAGAAAAGATTATATTGAATGGGACAAATATTTCATGGCAATTGCAAAGTTGTCCGCTATGCGAAGCAAAGATCCAAGCACGCAAGTTGGAAGTTGCATCGTAAGCAAAAATAACAGAATTTTATCCACAGGCTACAATGGGACACCAAATACTTTTTGTGATAGCGAATTTCCTTGGGGTAAAGAAGGTTTGCCATTAGAATCAAAATATTTATTTGTTTGCCATTCAGAATTAAATGCAATCATGAATTTTAAAGGTAATAACTGTGAGCTTGAAAATTCACGCATATATGTGAGCCTTTTTCCTTGCAATGATTGTGCAAAATTACTTATACAAGCTGGTGTAAAAGAAGTAATATACCTTGATGATAGATATGCGGATAAGAATTTTACTATTGCTGCAAAAAAAATGTTTGATACTTGTGGAGTAAAATATCGTCAACTTAAATATGATGAAGACCTAACAATTAAATTTAAATAAAACTTTTTTGTGTGTGTTGAAAAAAGTTAGTTAAATTCCAAATTCAAAATTCGTAATTAAAGTATAAATTGAAGCTTAGCTGATGAATTTATATTATTTTTTTAAAAAATAAAATTTATAATTATAAAAAACGGCTCAAGTCCTTATAATCTAAGGGATTGAACCGAATTTCAATGGTGCCGATGGCCGGACTCGAACCGGCATGGAGTTGCCCCCGAGGGATTTTAAGTCCCTTGCGTCTGCCATTTCGCCACAACGGCAAAATGAATAGTAGTAGTAATGGAGGTTCCACCCAGATTTGAACTGGGGCATGAAGGTTTTGCAGACCTTGGCCTTACCGCTTGGCTATGGAACCATTGCTTTTGAAAAAATTACTTTTAACTAAGCTTTGTAAATATATCATATCATTTATTTTGTGTCAACAATTTTTCCTTAATTACTTTTGTATGTTGTTTCTTTTATTACACATATCTTATATGCTTAATAATTATATTTATTGCATTTTTCCTTTAAGATTTGAAGAGTGCAAAATTATGTTAAAATTATGTAAACTTTATAATATTGACATTTATTAGAAAAAATATATAAATAATAAAAACTCTATAAAAATTTTAAGATATCGAAACTAATTTGAAAAATAAAAAATAAATAAAAAACCCTATTTCTAGGGTTAATTTTAATTATTGGAGCGGAAGACGAGATTCGAACTCGCGATATCTGCCTTGGCAAGGCAGCGCTCTACCACTGAGCCACTCCCGCATCCTAAAAAGGATATATGCTGTGCCATTTAAAAAAATGTATTTGGTGGGAGCTACAGGGATCGAACCTGTGACCCTCTGCTTGTAAGGCAGATGCTCTCCCAGCTGAGCTAAGCTCCCTCAACAAATACTTAGGTATTCTATCAAAGAGGCATAAAAATGTCAAGAGAAAAATAAAGATTTTATCAAATATTTTTTTATACTTTGCATTTTGTCATAAAAATGTATAAATATACATGAAATGTTGTATATTGACAAAAATTTGCATAAATATTCAAATTTGTTTACTTTGAGTGGTTGTTACAAAAAATTTGATTAAGAAATAAAAAATATAAGTTTAATTTATGCTAATTTTTCTTATTTTTTAAAGTTTATATATTTTGCAATAAAATTTGCCCTTGTATATTGTTTTTAAAAAATTAAATAAGACACTTCTCGCCATTTTAGAAGTGTCTTTAAGTTTTTAGTTTTTATCTAGTTTTTTGAAAATTTGTCATTAAACATTTTCATTGAAGTGACAATAATTTCTTTTGCTCTTTCTGGTCCACCAATGTTTTTGACAGAAACTGTTTTGTTTTCTAGCTGTTTATAAACTGTTAAAAAATGTTGTAATTCATCAAGAACATGTTTTGGTAATTCTTCAATGCTATTGGTTGTGTTATATTGAGGATCACCAAAAGGAATTGCTATTATTTTTGTGTCATTTTCGTTTCTGTCTAACATTTCAATTACTCCAATTGGATAGCAACGAACAA
The DNA here is from genome assembly GCA_041670165.1 of Clostridia bacterium. Lineage (GTDB taxonomy): Bacteria > Bacillota > Clostridia > Christensenellales > UBA1242 > JBAXZR01. The sequence continues at coordinate 27,760 of JBAXZR010000001.1, forward strand.
GACTCATTTTTTCAATTGGTTCACTGCAAAGAACAAAGACATCAAGTGGATCATTATCTTCACTGTAGGTGAGTGGAATGAAACCATAATTCATAGGGTAGTGAGTGCTTGTGTAAAGAACTCTATCCAAAATGATAAGTCCACTTTCTTTGTCTAGTTCGTATTTGTTTTTGCTACCTTTTTCAATTTCGATAAATGCAACAAAATCCTCTGGTTTAATTCTGTCTGGATTAAAGTTTTGCCAAATGTTCATTTTTTTCTCCTATTTTAAATATAAATAATTTTTGGTGTAGCTTTCATTTATTTTTCCTAAATCAACCAAGAACATACTTGTACAATTTGTGAACATGTGATAAAATTTTTGAAAGAGGTGAATCATGATTATAAGAACAAGAAGTGGTAGTTTTAAATATTTGCCTAAAATTGACAATTCAATGATAGAAAAATTTTTTTGTAATTACAAAGATCACTATGATTCACATTACATTCATCAATTATACAATATCTCATTAAAAAAGGATATAAATTTTTGTGTTGCAAATTTAACAAATCATGATTCTAATGTAAGCACATTTAATGATTATGTTGAATTTGATGATTTTGCAATATATTGTTCAAGTGTGGGCAAGAGTTCAAGTTATCTTTTAGAAGAAAGAAAAGCATTTCTTAAAGAAAAAATCGAAAATTGGCATTTATTTGTCTTCATGTGCTTGCCTGAAAATCTTAGAGAAAAATATTTTGAAGATTACAAAAAATATTTTTCATCTCTATTAGACGAAGACTTCAAATATGCAAGAGCTAAATCATTAAGATTAAAAAATTCAAAAGATAAAGAAATTGAAAAAATCTAATAAAAGGCAATTCATAAGAATTGCTTTTTTAATTGAATTAATTTAAAATATAAAAGAAATCACAATTTTGTTGTGCAAAAGTAGAGAAAAATGATTAAAATAAATGAAGATTATGAATTGGAAATTGTGGACTATGGTTCAAATGGTGAAGGAATCGCCAAATTGAATGGTTTAACCATTTTTGTTCCGCAAACCATTAAAGGTGAAATTGTTCTTGCGACAATCAAGAAAATTCAAAACAACTATGCTATTGCCTTTTTAAAGGAAATTTTTGTACCTAGCCCAAATAGAGTAGAAACGAAATGTCCTAAATTTGTTCAGTGTGGCGGTTGTCAACTTATGCATATAGTTCATGGCGAACAACTTAGGATAAAAAAAAATATTGTTAAAAATGCTTTTAGAAACATCGCAAAAATTGATGCTTTTGTTTTGCCTTGCATTGAAAGTAAAGAAAATTTTAAATATCGTAACAAAATTGAATTGGCAGTTTCGCAAAATGATGAAGGAATCATTAATATTGGTTTTTTTGAAGATAATTCTCACAATGTTATTGCAATAGATAACTGTTTTCTCACTTGTGATTGGCTTTCAAAATTGATTTTGGCAATTAAAAAATATATGCAAGAAGAAAAGGTTTCAGCTTTTAACCCTAAATCATTAGTTGGAACAATAAAACATATTGTTGCAAGAATGATTGATGATTCTCTTATGTTAACCATTGTTATTGCCGAAGATACTCTTCCAAACCAAAATAAGTTAATTAAAATTTTAAGTCAAGAATTTAGTAGTTTTTCATTATTCTTAAATATTAACAAAGGAAAATATGGTGAAATATTTTCTGAAAATTTCAAACTTGTTTATGGAGAAAAAACACAGAGATTAACAACTTTTGAAATTAAACATGAAATATCTCCACAAAGTTTTTTTCAAATTAATAGTGATATTCAAAACAAAATATATCAAAAAGTTCTTGATTTAATAGAACCAAATAATATAGTTGTTGATGCATATTCTGGAGCAGGATTGCTTTCTGCAATTCTTGCAAAAAAAAGTAAAATGGTTTATGGAATTGAAATTGTTGAAAAAGCTGTTGAAAATGCAAAAAATCTTGCAAGGGAAAATGAAATAAAAAATATGTTCCCTTTGTGTGGTGATACAGCAAAAGTTCTTCCTAAATTATCTAAACAAATCGGAAAAGAATTTCACGAAAATACAACGGTGATTTGTGATCCACCAAGAAAAGGTTGCGACAAAGTTGTTCTTGATTGTTTGCTTTGTTCGAAACCTAAAAATATTATTTTGATTTCATGCAATCCAGCAACTCTTGCTAGAGATGTTGCTTATTTAACAAACTCAGCAAAAATTTATCCTGAAAGACAATATGATACAATTTATGAACTATCTTTTATTCAGCCTTTTGACATGTTTCCGCAAACAAGACATGTTGAAACAATGGTTCAACTTATTCTTAAAAATTAAATTTAGAAGCAAATGCATTTTAGTCAAAATTTGATTTATTTTCAAGAAAAAGAGTAAATAAAACAAGACATAGATAAGTTTTTAAGTCAATTTTTAAAAATAACAATAACTCATTATAAAAATACAAAACTAAAAAATTCGAAATACTTTTAAATTAAAAATTATTTTGTTTTTACTCATATTTAAAATTATAAATAATAACATTTTGTAACAATGCAAAAACAGCACTTTTTAATAGTGTTTTTTTAAAATAATCTAAGTATCACACTCTAGAATATATTTTGTTCAAAATTCAATTTATAGTTGACAATACTTTTATTGTTATATAATATATTTGTATAAAATTTGCTAGTTGAAAAATTTTATAAAAGGAGGATTTTCAATCTAGAAGGGAGTTTTTAAATAGGACAGCATTGAATTTGTAAATAAGTACTTTTTCAAATGTGTTACTAATAAAGAACTTCAAATTATTCTATTTTTTTAAAGGAGAAAGAAATGAAAACAAAAAAATTAAGCAAAGTTTTTCTTGTTGCAATTTCAGCTTTGTTGATGTTTGCTAGTACACTTTCAATTGTTGCTTCATCTGGATTCAGTAGTGGTAAAAGCAAAGATAATTCGTCACAATTGTGGTTTTGTTTAGAGCCACGCCTTGCTCAATGCAGTGAGGAGTATACAATTTTAAATTATGATCGCATAGTATCTGCATATCATGAACCAAGCGGTCTTACAGTTATTTCGCATGAATTAAATGATGAAAAATATGCTCTAAGAGCAACTGATTCAACTGGAGTAACTGTAAGACTAATTCCAGAGCATCTGTCAACTAGTACATACGGCTCTAATGGTGAAGTTTCAATTGTATTTGATAACATTGTTAGCCTACCTGATGGATTTTGTTATCAAAATGATTCAAGAATAATGAACGGAGTTAGAGTTGGAACAGGAAAAATTTATTACGCGATTCCAGAAAATGGTGTTTATAACTCATGGAGCAATGCAAATTTACAAGATGATCAAACAATTACACTAAGTTATTCTTACACTACATTTGTTAGAATTATGCTTTTATATGAAATAAAAGAGTTTGCTCCAAACATTTTTAGACCTCATAAATATTATCATGTTCGTGGAGAATATATATTTCAATATAATCCCGCTTAACAAGAAAATGGCACTTAATAGTGCCATTTTAAAGCAAAAAAAATTAGAAATTTATGAAAAACGATAGAGATGTTTTAATATACAAATTCACCTGTTAATAAATTAGGTTTTACTTAATTTTCAAAGGAGATAGAAATGAAAACAAAAAAGCAGTTAAACAAAGTTTTTCTTGTTGCAATTTCAGCTTTGTTGATGTTTGCTAGTACACTGTCAATTGTTGCTTCATCTGGTTTCAGTAGTGGTACGAGCAAAGATAATGCATCTCAAATGTGGTTTGTTATAGAACCACGCCTTGCTAAATGTAGTGAGGAATATACAAATTTAAGTTATGATCCAATAATAACTGCGTATCATGAACCAAGCGGTGGCGGTTTTCAAGTTGTGGGAGATGAATTAAATGACGAAAAATATGCTCTAAGAGCAACTGATTCAACTGGAGAAACAATAAGGCTTATTCCACAACATTTAACAACAGAAATATATAATTCTAATGGTGCTGTTTCAATTGTATTTGATAATATTCTTAGTCTTCCAAATGGATTTTGTTATCAAAATGATTCAAGAGTTATTTTGGGAGCAAAAGTTGGAACAGGAAAGATATATTATGCTAGACGACAAAACGGTGTATATAATTCATGGAGCAATGCAAATTTGCAAGATAATCAAACCATAACTATCAGCTATCCTTATACATCATATATAAAAATTCTTCTTTTGTATGAAATAAAGGAATTTGCTCCAAACATTTTTAGACCTAACAAATATTACCATGTTTATGGAGAATATGAATTTATGGTTAATCCTGAATAAATCTTTAAAAATGGCACTTAATAGTGCCATTTTTAATTAAATATTTGGAAATAATCAATTGCTATATTTAAAAATGCAAAAGATAATATAAATTTGTTTTTTAAATTAAATGAGTTTTCTTATCAATAAAATAAAATCATTAGTTATTAAGAAGTAGACTACAAAGTAATCTTGAAACTAGTGATTTTTTTATAATAAAAAAACTACAAAATATCATTTTTTTCAGCAAACATATTTAAAATTCGCTTGAGAAATTATGCTAACATTGTTTTGGGTTAAGGAGGCACCAATGAAAATTAAATGCAAAGAACACAATCAAACATTGTTTGTTCTTTTAAGTGGTGAACTTGATGAACATACAGCTGATTACACAAGAACATCACTTGATGAAATGTTTATGAACAAACAATTTGAACAAGTGGTTATCGATTTGTCTGAACTAGAATTTATGGATAGCACTGGAATTGGAGTCCTAATTGGTAGATACAAAAAGCTTAAGGATAAAAAAATTCCAATTTACATTTGCAATCCATCTTCACATGCAGAAAAAATTTTTAAAATGACTGGGCTTTTCGAAATTATGCCCAAGATAAGTTAAGGAGGAAAGAATGAATTTGCTTAACGAAATGGACATGAATTTCAAGGCTATTTCAATTAATGAGGGATTTGCAAGAACTGCCGTTGCATCTTTTTGTGTTCAAATGTCACCAACAATTGATGAATTAACTGAAATCAAAACAGCAGTTAGTGAAGCAGTTACTAATGCCGTTGTTCATGCTTATCCAAACAAAGAGGGCTGGATATATTTAAATGCAAAACTATACGATACAAAAGTTGTGATTTCAATTGCTGATAAAGGTGTTGGAATTGAAGACTTTGAAAAAGCTCGTGAACCATTTTTCACATCAAAACCTGAAGAAGAGAGAAGTGGAATGGGTTTTACTGTTATGGAAAGCTTCATGGACAAAGTTACTCTTGAACATAATGAGGGTGGTGGTGTCGTGGTTGTTATGGAGAAAAACTTTAATAAGAGCCAGAAGAATATTGTGGGGTGATTCACTATGATGGATCACAATGAAACCCTAAAACTTATAGAAAAAGCACAAAATGGTGATGAAGATGCAATGCAGACTCTTATTGTTCAGAATTCACCATTAATTAAATGCATTGTTAAAAGATTTTTGGGTAGGTCAACTGAGTTTGATGATTTGTTTCAGCTCGGTTCAATTGGACTTTTGAAAGCTGTTAGAAATTTTCAGACTAAATATAATGTTAAATTTTCAACTTATGCCGTTCCAATGATTATTGGAGAAATTAAAAGATTTTTACGAGATGATGGAAGCATCAAAGTGTCAAGAGCAGTCAAAGCTCTTTGTGGACAAATCAATGAATTCGTTGCAGGATATGAAGAAAAAAATCAAACTAAACCTTCAATTGAAGAAATTTCTCAAAAGTTTAATATTGAACCACATGAAGTGGTTTTTGTTATGGATTCGGCTAAAAATTCAATTTCTCTTTTTGCCACTAGTGAAGAGGACAGCAGTGGTCTTTCAGTTATTGACAGGTTAACAGTTAAAAATGATGGAGATGACATATTTAATAAATTTGTTCTTTCAGAGGCACTTGAAACTCTTTCAGAGAGAGAAAAAATAATTATATTTTCAAGATTTTTTAATGATAAAACTCAAAATGAAATTGCAAAAATATTAGGCATATCTCAAGTGCAAGTGTCAAGATTGGAGTTTAAAATAATTGAAGATTTAAAAAGCAAATTAAACTAAATTGTTTATATTTGAACCTTAATTAATTATAAAAAAAACGCATAAGCGTTTTTTTTTAATAATCTTTAAGCATTTGTAATTTGTGGAAAGTGTCGTGTATAGATTTTGTTTTCTTGATTTGCAGGCAAAGAATTTTGATTTTCACTAATTAATTGATTATCAAAATTATTTTTCATTTCATTACTGCCAAAATCAGGACGAGTTAAAGTTGTATTTTGAATGGTTGGTTCTTTTTTTATATCTTCACCAAAATTTTTATTATTCAAAGCATCAAAATTTGGTTGTTTGAAATTGATTACATGGTCTTGTTTTGCAGGGCTTGAGATGATGGGATTTGCATTTGCTACATTGTTTGCATTATTTTGATTAAGATTTTGAGAAGCAATGTTGTTATTTGAGTTTTTACTTGTCATATTATTATTGTTTTGAATATTACTAAATGTTGAGGTATTATTCAATTGTGAAACACCATTTGTTGTGTATTCTGTATTTTTGTTTGTTGTAGGATAGGTTTTTGGTAAATTTTTAATTGTAGGGTTAGCACCATTTGTATTTGTATTTATGTTTTTGCTAATTGATGGATTTGTGCTGTTAACAATGTTTTTGTTGGTAGTTAAGTTTGGATTAGTTGTGTTTCTGTTGGTAGTCAAATTTGTATTAGTTGTGTTTCTGTTGGTAGTTAAATTCGTATTAGCTGTGTTTTTGTTGGTAGTTGAATTTATGTTGTTTATATTTTCGTTATTATTTAAAAGATTGTTATTAATGTTACTATTAGTTTTTGGGTTTGTATTATAAATTGTTTCATTACTAAGATTATTGTTTGAATTGTTAGTGTTTCCATTAGTTGCATTAGCAATTTGTTTGGTGTTATTAATATTATTATTAGTTGAATTTACTCCGCTTGTTGTTCTGTTAGCCACGCTATTAGTTGTTCCATTAGTTAAACTAGCGTTTGTGTTGTTTGTTGTTTTAGTAAGTGAATTAATTTGTGAATTAGAATTATTGCCACTATTTTCACTTAAATTTGTGTTTTGATTTGTTACATTGTTGTTTAAGTTTTGATTTGTGAATGAATTGTTTTGAGTATCATTAATTGTTCCATTAGAGTTTGCTGTTCCATTGGCATTATTTTTTGCTAAATTTTCATAATATCTAATCAAACCACTTTTACTCAATCTGTTTTCAATTAAAGTTGGATCAATTCCAGTAACTGAATCTGAATTGTTGGGAACATTTCCAACAGCATTACCGTTTTTGTTAATATTGTTATTGGTTGTATTATTAGAAATTGAGCTTTGATTATTATTGCTACTAATTGTATTACTATTATTATGTGTTCCACTAGTCATGTTTGTTTGATTTGTGGTGTTATTAGTTGTTGTGTTATTTGTATTTCCATAAGTGGTATTACTATTTCCATTGTTAGCAGTTGAATTATTATTAATAGCAGTGTTATTAGTTGCTGAGTTTACTCCGCTTGTTGTTTTATTAACCACACTAGTATTTATTCCATTAGTTAAACTAGAGTTTGTGTTACTAATAGTACCATTGTTAGCAGTTGAATTATTATTAATAGCAGTGTTATTAGTTGCCGAGTTTACTCCGCTTGTTGTTTTATTAACCACACTATTATTTGTTCCATTAGTTAAACTAGCGTTTGTGTTACTAGTAGTACCATTGTTAGCAGTTAAATTATTATTAATAGCAGTGTTATTAGTTGCCGAGTTTACTCCGCTTATTGTTTTGTTAACCACACTATTATTTGTTCCATTAATTAAATTAGCATTTGTGTTGCTTGTATTTTTAGTAATTGAGTTAACTTGTGAATTAGAAAAATTTCCACTATTTTCACTTAAATTTGTGTCTTGATTTGTTACTTTATTGTTTAAGTTTTGATTTGTGAATGAATTGTTTTGAGTATCATAAATTGTTTCATTAGAATTTGTTGTTCCATTGGCATTATTTTTAGCTAAATTTTCATAATATCTAATTAAACCACTTTTACTCAATCTGTTTTCAATTAAAGTAGGATCAATTCCAGTGATATAATCTGCATTATTTGGAACATTGCCCCATTTTTGATTGTTAGAATCTGTTATGTTGTTGTTTTGATTTGTTGCATTTTTTATAGAAGCATTGTTAATTGTTGTTGTATTGTTATTTGCATTTCCGTTGATGGTGTTAGCATTGTTTGTTTTTACATTATTGTTGATAGTATTATTTGTTCCATTTATATTTCCGTTAGTGTTATTTACTGCGGAATTAGTTGTCCCATTAGTATTATTGATTGTTGTATTTGCAACATTATTACCAGTTGTTGTATTAGTGCTTCCATTATTAGGTGTATTGGCTATTTTATTTGTATTAATATTGCCATTAGTAGCATTAATATTGCCATAATTAGTGTTGGTATTAGTAGTGTTGGTATTGTTAGTACTTACATTTCTGTTGATAGTGTTTGTGTTGTTATTTACATTATCGATAGTATTAGTATTATTTGTATTTACATTTCTATTAATAGTGTTTGTGTTGTTATTTACATTTCCGATAGTATTAGCATTATTTGTTTTTACATTACCATTTGTAGTGTTTGTGGTGTAATTTGTTCCATTATTAGTTGTTCCATTAATATTGTTTGCTGTTGAATTGTTTGGAACATTTCCATATTTTACTTGATTAGTTAAATTTTGATTGGTTACAGAGTTATTGTTTGTGTTGTATCCATTATTTGTTGTAGTCGCATTATTTGTAGTTTTATTAATAATGCTATTAGTAGTGTTGGTATTGCCATAAGTAGTGTTGGTATTGCTATTAGTTGTGTTGGTATTGCTATTTGTATTTACATTTCTGTTGGTAGTGTTTGTGGTGTTATTTACATTTCCGACAGTATTTGTATTTACATTTCTATTGATTGTGTTTGTGGTGTTATTTACATTACCAATAGTATTTGTATTTACATTTCTATTGATTGTGTTTGTATTATTTCTATTTACATTATTGTTGATAGCATTTGTAGTTGTTTTATTGACTCCGTTGTTTGTTGTTCCATTTGCAAGATTTGTTGTGTTTTTGTTTATATTTCTTGTTGTGTTATTTGTGTTGTTTGTGGAATTAACATTTCGGGTTGGATTATAAGAACCAATTTTTTGATTTGTCATAGTGTTATTTATTGAATTTGTATTTGTATTAGAATTGTTGATAGTTGAATTTGAATATGTTCCATTAGTTGTTTTGTTGATTTTGTTATTTACAGAAGAGTTATTTGATATTGGGCTATTAACATTGTTGTTAGTTGTTTTTGTTGTATCACGGTTTAAGTTAGTATTATCATTATTTCTTTTCAACAAAATATCAATCAATGGATCTATATATTTTTTACGATTTCTTCCAAAAGATTTGTCAATTGTGATTGAACTTGAACCTGCATTATCAGTAAAATAACTTCTATTTACATTGTTGTTTGTTGTTGTATTGTTAATGTTTCTACTAATTGCTGGATTGCCAGTATAATATTTTGCGTTATTATTAATTCCATTATTCGTGGAATTTTCGGTTCTATTTGCATTGCTATTATTTGTTTTTGAAGGAATCATTGTTGTTGATTGAATATTTGGGTTTGGAACAGTGGCATTGTATTCAATATTCTTTCTTGTAACATTATTTATATTATTGTTATCAATATAGTTTGAAGTGTTATTGTTTGTGGTTTGATTGTTTTTTGCAGTAGTTAGATTAGTTGTGTTGTTAACTGAATTTGTGTTTGTAGTATTTTTTGTTTTGTTAACTGTATTAGTATTTGTGGTTTCTGCGTTTTTAGCAAAAGTATTTTCTTCTCCAGCCTTATCAATTAAATTTTCAATTTGATCAATTGATTCAGATGTGTTTTTAAGAGTAGAAATTCTCTTTTCAAAAGTAGAGAGCATTCTTAGGCTCTTTATACTAAGTTGGTCTATGTTTGTTCCAAAGCCTATGGTACTCATTTTTAATTCATTGATGTTTTTTTCAGCTTCTTTTTGGTTTTGTTTTAAACTATTTGTGTTTTCATCTAAAAGTTTTGAGGCTTCTTTTAAGTTGTCCTTTTGCTCCTCAGTGAGAACAATTTGTTTGTTCCTGATTTTTGAAGCAGTTTCCTTAAGATCTTGTGTTTTGTTTAGCACTTCGTTTTTAAGATCAGAAAATTGTTGAGTTGCAGCAACAAGATCGCAAGAAATATCATATAAGCTTTCAAGTCTTTCAATATGATTTGAAAGGGCATTGCGAGAATAATTTGTTCTTGTGCCATATTTCATTGCATAAGCACCCGTGCTTTGAGTGGTTGCAGTTTGCCAAACTGGTTCAGTGTTTAGCTCTTTATTCATTCTATCGTTTTGGCGTTCTTGCCATTTTTTCCAAGTTGGCATGGTGGAATTATTTGTGCTTGCAACTTCAGTTGAATTATTTTTAAGCTTTCCTGAAGAAATTGTTATATGAGGGAAAGGATTGTATGAATAGAAAAAACTTTCATCGTTTAAGTTAAACAATTTTGCATCATTATGATTAATTGGTGTGCTATTTGTTTCAAATAATTTGGCATCTTTTTTGCTAATCGGTGTGTTTTGAGCAATCGCACCTGTTGTAATACTGCTCGTGTCATCAGAAGCCGTGTAATCAGTTTCAGAACTTCTGTAAGCAATTGGTTGAAATTCTTTTGCAATCAATTCAGTTGATTCAGCTGTTTCCATGGACTTTACTGCTGAATAAACTTTTTTTGCCTTTTGTTCAATTCCATATGAGATTGCAGCAGGTGAACCTGCAGTTGTGCAACCAAGCAAGGGAAGTGCAGCAATAGAAATAAGTCCTAATGCAATAATCTTTTTATTTTTCATGTAATCCTCCAAATTTTTTGATAGTGTGTTCAGATATTAAAAAATTATTTATAAATGATTGAAAAACTTTTTTTTGGCAAAAATTTTGTAGGAGAAAAGTATGGATAGAAATGAAAGAAACAAAAAATATAACGAATATGTAAATGCAAAAATTCCAAAGACAAAGATTTTTCCATCAATTTTGAATGCATTTTGGATTGGTGGATTAATTTGTGTTGTAGGAGAAGGCATTAATGATTTGTTGCTTTCATTATTTGAAACATTAAGTCTTAGAGATGCTTGGGCTGCAACACTAATCATATTAATTTTTATTGCATCATTTCTTACTGCACTTGGAGTTTGGGATAAAATTGGTGCAATTGGCGGTGCTGGTGCAATTATTCCAATTACTGGTTTTAGCAACTCAATTACAAGTCCAGCAATTGAGTTCAAGCAAGAAGGAATAATTTTTGGAATGTGCGTAAAAATGTTCTCAATTGCAGGTCCAGTAATTGTGAACGGAATTGTTGCTGGCTTTATTGTTGGTTTAATTTATTTAATATTTTGAGGTGAATTGTGAAAAGGAATCAAACAGTGTTTTTTAAAAACAAACCAACAATTCTTGCTGGTTACTCAATTGTTGGACCAAAAGAATCAAAAAGTGTTTTTGCAGATTATTTTGATTACAAATTAAAAAGCGATTTTTTTGGAGAAAAATCATTTGAGAAGGCAGAAAGAAAAATTCTTGAACATGCCATTTTTGGAGCTTTTGACAAAGCAGGAATAAATCCAAATGAAGTACAAGCATTAATAAGTGGTGATTTGCTAAATCAAATCATTTCTTCGAGTTTTGCAGCAAGACAATTTGATGCTTCTTTTATTGGTTTGTTTGGAGCATGTAGCACAATGGCAGAAAGCTTGGCACTTGGCGCTTGTCTTGTTGATGGTGGGTTTTTTGAAAAGCTAATTTGTGCAACAAGTTCACATTTTTCAAGTGCTGAACGACAATTCAGATTTCCACTTGAATTAGGAAATCAAAGACCTCCAACTTCTCAATGGACTGTTACTGGTGCGGGAGCAACAATTCTTTCAAGTAAAGGAAAAGGTCCAAAAATTACTTGTGCAACTTTTGGCAAGGTTATGGACTATGGAATTAAAGATGTAAACAATATGGGTGCAGCAATGGCTCCTGCAGCAGCTTCAACTTTGAAAGCTCATTTTGATGAAACAAATTCAAAGCCTGAAGATTATGATCTTATTGTAACTGGAGATTTAGGTAAATTAGGTAGTGAAATATTGCTTGACTTATTGGAAGATGAAAATATTAAACTTGGAACAAACTACAACGATTGTGGTCAAATGATTTTTGACAAAAATGAAAAAGCATTTATGGGTGGAAGTGGGGCAGGTTGCAGTGCTGTTATACTTAATTCTTATATTATGAAAAAACTTTTAACTGGTGAATTCAAAAAAATATTATTTGTAGCAACAGGTGCACTGCTTTCAACTCTTTCTAGCCAACAAGGTGATTCAATTCCTGCAATTGCTCATGCTGTTGAAATTGAATCAGATAAGGGAGGTGAGAAATAATGATTGATTATATTATTGTTTTTTTGGTTGGCGGAATAATTTGTGCATTAGGACAATTGTTGGTGGTTAGAACCAACATGACTACATCAAGAATATTGGTACTTTTTGTTTACATTGGTGTTGTTATGGAAGCCTTTGGTGTTTTTGAATATGTTTCCAATTTTGCTCATGCTGGAATAAATGTTCCAATAATTGGATTTGGAGCATCAATGGCTCGTGGTGCAATTGAAGGCTGTAAATCTGGAGATTTTATTGGTGCATTTGCTGGAGGACTTGAAAGAGTTGCTGCAGGTGTTTCAGCTGCAGTAATTTTTGCATTTATTGCTGGGGTGTTTTGTAAAAGCAAAACAAAGAGATAATTTTTTGTTAATCATTTCCAAAATTTAAACATATATTCTTATGTGGAAATATTTTGTTCGCCAAAAATAAAAAAACAGTATAGAAAAAAGAAAATTTGCATTTTAGCTTTTGCTTTTCTATTTGTTTTTTTATCTATCCTATATTTGAATCTTGTAGTTAACCCCGTAGTTTTTCATATGAGTGAAGTCAAAGTTCAATCACTCGTAAGTTTTGCAATGAATAATGCTGTTTCTGAAGCAATTGGAAACGAAACAATTTATGATTCACTAATAAGAATAACGAGAAATGATGTTGGCAATGTTGTTATGATGCAAGCAAATACTTTAGAAATTAATAAAGTTTCTCATAATGTTATTAAATTAGCTCAAGAAAAACTAGAAATTGTTGGGCAAGATGGAATTGATATTCCAATTGGTTCATTTAGTGGCATGCCAATATTAGCGGGTAGAGGACCAACTGTGCGTTTAAGAATTTTGCCAGTTGGATATGTTAGTTGTTCATTTTCTTCAGAATTTATAGAAAAGGGAATCAATCAAACATTACATAGAATCTATTTAATAGTAACTGCAAATGTTGGTGTTGTTTTGCCAACTGAAAACAAAAAGGTTTCGTTTTCATCTGACATTTTGATTGCTGAATGTATTATTGTTGGAGATGTACCGGAAACTTATCTTCAATCAGGCACTATTGATGAAATGCTGAACTTAGTTCCAGATTAATGAAAAATTACATGTGCAAAGTTTTTCAATAGAAAAAAATAAAATCTAAAATTAAACCATTCACAGAAACTACATTTTTAAAGATTAAGTTATTTTTGATGCAGAAACATTTAATCAAGTTCGGAAATTCAAAATCGTACACAATTAAAAATTAAAAAAATTATTAAATCATTTTTCAATTAAGTTTTTCATTTTTGTCATAACAAAATTTTTAATGCTTTTAGGATACTCAACTTCAATGTTGATTTGTTCATTTTTAATTGGGTGAAAAAAAGTGATTTTTTTGCAAATTAAAGCGGCAAAAGACATGAAATTGCTAGCTTTTCCATATAATTTGTCGCCGATTAAAGAATGGTTAATAAAAGATAAATGAACTCTTATTTGATGAGTTCTCCCTGTTTCAATCTTGGCTTCAACAAGACTATTATTTTCATTGAATAAAAGAGGCAAAATGTAAGTTATTGCATTTTTACCATTTTTTGAAACAATTCGTTTTTGCTGATTAATGCCATCGGGCGAAACAATTGTTTCAATTGGTTCGTTGATTGTAAGTTGTTTGTCAACTTTTCCCTCAACAATGGCATGATATGTTTTATTAAAATTTGCATTTTTAAAAAGTGAAAAAGCTAGTTGGTTTTTAAATGCAACAACAATTCCTGCTGTATCAAGGTCAAGTCTGAAGGGTATTCTTAAAACTGGATTTGTTTGAGAAAAGCTCAAATACTCCAAAATTTGTTTTCCAAGATTGCCATTGAAGTGGCTTCTTGTGGGCATGCAAGACAAGCCTGCAGGTTTGTTGACTATAAGCATAAATTCATCTTCATATACAATGTCTAGTGGTGTTATGATTGATACTACACAACTTGTTGGTGTTATGTTTGTTTGGTTTTTATTTTGTTTTGCATCACAACTTATTTTAAGGGTTGATCCTGCGTGCAAAATATCATTTGTTTTTGATGGATTGTCGTTAATTGAAATGTTATCAATGCATTTTCTTAAACTCTTCACAAAATTTTCTGATACACCTTTTTCCTTAAGAAACTCGTATACAGTTTTTCCTTCATCTTCATTTAAAATTTTATATATAAATTTTTTCATATGATTATATTCTACACCTTTAGATTAATAATAACAAATGACATTTTTGTGTGTCAAATATTGACATAAAAACAAATTTATGTTATATTTTATATTGTGAAGACGCAGTATTCTAGTCAGGAGTTTTGTTCCTAATACGACAGGTGATCGTGGAAGGGCATATCGTTGAAGTCCCTGGTGCTTGCTTTTTTTGCCCAAATTAGGGTGGGTGCTGGGGGTTAAGATGTTTGGACAGCTCGTAATGGCATATGATGATTGTTCCAAGCGTCGTGGAGACTCTAATTGGTTAATTTTTCGAATTTGACTGACTGAGATTAAACCTGCAATGCGACGCAAGTTGTGTGCAGAGTAGCTCGCTTTGAGTGGGTTTTAAGGATTTTATATTAATTTGTAAATGAAATAATTTTCTGCAAAATAAAGCTAAGAGCAAAATTGGCCTGCAAAGGAAAGCTTCTAGACTGTTGGTAACAAACATCTTTGGGATTATAGTGTGTACTTAGTGGTGATTCAGTGCTGACCCAAATGGGAAAGACTCAAAATTGAAAGGAAACTGCTTGATCGGCGACGCCAAGTTTTTGAGTGGGAAAACCTACTGAACCTTAAGACGCAAGGTTTACTATTGATGTTGTCTTCACATTTTTTTATTATAAGTGGCGAGAATAATTTTATTATTGCCAAAATAACATAGAGTGAAGGTTAATTAAAAAATGGAAAAAAAATCAAACAATGAAAAACCAAAAATTTTAAAAAAGAAAATTGAAGAGAAGCCAAAAAAAAGAATTTCTTTGTGGCCAATTCAAATTTGCGTTTTAACATTTTTCCTTGCATTGTTCTTCAGTGTTTCAAGTGAATTTTTGCTTTCAAAAACTGGAATAATCGTATCAAGCATAATTATATTATTTTTAATTTTTGTGAGTGTTATGGCGGATATGGTTGGTGTTGCTGTTACTGCTGCTTCGTTTGACCACATAAATGCAATGGCTGCAAGAAGAATTAGGGGAGCGAAGGAATCAGTTGTGATTGTTTCAAATTCAGAAAAGTTTGCTTCATTTTGTAACGATGTTGTTGGAGATGTTTGTGGAATTATTTCTGGTGCTGCTGGTAGTGTTATTGTTATAAAGATTTTTGAAGCCTACACACCAACAGGTTCAGTTAAGATTTTGATTGCGGCATTAATTAGTGGATTAATTGCTTCATTAACTGTATTCACAAAAGCAATTGGTAAAAAAGTTGCAATTGCAAATTCAGAGTCAATTGTTATGAAAGTTGGAAAGTTTTTAAGTTTGTTCAGTAAAAAAAATTAAAATAATTAATGAAGACGGCTTTTTTAAGCCGTTTTTTTGTTGTGAAATTAGGGCCAAGTTTGTAGTTAAGCAAGACCTAAAAGCATCGGTAATGCAGTAATTATGTTTTTAAAATTGTGCTATTTTATGTTTTTTATTTCCATTAAAATTTTTACTTTGTATGGGTTACGAAGTAGGGTAGCGCTTTTTGTCGAATTATTTGATACCAAAAATTGCATAAATAAAAACTCCAAATTGATATTCATTCAAGTACATTAATTTTTATAAAAAACCTACTGAATATTTATGCAAAAATCGCTTGCATAATTATAAGTTGCAATGTATAATCATAAAAAGTATAGAATTCATGAATGTATAATCATACATTTATAATTATGCATAACACTGTCTTTACCTTATAAATAGGCACTTTGGAGGACATATGGCAAGATCCTTGCGTCAGTCAAAAATTCTTGAAGTCATAATGACAAATGAAGTTAAAACTCAAGATGAGTTGGTTACTTTTTTAAAAAACGCAGGGTTTGAAATTACACAAGCAACCATTTCAAGAGATATAAAAGAACTTGGTTTAACAAAAACTTTGTCCTCAGATTCCAAAAGTTACAAGTATTCTTTCATTGATAATGGTGAACAAACTATATCTTCTAAACATGTTAATATTTTTAAAGAAATGGTTATCAGTGTAAAATCTGCTTGCAACCTTTCTGTTATAAAAACAATCAAAGGAATGGCATCTTCAGTTTGCGGTTTAATTGACAAATTAAATTTGCAAAATGTTATGGGTGCTGTTTTTGGTGATGACACAGTTATGATAATTTTGCCTAGTTCAAGCATGGCGGAAGAAACAACAAAAACCATTGAAAGCATTATTGAAAATTAATTAATTAGTTAAATTTTGAGCTTAGGAGAAAATATGCTTAATTCTTTACGCATAAAAAATGTTGCTTTAATTAGCGATTTGTCGCTAAGTTTTGAAAACGGCTTCACAGTTTTGATTGGAGAAACTGGTGCAGGAAAAAGCATTATTTTGGATAGTTTAAGTTTTGTTCTTGGTGGAAAAGCTGATAAAACTCTTGTTAGAAGTGGCGAAAAACTTATGAAAGTTGAAGCTCTTTTTTCTGATATCAACAATTCGACTAAAGATTTGTTGACTGAACAAGGCATTGAAGCTGACAGTGAAATAGTGATTTCTCGCTCTCTTAATATTGATGGAAGAGGTGAGTGTAGAATCAATGGTTCAATTGTTCTTGTTTCAACACTCAAACAAATTGCTTTGAATCTCATTGATTCATATGCTCAACATGATTCTCAAGTTTTGCTTTCATCAAAAAATCATCAGGCAGTTTTAGATGGTTGTGCTTCTGGCAAAATTGATAAAATTAAAAATGAACTCGAAACACTTGTTTCAAAAAGAAATGAAATTAAGAAAAAAATTGATGAAATAAGTGGAGAAGGTTTTACATTTGAAAGAAAAAAAGACTTTCTTACATTTCAAATAACTGAAATTGAATCAGTTAAACCTCAAAAAGGCGAAGATGAAACTTTGCAAGAAAAACGCCAAATGTATTTAAACTTTGAAAAAAATGCGGATAGCCTCAAAGAAATGCTAAACATTTTTGAAGGTGACGGCACAGGTTTAATGTCAGCTAAAGCAACTCAATTAAAAAAACTCATATCCTCTTTTTCTTCCCAAAGTAAAGCTTTTGAAGAACTTGGCACAAGAATGGAAAATGTGGCTTATGAGTTGTCTGATATATATGAAACAGTGAAAGATTTTGAGCGAAATTATGTTTTTGATGAAAAAGAATTTAATGAAATTGATTCCCGTTATGACAAAATTAAAAATCTTAAGCAAAAATATGGTCCAACTCTTGATGATGTAATTTCTTTCTACAATAAATCTAAAACACAACTTGAAGACTTGGACAATAGTGAATATTTGCTTACAAAGCTAAATGAAGATAAGGTAGCTATCCTTAAACAAATTTATGAAAAAGCAAAAGCTCTTTCCCAAGAAAGAAGAATTGTAGCTGGCAATATTGAAGCTCAAATGCATGGTGAACTTACTGAACTAGGAATGAAACATGCAACTTTCAAAGTTAAATTTTCTGAAAGTTCTGAGTTTTCTGAAGAAACAGAAATTGGTAAAAATGGAATTGATAATGTTGAATTTTTATTTTCTGCAAATAAAGGTGAAGAACTTAAAAGTTTGTCAAAAACAATTTCTGGTGGAGAACTATCTCGTTTTATGTTAGCTTTCAAAAACATAATTAGTGGTGATGGCGTTCAAATTTTGGTGTTTGATGAAATTGATTCTGGAATTAGTGGAGAAACTGCAATGGTCGTTGCAGAGAAACTTGGAATGTTGTCAAAAAAATATCAAGTTTTGTGCATCACTCACTTGCCTCAAGTTGCTTCAATGGCTGATAATTATTTGTATGTTAAAAAGATTGTTAAAGAAAACTCAACATTCACCACTGTTGAACCACTTGTGGCTGAAAGAACAATTGAAGAAATTGCAAGATTATCCAGTGGGGCTATTGTTTCAGAAAGTGCATTATTACACGCAAAAGAGCTTAAAAATTGGGCTGAAAATTACAAAAATAATCTATAATTATTACGCAATTTATGGCAAGCCAAAAACTGGCTTGTTTTTTTATTTTTGCATATTTGACCAATTTGGAAGCAAACTAAAATATGTTGGAGGAAAGGCACAAATGCTTAAAGCAAAAAGAATTGGTTTATTTTTTAGTACTGCTATTATTTCATTTGTTCTTCTCATTGTCTTTTTTGTGCCACTCAGTGAAGTTTTTTCATCTTTTGAAAATTTACCTATTTCAAAAGAAGATATTTCCATTATTAATGAAAACAAAGCTTTTGGAAATTTTGTTACAACAAGTTTAAAACAAAAAGAAGTTGAAGTTGGTGGGGTTAGAACTCCTGTTACAGAACTTTGGTTTAAACTTTTTGGAATTATTCCAATAAAAAAGACAAAAGTGCTTTTAACAGAAGGTGATGAAGTTTATCTTGGTGGCAACACTCTTGGATTTGCTCTTTTAACAAATGGAGTAATTGTTGTGGGAGAAAACAAGGTTGAAACTGAAAGCGGGGTGGTAAGTCCACAATCAAACGGAACTTTGCAAAGTGGAGATGTTATCAAAAAAATTAATGATACAAACATTGCAAATGTAACTGATATTTCAGAATTTTTAAAAAAACTAGAAAAAGATTCTGTTGTTAATGAAAATACAAAATTAAAAATTTTTGGCACAAGAAAAGGTTCGCCTTTTGAAGCAAATGTAAATGTTGTAAAAGAAAAAGCAACAAATAAACTTAAACTTGGTATTTGGGCAAGAGATGATGCTAGTGGAATTGGAACACTTACATATGTTAAACAAGATGGCAGATTTGGAGCTTTAGGACACCCAATCACTGATTTTGAAACTGGGGCAGTTTGTGATGCAAACGGCGGAACTGTTCATAAATGTGCAATTGTTGGCATAAACAAAGGGAAAAATGGTAAACCTGGGGAACTTCAAGGGTTGTTTCTTCAAGATGAAGACGGTGTTGGAACGCTTGACAAAAACACTCAAGTTGGAGTTTTTGGAAATATCACTGAAGAAATTGGTGTGATTGATGTTAACAAAACGGCAAAAACAGCTAGTAGACTTAGTGTTGTTCCAGGCAAGGCAAAAATTATTAGTAACATATCTGGAATAAGAGAAGAATATGACATTGAAATCATTAAGGCAACAAAGCAAAATGTGCCCAAAAACAAAGGTATGGTTTTTAGAGTAATTGACAAAAGGCTAATTTCATTAACGGGCGGTGTGGTGCAAGGTATGAGTGGAAGTCCAATTGTTCAAAATGGAAAAATTGTTGGAGCAGTTACACATGTTTTTGTTTCAGATCCAACAAAAGGATATGGAATTTACTTGGATTGGATGATTGATAACTAATAAAAAATTTAAAATAAAAATCATTAAAAAATGCTTGTGTTTTATCTCTATATATGGTAGTATTCAAGCGTCCGTTTGCTAAGGGATGCGATTCCTCTCGCTCTACTTGGTTTTCGGAGAAATATCCATAGGAGGTAAAACAAATGGAAAGTATTAACAAACAAGAAGTTATCGCATCTTTCAAAAGAAGTGAAGCTGACACTGGCTCAGCAGAAGTTCAAATTGCACTTCTCACAGCAAAAATTGATCACCTCACAGAACATTTGAAAGTTAATCATAATGATAACCATTCTCGTCGCGGTCTTTTAAGATTGGTTGGAAGACGCAAAGGTCTTCTTAAATATCTTGAAGAAAAAGATATCAATCGTTTCCGTGATGTTAAAAAATCACTTAATCTTAGGTAATTTTATTCGGAGCAGAAACTCTTATAGTTCTGCTCCATTTTTTAAGGAGAATACTAAAGTATGATGAACAAAACACCAACAGTTTTCACAACAACAATCGGTGGAAAAGAAGTTACTGTTGAAACAGAAAAATACTGTGGACTTTCTAATGGCTCTTGCGTTGTTAGATGCGGAGATACAGTTGTTTTAGTTAATGCAACAATGGCTGCCGCTCCTCGTGCAGGAATTGATTTCTTTCCACTCGGAGTTGATTTTGAAGAAAAAATGTATGCAGTAGGAAAAATTCCCGGTGGATTTAAAAAGAGAGAGGGAAGAGCTTCTGACAAAGCAATTCTTACATCTCGTTTAATTGATAGACCACTTCGTCCTTTGTTTCCAAAAGGATTTTTCAATGATGTTGCAATTGTTGCAACTGTTTTGTCAATTGATCCAGATGTTGCCCCAGAACCTTTAGCTATGCTTGGTTCGTCGGTTGCACTTTCAATTTCAAACATTCCTTTCGGTGGCCCAACTGGCTCAATTCAAATTGCTCTTATTGATGGCAAATTTATTCCAAATCCAAGTTTGGCTGAAAGAAATGCAAGTGAAATGAGTTTGATTGTTTCAGGAACAGGTGAAGCAGTTTTGATGGTTGAAGCAGGAGCAAAAGAAGTTTCAGAAGAAGTTATGCTTGCTGGAATCATGTTTGCTCATGAAGAAGTTAAAAAACAAGTTGCTTTTCAAAATGAAATCAAAAAAGCAATTGGAAAATCTGTTTCAGACAAAATTCAATACTATGTTATTGATGAAGAAATCACAAAACAAGTCAAAGCATTTGCTGACAAGTCTCTTGATGAAGTTCTGAGCTTTTTTGATCGCCAAGAAAGAGAAGCAAAAGAAAATGAATTTACAATGATGGTTAAAGAACACTTTGCAACAATTTTTCCAGAAAAAGAAAGAGAAATTGGCGATGTCCTTTACAAAATGAAGAAAGAAAAAGTTAGAGCTCGCATCTTGAATGATGGTGTTAGACCTGATGGAAGAAAACTTACTGAAATTCGTCCTATTTGGTGCGAAACTGGCGTTTTGCCAAGAGTACATGGCTCAGGCGTGTTTACTCGTGGTCAAACCCAAGTTATGACAACTCTTACACTTGGAATGATGAGTGAAGTTCAAAAACTTGAAGGCATTGATGATGAAGAAGTCAAAAGATATATGCATCATTACAACATGCCTCCATATTCAACTGCCGAAGCAAAACCTCTTAGAGCAGCAGGAAGAAGAGAAATTGGACATGGAGCACTTGCTGAAAGAGCACTTGAACCAGTACTCCCTTCTGAAGATGAATTCCCTTATGCAATCAGAACTGTAAGTGAAGTTCTTTCAAGCAATGGTAGCACTTCTCAAGCAAGCGTTTGCGGAAGCACACTTGCACTTATGGACGCTGGTGTTCCAATTAAAGCGCCTGTTGCAGGAATTGCAATGGGACTTATTAAAGAAAACGATAAAGTTGCTGTTTTAACAGACATTCAAGGTCTTGAAGATTTCCTTGGTGATATGGACTTTAAAGTTGCTGGAACAGAAAAAGGTATCACAGCAATTCAAATGGACATGAAGATTAAGGGTATCAGCGAAGATATTTTGAGAAGAGCAGTTGCTCAAGCTAAAGTTGGAAGAACATTTATTCTTTCAAAAATGCTTGAAGTTCTTCCAGAACCAAGAAAAACACTTTCAAAATATGCACCAAAAATCATCTCTTTTGATATCAATCCAGACAAAATTCGTGAAGTTATTGGACAAGGCGGAAAAGTTATCAATAAAATCATTGAAGAAACTGGCGTCAAAATTGATATTACTGATGATGGAAAAGTTTGCATTGCAACAACTGAAACTGAAATGGCTGAAAAAGCAAAAAATATCATTTTGGGAATTGTTATGGAACTTGAGCCTAAAAAAATCTACACAGGCAAAGTTGTAAGAATTTTGCAATTTGGAGCTTTTGTTGAAATTGTCAGTGGAAAAGATGGAATGATTCACATTTCAAAACTTTCTGACAAACATGTTGAAAAGGTTGAAGATATTCTTTCAATTGGGGATACTGTTGAAGTTGAAGTTCTTAAAGTTGATGAAAAGGGAAGAGTTGATATGAAACTCGTTTCAATCATCAATAAAGCTAAATAATATTTATAATATTAAAACAAACTTTTAATTAGAAAAAAGCTAACTCTCACAAGGGGTTGGTTTTTTTAGTAAGCTTTCATGTTATTAAATTATTTTAAAAACCAACCTGACTTTTTTTGTATTTGATTTTTTGTTAGGAGAAAAAACTTGTCTAAGAGCCAATTTTTTATGCAAGAATGAATTTTTAACGCATAGAATGTTATTAGAGGTTTTAGATGAAGAAAAAACACTTACTAACTTTAATTACAAACACAATGATTGCTTTGATTATTATAACAGTTTTTTCATATGCATTTGTTTCAGGCTCAATTTTTGTTAGTGCATCAACGGTTGGAGATCCAATATATCAAGGAAACACAGAAAAAAGGCAAATATCACTAATGATTAATGTTTATTGGGGAACTGAATACATAAAACCTATGCTTGATGTTTTGGCAGAAAAAAATGCCAAAGCAACTTTCTTTGTTGGGGGAAGTTGGGTGGCAAAAAATGACGCCGTTTTGAAACAAATTTATGATTCAGGAAACGAAATTGGAAGTCATGGATTTAATCACAGAGATCAAAACAAAATTTCTCTTGAACTTAACAGGCAAGAAATTTTGACAACACATAACCTTGTAAAAGAAACAATTGGACTTGAAATGAATCTCTTTGCTCCACCAAGTGGAGCATTCAACAAAAACACTTTGTTAGCAGCTTATGAACTTGGTTACAAAACAATTATGTGGACTAGAGACACAATTGATTGGCGTGATAGAAATGAGGATACAATTTTTTCTAGAGCAATTAAAAACCCACAAAATGGTGATTTAATTCTGATGCACCCAATCAAAGAAACTCTTGGAGCATTGCCAAGAATAATTGATTATCTAAAAAGCTTGGGATTTAGTTTTGTAACAGTAACTCAAAACTTGGCGGAATAAAAATTCAAAATATTTTCTTTTATAACAAAAAATATAAACAAATTCTGCCATTTTTTTTGTTTCATATTTTTGCAAGCTGTGTTAATATTTGTGGCAGGAGATATAAATTGATTAAACATAAGACTTATAATAATGGACTTAGACTTGTTGTTGAAACTTTAAAGGGATTTCCATCTGTTGTAGCAAACATAACAGTTGGTTGTGGCTCAAATGATGATCCAAAAGGAAAAGAGGGGATTGCCCATTTTCTTGAGCATATGGCTTTTAAAGGAACAAACACAAGAACTTCAAGTGAAATTGCAAATGCTTTTGAAAGCGTTGGCAGTGTTATAAATGCAGCAACCAGCAATGATTTTATAAAATTTTTTGTTAAATGCATATCTGAAGATGTGTCATTTTGTTTTGAACTCTTAAGTGATGTGTTTTTGAATTCAACCCTTCCAGAATTGGAACTTGAAAAAGAACGACTTGTTGTTTTACAAGAATTAGCCATGATTGAAGATGATCCAGAAAATGTTGTTTCAGAGCTTTTGGCTGGTTCTTTGTATGCTGGAAACACACAAGGAAATCCTGTTGGCGGTTTTTTTGACACAGTTTCAAGCATAACAAGAAATGATATGTTAAACTTTAAAAACAAAAACTTTACTTTTGACAAAACAGTGATTTCTTTTGCTGGAAACATTTCTTTTGATGAAGCAGAAAAACTTGTTGAAAAGTATTTTATTAATTCACAATTAAAAGGTGCTGATAAACCTTTTGTTTTCAGCAAAGTACAAATTAAAGCTTCAAATGAACCTAGTTACATTTTTAAACAGAAAAAAATTGTGCAAAATCATGTTATTTTAAGTTTTCCCGGCATAAATTTATTTAATAAAAATTCAACAAAAATGCTTTTGCTTTCATTTTTTCTTGGTGGAGGTATGAGTTCAAGGCTCTTTCAAAGAATAAGAGAAGAACACGGACTTGTATACAACATTTCTGCTTTTGACAATGCAAGTGTTAAATCTGGAAATTTGGAGATTTACTTTGCAACTGAAGAAAAAAATATGCAAGAAGCATTTAAAGAAATTAAAGAAGAACTTGAAAAAATTTCTTGTGAAGGCATTCAAGATGAAGAATTTGAAAAAATTAAAAAGTTTTTAAAAAATTTGTTACTTATGCTAAGAGAAAATCTTGATTTCGTTGCTTCTGGAAATGCAAAAGAAATTCTTTGTTATGGAAAACCTAGATCAGTTGGAAAAGAAATTAAAAAAATGGAAATAATCAAAAAGCATGAGCTTGAAGATTTTGCAAAAAAAACTTTTGATTTTAGCAAAGCGGTTGTTGCAGTTGTTGGAAACAAAACAAGCAAATCCTTTGTTAACAAATGGCTTAAATAAGGTTGAAGAAAATCTTTGGATATGCTAAACTTTATTAGTTAAAAGGGAGAAGGCAAGTGGCAATTTATGAATTTGAAAAAACGCCAGTAGAAAAAGTGCCAAAATCAAAGATTGTCGGCATGACAATTATTTGTGTTTCTCTTCTTATGCTTATTGCACTTTTTTCAAACTTAATTGTCTTTTTAAAAACATTTTTACTTGGGGCTCTTGGTTTGTTTGCTTTTCCATTTTTCATTGTTTCGCTTGCAGTAGGATTTGCTTTGGTAACAAGAAAAAAATATGTTTTAACAAAAAAATACATTGTTTATTTGTCTTGTTCTCTTGTAAGTTTGCTTTCTATTATTCAATTAATTATATTTCTTTCGTATGAAGGTGGTTTGGGTGAATTTTTAATTCTATCGTATACTCAAGGCTTCACCGCTGGTGGAATTTTAATTTCGCTTGTTATTGCTCCTTTTAAATTTTTGTTAAACAATGCAACTGCAATTGTGTTTTTTGTTGTTTCATTAATTGTTTTTGTTTCACTTATTATTGATTATTTTTACTATGCTAAAAATATTTATGTTAAAACACAAAGTTCAGTGGTTATTTTGAAAGAGAAAAAAGATGAACCTTTTGAACTAAAAAATATCACTGTTCAAAAAGAAAATATAAAACCAAGTAGCATAACTCTTGAAGCTAAACTCGAAAACGAAAAGAAAAATGGTGCAAAAATCAAGCTTGGATTGGAAAAAAGAGTAACTAATGAAAAAAGTTCAAACATCAATCTTCCACCGCCACCAATTTTTGAAAGAATAAAAGATGTCAAATTAAATCAAACTGAAACTCAAGCTTTGCCAGTTGAAAAGCCAATTAGTAGAAGAGAATATATTTTGTCTAGACCTCAAACAATTGAACTTAGTCCAAGAATTTCTCCTGTTCCAAAAAAAGTTATTGAAGAAAATGTTTCTGAGCTTAAAACAAATCAAGAAAATCAAATTAAACCTTCAAAGATTTTTCATGAAGAAATTGCTTCTAATTACTTCAAAATAAACAGTGATGAAGAGAAAGAGCATAGCTACATTGCTCCATTTATTGCAAAAAATATTGAAGATGAAAAGCCAATCGTTATGCCAGAAAAAAACATTTTGAACAAGCTGGACAATTTATCTGGTTCAAACTTTTCTAATAGCTTTGAACAAAATAATATCGTTCAAGAAAAAATGCTTTTTGAAAATGAACTTGAAACTAAAAGACAACAAGAAAAAGCTTATATTGCGCCACCTCTTGATTTAATCACAACAGTTTCAACAAAGCCGTCCTTTGATTCAGAACAAATCATTGCAAAACGCATTCAACTTGAAAATGCTTTAGAAATGTTTAAAGTTCCAGCCAAAGTTATTGGTGTTATTGTTGGACCTGCGGTAACAAGATTTGAACTTGAAATGCCAGCAGGAATTAGTGTTAAAAAACTTATAGCTCATGCTGATGATATTGCTCTTGTTCTTGCGGCAAATGGTGGAATAAGAATTGAAGCACCAATTCCCGGAAGGAGTGCAGTTGGTGTTGAAGTTCCAAATGACAAAATTTCAATGGTTAGTCTAAGAGATATTTTGTCTTCTCAAGAATTTATTTCAAGTAAATCTCCTTTAACTTTTGCCTTAGGAAAAGATATCAATGGCAATGCTAAGATTTGTGATCTTGCAAAAATGCCACATCTTTTGATTGCGGGAGCAACAAATTCAGGTAAAAGTGTTTGTTTAAATTCTGTTATTATAAGCCTTATTTACAAAAGCTCTCCAGAAGATTTGAAACTTATTCTTGTTGATCCAAAACGGGTTGAGTTTACAATGTACAATGAACTTCCACACTTACTTCTTCAAAATGTTATAACTGAAACTTCAAAAGCCTTGAATGCACTTAATTGGGCAATCAATGAAATGGAAAGAAGATATGGTTTGTTTCAAATTTTGAAAGTTAGAAATTTGGGTGAATATAACTTAAATGAGAAGGTTATTGCAGGCGAAGAAGAAAAATTGCCACTTATTGTAATTATCATCGATGAGCTTGCAGACCTTATGTCAACAAACAAAAAAGAATTTGAAGAAAAAATTATGAGACTTGCTCAAAAAGCTCGTGCAAGTGGTATTCATCTAATTTTGGCAACACAAAGACCATCAGTTGATGTTATTACTGGCACAATCAAAGCAAATCTTACTTCAAGAATTTCTTTTGCGGTTACAAGCTATCAAGATTCAAAAACAATTTTGGATCAGGCAGGTGCAGAAAAATTGCTTGGAAAAGGTGATATGCTTTTTGCTCCAAGTGATCAGGCTGACCCAAAAAGAATTCAAGGTTGCTTCATTTCTGGAAAAGAAGTTGAAAATATTGTTGATTATATCATTGCAAACAATGCTCCTTCTTTCAGTGAAGAAGTTGAAAATAGTATATCAAATTCTCATTATGGTGAAGACCTTAATTCTAGTAGTGCATTCGATGAACTTATGCCACAAGCACTTAAATATGTTATTGAATCAAATCAGGCAACAATATCAGTTCTTCAACGCAAGCTTGCCATCGGTTTTCCAAGGGCAGCAAGAATAATTGATCAAATGGAAGAAGCAAATTTCATTTCAGCTTCTGATGGTAGCAAACCAAGAACTGTGCATATAACAATGGAACAATTTTTAAAAATATTTGGAGATAAAGAATAAAATTATGGATACAAAAGGTAAAAAAATTGGCGCAATTTCACTTGGCTGTGACAAAAATCGTGTTGACCTTGAAAAAATGCTTTTTCAGTTAAAAGAAAACGGATTTGAAATTGTTGCAAATGAAGAAGATGCAAATTTAATCATAATTAACACATGCGCATTTATTGAGATTGCAAGAAAAGAAAGCATTCAAACAATTTTGGATATTTGTGCATTAAAGGATAAGGGATCACTTGAAAAAATCATTGTAACGGGTTGTTTGCCTCAAAAAAATTTTGAAGAAATGAAAACTGCAATTCCTGAAGTCGATGCATTTTTAAAAATTAAAGACAATGAACGAATTGTTGAAGAAGTTTGTAAATTATTGAGTATTGAAAATTACAAAATTAAGAAAAGTAAATCAAAACTGCAAAGAATTTTAACAACCGTTCCGTCATACGCATTTTTAAAAATTTCTGATGGTTGCAACAACTTCTGTTCTTATTGCACAATTCCAAGAATTAGAGGCAGATATACTTCTGTTCCAATGAATGAGCTTATTGATGAAGCAATTGAATTGGCTAACAAAGGTGTTAAAGAGCTTGTGATAATTGCTCAAGATATAACAAGATACGGTTCAGATTTGCCAGAACAAACAACTTTAATTGAGCTTATTCACAGGCTCAGCAACATTGATGGAATTGAATGGATAAGACTTCATTATTGTTATCCAGAGAAAGTTGATGATGAACTTTTAAACGAAATTAAGAACAATCCAAAAGTATGTAAGTATATTGATGTTCCATTTCAACACATTGACGATGAAATTTTGAAAAGCATGAACAGAAGATCCAATGAAGAGCAAATTCGAACTCTTGTAAAAAAGATTAGAACTTCTTATCCAGAAATTGCCATAAGAACAACTTTTATTATTGGACTCCCAGGGGAAACAAGAAAAGCCTTTAAAAAACTTTGTGAATTTGTTAAGGAAAGTAGTTTTGAAATGGCTGGTTTCTTTGCTTATTCAAGAGAAGAGGGTACAAAAGCATATTACATGCCAAAACAAGTTAACAATTTCATCAAATATCTAAGACTTAAAAAAATTAATAAAATTCAAGCTACTTCACTTAACAAATTTATATCAAAAATTGTTGGACAAGAATACAAAGTTTTGGTAGACTCATTTGATGAAGAAAAAATGGAAGCAACTGGTAGAACAGAATTTTTTTCACCAGAAGTTGATTTTGTGATTAAATTTCCTTCAAAAAATATTTTGGTTTCTGGAGAATATGTTTTGGTTAAAATCACACAATATGATATGGATAACTTTAAAGGAGAAATCGTATGAAAATTAATCTTCCAACCAAATTGACACTTTTAAGAATCATTATTGTCCCACTTATTATTTTTAGTTATTTGGCAACATTTTTGCCATATGGAAAACTCATTGCCTTAATTCTTTTCATCATTGCAGCTTGCACAGACTTTATTGATGGATATTTGGCAAGAAAAAACAACCAAGTAACAACTCTTGGAAAATTTTTAGATCCAATTGCTGACAAACTTTTGGTTATTTCAACACTTCTTCTAGTTGTTGTTGACAAAAATGTAATTGCTCCTTATGGTGTGATTTTTGCAATTATCATTATTGGTAGAGATTTCTTTGTTAGTGGACTTAGATCAATGGCTGCAAAAAACAATGTTGTACTTGCTGCCGACAATTTGGGCAAATTTAAAACAATTGTTCAAGACATAGCTCTTCCAGCATATTTGCTTTTTTCATTTTTAAGATCTCTTGGTGGCGTTCCATCAAACATTCTTTTAATTTTGGAAATTGTTGCATTCACACTTTTGTCAATTGCAACTTTGCTCACAATTGCTTCAGGTATAAACTACATTGCAAACAACTCAAAATTAATTAGAAATTAACAAAAAAGGTTTCTACAAAAGTGAAAGCAAAAATTTTTTGTATTAGTGACAATGTCCTGCTTGGGAAAAAGCAAGCTTCAATGGTTGCTGCTCTTGCAAAAGAACTGTTTCTTGCTGGAATTTTTATTGAATCTTCAATGCTTTTGCCTTGCAATGAATTGCTAATTGAAAAAACTATTGCACCAGTTTTAGTTGAAAACTCTTCAATTTTTATTGTTTCAAGTGGTGAGGGGCAAGGAAAAGAATTTTTAACAAATATTCTTTCAAAACTTTCAAATGATACGATAAGTGAAAACAGCTTTGCCAAAGAAGCTGTTTTGTCATATTTCAATAAAAACAATTTGGTAGCAACAAAAGATAGTGAAAAAGAATTTGTTTTTCCAACTAAAGCTAGGGCAATTGTTAATAGTTTTGGACTTTCCCAAGGCTATATTACAAAAGTTGGAAATTCTAATATATTTGTTTTGCCATTTCCAAAACAAGAACTTGTGTTTGTTATGAAAGAAGCTGTTATACCTTACATTTTTGAAACAATGGGTCAAAAAACAAAAACACTTGTTTTAAAAACTTTTGGAATTTCTGCTGTGGATCTTTCTTTTGTTTTGCGAGAAGAAATTAGAAACAAAGACAAGGTTTCAATTAGTTTATTTGAAAATGGTCCGCTTGTTGATATTGCCATTAAAGCAAAAATGGAAAATGCCTTTATTGATTCACTTGCTCAAACAATTTTTGAAAAAATTGGTAAATATGTGTATGCAGAAGAAGATATTTCTCTTGCTGAGGCTTGCTTCAAACTTTTAAAACAATCACATCAAACTGTTGCAATTGCTGAATCCATTTCTGGTGGTGAAATTGTTTCAAGTCTGATAAAAAATAATGTTGGTGCTACTTCAGTTGTTTTGGAAGGAATTGTTTCATACACAAATGAATCAAAAATAGATTTGCTTGGAGTAAGTCCCGACACTCTTAAAGAGCATAATGCTGTAAGCAGTGAAGTTGTTTACGAAATGGCAACGGGTATGCTTGCAAGAGCAAATAGTGATTTTGTGATTGCAACAACAGGTTATGCTAACCATGAAAATAATGATTTATGTGGGCTTTGCTATATAGCTGTTGGAAACAAACAAGAGATTCATATTTACAAAAATAAATTTGTTGGAACAAGAGAAGAAAATATTGAAGCTACAACAGCTTGTGCACTATTTTTTTTAATTAAAAAACTTAGGAAAAACGATTTTCATTTTGAGAAAACTGTTGTATAATATTGTTACAAAGGAAGGAGATTTATGGAAGGAAAAGGAAAGCTATTAGAACAAGCAATTTTGCAAATTGAGAAGCAATTTGGAAAAGGTGCAATTATGAAACTTGGTGATCAACCAATTCAAGATATTGATGTTATTCCAACTGGTTGTTTAACACTTGATGCCGCTCTTGGAGTTGGCGGAATTCCAAGAGGTAGAATTGTTGAAATATATGGACCAGAAAGCTCAGGAAAAACAACTGTTGCTCTTCACATCATTGCAGAAGCGCAAAAACTTGGTGGAACTGCTGCATTTATTGATGCTGAACATGCACTTGATCCATTTTATGCTCAAAGACTTGGAGTTGATTTAAACAATTTGTTTGTTTCTCAACCTGATAATGGCGAGCAAGGTCTTGAAATTGTTGAAACACTTGTTAAATCTGGTGAAGTAGATATTATTGTTGTTGACTCTGTTGCAGCTCTCACACCAAAGGCTGAAATTGATGGTGAAATGGGTGATAGCCACATGGGTTTACAAGCAAGACTTATGAGTCAAGCACTTAGAAAACTCGCTGGAATTTCAAGCAAAAGCAAAACTAGTATCATTTTCATAAATCAACTTCGTGAAAAAGTTGGAGTTATGTTTGGATCTCCAGAAACAACAACAGGTGGAAAAGCTTTAAAATTCTATGCAAGCATTCGTCTTGATGTTCGCAAAACAGACACAATCAAAGATGGCACAGACATCATTGGAAACAGAACAAAAGTTAAAGTTGTTAAAAACAAACTTGCACCTCCTTTCCGTATTGCTGAATTTGATATTGTGTATGGAAAAGGTATTTCTCAAGTTGGTTGTTTGCTTGACTTGGCACTTCAGTTTGATATAATTCAAAAAATGGGTGCGTGGTTTAGTTACAATGACAACAAAATTGGTCAAGGTAAGGAAAATGCAAAAGCTTACATTGAACAAAATAAAGAACTTTTTGCTGAAATTGAAAAGAAAGTTCGTACACAATTAAAAAATGCCAAATTTGAAACAGCAAATGACTAAAAAATTAAATTTATTAAGATTTAATTTAATTGTTTTCAAATAAATTAAAAACAGCAAAATTATTTTGCTGTTTTTTTAAATTTTTTTTTTATAAAAACCATTTTTTCTTTTGAGTGTTGCTTGAATCATTCTTTATAATATCGTTTGTACTTGTTTTGATAAGACTTACTTTGTTGCTTTTTGCAGACAATGATTTTGTGTCATCAATCTGATTTTTAAGTTTTGAAACAAGGTAGAAAGAAACAATTTCGCCATTTTTAATTGCAGTTTCAAAGCTTACTTTGCCTGTTCTATTTTCAAATTTGGCAAGAGAAATGCCATCATCTTTTAGTTCTCTAAACAATTCATATTCAAAAATTTTGTCAGAATCAAATTCCAAAATTGCTTTGTTGCCTTCAATTTTTCCTTGAAGCACAACAGGATCAATTTTTGTAAATCTTTCTGAAACCGACTTTGGCAAATTTAAAACGGAGAAAAGCTCAGTCTTTGTATATCTTTCTGGTGTGAAATCATTTGCAAGCATAATGCAGTGATTTTCTTCTAGTTCAGCCAAATCGATTTTTGCTTCAACAACACTGCTTGGCATTTCAAAGCTATCAGGTTCATCTTTTGAATATATTTTGTCAAAATATGTATAGATTGCACTTGCTGGCTGTCTTCCACCAGTGAAATAATTGTCCATAGGTTGATTGTTTAAAAATCCAATCCAAACCGCAACAGTATCTTTTGTTGTGTATGCAACACAGTTTGCATCTAAGTTTTGTTTTCCGTCGATTGTTCCCACCGTTCCTGTTTTTGCTGAAACATCATATGGCAAAGTGCCAAGTTTTTTTGCTGTTGTGTTTTTGTATTTTGTGTTTAGCATCGAAGTTAAAAGGTATGCTGTGTCGTTTCTAATAATTTCTTTATTAAATTTATATTTTTCATATATAATTTTTCCATTTTCGTCTTCAATTTTTCTTATAAAACTTGCTTTATAAAATTGTCCGCTATTTGAAAATGGGACATAAGAATTAGCAAGTTCAAGAATTGTTGTGCCTTTTGTGAAACCGCCAAGAGCCAGTGCATAGCCTGTGTCTTTTTGCTCAAATGGAATACCAAGCTCGCTAGCATAATTAATGCAATTATCAATACCAACATAACTCATAATTTTTACTGCAGGTACATTTAAAGATTTTGAAATTGCATCTTTTGCTGAAACAAATCCTTCATATGTTTTTGTGATATTTTTTGGGGAATATCCACTAAAAGATATTTCTTCATCTAGAATTTGTGAAGATGGTGAAATTATGTTTTGATTAAGTGCAGGTGCATAAATTAGCACTGGTTTGATTGCTGAACCGGGTTGGCGTCTTACCCCTGAGATTGGCAATGAATAGCTAGAATAATAAGCGGAAACTCCGCCAGTTTCATTATTAATAGAAATTCCACAATAATCAGTTTTTGTATTTTCTTTTTCTAGTGCATTTACAAGTGCTTCTTGTTTGTCTTTTTCATAATAGGTATAAATTTTGTATTTATAAGACGCAATTTGCTTTTGTGAAAGTCCAAGAATATCTTCAGCTTCAGAAATTGCTTCTCTTGTGTATGTGTTGAAATCGTCTTCTTTTTGTGAAATATTAAGTATAATTGGCTTTTGTAACTCGTTTTTTGTCGTTTCCAACGAAATTATTCCATCTTTTTCCATTTGCTTAAGAACAAGGTTTCTTCTTTTAAGTGCTGCTTCTGGTTTTGAGATGGGTGAGTAGTGCCCTGGGGCTTTAATTAAACCAGCAAGCAAAGATGCCTGTGAAAGATTGAGTTCTTGTGGAGTGCAAGAAAAATAATATTTACTAGCTTCTGCCAAGCCATAGCAACCACCGCCAAAATATATGTCATTGAGATAAGCTTCAAAAATTTTTTCTTTTGATATTTTCTTTTCCATTTCTAATGCTAGCTTGATTTCTTTTATTTTTCTAATCAGAGTTTTTTCGTTTGTTAAATGTGTGTTTTTAATTAGTTGTTGACTTATCGTTGACGCACCTTGTCTTCTTTGACCTGATAAAATATTTTCTGACATTGCTTTGATTATTCTTTTAAAATTAATACCATTGTGATAATAAAAATTTTTGTCTTCAATAGAAATGAATGCTTGTTTAACAATTTCTGGAACTTCAGAAAGTTTTACGCCATTTGTTGGGTGGTTTTCATTCATGATAGCTTTGTCTTCAAGAGATAATAATGTTGCTGAAGCTGAAGAAGAATGAATTAATGATTCATCAAAATGGGTTGAACTTGTTACACTGAAAGCATATAGGGTAAAAAAAGTTACACTAAAAAACATCATCGCCAACATAAGCAAGAATACATTTTTAACAATATGCTTAAATTTAGTTTTTCTCATAATGTTATTATGGTTTTATCGCTTAATAATATTAGTAATTTAAGAAAAAAAGATTGCACGATAACACAATAAATTGTATAATGCATAAATGAAAAAATATTATATAACAACATATGGTTGTCAAATGAATGTACACGAAAGTGAAAAACTTGCTGGCATGCTTGAAAGCATGGGTTTTTTAAGTGCA
This sequence comes from Clostridia bacterium, assembly GCA_041670165.1. Taxonomy (GTDB): domain Bacteria; phylum Bacillota; class Clostridia; order Christensenellales; family UBA1242; genus JBAXZR01. Next base: position 62,047 of record JBAXZR010000001.1, read on the forward strand.
AATTCAGTTGAAGAAGCTGATATTGTTGTTTTTAACACATGTGCAATTCGTGAAGGTGCAGAAAATAGGGCATTTGGAAACATTGGTGCTTTGAAACCTTTAAAAAAAATTAAAAAAGATATGATTGTCGCAGTATGTGGTTGTATGACACAACAAGAAGAAGTTGCAAAACACATTTACTCCACTTTTAGATTTGTTGATATTGTTTTTGGAACTCATAATCTTCATGAATTTAGAGAATTCTTGAAAAAACGGGAAGAAACTTCTAAAAGACAACTTGAAATTTCTCATGATGAAAACAGCATAGCTGAACAAGTCCCAGTAACTCGAACAAGTGGAAAAAATGCTTGGGTAAATATTTCATATGGTTGCAACAATTTTTGTTCTTATTGCATTGTTCCATATGTTAGGGGAAGAGAAAGATCACGCCAAAAAGAAAAAATACTTAATGAAATTAGCGAACTTGTTAAATCTAATAAATATGAAACAATTACACTGCTTGGTCAAAATGTAAACTCATATGGAAATGACATCGGCAATGGTTATGGTTTTAAGGAACTCCTTGAAGATGTTTGTGAAATTGAAGGTGATTTCAAAATTGCTTTTATGTCTTCTCACCCAAAAGATTTTTCTTTTGAACTTATTGATTTGATTGCTAGTAATGATAAAATTCTTAAAGAAATTCACTTGCCTTGTCAATCTGGTTCAAACGAAGTTTTAAAAAATATGAATCGAAGATATACAAGAGAAAAATATTTGTCAATAATCAATGAAATTCGAAGAAAAATCCCTTTTTGCAGGTTAACAAGTGATTTTATTGTAGGATTTCCAGGAGAAACGGAACAAGATTTTGAAGACACAATGAATCTATTAAAAGAAGTAAAATATAATAGCATTTTTGCATTTATGTATTCAAAACGAAGTGGAACAGTGGCAGAAAAAATGGAAAATCAAGTTCCTGAAGAAATTAAAAACGAAAGAGTAAACAAATTGCTTGCTTTGCAAAAACAAATTCAAGAAGAAAAACTATCAAACGGAAAAAGTTAATAAATTCAATAACAAAGACTGAAAATAATTTACTTATAAATAGAAAAAATGTATTTATAAAAAACAATTTACTCATTAGAAAAAATTGATTTAAAACAAATAAACAAATTATAATTTTTATTTAAAATATTAATTTACTAGAAATATTAAGAAAAATAAGTACGAAAAACAAAATAGATAAAAATCAAATCTTTTTGATAGGAGAAAAAATGGCACTTTCACCAATGATGCAACATTATTTAACCACCAAAGAAAAGTATAAAGATACAATCCTTTTTTATCGTTTGGGTGATTTTTACGAAATGTTTTTTGAAGATGCAATAACAGTTTCCAAAGAACTTGATCTCACATTAACAGGAAAAGATTGCGGACTTGATGAAAGAGCTCCAATGTGCGGAATTCCATATCATGCTGCAGAAAATTACATTTCAAAGCTAATAACTTTAGGTTTCAAAGTTGCAATTTGTGAGCAACTTACAGAGCCTACAAAAGGTAATAAACTGGTTGAACGAGATGTTGTAAGAATTGTTACTGCAGGAACGGTTACAGAAGACAGTATGCTTGAAGAAACAAAAAATAATTTTCTTGCTGCTGTTTGTGTTAATGGCTTTAATGTTGGTGTTTCATATTGCGACCTTACAACTGGTGAAACTTATGCAAGCGACATGGAAGATGACAAAGACTTCACAATGCTTTCAGATTTTCTTGCTCGTGTTTTACCCGTTGAGATAATTTGTTCGCACGAAGCAACTAGCATAGGCAACAAACTTGCCACAACACTTCTTAATCAAACACCAAAATTTTTTGAAAAAAATGAAATTTCTCTTGAAGATGGAAAAAATGTTTTAAAAGAGCAGTTTGGGGAAAATTTTGAAAATGAATTTGGTTTTAGTGGTGAAAAGGAAAGCATCAAAGCTGTTGCAATGTTAACAGAGTATCTTAAAGAAACACAAAAAAAATCGTTTTCTCATTTGAACACAATTATTGTAGTTAAACCAAATAGTTTCATGAATCTAGATTTCAACACAAGACGCAATCTTGAAATTTCTGAAACAATGAATGGCAGAAAAAAGCGTGGCTCATTACTATGGCTACTTGACAAAACTGAAACTAGCATGGGAGCAAGGCTTCTTAAGCAGTGGGTTGATGAACCTTTGTTTGATGAAAGAGGAATTGCATTAAGGCTTGCTGGTGTTAATGAGCTTTTTTCTTCAAATAATAAACGAGAATCTCTTATTCAAGTGCTTTCAAAATTTTGTGATATTGACAGAATATGTGGCAAGATTTCGCTTGGAAATCTTAATCCAAGAGATTGTCTAAGTCTTGCTTCTTCGCTTTCTAGTGTGCCTGAACTTAAAAAACAATTAACAGGATTCAGCAGTAAAATTCTTGTTTCATTACAAGGTGGTATTGATAATTTTGAGCCTATTGAGAATGCAATTTTTGATGCAATAAACCTAGATGCTCCAGCACTTTTAACTGGCGGCGGCTATATTAAAAATGGTTACAATGCTCAACTTGATCAGTTAAGAAATTTTGCATCTGGCGGAAAAGATGTACTTACAAAAGTTGAAGCAAAAGAAAGAGAAAGAACTGGAATTAAAAATTTAAAAATTTCTTACAATCGTGTTTTTGGTTATTATATTGAAGTTAACAAATCTCAATCAAATCTTGTTCCATTTGATTACATAAGAAAGCAAACTGTTGCCAACAATGAAAGATACATAACTGAAGAACTTAAAGAACTTGAAGAAAAAATTGTTTCAAGCGAAGAACAATCAACAAAACTTGAACTTAAAATTTTTGAAACAATAAGACAATATCTTCTTTCAAATGTTGCTCATCTTCAAAAATTAGCAAAAATTGTGGCTAAAGTGGATTGTTTACAATCTCTCGCAACTGTTGCAGTTCGCCAAAATTATTGCATGCCAAAAGTAAGTTCAAAAATCAACAAAATTGACATTGTTGATGGTAGACACCCAGTTATTGAAGCGATTTTAAAAGATGATCAATTCATTTGTAACAACACATTATTAAATGACTCCACAGACAGAACCATGATTATAACTGGACCAAATATGGCAGGAAAAAGCACATATATGCGTCAAGTTGCCTTGATTACATTCATGGCGCATATCGGCTCATTTGTGCCTGCCAAAAAGGCTGAGATTTCACTTACTGACCGAATTTTTACTCGTGTTGGTGCGAGTGATGACTTGGCTCTTGGACAAAGCACTTTCATGGTTGAAATGCTTGAAGTTGCTACAATATTAAAAAATGCAACTTCAAAAAGTCTGTTAATTCTTGATGAAATTGGAAGAGGCACAGCAACATTTGATGGGCTTTCTATTGCATGGGCAGTTATGGAATATATTTCAAAAAATATCACAGCAAAAACATTGTTTTCAACTCATTTCCACGAACTAACCGAACTTGAAGGTGTTTTGGACGGAGTAAAAAATTATCGTATTTCTGTTAAAGAAATTGGTGACAAAGTTATTTTTTTAAGAAAAGTTGTTCGTGGTGGAACAAATAAAAGTTTTGGTATTGAAGTTGCAAGGCTTGCTGGAGTTCCTAATGAAGTTATTAGTAGAGCAAAAGAAATTTTGTCTAAGCTTGAAAAATCTGATATTAATGTCATGTTTCCAGCTTTTAAAGAAGAAGACAAATCAAAACAGGTTGAAGACCTTAGCATAGCAAAAGAGATTATGAGAACTCTCGCGGACACTAATATTAATCAAATTTCACCAATGCTAGCCTTTGACATGCTTGCAAATTTGGTTGAAAAAGCCAAAAAGGGGGCAGGAATAAATGGCAAAAATTAATATTCTTGAAAGCAGTGTATACAACAAAATCGCAGCGGGCGAAGTTGTTGAAAGGCCTGCTTCAGCTCTTAAAGAACTTATTGAAAACAGTATTGATGCAGGTAGCACAAGCATTTCTATTGAAATTGATGAGGGCGGAACAAAAAAAATCAAAGTTTCTGATAACGGCTGTGGAATTGAACCAGAAGATATAAAAAATGCGTTTTTGTGCCATGCAACTAGCAAAATTAAGAATGAACAAGATCTTGACTCAATTAAAACACTTGGATTTCGTGGTGAAGCACTTTCTTCAATCGCTGCCGTTTCATGTGTTTCTCTTGTAACAAAAACTAGTTTTAATGAAACTGCAACAAAAATTGTTTTGGAAGCAGGAGAAGTTAAGTCAGTTGAAGAAATGAGTTCACCTGTTGGAACAACAATCGTTGTTACAAATTTGTTTTACAATGTGCCAGCACGAATAAAATTTTTAAAAAAGCCTAAATATGAAGAGATAGACATTTCAAGCATGGTTTCTCGCATGATTCTTGCAAATCCCAACATTTCATTCAAGCTTATAATCAATGGTAAAATTGTGTATTCCACCATTGGTAGAGGCACTAAAGATGCAATTTTTGAAGTATACGGTGAAGAGATATTTAACAATTTGATTCCTGTATCTTACAAATCAGAAGATATAAACATTGAAGGCTATATTGGAAGCAAAAAAATTGTTAAATCAAATAGAACTTTTCAAACTTTAATTATTAATGGAAGATATGTTACAAATTTTCTTGTAAGCAGTGCAGTTCAAAATGCTTATGACTCTTTTCTTATGAAAGGACAATTTCCATTTTATGTGCTAAATCTTTATTTGCCATTCAATAGTGTTGATGTAAATGTTCACCCAAACAAAATGGAAGTGAAATTTGACAATCAAAACAAAATCTTTGCAATTTTCAATAAAGCAGTTTTTGAAGCACTTTCTGACTCGGATTTTATTGCAAAACCATTTGTTGAAGATAAAAAAGAAGAAAATTTAATTACTACAGAAAAACAAAATTCTTTTATTTTTCCAACAGAATTTCTTCAAAGTGCAAATGCGGAGCAAACACGAAAAGCTGAAAGCAATAAATCGATAGAGAATAATAATAATTTGAATTATAACAAACCTTGTGAAAAAATATTTAATACTTTTAGAAAGCCTTGTGAATTAACTGAAGAAAAAACTGATGTTTATAATATCAATAAATCTTGTGAAAATAATAACAAAAATTTAAATGATTTTGATTGCAATAAATCAAGTGAAATAAATTATAATGATTTGAAAGAAGTTTCAAAAGAAAACGCAAAAATTTGTATTGAGTCTTTTAAAAAGGAAGAAAATTTTGTTAATGAAAATCATTTTTCTAGTCATAATTCATCATTAGAATTTAATTCTCCCAAAATTGGTGTTGAAGAAATTTTGCCTGAAGTTAAATTAAATAATTTTGAACAACAAAAAAGCATTCAAGTTCAAACAAAAATTTTTGAAGATAGCAAAACTTGTAAAATCATTGGTGTTTTGTTTGATACATATATTCTTGTTCAATCAGATGAAGAAATATATTTAATTGATCAGCATGCAGCACATGAAAGACAGCTTTATGACAAAATTATGTCAGAAATTGATAGTCAATCAGTTGTAAAACAAGATATGCTTTTTCCATATTTAAGAGAAATCTCTGCTGAAGAGCATAATTTTATTGAAGAAAATATTGAAATTTTTGAAAAATCAGGTTTTGAAATTGATTTCTTTGGCAAAAACACAATTAGAATTTCTTGTGTTCCATTTGTTTTGAAAGATATCAACCTTGACCATTTTGTATCTACAGTTTTTTCTAACTTTCAAACAATAGCTAATAAACCGATTAATTATGCGATTGAAAAATTTACACAAATGGCTTGTAAAGCTGCAGTTAAAGCTGGAAATGTGTTATCACAAATTGAAATTGAAGTGCTTTTAAAAAAACTTGACGAAACAAAAGTTCTCCTTTGTCCACACGGAAGACCAATTGTTGTCGACATAACAAAAAAGGATATTGAAAAATGGTTCAAAAGAATAGTTTAAAAAAATTTGTACTTGTCATTGTTGGACCAACCGCAAGTGGAAAATCTTCTTTTGCTATTGAATGTGCCAAACATTTTAATGGGGTAATCATTTCTGCTGATAGCATGCAAATTTACAAAGAAATGAACATTGGAACTGCAAAACCATCTAAGGAAGAAATGCAAGGTATTGAGCATAAACTAATTGGTTCGCATTCGTTAAAAGACTCGTTTTCTGCTGCGGAATTTTCGTTGGTTGCTAAAACAGAAATTGAAAAAGCATATCTTGAAGGGAAAATACCAATTATAGTTGGCGGAACTGGACTTTTTGTTCAATCTTTTATGTATAACTATGATTTTAATCAAGTAAAACAAAATCCAGAAAAAAGAGAAGAAATCAATAAATTAATAGACGAAAAAGGGCTTGCTTATGTTTATGATATTTTAAAGGAAAAATCACCAGAAAGAGCATTGAAAATTCACCCTAATGACAAAATTAGGATTGTGAGAGCACTTGAAGTACTTGAAGAAAAAACTGAATTTGCTCCAAAAAAAGAAATTAGGAATGATTATGATTTTTTGCTTGTGGGAACAAATCTTCCTCGTGAATTACTATACGAAAGAATTAACAACAGAGTTGATGAGATGATTAAAAATGGACTTATAAAAGAAATTGATGATTTGATTAAATCTGGCTACGAACAATATCTGATTCAATCAAAAGCAATTGGCTACAAAGAATTTCTTCCATTCATTCATGACGAAAAAACGCTTGAAGAATGCTCTGTAGTGGTTAAACAAATGACAAGAAATTATGCCAAAAGGCAACTTACTTGGTTTAGAGCAATGAAAGAAATAATATGGTTTAATCCATTATTAGAAAAAGAACAAATATTAGAAATGATTAAGGATAAGGTAAATAAATATGAAAAATGCAATTGAACTTGTAAAAGACTGTGAAAGCGAACTAACAAATAATTTTAAAAAAATTGAAGAAATTAGTCTATTTAATCAAGAAAAGGTGTTAAACGCTTTAAGAAATCAAAGATTAGCTTCAAGACATTTTGTTCAAACAAACGGATATGGCTATTCAGATGAGGGTAGAGAAATTTTAGCAAGAGTATATGCGGAAATTTTTAAAGCCGAAGATGCGATTGTATCTCCATTTTTTGCATGTGGTTCTCATGCAATATCAGTTGTTTTATACGCAATATTAAGACCAAATGACACAATGTTGGCAATAACGGGTAAACCATATGACACTCTTGATGAAGTGATTAAAGGTGTAAGTGAAGATAGTGGAAGTTTAAAAGATTTTGGAATTAATTATGAACAAATTGACTTAATTAATGGTGAAATAAACACTCAAGCTGTTCTGGAATATTTAAAATCAAAATCACCTAAACTTGTTTTTATTCAGCGTTCGAGAGGTTATTCAGCAAGAAATCCGCTTGATTGCAAAAAAATTGCTGATATAATTTCACAAATACGCCAAATCAACAAAGAAGTATTTATTGTTGTTGACAACTGCTATGGTGAGTTTGTTCAAACAACAGAACCAACAGAATTTGGAGCTGATATTTGTGTTGGCTCACTCATAAAAAATCCCGGCGGCGGAATTGCTCCAACTGGCGGATATGTTGTTGGCACAAAGAGAGCAGTTGATTTGGTTGGAAAAAGATTGTTTTCACCTTCTCTAGGAACTGAAACAGGTTCATATGCCGGTGGCTATCGTTTGTTTTTTCAAGGGTTGTTTCTTGCTCCACATATTGTATCTCAAGCTGTTAAGGGCATGATGCTTTTAGGTGCAGTCGCAACAAAGCTTGGCTTCAAGATTTTTCCTCAAACAAATGAACCACATTTAGATATCATAAAATCAATTGAATTTAACACAAAAGAGGAACTTATTGATTTTTGCCAACTCATTCAAGCTTATTCGCCTGTTGAAAGTTATGTTAAACCAGAACCTTGGGCAATGCCTGGTTACACAAGTGAAGTAATCATGGCTGCAGGAACATTTGTGCAAGGTGCAAGCATTGAGCTTAGTTGTGATGCTCCAATAAGAGCCCCATATATAATATACATTCAAGGCGGTTTAACATATGAACATGTTAAACTTGTTGCAATCAAAATGGCAGAAAAGTTTTTAAAATAAGTAATAATATAAATTATTTTCTTAAAAAAACGATAGAAGAAAAATTTGTTATTGAAAGAATTATTTTAATCATAAATTTTTCGATAACTAAAAATTTTTTAGAAAACACAAATCATAAATTAATTAAACAAACAAATTTATAATGTTTTAAAAATTTTGCTATGTACATTTTTGACATTTAATTAGGTTAATAAAAAATCTCTCAAATCAAGTGAATTCCGTAGGGACACTTAAAAATGGGAGATTTTTTTGTTAGAATTTTCTAAATAAGCCAACAACTTTTCCTAAAATTTGGACATTTTTTGCATAAATTGGTTCAAATGCAGGATTTTCAGGTTGAAGTCTTATGCAATCTTTTTCTCTATAAAAAGTTTTTACAGTGGCATTTCCATCAATCATGGCAACAATAACTTCTCCATTTTCCGCATCGTTTTTTTGTTCAACAACAACTTTGTCACCATTTAAAATTCCAATGTTTTGCATACTGTTACCAACAATTTTCAAAATAAATAGGTTTTCACCAGAAATTAGATTTTTTGGAATTTCATAGCTGTCCAAATAATTTTCTTCGGCAAAAATTGGAATGCCTGCTGCAACTTTTCCGATGTAAGGAACTTTTTTAAAAGAATTTTTATCAATTTGTTCTTCGTCTTCGTTGAAATTTTTAACAATTTCTAATGTTCTTTTTTTGTTTGCTGAGCGTTTGATTAAACCACGCTCTTCAAGTTCATTAAGATAATATTGAATTGTTGCAGTGGAAGTTACATTAACGCATGGCATCATTTCACGAATTGAAGGGGAGTATGAATGCTCTTTGATATATTTATCAATAAAAGATAAGAGTTCATTTAATCTCATATCACTTTTTAATTTTGTTGTTCTTCTTTTTAATGCTCCAGAATTAAATTTGCTTTTTTCAAAAAAAATTTCTTTTTCATAATTTTCCATTGTTTACCTCACAAAAAACTTTTACTTCTCTTGAGTGTGAGTATAACATAACGAAATTAATTTAACAAACAAATGTTTGAAATATTTTAAACAACATAAAAACATTTTTCAAAAAAAATATAAATTTTGTAATTGTTATGATAAATATTTATAAAAATATAAACTAATTTAAATAAAGAATTGTGATAAACTTATTCGATAAGATTGAAAAATGAAATTATATTATTTATATACATTTCTTCATCTATAAAACTTAAATAGAATAGAAAAAAAATATAATTATGTAAGCTTATAAATAATGTTTAAGATTATTATCTTAATTGAATTTTTCCAGCAGCATCTCTACGAATGTCTTCACTTATAGCAGCATAATGCTTTTTGGTGGTGTTGACATCTTTATGCCCAAGAATATCCGCAACAACATATATATCTTTTGTTTCACGATACAAATTTGTGCCAAATGTGCTTCTCAATTTGTGGGGAGAAATATTTTTTAATGGTGAAGCAATAAGAGCAAATTTTTTAACCAAATTTTCTACAGCTCTTGGACAAATTCTTTTTTTCTGTAAGCTTAAAAACAAGGCTGGTTGAGAGTCATTTGGTTGCAGAATTGTTTTTCTGAAATCAATCCAACATTTTAGTGCATCAGCCACTTCATCAGAAAAATATAAAACAACTTGATTACCGCCTTTTCTTGTGATTTTGAAAGCATTTGCTTCAAAATCAATGTCTGAAACATTTAATCCAACGCATTCACTTATTCTAACTCCAGTTCCAAGAAACAAGGAGAGCATGGCAACATCACGCACACTTGTTTTATTCAAAAATTCTTTTTGCTTTTTTGAAAGTCCATTACCATTTTCAGCAACATTAAGAATTGAAGCAACTTCATTAATTTCTAATCGAATAATATCTTTTTGATGAAGTTTTGGGAGTTTAACTTTTGTGGTTTCATTTGAGGCTATTAGGTCTTTGTTAAATAAAAATTGAAAAAATTTACGAATTGAAGATAGTTTACGACTTTTACCTCTTTCTGTGTTTATAAAAGTTTTTCCTTTAACACTATACCTTGAGATATAACTTAAAAAATATTCAATTTGTGTAGATTTAATAGTTGAAAGTTGGCTAAGTGTTATTTGCTTAATTGATGAGTCAAAAATTTTTGATGACAAAAAAGAGAAAAAGCATTTCAAATCTCTTGCATAGCCGAGTCTTGTAAGTTCAGAAGTGCATTGTTCAATTGATATAAAAAAATCAAAGCAAAATGAGGGCAGAGTAGAAATGATTTTGCTTGTATCTTCATTTGCATTATTAGCTCTTGTAACAAAATAATCATCACTTTTTTTCATGTTATAACATGTTAACATAATTATAAAAAAAAGTCTAATTGCTACTTTATTAAAATTTAATTCTTGCCCATAAAAAGGCTTAAAAAGCAAAACTTTGTTGACATAATCGTTCTCCTTAGATATAATTAGACAAGGAGATGACAATATGATTTCACTAGATTTAATTAGAAATGAAACACAAAAAGTTAAAGAAATGCTTGGATATAGAAATGATAATGTTGACATTGATCGTTTGCTTGAACTAGATACAGAATATCGTTCTGCTCTTAAAGATTTGGAATCTCTTCAGGCAAAAAGAAATGAATTAGCAAAAATTGGAAATGCAAGTGTTGCAGAAATTGCAAAAGCATTGAAGGCTCAAATTGTTCAAGTTTCAGCTTTGGTTGATAATTTGCTTTCTGAAAGAAACAAAATTTGGTCTATTGTGCCAAATATGCTTGATGAACGAGTTCCACAAGGCAAAAGTGATGCCGACAATGTTGAAATTAAAAGAGTAGGAACTCCACGCAAATTTACATTTGAACCAAAATGGCATGATGAACTTGCAACAAAACTTGGAATTTTAGATGTTAAAAATGGCATTAAGGTTTCAGCAAGTGGCTTTTTATATTGGATTGGAGATGGAGCTAGGCTTCAAAGAGCAATGTTTAATTTTGCACAAGATTTCTTGCTTCAAAGAGGCTTTACACTTTTAACAACACCATTACTTGCTCGAAAAGAAACTTTTTTTGGCACTGGTTACTTGCCATTTGCAGGTGATCAACTATACACTGTAGGGGATACAGGTTTGTCGCTGATTGGAACAAGTGAACAAACACTTGTTGGATTTCATGCAGGTGAAACTATCGATTTAACAAAAGGTGCAATTTTGTATACTGCATTAACTCCTTGTTTCAGAACTGAAGCTGGTTCATATGGAAAAGAAACAAAAGGTGTATTTAGAGTTCATCAATTTTCAAAAGTTGAGCAAATTGTTTTCTGCAAGCCTGAAGAATCAAGAAAATGGCACAATTTTTGTCTTGAGAATGAAGAAACTTTGTTTCAAAAGCTTGGTTTGCCATATAGAGTTGTGAATGTTTGCACAGGAGATCTTGGAGCTCCAGCTAGCATGAAATATGATATTGAAGGATTTTTTCCAGCCTACAATGGTTACAGAGAACTCACTTCAAATTCAAATTTATTAGATTTTCAAACAAGAAGATTGAATGTAAAATTTAAAAATGGAGATAAATCAGAATATCCTCACACAATTAGTGCAACAGGTATCACAGAAAGGGCAATGCTTGCAATTTTAGAAAATTATCAAAATGAAGACGGAAACATTACAATTCCTGAAGTGCTTGTTCCTTACATGGGTGGACAAACAATTATCACAAAAAAATAAATAAATGGAGTGCGAAATGAACAAGATTCAAATTACAAAGTCAATAATAAATGATTTTGCAAGTGCAGAATCTAACGAAAGTGTTAGAAAAGCATTTGAGCATCTTCAATTCGCATTTGATGAAATAATCGAAACCCTTTCAAAAAAAAATCCTTTTATCAATCCAGAAAAATGTCTTTTTTTTCTTAGAGATGACTTTTTTTGGGACACACAAACTCCAGAAAGTGAAATGAAATTTGTGTTAGCAGTTGAGTCAGCACAAATTGAATTAAATAGTGCAAAACTTATTCTAAGCAAGAAATCACTTTTTAAAAAAGAATTGAAAGCATTTTTTCTTAAATCGAGAAAAAAAAGAAGGAAGAAAAAAAATAAAGAGCTTAGTTCAACTCTTGTGCTTAAACCAGAATCATATGATATTGTTGCGTTTCAAAAAGAATTCTTTTTAAATTTAGCTGACTATTTTGCAACAACTACAAAACTTAGAAACATGCAAGATGAAATTCAAATTTTATCAAAGGAAGAGTTTGGTATAAACATAAGCATTAGATTTGCTGTTAAATCGGAAAATGTGTTTAAGTTTTGGAATGATGATGCAAATGCGTTTGATGTAAGAAATTTCTATAATGAAAATCAAATTGTTGAAAAGAAAAACAAAGAAACAAAAAAAATATTTCTTAAAATGGTAAAAGTTTATTCAAGTATTTTTGATGTTCTTAATGCAGGTCAAAACAGCCATTATTTAGCGTTTTGCTTGCTTAAAAATGTTCCAAATGAGTTGTTTGTTTCAAACATATTTGATTGCTTTTTAAAAATTTCAAATTATTTATATCATACAAGTTTTAAAAATATGAAAGGAATTATTTTTTCAGACAAATTGTTATTTGGCGAAAATAATGAAACAGATATAAATTTTTTAGAAGCAAAAAAACTTATAAGAATGGTTTGCAATGCACTATAAAATAGAGGTTAGAAAGCCTTTATTTTTTTAATTTTTTATAAGATAAAAAAATGTTTAAAATAAACATTTTACTAATTGTAGTTTAGTTTTATATTTATAATATGTTAGTTTTTCAAAATTCAAAATATAAAAGATTATTAGCTTAAATTAATTTTAAAATATAGATAATATTATAAACCACAATGATTTTGTGTTTTACCTTTGGTTAACTATTCGTAAAAGCTGTCTTTTGCGAATAGTTGTTCGTGCTAATTTTTTAATAAAAATACTACCCTATACTAAATACAAACATTGAAATGTTTGATAAATATATATAAAAAATTTCAAATAACTAAAATAATTTGTATATAATTTTTAAAATTTTTCTAAAACAAAAATATACATATCTATCAATATTTTTTACAAACTTTCTTATATTAAATTTTTTATTACTTTTTAAGTAAAATATTTACGAACTTTTTAAATGATTTATACATACTTTCTAAAATAAACACAAACTTTCTTATATATTTTTACAATTTTTATTATATGATTTTAAAACTGACTTGTAATAAATAAATTAGACAAACTTTCTTAAAATTTTCAATTTTTTTTCATACTTCAAAAATAATTTTTAAAGCTAGAAAAAGTATTAATACCTTGCAATTGATTTAAGTTTTTTAACATTTTGCATTTTTCTAACTTTTATCATTTTAAAAGATTTAAAAGTATTTCAAAATATTTTAAATTTTTTAGTTTGAATATATTAAAACTTGATTTTCGGGTCAAGAACATAACTGTATTCTTTTAATTGTTTGCGTCTTTCTTTGTAATCTGGTACAAAACATTCTACACTTTTCCAAAAAATAGTTGAATGGTTCATATGCTTTAAATGGCTAATTTCATGATAGATTACATATTGAATCAAGTCTTTTGGCAACATAAAAAGTTTTACATTGAGCATGATTTGTTTTTTACTGTTACAACTGCCCCAACTTCTTCTCAAACAATATAATTTTAATTTACTATTTTTAAGTGTAGTTTTAATGATGCTTTCATTAAACAACCTTTCAAGATTATTCTCTGCAAGAACTCTAAATTGTTTTAATACTTTTGTGTTTATTCTAATTGAATTTTCTTTTAAATTATTAAATAAAATTTCATTACAATCTTGATGACAATATGCTTTTTCACCAAAAATTTGTAAACAGTTGCCACATAAAATTTCGTCAATTTTTAAGTTTTGAATTTGTTTTTGCTTTGAACATTTATCTAACCAAAGTTTATGTTTTTTAACAAAGTCTTCTATTGCTTCTGTTTTCATTTTTAATGGAGCTGATACTTCTGCTAAATCGCAATCCAACAATTTGAGTGTAATCGACTTGCGTCTTGTTCTTTTTATAATTATTTTCATATTAACATAATACCATACACTGCCCTATTTATCAATGAAATTTAGGTATTATGTTATACATAATACATTCTCTTGCTAAAATAAAAATTTTGCTTTATAATGAACATATAGTCATATATAATAATATGTTTAAAAATGTTGTACGGAGGAAAAAAATGAGTTCTTTAAACGAAATTCCTAGAGGTCAACTCCCAATGATCGTTTTATCAACACTTGTTAGTGGCGACAAATATGGTCTTGAAATTATTAGTGGAGTTGAAGAAAAGACAAATGGTGCACTTATCATAAAACAACCAAGTCTATATAGTGCCCTAAAGAGAATGGAAGAGAACTCCCTTATTACATCTTATTGGCAAAACAGCACAATTGGTGGAAGAAGACATTATTATGCAATTACAGATTCAGGTAAAGAACAACTATTAAAGTGGCAAGATTCAACTGAAAACAATAATAGCTTCATGAAAAGTGCAATGAATCAAGTTAAAAATGATAACAATATTCAAAAAGAGCCTGTGCTTGAAAACACAAATGACACAACAAACGAAATTCAAAAAGCAGAATCAATATTAAATAGTGCCTTAATTGAAAAACAAAAAGAGATTGAAACATTGAGTGCAAAAGTTGAAAATTCTTTGATTAATGCTAATGAAACAACAAATTGTGATGAAAAAAATGTTTCTATTGAAAACAAAATGCCCGATATTATTGTCCCAAATTTAACTAACACCAATCAAAATTTACCTATTGACGAAAAAAAACAGATTAAACCAGTTTATGTTCAGAATAATTTGTTCGATAATAATTCTAAAATTGCTGAACCTATTGATTTTGAAAACTGCGAAATTAAAAAAACAAAAGATAAAGCTCTTGCAAAATCTTCAACAAAAATTAAAAAAGAATCATTTAATATTGATAAAGAATTGGAAAAAATAATAACAAGACCAAAAAGTTTTTTTGAGACCATTCATGAACACCAAACTGTCATAGATAACACAGAAAATGATTTGTCAATAAAAAAAGATGGTGATGAAATTGAAGAAAAAATTGAAACCAAAAATACTTTTTCTGAAAATGAAATCAATGAACAAAAATTCTCTTCTTTTGTAACAGAAAGGCTTGCTGAGGATAAATTTTTTAGAGTAAAAAAAATTCAACCTCCAATTTTTGATATACGAACACCAACCAAATTTGTTA
Organism: Clostridia bacterium; assembly: GCA_041670165.1. Taxonomy (GTDB): domain Bacteria; phylum Bacillota; class Clostridia; order Christensenellales; family UBA1242; genus JBAXZR01. The sequence continues at coordinate 77,364 of JBAXZR010000001.1, forward strand.
ATGAAAAAACAAAAATAGAAATTTCAGATCCTGCACTACTTCAAGTTATTCAAAGCGACAAAGAAATTGATAGACTTGAAATGTACTTGAAAGCGAAAAATGTTCAAATCAAGAAGTATACAAAATTTGCAAGTAAAAATTGTACTCAGATCAAAAAAATTAATTTTTATAAAAACAACTTTCTTGTTAGTTTATTCACAATTGTTTTGTCATTAATTATGTTTAGTGTACTCGTTTTTTCTCTTAAAAAATGGTTTGTTATAAGCAAAATAGAATCAATCATTAGTTTTACTATAATTACTCTTGTTTTGATTTATTTAGCATTGAATTTTATTTTAATGTTTATAAAACGACAACTTGTTGTTTATATCCCAAGAAAATTAATTTGTAAAAAAATATATTTTTTGTCATATATACTTTTATGTTTAGCATGTTTTTCAATTTTTCTTCTGATGTTTTCATTTGATATCAAAATTATAGATTTAATCTATAAAATGCTTTTAACAACATCAATTTTATTATTATATCCTTTTTCTTTTCTTTCTCAAAAAATTGTTAATAAAATATATATGAACAAAATGTAAAATTTAACAAATTTCTTTATGGACTTTTGCATGAATTTTGTGTATAATTTACTTGGAGGAAATCTTAAAGAAATGTTTCCAGTTTTAGAAGTAATTAATATAACAAAAGCATATGGCTCAAGAGTTGTTGTTGACAATGTTTCTTTTTCTATAAACTCTGGGGAAATTTTAGGTTTCATAGGTCCAAATGGTGCTGGCAAAAGTACTGTAATAAAAATGATTACTGGTCTTGCTTCAATTGATTCTGGAGAAATTTTTATAAGCGGTCGTTCCGTTAAAAAGAATTTTGAAAAAGCAATAGAAAATGTTGGTGCAATAATTGAATCACCTGATCTATACAAGCATATGTCTGGATACCAAAATTTAAAGTTTTTTGCAAAACTATCAAACAAACCAATTAATAAATCAAAGATATTAAGTACAGCAAAACTAGTTGGTCTTGATAACAGAATTTATGATAAATTTGGAAAATATTCTCTTGGTATGAAACAAAGACTAGGCATTGCTCAAGCAATTTTGCATAATCCCAAATTGATTATTCTTGATGAACCAACAAATGGTCTTGATGCTCAAGGCATTGTTGAAATGAGATTGTTTTTAAAAAGTCTTGCTCGTGAAGAACAAGTTGCAATTTTGATTTCTAGCCATATTTTATCTGAACTAGAAAATCTTTGCGACAATTTTGCAATAATTAATAATGGAAGAATTGTTGAATTTAAATCAATTGAAGATATATCCAATCAAAATAAAGATCCAAACTATTTTATAAAAGTATCCTACCCTAACTTTGCTGGAAAGCTTATTATTCAATCTTTAAATATTGATGCAAAACTTGCTGGAAACAAAGTTTTACTTAAAATTGAAGATTCTCAAATACCTGAAATTTTTAAATTGTTAATTAAAAATGGAATTGATATATTTGGAGCAGACAAAATTCATAAATCACTTGAAAATGTTTTTATGGATATTGTAAAAAGCAAAAATTCTGGAACTAGTGTTATATAAAGGAGCGAAATTTGAAAGTTTTAAAATTGTCATTTGCTGAATTTTTTAAGGCAATTAAGAAACAAGGCATTTTGGGTATGATTGCAATTCTTGCAGTAGTTCTTACTGTATGCGGTCTTATATACAAGCCAAAACCAAAAGATGATTTTAGAATTCAAATTGTTAAAGATAACACCGCAATTATGCTTGGAGAATTTAATAACAACGAATTGTACAAACCATATTATGATAATTTACTTCAAGAATCTATTGACAGAATTAATTATTACAAAAACAACGATATTAATCAAAAAGCAATGTTAATTGCAAGATTGGAAGAAATTAAAGACAAAATTTTGACATTAGGACAAATTTGTGATTCAGCCATATTTGATAAGACTTCTGCAAATCAAACTGTTTTGGCTTTAAGAACTCTTCTTGTAAACTTGAATTCAACATTCGAAACATATTTTAATCCTTCTTATATTTCAACTTATGCAAATTCCGAGAAAAAAACAGAAATGATTTCTCTTGTTGACTCTGCTATAAACATAATTCCCGTAACACTTCCAGAAACTACAGCCCAAACTTGGTATGTTTCCACTAGAACTGCAATTCGTAACAAGGATTTGCACACAAAGCTTTCTTCTTTTATTAATTCCATGTCAGTGATTCCAGTAGATGAAAGTGAACTTGATGACATATTGACTATTATAGCAAGTTTCAATTCTGGCTGGAAAACTGAAATTTCAAACCAAATTAATAATTTTATGATTGAAAATCCAAGTAACAATCAATTTAGTGTAAAAAGTAATTTGAATAGACTATTTACAAATTATGTTACAGCAATTAAAAGTGCTGTATCCTATGCAAACACTGCCCTATTAATTGAATTATCTAATGGTAAACCTGACATTGAACTTCAAAATTACATTGGTTTTGATACTTATAATTCTTACATTCAAAAAACAGAGTTTCAAAAAGCAAACTACTATTTGATTAACAAAACATATTCAATAGATGTTCAAGATACAGTACCTTTTAATTACTCATCATCATTTAGTGAAAACGCATTTGATTTTGCTTTTTTTGCAACTGAAATATGTTGTGCTGTAATTCTGATTTTTTCTGTCTTTTTTGCTTCTGGAATGGTTGCAGGTGAACAAGCTTCAGGAACAATGAAAATGCTTGCTATAAGACCATTTTCTCGTAGAAAAATAATATTAAGTAAAATTAAAGCAACCATGGGAATTTCTGTAACATTTATTATTCTTGCGTTTGTAACGGCACTTGGCATAGGATTCAATTTGTTTGGAGTGTCATTAAATCCTTTTTTGGTTGTGTTTAACAGCACAAGTACAATTTTGTTATCACCTATTCTTTTATCGTTGATTTATATAATTTGTGCAACTATCAAAATTTATATATTTGTTAATTTTGCAATCTTTCTTTCTGTAACAACAAGATCAACAACTGGCTCTGTCATCATTTCATTTGTTGCTTACATACTTACACTTGTGCTAAATACAACACTTTCCATTTATCCAATATATAGTTATTTGCCTTTTGCAAGTTTTGATTTGTTTAAATTTTTTGGTGGTGGTTCAATCGCAACAGGTTTGTCTAGCGGAAATTTGATATCGATTTTCTCTTCTCCAGTTTTGAATAATTCAAACTTTTATATAAGTATTACAGTGTCTTTGGGAATTGCATTAATATTTAAACTTTTTTCAATTGCTTCATTTAAAAGAAGAGATATAGCTTAGTTAACAAAATTATTTATATAAATTATTTAAAGACTATTGAAATTTAAAATTATTAATAGTCTTTTTTGATTTAATAATTGCTATATTTTGAACATAGAAAAATTGAATATCTCAAATATAATCATATTGAAGTTAATTATTTATAAGATTTTTGATTTGATAAATGAATAAACTCATTGAAAAATTACAAAATATCACAAATTAATGACTTATAAAAAATTGCTTGCAAAAAAATAATTTAATAATAAAAATATTAATTAAAAACATAAGATATATATTTTAAAACATTCAAAAGACTTTAGACTTTGAACAATTTATGTTTAAAACTCAAATCTATTTCCACTAAGATAAATTGTTAAATTTTATTAAATAATAATAGAACCCTTCTAAATAATATAATATTAATTTGATTGTTTAATTTGTTTGATTTTTTCAACTTCTGTTCTAGCCATTTCATCGCACAAATTGTTTAATTCATTGGTTGAATGCCCTTTTACCTTGTTCCAAGTGGTTTTATGTGGCTCTAAAAGAACTAGTAATTTTTCCCATAAATCTTTGTTTGATACTGGCTTTTTATCAGCAGTTTGCCAATTGTTAATTTGCCAAGAATAAATCCAATTTTTTTGAAAAGCATTTATAACATAAGCTGAATCGCTAAAAATTTCAATTGAGCAAGGTTCTTTCAAAACATTTAAAGCTGAAATAACAGCCATTAATTCCATACGATTATTAGTTGTTAATTCTTCTCCACCTGATATTTTTTTTTGAATATTATTAAAAATTAAAACTGCCCCCCAGCCACCAACACCGGGATTTACTGAACAAGCACCGTCTGTGTATATTTGTATTTTTTTCATAGTTTGATTATAACACAAACACATTATTAATCAAATTAATTTGGTTATCTATTCTTAAAATTATATATAATCGATGTCAACACTCTACTGTTTAAAAATCTATTTTTTATGTTAAGAATAAATTTATGTTAGCTATTAACAAAAAGAATTGTAGTGAAATTAAATTAGTAATTGACTAATTATTCATTCTATTATATAATCCAACTGTTCTTAGGGGAGTGGCTCAACGGTAGAGTAGTGGTCTCCAAAACCATTGGTTGCGAGTTCGAATCTCTCCTCCCCTGCCACATTTATGCCGTAAGATTTGTTTATAGCAAATTTTACGGCTTTTTCTTATTTTATGACTTAAAGATAATAATATTTTTATAAATAAAAAATTTAATTTATATAAAATTTTATGCTATAATGCTAATATATTTTTTTTAGGGAGTAAAAAATGGATATTAACGAACTAATTGAAAGTAAAAAAAATGTTAAAGAGTCTGCTGAAAACTTAAATAAAGATGAAATTGGATTCCTTGTAAACTTGTTACAAGAAAAAGATAACGAAATTCGTTATTCAGCTTTTTTACTTTTGCAAGAAAGAAGTAAATACAGCCCTGATGTCTACCCTTTTTGGCAAATTTTAGCAAGTAAAATTTGTGATGAAAATTCGTATCAACGAAGCATAGGTATCATGTTAATTTCTGAAAATGTCAGATGGGATACAAAAAATAAATTTGTAGAAATATTTGATGAATACATATCTCATTGTAATGATGAAAAGTTTATAACTTCAAGACAAACAATTCAAAGTATCAATAGTTGGGTAAAGTACTCTCCAAATCTTCTTGAAAAAACTGTAAACTTTTTAGTTTCAATTGATATAAATGCTTTAAAAGAAACTCAAAAAAAATTAATACTTATTGATATTGTTAATGCACTAATCTCAATTCGATTAGTTAAGAATATTGGCGAAATTGATGAATATATAAACAATGCATTAACAGGTGGAATCCTTGATAAAACTGCAATTAAAAATTTTGAAAAATTACTACATAAGAAAGAAGAATAAAATGGTTAGAGAAAATATAAAAATCCAAGTTTGTGAAGGATATAACAATCTTGTTACCGCTCTTTTTGAAAAAAATACCCGATGAAAGCCTATAGGGAAATATAATATTTAAAGATGTTTCTAAAGAAGGACTTTATTATGGAAATATGCATTTTTCTCGTAGAAAAATTTTAGAATCAATTAGTAACAAACAATTCTTTTAAATTTTGTTTTAATTCAAAAATCACAATTAAAAAAGCTTTCACATTTATGAAAGCTTTTTTGTTATTTTGCATATTCAACAGATCTAGATTCTCGAATGACATTAACTTTAATTTGTCCTGGGTAATCCATGCTGTCTTCAATTTTCTTTGCAATCTCTTTTGCAATGAACAAAGCCCCATCATCGCTTACTTCTTCAGGTTTAACAATGATTCTGACTTCTCTTCCTGCCTGAATTGCAAAAGACTTTTCAACACCATCAAACCCATTGGCAATTTCTTCCAATTTTTGAAGACGCTTTATGTAATTTTCAAGGCTTTCTCTTCTTGCACCAGGGCGTGAGCTTGAAATTGCATCGGCAACTTGAACAATAATTGCTTCAAGGCTTCCGTATTCAACATTGCCATGGTGAGCTTCGATACAATGTACAACCGCTGGAATTTCTTTAAATTTTTTAGCCAAATCCACACCAATAGTAACATGTGTGCCTTCATATTCTTGATCAACTGCCTTTCCTATGTCGTGAAGTAAACCACCTCGTTTAGCGATTTTTACATCAGCACCAAGTTCTCCAGCAATTAGTCCTGCAATATAACTTGTTTCCAAACTATGTTTAAGAACATTTTGACCATAGCTTGAGCGATATTTTAATCTTCCAAGAATTTTTATAAGCTCTGGGTGAATTCCAAAAATTCCTGCTTCTTCTGCGGCTTTTTCACCAGCTTCTTTAATTGTTATATCCATATCTTTTTGGACTTTTGCAATTATTTCTTCAATTCTTGTTGGATGAATTCTTCCGTCCAAAATAAGTTTTTCAAGAGAAATTTTTGCAATTTCTCTTCTTACAGGGTCAAAACCAGAAATTGTGATTGCATCAGGTGTGTCATCAATTATCAAATCAACACCTGTTGCAGCTTCAATTGCACGAATATTTCTACCCTCTCTGCCAATGATTCTGCCTTTCATTTCTTCGCTTGGTATTGCTACTGATGAAACTGTAATTTCACTGCAATGGTCTGTTGCGCATTTTTGAATTGCAAGACAAACAATTTCTTTTGCCTTTTTGTCGCCTTCTTCTCGTGCTTCATCTTCAATATCACGAACAATCTTTGCGGCATCTTTTTTGGCATCTTCTGTTAATCTCTTAACAAGTTCAGCTTTTGCCTCTTCTTTTTTCATTCCAGATGCTTTTTCAAGCTCTTCTGTAATTTTGTTTTTGATTTCTTTTTGTTCATTAATAATTTCAGCAAGTTCATTTTCTTTGTTTTCAATTTTTTGTTTTGACAATTCAATTTGCTCTTGCTTTTTGTCGATTAATTCTTCTTTTTTTGAAATATTTTCTTCTTTTTGAATTATACGATCTTCGGCTCTTTGAAGCTCAGATTTTCTTTCTTTAACTTCCTTATCAATTTCTTGTTTAATTTGTAAGGCTTCGTCTTTCGCTTCTGCAATTGCTTCCTTCTTAACAGTTTTAGCATCTGAATATGCTTGTTCCAATATTTTAACGGCATTAGTTCTTGCTTTTCCAAGCTTTGATGAATTCAGGTATTTGCTCAAAGCAATTCCTGCACCAACACCAATAGCAATGGATACAACAATCAGAATAACTAAAATAGAAGTTGGAACAACTGAAAGTGTACTAACACTATTCACCATGTTCTCTCCTCAATATTTATTTGTTAATTCACAAGAATAAAATTTACATAAACCATAACAACATAAGTTGGTATGCAACTTTATATAATCTTGTTAGCATTTGCAAACAATGCTTAAACATTTTTAAATATAATATTTGATTTATGAAATTTTTTAAAAGGCGTCAAAATTAGCTAAATTGCTAATAAAAACACTGCTTTAATTGTAAACTACAATCTTATAATAATCGAATTTTAAAAATAAGTCAACAAAAATAGAAAATTCATATTTATTGTAAAAATTACAATATAATTCCACTTTAAATAGTTTTGAAAAAAATGTATTTTTTTCGATGTAACATTATGGTGAAATAATTTGTAATTTACACAATTCGTTAACATTTAATTTTAACAAAAAAAAAGAAAATTCTCTTTTTAAATGTTTAAAATTTCAATTGTGTCAACAGCTTCTTGAATTAATGGCTCAAAATCGAAGAAAGATTCTTGTCTTAGACAATGTTTGATTGTTGGTTTAATTATAGGTTTTTCTGGCAAAAAGACTGTGCAACAATCTTCATACGGCAAAATTGAAATGTCATATGTGCCAATTTTTGTAGCAACCGAAATGATATCGTTTTTATCAAAACCAATAAGAGGCCTAAAAACAGGAATTGTTTCAAGAACTGAATTTGTGCAAGTTATGCTTTGCATAGTTTGGCTTGCAACTTGTCCAAGGCTCTCTCCTGTTATAATTGCACCAAGTTTGTTTTGCTGACAAATTTTTTCACATATTCTAAGCATGATTCTTCTCATAATTGTGATTCCATATTCTTCATCACAATGCTTGTGTATTTCTTCTTGAATTTTTGTGAAACAGCAAATATACAATTTAAAAGGTGAAACAAATTTTCTTAACTCTTTCGCAAGTGAAACAACTTTTTCTCTTGCCTGCAAACTTGTGTGTGGAAAACTATGAAAATGGATTGCATCAAATGCAAGACCACGCTTTGCCATCATGTAAGAAGCAACAGGGCTATCTATACCACCTGAAAGCATTGAAAGAGCCTTACCAGCGCTTCCAAAAGGCATTCCACCAACGCATGGTATTCTGCTTGTGGAAATATATGTTTTGCCATTGTCACGAATGTCAACATAAACCTCAACTTCAGGATTGTGAAGATCAACTTTTATGTCCTTGTTGCTTTCACAAACAGTTGTTCCAACAATTTTGGCAAATTGGTCGCTTGTTATAGGAAATTTTTTATCAGCTCTTTTAACAGTTGCTCTAAATGATTTTTCTTTTAATTTAATTTCATTGCAAAACTTCAAAATATTTTCTTCTGAAGTATCAATTTCAGCACAATCACTAAGAGAAACAAGCCCAAATACTCTCGAGAGAATAAGAATAATTGCTTGTTTTTCATTGCTATCGAAATCTGAAATGATATATCTTCCAGAAATTTTTTTAAGTTTAAAAACATAGCCAAAAAGCATTGCTTTTATATTGCTTATTAAAATTCTTTCAAACATTCCTCTGTTGTGTCCTTTAAGATGCAATTCGCCGTATCTTAATATTATAATATTTTTCACCTTATTCTCCGTATTGTTTTAATTTTGTAACCGCTTCACAAAGAGCATTTGCGGCTTCAATAACTTCTTCTTTTGTGTTGTTTCTAGAAAAGCTTACTCTTATGCTTGAAAGCACTTTTTGCTTGTTAAAACCCATTGCTTCCAAAATTCTGTTTCCATTTTTTTTGGAAGAACATGCACTGCCTGTTCCAATAATAATTTGCTCACTATCTAGTTGCCTTTGCAAAGTTTCACCAGTTACATTAGGAATTGAAAGTGAACAAATATATGGAGAGCCATTTGGAACATTTTCATCAATTCCAAGTTTTTCTTTAATTATTTTTAAAAACTCTGTTTTAAGAGAAGAAACATATTCATAAAATTTTTGAATTTCACTTTTTGTTTTAACAACTTCACATAGTCCAGCAATTGCAGAAGCATTTTCTGTACCTGCTCTTAAGTTGTTTTCTTGCGCTCCCCCAAAAATAAACTTGTTCAATTTTTCGGGATTTTTTGCATACAAGATTCCAAGTCCTTTTGGTCCATGGATTTTATGGGAAGAAAATGTCATTAAATCACAACCTAAACTTTGCACATCAAAAACAATTTTTCCAAAAGCTTGAACAGCATCAACATGCCATATGGCTTTTGGACAATTTTCATTTTTAATTTCTGCAATTTTTTTTAGGTCAGAAATTGCTCCAGTTTCATTATTTACAATAATTGTTGAAATAAAGATTGTTTCATTTGAAACAAGTGATTTCAAATTTTCATAATCAATTTCACCGTTTGTTTGAAGTTTGCAAAATTTAACAGACGCTCCATTCTTTTCAAGTTCTTTAGCTGTGTTATAAACAGATGGGTGCTCACCTATTGAAAATATATAATCACCTTTTCTTCGACAACTGCTAAAAATTGCATGGTTGTTACTTTCAGTTGCTCCGGAAGTAAAAATAATGCATTTTTTATTATTTGCATTTATCAAAGTTGCAATTTTTAGCCTTGTTTCTTCAATTTTGTTTTTAACAACAATGCTTTTTGCACCAGTTGCACTTGGATTAAAAAAATGTTCACGAGAAAAAGTTGAAATAGCTTCAATAGCTTTTTCATCAACTTTTGTTGTTGCTGCATTATCAAGATAAATAAATTTGTTCATGGTTCTATTTTCTCCTATAGAGATTAACTTCTAAGAATTGCACCAAATTTATATTGTGCATCTTTTAAGATTTTTCTCATTGGATCATTAATTTCTTCATCAGTGAGAGTTTTTATCATGCTGGAAAATCTAATTTTAAATGCTAAACTTTTTTTCTCTTTTCCAAGGTTTTCACTTCTATATATATCAAACAATTCGCAAGAAGCAAAATTTTGTCCTGCAGATTTTTTGATTGAATCAAGAAGTGTTTGAACTGTTATTTTTTCATCAACAACAAATGCCAAATCTCTTTCAATTGTAGGAAAACGGGAAATGTTTTTAACAACATAAGTTCTTGGTGCAAGTTTGTTTAGTAAGTCCAAATTAAACTGGGCATAATAAGTTGAAGAATCAATATCAAAGTTTTTTGCAACTGTTGGGTGAACTTTGCCCCAGAATGCAAGTTTTTCTCCTGTTTTAACATCTAAATATTCAGCTGAAATTCCTGTATGCAAGAAAACTTCCGTTCCTCTTTGAAGGCTAATTTCAACATCAAACATTCTTAAAACTTTTTCAATTATTGATTTGAAAGTGTAAAAATCTTCATCAGTATTTGAAGAAGTGAAAGAAAGGAAGTTCGATTCAACTGGAAGCTCTTTTAATGGCAAAGATGAAGGAATGTAAGTCCTTCCGCATTCAAACAATTTGAGTGAAAAATTGCCTCTGCTTTGATTTAAACGAACGCAAGAAAGTGCACTGCCAACAAGAGTTGTTCTTATTGAACCTATATCATCAGAAATTGGATTTAAAATTTCAATAACTTTGTTTTCAGGGGCATCTTTTCCAAATAGTAACATTTCTGGAATTTTTTTGTCACAAATTGAATAGTTTATTGTTTCAAAAAATCCATAATCAACAAGCAAATTCTTGATTTTGTTTTGAAGAGCAATCATTGAATCTTGCTTGCCCTTGGTTGGAGTTGCATTTTGAAGAAGTGTAGGTTCAATTGAATCATAAACGCTATAACCAAACAATCTTATAAATTCTTCAGCAATGTCAGCACTGTTTTCAATGTCAGATCTAAATGAAGGAACTTCACAAAGTACCTTATCTCCATCAACTTTTGTTTCAATTCCAAGACTATTCATAATTTGTTCAAGTTTTTTTGCTTCAACTTTTATTCCAAGAGTTTTTTCAATTGATAAAATGCTACCAACAACTTTTTTGTTGCCAACAAAGCCGTTAACCTTGTCAATAACTGGGCTTGCGATTTCTCCAGCACCAAAATGAGTGAGTAGATTTAATGCTCTATTCATTCCAATTTCAGCTGAGCCAATATCAACGCCCTTTTCAAATCTAACAGATGAGTCTGTTCTTACTCCAATTTTTCTTGAAGTTAAACGAATGCTTCTTCTTTCAAAAACAGCAGACTCAAAAACAATTGTTTTTGTGGATTCTGAAATTCCACTATCAACTCCGCCAATAATACCCGCAACAACCATTGCTTCTTTTTCGTTAGCAATCACCAACATTTCGTCTGTTAAAACATGTTCTTTTTTATCAAGTGTTAACAATTTTTCGTTGTTTTTTGCATTTCTAATAATGATTTGATTTCCAATAATTTTTTCATAATCAAAAGCATGCATTGGTTGACCGCATTCAATAAGTACATAATTTGTTATATCAACAATGTTATTTACGGGATTTATGCCAGAAGCAAGCAACCTTGCCTTAACCCAAAGTGGAGACTCATTAATTTTGATATTATCTGCAACAACTGCTATATATCTTGAACAGAGTTCTTTGTTTTCAATGTTAACTGAAAGAGGTTTTTCGCTTTTTGTTGAAAGAGTGAAAGAATCATTAAAAGGTTTCATTGGCAAATCAAATAATGCTGAAACTTCTCTTGCAATTCCAAGTATACTCATGCAGTCAGGACGGTTTGCAGTAACATTAATGTCAAAAATTATGTCATCAAGTCCAAGGGCTTGAGCAACAGAAGTTCCAAGTTTAAACTCATCTTTGAAAATTAAAATTCCATGAGTAGAAGCTCCTTCATAAAAAGCATCAGTAATTCCTAGTTCTTCACCAGAACAAAACATTCCATCAGAACTAACTCCTCTAAGCACACTTGGTTTAATTTTTATTCCATTGGCAAGTGAAGCTCCATCAAGTGAAACAGGAACTAAAGCTCCTTCAAAAACATTTGTTGCACTTGTGATTATCTGAACGAAAGACGAACCAAGATTAACTTTGCAAACAACAAGTGAATCAGCATTTGGGTGCTTTTCAATTTTTTCAATTTGTCCAACAAAAACCTGACCAAGAAATTCATCTTGGTGCAAAATCTCTTCAACTTCAAAACCGGCACTTGTTAGTTTTGATGCAATAACATTTTCATTTTCTTTTATATCAACAAAATCTTTTAACCATTTCAAAGATATTTTCATTCGCTTACTCCTTACTTCATCTGACTCAAGAATCTTATGTCATTTTCAAACATCATTCTTAAATCTGGAACTTTGTTTTCAACCATCGCAAGTCTGTCAACTCCTGGACCAAAAGCAAATCCAGAATATTTTGTGCTGTCAATTCCACAATTTTCAAGCACTTTTGGATTTACCATTCCTGCTCCCAAAAGTTCCATCCAACCAGTACCTTTGCAACGAGTGCAACCATTTCCACCACAGTTTGGACATGTGCAGTCAACTTCAACACTTGGCTCAGTAAATGGGAAATATGAAGGTCTAAATCTGATTTTTGTGTTTTCACCAAACAACATTCTAAGTAAGTTCGTGAGCATGCTTTTCAAGTCAACAAGTGAAACCTTTTCATCAACAACAAGTCCTTCAAATTGATGGAACATTGGTGTGTGCGTTGGGTCATTGTCAACTCTGTATGTTTTTCCTGGTGAAACAATTTTGAATGGTGGTTTTCTTTTTTCCATTTCATGAATTTGAACACTTGAAGTTTGTGTTCTAAGCATAATATTTTGAGCAAGATAAAAAGAATCTTGCATATCTCTTGCTGGGTGGTCCTTTGGAACATTTAAAGCTTCAAAATTGTAATAATCGGTTTCAATTTCTGGTCCAGAAACAACTTCAAATCCAAGTTCAACGCACGCCTCTATAAGTTTGTTGAAAGTGCGTGTGAGAGGGTGCAAAGCTCCAATTTCATGCTTCTTAGCGGGTTCTGTTATGTCTATACTTTCTGTCGCTAGAGCTTTTTCAAGTTCTTGTTTAGAAAGATTTGTTTCTAGTTCAGCAATCTTTTCTTCAATTGTTTGTCTTGCCTCATTCACAAGTGCTCCAACAATTGGTCTATCCTCTGCTGAAACATCTTTCATTCCACGCAAAATTGAAGTAAGCAATCCTTGTTTACCTAAATATTTTACTTTTAAATTTTGAGCTTCAACAGTGGATTTTACGCTCAAAATCTCCTGAAAAAATACTTGTAAAATTTGTTCAATTTTTTCTTTCATGTTTTCTCCTTATAATTAAAAAAAACTTCGCCCCTAAATATTAGGGCGAAGAAGTTAAATTCGCTGTACCACCTAATTTCTTGCAAATAAATTTGCAACTCTTTAAGCCTTTTACGCAGGCAAACGCCAATTCTTACTATTAGTTCAGAAAAGGTGCTAGAAAGTGAATTCAAATTTATGATTATGCTTTGTCTTTCAGCCCATGAACAAAGCTCTCTAAAAAACCATTTTGTAAATTTTACTAGTCTTTCATCTTCGCATTTTCAATGAATAATATCACCTTTTATAAAAACGGTCAACTATTAAATTGAATTTATTTGTCAGAAAAATTGTCTTCAACAATTTTGTCGAGTTCGTTTTTAATTACAGTAATTTTACCTTTTGCATTTTCAAGCATACTTGAACAAGTTTTAACAAGTTCCAATCCTTTTTCAAATAATGCCGTACCTTCTTCAAGCCCCACATCACCTTTTTCGAGTCTTGAAACAATTTTTTCAAGTTCTTTTGATGCTTCTTCAAAACTAATCATACTTTTCTCCTTTCAATATTATTAACAGTTGTGTCAAGTGATCCATCAATAAAGTCAATTTTAACATTGTTTCCAATTTCCATTCCATCAACTGAAGAAATGTTTTTGTCGCCAAATCTGATTTTTGCAAAGCCTCTTGATAAAATTGCTTTTTGGTCAACTCTTTCTAAGGAATTTGATGCCATACTAAGTGCAAATGATTTGTTTTCTAAAAATGATGAAACTGCTCGTTTAAATGATTGAACTTGATTAAAAACAATTGTTTGTTTTTTTGTAACATTTTTATTAAAAATATTTTCCATTTTATTTGCCACAAAATTAAAATTTTGTTTTTTTCTTTCTGTCAATTTGTCAAGAACATTATTAAATCTTTCAATTTGATTAAAAAAATGATTTCTTTGTTCATTTCTATTAATTGTTGTCAACTCAGCTGCAGCTGAAGGAGTTGGGGCTCTAAGATCAGAGGCAAAATCACATATTGTAAAATCAGTTTCATGTCCAACAGCTGAAACAACTGGTTTTTCACAAGCAAAAATTGCTCTTGCCACAACTTCTGTGTTAAAAGGATTTAAATCTTCAAGTGAACCACCACCTCTAGCAACAATAACAACATCAACATTGTAGTTCGAAAAGAAATTTATGCCTTTCGCAATTTCTAGTTCTGCTTTTGTGCCTTGAACTTTAACTGGATACAAAACAATATCTGATTGAATATCTCTTCTTGTAACAACATTTATAATGTCTTGAATAACTGCTCCTGTTGGAGAAGAAACAACTCCAATTCGTTTATATGGTGGAGTTATTTTCTTTTTGATATCGACATTAAAAAGCCCTTCTTTTTCAAGTTTTTCTTTGACGATTAAAAATTGTTTGAACAAATCTCCGCTTCCAGCAAGAGTTATGTTGCTTGCATTAAAAGAGAGTTTTCCACCTTTAACATAAAACTTTGGTGAACCAGTTAAAACAACTTGATCACCGTCTTTAAAGCTTCTAAATAATTCAGCTCCAAACAAAACACAAGGCAAAACTGCCGTTTCATCTTTTATAGAAAAATATGCTATTCCACGAACAACATAATATCCTGAAATTTCTCCAGTTACTTTTATGCCTTGAAGAAGTTCTTCAAAATCAAAAATTTTCTTGATTATGTTTCCAAGTGCTGTAACTGAAAATATTTTTTCTTGCATTTCTATTCCTTAACAATGGAAGCAAGAACACCGTTTACAAAACTTGAACTTTTTTCGCCACCATATTTTTTTGCAAGATTAACAGCTTCATTGATAACAATTTTTTTGTCAGTTTCTGGGCAAAAATTAATTTCTCCAACAGCTAGTAGAAGAACGATTGCATCAACTCTATGGATTCTATTAAAAGTGTAATCAACAAGGTTTGTTGTGATGATTTTTCTAAGTTCTTTTTTGTTTTCATTTGTTATTGACACAAGTTTTTTAACAAAAGACAAATCGTCTTCAGAACAAACTTCATTATCTTGACATAGTTCATCTAAAAACAAACTATCAGAATTTTCTGGCAACGAACCAAATTCGCTTTCAAAAATTAATTTAAAAGCAACTTCCCTAGCATTAGTTCTCATTTACTTTCTCCAATTTGATTTTCTGGCAAAATTTTTAAGGGTTCTTCTTTTTGAACAACAACATTTACAACATGTACATTTATTCTTGCAGCTTTAACCTCAACCATGCTTGCAACGCCACTTTTTACATTTTCTTGAACTCTAAAAGCTACTTCAGGCACACTATAACCAAAGAAAATATCAATATAAACATTGACAACCAATGTTCCATTTGAATTAAATTTAATTTGAACACCTTCAAAAAAGTTTCTGCAAAAGAATTTTTTAACAGTTGCTCTAAATGAAGAAGTTGATATTCTGGCAACGCCTTGAACTTCGCTCGTTGCAAGGACTATAATTGAAGCAAGTATACTACGATCGCAAGTGATACTGCCATTGTTTCTAATAATTTGGTCTTTATTAATTTCGCTCATATTTCCTCACATAGAAAATCTTAACATTGATTAAAGAAAAAATCAATCAATAACTTGAAGATTGTCTATTTGATGATTGTTTAACATATTTTATAAAATATTTTTATTAACAAAAAACCGCTTGCAAAATTTCAAGCGGTTTTAATTATTAATTAATTAATGTTTTATTCCACTGGAATAATTTTGATATTATCAATAGATTTGCTTGTTTGTTCTTGTATGATTGCAACGATTTGTGAAACTTCACTAGCTTCAAGTGCATCAATACTCCTAACAATTACATTAATATTGTTTGTGCTACTTGTAACAATGACATCATTAAAACCTTTTGCTTTAATAAGACCTTCCATAACAAGTTCTGATTCAATTGCTTGAACAAGTTGAACTCTCTTTGTTTCTGCAACAGATTTTGCATCAGCACTGCTTGATTCACTTGCAATAATTGCATCAAGATAAGCTATTTCTTGATTTCTTGTTGACAATCTGTCAGTGCGATATGTTGCAAAAAAATTTGTGTCAGTTATGTTTGCACTTGTATCAACCACGCGGTTATTTAATGTAATATTCAAATAACCAGTTACCACCAAAAGCACCGCCATTGTGATAAGAACAAATATTTTTTTCTTTTTACTAAGCATTTTTTCAAAATCTCCTTTCTTGTTTAAATGGTATGAACTGAACTATCATTTTAGAACACTAATTTCCAGTTAATATTTCAATGTTTCCTGAAGAAATAGATAAAAGTGCTTGAATAGCTTTTAAAACATTTAATTTAACTGCAACATCACTTGCTCCTGAGCAAACCACAACAGCACCTTTAACTTTTGGGTAGACTTCTTTGATTACAATTTGACCATTTGAACCAAGTTCTGATTGGGCTTCTTCAAGACTAGAAAAAAATTTTTCTTCATCTTCAGAAGCAAACTTATATTCGCTTCCGTTTTCCAAGGTTATCATCACATTAACACTTCCCGCTCCTTGAATGCTTGTAATGATGTTCTCAAGCCTTTTTTCCAAATTTTCTACATATTCAAATGTGAGTGAAGTTTCTGAAGTTGTTGTGCTTGTCGAGGTGAAAGAAGAAATGAAAATTACCAAGATTATTGCAAAAGCAAGTAACACAACTGCAATTTGAACATTTTTGTTGCTTTTAATAAATTCGACAAATTTTGTGCTTCCAAGTAAACTCTTTTTATCTTTTTCACTCATCTATTATTATCATATCCTCCTTGACCCCAGTTATATTTATTATTGTTTTTTTCACAAGGGCTAACATATCTATATGTTCTTGTTCTGAATTTATGACTACTTGTCCAACATCAATTACCACATAAGAAATTTTGAAGTCTGTTTCAAAAATGTTTGATTGAACATCAACAATAACTCCACTTATCCCTTGCATCTCCAAACTAGAAACAATGTTTTTTTCAATAGCTTCTTTTTTTTGTTCATTAACAATACCAATAAATTCTGTTTGAATACTATTTGTATAATCGCTTCCAAAAAAAGCTTCAAAGTCAAATGAACCATTAAAAAGCTTTGGTAGAGGCGAAATAATGACAAAAACAACAATAAAAGAATAAACAACTTTTACATATTTTTGCATTTGTCCTTCTGGAAGCACAAGATCTAGCACAACTCCCATAACTGCAATTCCTGCAATACTCAAAATCCAACTTGAAAAAGCAGACATATTTTCATCTCCTTTCAAAAAACATTTGCTGTGCACATAATAAGACCTGTTGTAAGCAAAAACATGAACGAAACGCAAATAAGAATTGCAACAAGCAGAGTGCATGTTTTTGCAACTGTATGAACAAAATTTGCAGTTCTACTATCAGCTAATGGTTCAAGAATTGCCGATGCCAAATGCATGCTTAAAGAAAAAATTAAAATTTTAATTATTGGAACAGCAATTGTGGCAAAAAGTAACATAAGTCCAGCAGCTCCAACAGCATTTTTAATGAGAACACTGCTTGCCATAATGACATTAAATCCATCGGAAAGATAGCCACCAACAATTGGAATATATGACCTAATTGCGAACTTTGCAGTTCTGATTGAAACACCATCAAGTGATGAGGCAGTTATGCCCTGAATGCTTAAAAATGCAATAAAAATTGTAAAAGAAGTCCCAAGTATCCACTTGAAACAAGATGAGAAAAATGAAACAAATTTTTCAAATTTAAAGCTTGATGACAAATTTGAAAGAACAGAAAATATAAGAATAAATATAAAAATTGGCATAAGAACTGAAGTTCCAATTTGAACAATACCGCCACTTAGCACAGCAACCATGGGTTGATAAACACTCACAGAAACACTACCACCAATTGTTGTCATCAAAGTTAATAGAATTGGAAAAATTGCGTCCATTTCTTCTTTTAACAAGTTTAGTGTGCTTGTTGTCATTCCAATCATTTGTCTAACAACATTCATAACAAGCAAAATAACCACACCATAACAAACAAAATGTACAATATCACCTGTTGCCTTGCTTCCTAATCTTGACCTAATATTAGAAACAAAACCGCATAAAATTGAAATTGAAACAATGGTTGCAACCAATGGTAAAAAAATCAAAATATCATCAAATACTAATGCAAGTATTGCAGAAAAAAAATTCTTTCCGTTTTCTGAAAATTCACCAGAAAGAATATTCATCAAAAATTCAGAAAAATTTTTGTTTCCAAATATTTCGTATTCTTGTTCGCCAATGCTTGCTAAAATTTTTTCTATTTCTGAAATATCTAGTCCACCTAGTTGTCCGTCAATCGTGTCTTCAATTTCTGATTCAATGTCACTGGTTTCATCAGCATAGGCAGTTACAGTTGTTTTGAAAAAGGAAAGAACTAACAAAGAAGAAAGTATAATCATGATTACTAGAAAAATTTTTTTCATGGTAGCAACCCTGCCACAATAGAAATAATATTTGTAATTATTGGAAGTGAAACAACCAAAATAATAATTTTTCCAGCAAGCAAAATTTTGTCAGCAAGGCTACTTGAACCACTATCATTGCAAATTGATGCGGCAAATTCGGTTATGTAACCAATTCCAACAATTTTTAGCACTGAACCAAATATTTGTATTGATAGTCCGCTTTTTTCTGCTATTGTTTTAAAAATTTGTAGAACCGAAGTAAGCTGGTTAACAACCATAAGAATAATAATTATTCCGCCAGCAACTCCAACAAGTGTCGCAATTTCTGGCTTTGTTGTTTTGAGAATAATCATTGCAACTGCAGTAGCAATTCCAATGCCAACAATTTTAAAAATTTCCACTTGTTTTTTGCTCCTTTTAAAAACTGAACATGCTTCTAACCGTGTCGAATAGCTCTTTAACTAGGCTAAGAACCATCAAAAGAACAATAATAAGCCCCGCAAGAGTTGAGAGCGTTGCAATTTCCTCTTTTCCTGAGTGTTTCAACACTTGATTCACAACTGCTGTCAAAATGCCAACAGCAGCAATCTTAAAAATTATATCCACGCTCGTTTATCCCCCTTACATTAGGATCAATGCAATCAATATCCCAAATAAAATGCCAAGTTTAAATATTAAAGATCCAAATTTCTCATTTTCCTTTTTAGAATTTTGACTGCAATCATAAAAATGTTTTTTAAAGTTTTCTAAGCTTGCAACTTGATTGCTGCTGTTAAATTTTCCTAAAGAAAGGAAAAAAGGAAATATAAATTGTTTTTCATCAGTGCTTAAAAACCAGATTCCAGCGAACATATCTTTTTCTTGAAGCGATTTTGAACTGCTAAGTAAAAATTGTTCAAAGTAATTAATAACTTGAGAAAATTCTTTTCCAAAATTTTGCCCTTTCTCAGCAACAATTTTTTTTAATTTGTTTTCAAAAAAATTGATTTCTAGTTGAAGTGAACAAATGAAAGAATGTATATCAAAATAAAATTTTTCTCTTTTTCTATAATATCCGCTTATGGAATAACCAAGAAATGAACAAGAAGCAACAATCAAAATAAGCAAAACGAATTTCATTTATCACCCAAATTGTCCCACTCGTTCAAAGTTTTCATTATAAATTCCTTCGAATGTTCCAACCCCATTAGATTTTGAGAGTATCACAAATCTTTCAAAACATTTGTCTTGTAAAAGCTTCTGAAAGTCAGGTTTGTTTCTAAGTTCTTTCAAATTGTTTGCATGAATACTTGCAACAACCTTAACTCCGCAGTGAGATGCCATCATAACAGAATTGTAATCTTCTTCACCCATGAGTTCATCAGCCACAATAACATCAGGATTCATACTTCGTACACCTTGTTCAAATCCATCATTTTTTGAAGAGAATGAAAGCACATCGCAAAATTTTCCAATATCAAATCCGCTATTAGTTCCTGCGATTTCTCCCCTTTCATCAAGAACAAGAACATTAAAAGAAAAATTTCGATTTGAAAGTTGCCAAACAAAATCTCTCAAAAATGTTGTTTTTCCTGCACCGGGTGGAGAAATTACAAGTGTGTTAAAAATTTTGCCTTGTTCAACAATTTGATTGAAAGCAGTTAGAGAACAATTTTTGATTTGATGAGGAACACGAATATTAATACTTGTGAAATCTTTCATTGTTTTAATTAAGCCATTTTCATGTACAACAGTTCCACAAACACCCATTCTAATGCCACCAGTCAGGCTTATAAAGCCTCGTTTAAGTTGTTCGTTTACGGCATAGAGTGAACATTCACTGGCTCTAAAAACAATGTCTTCAATCATTTCTTTTGTTGCAATAATGGCGGTGTTTGGTTCTCCTGTAAGCCCAGTCGAACTTAGAAAATATGAAACCATTCCAATGCAAACAACAACTGGTTTGTCGCATCTAAGTCGAATTTCATTGATTTTTGATATTCCAATTTTTTCAAGCAAAATTTCTTCCATTTGCGGATTGAAAATGTTTTTCATTTTTTTCCTCTCTTTTATGTTGAAGCTTGATTAAATTGTATTTAGGTTTGTCCTTGTTTATGACTGTTTGTCCACAATTAAAAAAATCACTTGCCCAAGGCAAATGATTGATATACGAAAATTTGTTAATTATATTATTATTATTTGATTATAATGTAAATAACTTTCAAAACAAAACTTTTAATAAATTTATTTGATTAGCTTTTTCTTTTGAAATAATAAAATTTTAAATGAATTTTAATATTTTAATATATTTACATTTTTACAATTTTAAAATAAAACACATAAATTTTTAAAAAAACCACCGATTGGTGGCTTTTAATTTGTTTGTTATTTAACTCTTTCCATATAAGTTGCTGTTCTTGTGTCAACACGAATTTTTTCACCATTGTTGATAAATAGTGGAACATTGATGTGGAGTCCTGTTTCAAGTATGGCAGGTTTGTTGCCAGACTTACTTGTATCTCCTTGAATTCCGGGTTCACAATCAACAATTGTGAGTTCAACAAAATTTGGTGGAACAACTGAAAAAGCTGATCCTTTGTAGAACTGGATTGTTGCCATACCATTTTCAACGATATAGTTTAAACAATCACCAACTTGTGATTTGTTAAGAGGAATTTGGTCATATGTTTCCATATCCATGAAATAATACAACTCACCTTCGTTGTACAAATATTGCATATCTTTTTTATCAATAACTGCAATTTGAAATTTGTCTGAAGGGTTGAATGTAAGTTCATTAACTTGACCAGAAATAATATTCTTTATTTTTGCTCTAACAAATGGTGATCCTTTTCCTGGTTTAACATGCAAAAAGTCTACAACGATATAAATGTTACCATCCATTTCAAATGTTACACCTTTGCGAAAATCTCCTGCACTGATCATAAATATATCTCCTTAAACTGGAGTAGTCTATCACAATTACAGGTGTTTTGTCAATTTGAAAATGATGTTATTTCTAATTAGTTGAAGAAAATTAGTGTTTTTTAGTAGAAAAATAATAAAATTGCTTGCAAAATTGAATGTATAATGTTAAACTCTCAAAGCTAAATGAAACTCTTAGTAAAATTAACAAAATTTGATAACAGTTTCTATGGTTATGTGGGTTTTAAAAATAAATCCCCTAAAATGATATGGAGGAAACATGAGCAGAGTTTGTGAAATTTGTGGTAAAGGAAAGATGCCTGGTTGCACAGTAAGCTTTTCAAACCGTAAGGCCAATCGCCAATATGAAGTAAATTTGCAATCAACAACAGTTGAAATTGATGGCAAGCTTAAAAAAGTTAAAGCTTGTACAAAATGCAAAAAAACACTTGCCAAGTATGCTAAGTGATTAAAAACAAGCCAAAATTTTAAGGCTTGTTTTTTTTATCTTATGTATACTCTATTGCTTTTTAATAAAAAGCTTAAGAAGAAAAGAAATTAATTTGGGAACTTTTATACAAACAATTTTCATTTGTTCTCCTTTATTATTCAATTATATGTAAAAGTTTGTTCTTTGGTGATTGATTAAATTTAATAAAAAGTAAGTAAATGCATTTATTAATTGAAACAATTACTTTTCGTTTCAATTTAAAACATATTAATAAAAATTGTAAATCATGAGAATTGCCATAATTTAACAATTATGAAAATTAATTTGGATATGTAAGAAATAAATTATTTTTTTATGAAAATAAGCTATATAAACTAGTTTTTTTTTAATTAAAAAAATTGACTTGTTGTCAATTTTTAATGTTAATTTTTGTAGTCTATGCTCAGTTTTGCCTATCTAAGGGAATCAATTGACTCTTTAGGATTTGAACTTAAAAACAAATAACTACCGCTAACAACAATGTCAGCCCCGCAAGACTTAATTTCTTCTGTGTTTTCGGGATTAACTCCACCATCAACTTCAATTAAAAATTTAAAATTGTTTTGTTCTCTAAAAGTATTTAGTGATTTTATTTTTGATAAAGATGAAGGAATAAATAATTGACCGCTTTTTCCGGGTTCAACACTCATGACAAGAACCAAATTGCATAGTGGCAAAAAATCATATATTTCTGAAACTAATGTTTGTGGTTTAAAACTAATTCCTGCAAGTGCTCCAAGCTTTTTAATGTTTTCTAAACACTCAATTACTTCACTTTTTTTTCCGAAACTTTCATAATGCACAGTTATGATATTTGCTCCAGCTTTAATATATTCTTTAACATGTTCTTCAGGGTGAACAATCATTAAATGAGCTTCAATTGGAACAATACAATTTGAGTTAATTTGTTTAACAAAAGAAGCATCATATGTTATTTCTGAAACAAAATTGCCGTCCATAACATCACAATGAATAAAATCAGCCCCTGCTTCTTGAAGAGCTTTTGCATATTCAATAACCTGAGATTTAATTTTTACTGGGTGCGTTGAAGGTGCAATTCTAAGCTTTTTTACCATAATTACTTTTCCACCTTTTTTGAATAATTAGAAACAAATCTTTGTATCTATTATATCTTTCTGTTGAAATTATCCCTTCTGTTGTTGCTTTCTTAACTCCACATACGGAAATATCTTCATTAGTATGCGTGCATTTGCCAAATTTACAATTTTTTGATGAATCAATAAATTCAGGATAAAATTTCCAAAGTTCTTCGGGTTCAATTAAGAGCAAATCTTCATCTAAAAAAGTGAATCCTGCCGTGTCAATTAAAAATGAATTTGGTTCAATTTCGTATAATTCTGTTAACCTTGTTGTGTTTTTGCCTCTTTCAATTTTTTTACTAAGCTCACCAACAAGAGTACATTCTTTGTTAAGAATTGCATTTGTCAAAGCACTTTTTCCAACAGCAGATTGCCCTGCAAATGCTGATATCTTGCCTTTTAATAGCTCTTTTATTAAAAAAATATTTTCTTTTGTTTTAGCGGACAAAAACACAATTTTTAAAACGCTTGTATATTGATTTTTAATCTCACTAACAAAATTATCATTGCTTATATCAATCTTATTAACACACAAAACAGGTTCAATACCATTTAGAAAGCACATCAAAATAAGCTTGTCAATTAACACTAAATCAGGTTTAGGAGTGCAAGACAAAACAATGAGCATTTGGTCTATGTTTGCAACTGGGGGTCTTACTAAACAATTTTTTCTTGAATAAACTTTTTCAATAAAAAATTGATTGTTCTCACAAGAAAATTCAATGTAATCTCCAACAAAAACTCCTGAGGCTTTATTTTTGCCTCTAGGAATACAGTCATATTTTTTTTCTTCAAACAAAACTGTAAAAATATTTGCATTTTTTTTGATTACAAGACCTTTCATTTTTCTCCTATTATTAATCTTATAGGTACAATATGTTGTGTATTATTTAAAAGTAATACACAATATTTTGTTGTTATGTGTTATGTTGCGGAAGCAACAGAGTTTCTAAGTTGACCACACGCACCACCAATATCATCACCCATTGTTCTTCTTACTGTTGCTGACATTCCAAGGCTAACAAGCATGTCGCAAAAAGCATATGCTTGTTTTCTGTTTGTTCCATCAAGCCCATTTTCGTAAGAGTGATTGAGTGGTATCAAATTCACATGAAGCGGAAAACCTCTAAGAACGGTTGAAAGTTCTTTTGCGTCTTCGAAACTATCGTTAAAATCTTTAATTAATGCGTATTCAAAAATCACTCTTCTACCAGTTTTGTTAAAATATGCCTTGCATTCCTGCAAAATTTCTTTTATTTTTACTGCTTCAGCAACTTTCATAATTTTTTTTCTTTTTTCATCATTTGCGGCGTGAAGTGAAATTGTTAAATTAATGTTAAAACCATCTTCAATAAGCTTTTTGATTCCATTAGGAAGCCCGCATGTTGACAAAGAAATATTTCTTTGACTAATATTTATTCCATCTTCAGAAGAAACAAGCTTCAAAAATTTTGAAACATTATCATAATTGTCTAGCGGCTCACCGCTTCCCATAAGAACAATGTTTGTGATTTCTCTTTTTGTCATTGTTCCGCCAATAAGTCTGTTTACAACAAGAACTTCAGAAAGAATTTCTCCTGCGGTTAAGGACCTTATAAGCCCATTCATTCCACTAGCACAAAACTTGCAACCCATTCTGCAACCAACTTGTGTTGAAATGCAAATTGTTCTGCCATATTTGTATTCCATTAAAACGCCTTCAATCATTGCTCCATCAGACAGTAAAAAAACGAACTTTCTTGTTCCATCTTTTCCAACTTTTTCTACATTAATTTTCACAAGTGTGTCTTCAAATTTTTCAAGAAGTTTGTTTTTAAGTTCTTTGGAAATTGTTGTTATTTCAGAAATGCTTTTTCCATTATAAATTCCTTCAAAAATTTGTTTTGCTCTCCATTTTTGTTCACCTAATTGACTAAGTAATTCTTGTAGTTCTGTGAGCGACAATGAAGCTATATGCTCTTTCATTTAGCCACCTCACCAACATTAATAGTTTTTCCACAAAGATAAGCTTTTGCTGTCATTCTTTTTCCATTTGGAGCTTGTATTTCAAGAAGCTCAACACATTCATTGTTGCCACATGAAAGTACAAGTCCTTGTTTTGATGAGCTAACAAGAACTGTTCCACAAACTTTTGTTGATGGAATGTCTGTTTTAACCTTAGCAGAAAAAACTTTAAATTCTTTTTCGTCAAGACGAACATAAGCGCTTGGACTTGGTGTCATGCCACGAATTTGATTAACAACTTCCTTGGCTGACTTTTCAAGCCACAATTTTCCGTCTTCTTTTTTAAGCATTGGAAAGTAAGTTGATTCGCTTTCAATTTGGCTTGTTCTTGGACTTGTTCCTTTTTCAATTAAATCTAGTGTTTCAAGCAAAAATTCAGGTGCAATAGTTGCAATTTTTTCAGATAGTTCAGCTGAATTTTCAGTTTCTGAAATTTCAATTTCTTTTTTGCAAATTATGTCGCCATTATCAATTCCTGCTGCAGTGTGCATAATTGTGATGCCTGTTAAAGTTTCGCCATTTATAATTGCCCAGTTTATTGGTGCAGCTCCACGATATTTTGGCAAAAGTGAAGCATGAATATTTATTGTTCCCAAAGGTGCAATATCCAAAATTTCTTGCGACAAAATTTGTCCATAAGCAAATGTGATAAAAATGTCGGCATTAAGTTCTTTAAGTG
This sequence comes from Clostridia bacterium, assembly GCA_041670165.1. GTDB lineage: Bacteria > Bacillota > Clostridia > Christensenellales > UBA1242 > JBAXZR01. Next base: position 103,225 of record JBAXZR010000001.1, read on the forward strand.
CATTAACACCTTCTTTTCTAATTTTGTTAAATTGATAAACGGGAACATTGTGAGCTAGAGCCACAGATTTAACAGGTGAAAAAACAATTTTTTTACCCCTACCCGATTCTTTGTCTGGCTGACAAACAACGCAAGCTATTGTATGTTTTGAAGAAATTAACGCTTCAAGCGTTTTTACTGCTATTTCAGGAGTTCCTAGAAAAACAATTCTCATTTTTTCTCTCTTTTTACTTTTTTAACAGCATCAGGATTTTCTTTAAAGGATTTATCTGTAAAAACAATGCCGTCAAGATGATCAATTTCATGGCTTAGAACCATTGCTAAATCATCAACTCCAACAATTGTAAATGGATTACCAAATCTGTCATAAGCTGAAACAGAAATCAGTGTTGGTCTTGCAACCCACTCTCTAACACCAACAACACTTAAACAACCTTCACGGCAATATCTTTTGCCTTCTTGATAATTTATAACAGGATTAACGAGTTCCATAAACATGTTGTTTGCTTCAATTATAACTACTCGTTTAAGAACTCCAACTTGAACAGCTGCAAGCCCCATTCCATCATTTATTTTCATGGTTTCTTTCATATCGTCAAGCAAAGTACCCAAGTTTTCATCAAAAACCTTTTGTTCTTTACTTTTTTTTCTTAATAATTCATCTCCAATTATAATAATTTTACGAGTTGCCATGACTAAGCTCCTTTTAACTTAAATTTTGAGGATTGATTTCTACAAATATTGAAATGTTATTTGCAAGATATTTGTCTGAAATTGCGTATATTTGTTCTGTTAGGAATGATTCATTTTCTTTTTTAATTCTCATCAAAATTTGATATCTGAATTTGTTTTTAATTCTACTAACTGGTGATTTCATAACCTCAAGAAAAACAAAATCCTTTGAGTTTTTAATTTTCAAATCTTTGATTTCATTATAGCATAATTGAAGAGTTTGTCTAACATTTTCTTCATTTTCGCCAGATATTAAAATTCTAATTATTTTTGTGAATGGTGGAAACAAAGTAACTTTTCTTAAATTAAATTCCTTTTCAAAGAAACCTTTATAAAAGTAGTTTGCTGCATATTTAAAAACATAATGTCTTGGATTGTATGTTTGGAGAATAACTTTTCCATCACTATCTGCTCTTCCTGCCCTGCCAGAAACTTGCGTAATAAGAGCAAAGGTTCGTTCACTACTGCGATAATCTGACTGATATAGTCCTTGATCTGCATCAATAATACCCACCAAGGTAACATCTTTAAAATCATGTCCTTTAGCAATCATTTGAGTTCCAACCAAAATTGCTGGTAATGTGCTTGCAAACTCTCCTAGTATTTTTTGATGTGCATTTTTAATACTTGTTGTGTCATTATCCATTCTTAGAATTTTTACATTTGGAAATAGTTTGTTTAATTCATACACAACTTGTTCTGTTCCAACTGCGCCATGCCTAAGTTTTTCACTGTTGCATTGAGGACAATTTGTAAGCATTTTAAATCTTTTTCCACAAAAATGGCATTTAAGCCTATTTTCTTCTTTGTGATAAACAAGTGAAACATCACAATCAGAACATTTTGCAACATAACCACAATTAGTGCACATAACAAAAGAAGTAAATCCTCTTCTGTTTAGAAAAATCATTGCTTGTTTTTTTGAAGCAATGCATTCATCAAGCACTGATTTAAGCGAACAAGAAAACATGCTGTTATTTCCGTGTCTAATTTCATCAAGCATATCAACAATTTGGATTGAAGGAAGGTTTTTGCCATTAATTCTTTCAGGCAATTCAAGAAGTTTAAATTCACCGTCAATTGCTTTTGAATAAGAAGAAATTGATGGTGTTGCACTACCCAGAACAAGCGGACAATTGTTAAATTTTGCCCTAAAATCAGCAACAGTATGAGTGTCATATCTAGGATCACTTTCACTAATGTAGGATTGTTCATGCTCTTCATCAATAATTACAATTCCAACATTTTCAATTGGAGCAAAAATTGCTGATCTTGCACCAATCACAATTTTTGCTTTTCCATTTCTTATTCTATTCCATTCATCATATCTTTCACCAACAGAAAGACTGCTATGAATAATGGCAACATTATCACCAAATCGTGATTTAAAAAGAGAAAACATTTGTGGGGTTAAAGCAATTTCAGGAACAAGCATAATTGCGCTCTTCCCATTGTTTACTGCTTTAGAAATAAGATTTAAATATACTTCAGTTTTTCCACTTCCAGTAACGCCATGAAGCAAATATGTTTTGTTTAAATTTAAATCAACACAATTAACTGCGTTTTGTTGCATTTTGGTTAAAACAAAATTTTCTCGTGATTTTTTGGTGTAGTCAGGATTTCTAGAAACTTGACTAAATTTAATTTTTAAAATATTTTTATCAACGAGAGCTTTTATGGAGGCAGGAGAAAATTTTTCAGTTAATATTGAAGATTTTTCTTCTTTATGGCATTGAAAATATTCAAGAATTGCAATTTGCGATTTGGCTTGTTTCTTTGTTGAAAGTTTTTCTTTTTCAAGGTCAATTTCATCATTAACAACAAAATATCTTTCTTGTTTATCTTTAACTTTTCCACCACGCATTTGTGCAGGTAAAAAAAGTCTTAGAACAGACACCCTTTTTAAATGAAATTCTTTGCACATGAATCCGCATAGGTTAAGCATTTCTTTTGTTATTGCTGGAAGAAAATCTAAAACTTTAAAAATTGGTTTAATTTTTTCAGCTGGAACAAGTGATTTGTCTTTAATTGCAACAACAAATCCTTCAATTTTTCTGTTACCAAAAAAGACTTCCACACGGCTTCCAGCTTGGCATGTGAAAGATGATTCATCAATTAAGTAATCAAAAACTCGATCAACGGCTGAGTTTTGAACATCAACAATCACTTCTGCAAACATAATCTCTCTTTAAAAAAAATAATTCCATACTGCACAAATGACAGCATGGAACTTTCTTATCCTAGTTGGATTCAACATGGCTTGCAACAACTTTTCCATCGTACACTTCTTCAGCTGCAAGTGTAATACTCTTTTTGTCAGAAACAGCAAGTTCAGCTGGAATTTTTTTCTCCAATTCCTTTGCTCTTTTTGCGATTAAGCAAGAAAGAATGTATTTGTTATCTTCAGTTTTAGCTGCGAGTTCATCAATTGGTGGTTCACACATCATAAATTTTAAATCCCCTTTACTAAGAAAGCATTTTAACACACAAATTCTGTTTTGTGAAGCTATTTTTAATTTATTTTAAATGCTTAAAGATAAATTATTTTTCTTTTCTCATTATACTTAAGAAAAAATTAGATTTTTTTAAGAATAATTTATTAAACCTAACAAAAATTTCTTGTATGAGATTTTTTATTTTTTATAACAAATTATGAATTAATCATATTCATAAATTCAGTTTCAGAAATGATTTTGATTCCAAGTTCTTTTGCTTTTTGAAGTTTGTTTCCTGCATTTTCGCCAACAAGAACAAATGAGGTTTTTGTTGAAACAGATGATACAACTTCTCCACCAGCTTTTTCAATAATTTTTGTTGCTTCTTCTCTCGAATAATTTTCTAGAGTTCCTGTAAGGACAATTTTTTGACCAAGAAGAATTTGATTTGAACTAATATAGTTTTCTTTAATTTTAATTCCGCAGTCAATTAGATTATTTATTTCCAAAGAAAATTTTGGTTCGGCAAAATAATCAGAAATTTCTTTTGCCATAACTTCGCCAAAATTGTTCAAAGCAAGCAAATCTTCAAATGTTGCATTCATAAGGTTGTTTAGAGTTCCAAATCGCTTTGCTAAATCTTTTGATGCTTTAACTCCAATTTCTGAAATTCCAAGAGCATAAATAAAGTTATATAAATAAGGATTTTTACTTTTTTCAATTGAGTTAATTATGTTTTGTGCTTTTTTTTGTTTAAAACCATCAAGTTTCAACAAATCATCAATTGTCAGATTGTATAGTTCAGAACAATTTTTTAAACCTAGTTTTTCAAAAAGTGCCAAAGCGGTTTGCTCTGAAACTCCTTCAATATTCATTGCATCACGACTTGTGAAATGAGTAAATCTGCCAACAATTTGTGATGGACAGTTGTCAAAGTTTTTGCAAAACAAATTTACACCGTCATGAACGAGCTTTGCTCCACAACTTGGACAATTCTCAGGCTCAATAGGCACAGTTCCAATGTTTTTGTCGCCTGCAACACCCAAAATTTCTGGAATAACTTCATTGCTTCTTCTAACGAATACTCTTCCGCCAATTTTTACTTGCTTACGCATAATATCATCAATATTGTTTAAAGTTGCTTTTTGAATTGTTGCACCACTAAGTTCAACAGGTTCAATTTCAGCAATTGGAGTAACCTTTCCTGTTCGTCCAACACTCCAAAAAACTGATTTCAAAACAGTTGAAAGCTCTTCTGCTTCGAATTTGTAAGCCATTGCCCATTTGGGAAATTTACTTGTTTTTCCTAGTTCATCTCGGAATGCAATCTGATTTAATTTAAGAACAACTCCATCAATTAAAATATTTATGTTTGTTCTATTTTCTCCAATTTGTTTAATCGTTTTTTCCATTTCGGAAAATTTAGTTAGCTTTTCAAAAAAATTTCCAACCAAAAAGTTGTTAATCTTTAAAAAAATTTTCATTTCTTCTTGCGTTTCAAATTTTTCACTATCACAAAATGGAATATTATACGCAAAAAAATCCAAATTTCTTTTTGCAGTTTCCTTTGGGTCTAAATTTCTTATTGCTCCAGCTGCGGCATTTCTTGCATTTTTTAAAGGTTCATTGTTATTTTTGTTGTAGTCTTTAAGATTTGATAAAAGCATAAGCCCTTCACCAACAACAATCAATTTTCCTTTAAAAGGAATTTTTAATGGAACACTTTTTATTGTTTTTATTTGATTTGTTACATTTTCACCAATAATTCCATTGCCTCTAGTTGCAGCCAGTTTCAAATTTCCATCAATATATGTTAAACTAAGTGAAAGTCCGTCAAATTTATATTCAAGAGCAAATTCAGCCTTGTTAATTTTAGATTTAACACCATCAACCCAAGATTGAAGCTCTGAAAGAGATTGGCATTTTGCCAAACTTTGTAATGGATATTCATGAATAACCTTTTCAAATCCTTCAAGAACTTCACCGCCAACACGATTTGTTGGTGAATCTGGTAATATAGTTCCAAGTTCTTTTTCTAAAGCAATTAATTCATCAGAGAGTTTGTCATATTCAGCATCAGCAACTGAAGGGTTATCTAAAACATAATAATCATAAGCAAGCTTTGAAACAATTGCTGTCAATTCTTCAAGTCTTTGTTTTTTATTCATTATCTTGCTCCTTGTTAACAATTGTTAGTGGTGCTAAATCTTTCATTAATGATTTCTTGCCAAAACCATCAAAAATTATATCTACAACATCACCATCAAGTTTTTCAACAACTCCTTGTCCAAACCTTGGGTGTTCAACAACCATTCCAGAAATAAGAGTTAAATTGTTTTTGTTAACAACCTTTTGAACTTCTTTGAAAACAGGCTTAACAAATTTTACTTGAGTGTTTTCTTTTCCTGAAAAATTTTGCTGAGAGTAATCACTATATTTTGTTGCTTCTTCAAATTGCTTTCTTTGTTCGTTTTCCCATTTTGCTGAAGTATCACCTAGTCCCATTTCGGACAAAAATCTGCTCTGAAGCGTAAAATCTCTTTTGCCGTACATAAATCTTGTTTTGCAACAAGTTAAGAAAAGTCTTTGCTCTGCCCTTGTAATTGCAACATACATCAATCTTCTTTCTTCTTCAAGATCAAAAGGTGAATTCATTGCTCTACTTATTGGAAAACATTTTTCTTCAAGTCCAACAACAAACACATTTTTAAATTCCAAACCTTTGACAGAGTGGACAGTTGCAATGGTAACATTGTTGTTTTCTTGATCCATTGAATCAATATCACTGATAAGAGAAATGCTTTCAAGATAATCTTGAAGAGTTGCTTCGCTATTTTTTTCTTGAAATTCGCTTGTTGCAACAATAAAGCTGTCTATATTCATGATTTTGTTTTGATCTTCTTCACTCTTTGTTGGGTAAGCCGATTTAATTCCAAACTTTTTAACAACTTCAATAACAAAATCTTCCAGTTTTAGTTTCGGTAAAAGCTCTTCAAGTTCAATTAAAGCAGTTGAGAAATTTGCAATTTTTTCAATTAAGGTTTTGGGTAAATTCAAAGTTTGAATTTTTTTGATTGTTTCAAGAAGACTGAATCCTTTTGCCATACCTTCTTGTCTAATTTTTTCAATAGCAGCGTCCCCAAGCCCTCGCTTAGGGAAATTGATTATTCTTAGAAGTGAATTTTCATCTCTTTTGTTAACAAAAAGTCTTAAAAAAGCAACTATATTTTTAATTTCTGCTCTTTCAAAGAATTTCATTCCACCAAAAAGTCTGTGTGGTATGTTATAAGACATAAAGGCTTGTTCAAATGGAAGTGTCAAAGCATTTAATCGGCATAAAACAACAATATCAGAAAATTTTTCACCGCTATCAACAAGTTTAAGAATGCTTTGAGCAACATATGAAGCTTCTTCTTGTTCATCATAGCATTTTTTGAAAACAACATTTTCACCTTGTTCGTTTTCTGTAAACAATTTTTTGTCAAATCGTTGTTTGTTGTTAACAATAATTTTGTTAGCATAATTAAGTATACTTTTTGTTGAACGATAATTTCGTTCTAGCTTAAAAGTTTGACAACCGGGAAAATCTTTTGTAAATCTAAATATATTTTCAAATTCAGCACCACGCCATGAGTATATGCTTTGGTCTTCATCTCCAACAACAAAAACATTTTTTGAGCCACCAGATAATAATCTCACAAGGTCATATTGAATTTTGTTTGTATCTTGAAATTCATCAACAAGAACATACTTAAACCTTTGTTGATATCTTTTTAAAACTTCAGGATTTTTGACAAAAAGTTCTTTGGTTTTGATTAGTAAATCATCAAAATCTAATGCATTATTTCTTTTTAATTCAGCTTCATACATTGAAAAAATTCTGATTATTTCCGAAATATTTTGTTCATAAGAAAATTGAATCAAATATTCTGAAATATCTCTATTATTTGTTTTTATATTTCCAATATGAAATTGAATTTTTTTAATAAATTCTTTGTCATTAATACCTTTTTCGTCAAGGATTTTTTTAAGAACCTTTTCAGTGTCTTGGTCGCTATAAATTGAAAAATCACTTGAGTATCCATCAATGCAACCAATATAAGACCTTAAAATTCTTACGCACATGCTGTGAAAAGTGGAAATCCAAACACGGTTTCCACCATCAACCATTTTTGAAACTCTTTCTTTCATTTCATTTGCTGCTTTGTTTGTGAATGTTATTGCAATAATACTTTCAGGTTCAACACCTTTTTCACAAATCAAATAAGCAATTCTGTGAGTTAACAATCTGGTTTTTCCACTACCCGCACCAGCGGTAACCAAAACAGCACCTTCAAGTGCAAAAAGTGCTTTTTTTTGTTCGTCATTAAGCGATGATATATCAAAATTCATGATTGTATGTTAACATATTAGTGTCTTTTTTACAACCAAATCAAGAGATTTCTCTTTCTAATTGATTATCGTTTTTTTCTTTATTAAATCTATCTTTTAATGTATTAAATTTCTCTATCATTCTAACAATGTAAGCATCTCTTTCAAGTGTTGAAAGACTTTTAAATTTTGTTTGATCAATTAATTGACCGATTGGATTTGTAACATTTTCATTTTGAGAAAAAATCTCTTTAAGTTTGGAATAAAGAAGTTCATCTTCTTCATTGCTTAATAGAACTTTTTCTTGAATGTATCGGATTTTTGGAGGGTTTTCCGTTGTTTGATTGCACACTCCACTAGATACTCTTGCATTTCTTGCAAGTCTTTTTTTTGCCTGTTCGGCAAGTAGTTTTAAATTTAGTCTTCCACTTTGTTCATACATATTTTTTTCCCCTTGTTAAATTTATACAATAAATTTATATCATTATTAGCAAAAAGCAAACGAAAAAAAATGTAATAATATAACTTGTTTTGTCGAAAAAAATTATTTAGAAATTATTATTAAAAAAAACAACCAATATAGGTTGTTTTAGGTTTAAAACTAAAAAATTTATCTTTTTTTAAGTTTTTTACGGGCAGCAATGCTTTTTTCTTTAGCAGCAACGCTAGGTTTTTTATAAGCTTCTTTCTTACGAAGGTCGCCGATAATTCCGTCTTTTTGGCATTTTCTCTTAAAACGCTTAAGAGCACTTTCCAAATTTTCGTTTTCACCAACTTTGATTGTAGTCATTCTTTTTTTCACCGCCTTTCCGTTTAAATTTCAGTGCTTAATATACATTATAACTATGCTTATGTCAATCTTTTTATTGATATTTTTTGTGTAATGTGTTATTATAAGGCATAAATATTGAGGTTTTATATGGATAATGTTATTAATAAGAATGAGAAGAGTTGTGTTAAGAAAAAGACGAGTCATTCAAAACTACTAGAAAAAAAATTATTAAAGCAAAAGTTTGCAGATGAAAATAAACTTGAATACACTGATAATGAAGAAGCTATTGTTGAATGTAATATTGGTTCACTTACAAATATTTACTCTCGTTATGATATGCAAAAATCAAAAACACTTGAACCACTTTTGTTTGAATATATGATGGAAGAAACTGATATTGTTCCACTCAACAACAATCTTCAATTAAATATGTGTGTTTATAACAACACAACAGACGAAGAAGAAGTACAAGCAAGAAAGGCTCTAAAAACTCATTTCTCATTCAATATTGCTCGTGACAATTTTATTTTAAGAAGAAAGATTAAAAAAGGAATCATTTATTTTCTTTGCGGAATTTTAACTTTATTTCTTTCATCTTTTGTTGTTACTCTTAACACAAAAGTACCCCTTTATGAACTCATGCTCATATTTACATGGTTTTTCTCTTGGGAAGCAAGTGATATCATTCTTATTGAATGTAACAAAATCAAAAAACATAGACTTAATATGTTAAGACTTTACAACGCAAAAGTAATTTTTGTTCGTTCAATTGTTCCGCCAAGATCACTTATTATGGTTAAAAGAAATTCAAAAAAGACCAAGACAAAAATGGTTGTTATGGATAATCATTAAAACATATTTAAATTTCAAAAAAAACTGGAAACAAATTTGTTTCCAGTTTTTTAAAAATTTAGGAGTTTATCTAACATAACATTTTTTTTAATCCTTACAAGATTGCCAAGGCTGTAAAAAAACTTTAATATTTATATAAATTTTTTGTTAAATAAGTCATAATTTTATAATAAATTTATACGATAGATAAATATTTAAATATAAAAAAAGCACTTTAAAATATAATTTGTGCTTTTACAAATTTAATAATTATAAGTTTTAAAATAATATACTACTTTTAATATTAATAGTCTGCTAAAATGTGAACATGTAAATGGGCAATTTCTTGTCCACCCCCCGCTTTTTGATTAATTCTTAGCGAAAAACCATTTTCTATGCCAAGGATTTTTTCATATTTATGAATTGAAGCAAGTATTTCCCCAAATTCGCTTGCTTGTTTTTCTGATTGATTTTCAAGAAGTGCATAATGTTCTTTTGTTATTAACAAAAAATGTTTTAGTGCTTTTGGGTGAATGTCTTTGATGATAAAAAATTTTTCTTCATCAACAATTTTTGTTGATGGAATTTCTCCTGAAGCTATTTTACAAAATATACAATCTTTCATTTTTTAACCTCCGAACACAACATACCATTTGGCAAAACTTGCTTAGCTAAAACTTTTATGATTTGCCCATGAACAGCATTGTTTGTTTCGCAAAAAGCATCTAGATAGTTTTCAGTTTTACCACTTACAATATTACCATTAATTTCTTCAACAAGTAAATCAAATTCTTTATTAATACAACTGTTTTGATAATCAAGTTTCATTTTTGAAGCTATTTTTGTGATTTCCATTATTCTTTTTTTCACATCTTCAGAACAAACACTCTTCATACTTTCAGCTTTTGTTCCGCTTCTCTTTGAATATGGAAAAATGTGCATTTCATAAAATTTACATTTTAAAATGAAATTCTTTGTTTCAAGAAATTCTTCTTCAGTCTGCTCAGGGAAACCAACAATCAAATCAGTTGTAATTGCCGCAAGCGGATAATAACTCCTAATCAAATTAATTTTTTCAAGAAATTCTTCTGGTGAATAATGCCTATTCATTCTTTCAAGTTCTGATTCACTTCCACTCTGCAAACTTAAATGAAAATGTGGACAAAAGTTTGGCATTGAAACAATTTTTTCCAAAAATTCCTTTGAAATTATGCTTTGTTCCAAACTTCCAAGCCTTATTCTTGATGGAATATCTTTAATTTTTTCAAGGAGTGTTAACAATCCGAATTGACCATTAATTTTGAAATCAGTTATATTTATGCCCGTTAAAACAATTTCACTAGAAAATTTTGAAACTTCATAGATCTCTTTAATGATTGAATCCAAATTTCTGCTTCTACTCTTGCCTCTTAAATATGGAATTATGCAATACGAACAAAAATTTGAACAACCATCTTGAATTTTTATATAAGCTCTTGTTCTTGCTGGCATTGCCTTTGGCATTTCTTCAAACTCTTCAGGCAAATCTTTCATACAAGTTTTTTCTTCAATTCTTGACAAAAAGCTTTTACCTGCAGTTCCTATAATACTTTCTTCTTCTGAAAGATTTAAGAATTGACTTGGTTCTTTTTGTGAAGCACAACCACAAATAATAAGTTTTGCTTTTGGATTTGCTAAACTTAATTTTCGTGCAATTTGTCGTGATTTTCGTTCCGCTTCATTTGTAACGGCACATGTGCTTAACAATATTATGTCAGCTTCTTCCACATTCTTGGCTTTAAAATGTCCATTTTGAATCATATCAGCCAAAATACTTTCAGCCTCACATTGATTCACCTTACATCCAAGAGTATGCAAATATACTTTCATTTTTAACCTCCGAGTTCAGAATATGCAAACATAACTATTGCAGAAAGTACAATTGATGCTGTTTCACATCTTAGAATTCTTTTGCCTAATGTAACACTTATGCCTTTGTTTTCAACAACTTTTTTGATTTCATCTTCAGAAAAACCGCCTTCGCTACCAACAATAATAGCAATTTTTTTGGCATCTTTGTTTTCTTGTAGAACTTTTGATAACGGAATTTCTTCTTCTGTTTCGTTTGCAAAAATGACTAAATCAAAAGATCCTAGCATTTCGCAAACTTTGTCAAAAATTATTGGCTCATTGGCAATCATAGAAATTGCTCTTCCACATTGTTTGCTGCTTTGAATTGCAATTTTATCCAATCTATTTTCTTTTCCATTGTTAGCTTTAACGACTGTAAACTGACTTTCAAATGGGATTAATTCAAAAACTCCAAGTTCTGTAAGCTTTTGTGTGATTAGATCCATCTTATCACCTTTAGCAAGTGCCTGAAAAACAGTTACTTCAGTTTTTGCTTCTGCTTCACTTTTGAAGCTAGAAAGCAAGTTTACAATTGCATATCTTTTTTCAATTTTTTCAATAATACCCTGCCAAACAATTCCATCATTAAAACAAACTTCAATGGAATTTTTTTCATTCAATCTTAACACTGTTGTCATATGAAAAAATTCATCGCCATCAATTGTAACCAAATTACCTTCTCTTTTTGAACTCTCAACAAAAAATCTTCTCATCTTTTCTCCTTTCTCATAACCATTGAATGCCAATCGTTTTGCTTTTCTTTACTTATGATAACAAAACCTAATTTCAAAAACTTTTCTTCCAATTCAGTCTCTCTTCCATCAATTATGCCACTTGCAAAAATCAGCCCATTATTGTTTAAAGAATCAAACATATCAGTTTTAATCATGTCAAGTATGTTTGCTGTAAGATTTGCTAAAATAATATCATATGTTTTGTTTTCATTTTTTTTGAAATAACCATTTTCAAATGTGCTTAGTTTTTCAACACCACTAGATAAACAATTTTTTTTAGTAATTTCAACTGCTCTTTCTTCAATGTCTATAAAGTGGCATTTTTTTGCACCAAGCTTAATTGCTCCAATTCCAAGGATTCCACTTCCGCAACCAATATCAATTACATTTTTGTTTTCAAAACTATATTTTTGCATTCCATAAAGAATCATACTTGTTGTTTCGTGTTGCCCTGTTCCAAAGGCAATTCCGGGGTCAAGAACAATTTTAGGTTTCAAATCAAGCTCATTATTCCATGTTGGCACAATCCAAATTTTGCCAATCTTAAATGGCTCATAAAACTTTTTCCATTCATTTATCCAAGTTGTATCATCAACATTTTCAGAAATTATTTCAAAGGAATATTCAAGCATCTCTTTTGCTTTCAATTTAAAATCATTAAGTCCAGAATTATTTTCAAAAAACAAAGTTAGAAAACATTTATTTCCATATTTTTTTTGAAGTTCAATTTGTTCTTTTGTTGCAAAAGCATTTTTGTCAACATAGTCAAATGTGTCTGAACCAGTTTCAATTTTGTCATCTTGTGGATTGTAAGTAGAAATTCCGCTTGCACCACATTCAAAGAGCAAGTAAGTTGCCAAATCTTCATCTTTTGGGTCAATAATTACTGTAATTTTTTCATATTTCATTCAAATATTATAGCACAAAATTTAATTTCTTGTAATTATTATTTCTATATTTTTTTATTATCCATTAAATATAATATCATTTCAGTTCTTTTTTATTTAGATTGAAATATTTATTCAATTTTTCGTTTATTTTATGAAAAAAAATCATTTTAAGTTTAACATCTATTTTGGTTTAGATATTTATTTATGTTTAAAAATGGAAATTAATTTCACGAAAAAGCGGAAAAGATTTCTTTTCCGCTTCAACTTGGCTTGTGGTTTTCGTTCACAAAACTATTATGGTTATCTTTGATTTACTTTATCCAAATATGATTTATATTTTGTAAAGTTTGTTGCACCAAGAGTGCTTTGAATTTGCATTAAATGTTCTTTTGTTTCTCTGTCTAAAGATTTAGGAACTTCAGCGATGATTGTAACAATCAAATCACCCTTAGAATTTTTGTTAAGAACTTTTATACCTTTGTTTTTTAAACGCATAATTGTTCCGCTTTGGGTAAGTTCTTTAATCTCTAAATATTCTTTTCCTTCAAGACAAGGGATTTCAATTTTGCCACCTAAAAGTGCAGTTGTGAAAGGAACAAAAAGATCAAGATACAAATCATAGCCTTCTCGTCTAAAAATTTTGTGTGGCAACACATCAACAACAATGTGCAAACTTCCGTTTTGTCCAACTCCGCCAGTTGGCGCATTTCCTTTGCCACGCATTGTTATTGTTTGCCCAGCATCAATACCGGCAGGAATATCAATGTTTATTGTCTGATTTGTTTTAACAGTACCTTTACCGTTACATGTGGCACATTTCTCTTTAATTATTCTTCCACTTCCGCCACATGATGGACAAGGTCCCATAGAAACAGAATCTCCAAATATTGTTCTTTTGAGAGTTTCAACAACTCCTCTACCATTACAATGAGAGCAAGTTTGAAATTCTTTCCCATTTTTTGCACCTGTACCACCGCAAGCAGAACATTTGTCAATTTTGGGAATCACAAAGCTTTTTGAACAACCAAAGGCTGCTTCTTCAAAAGTAAGAGTAATTTTTGTTTGTAAGTCAGCTCCAACGGCTTCTTGTCTTCTTGCCCCTCCATTTCCCCCGCCAAAAGCTGAGAAAATATCAGAAAAAAAGTCGGAAAAACCACCAGAACCAGAAAAACTTTCAGAGAAGCCAGAAAATCCTTGACTACCACCAAATCCACCGAACTGTTGCCCATCGGCAGAACCAAATTGGTCATAATTAGCTCGTTTTTTTGAGTCAGAAAGCACTTCATATGCTTCTGAAACTTCTTGAAATTTCTTTTTTGCTTCTTCACTATTTTTGTTTAAGTCTGGGTGATATTTTTTTGCAAGAGTGCGATATGCTGATTTAATTTCATCTTCTGATGCACTTTTGCTTACGCCTAATGTTTCATAGTAGTCTTTTGCCATCTTTTTTCCTTCTTATTAATCAGTGAATTTCAACATCTGGGTTTTCGCCATTAGCATTTGTGCTTCCGTTGTTTCCTGTGCTTCCATCATTAGGATTTGCATTGCCATTTGAATAGAATTTAGCGAATATATCATTTGAAACATTTGTAAGGCTTTCAAGAGCTTTCTTTATACTATCAATGTCTTCACCTGCAAAAACTTTTTTGTCTTCTTCAAGTTCTTTTGTAAGTTTTTCTTTGTCTTCAGCAGTAATTTTTGCTTCATTTTCTTTCATAAGTTTTTCAATGCTGTAAACCATGTTGTCAGCATTATTTTTTGTGTCAACAAGTTCTCTTCTCTTTTTATCTTCTTCAGCATGAAGTTCAGCTTCTTTAACAGCTTGTTCAATGTCTTTTTCATTAAGATTTGAGCTTGCAGTAATTGTTATGCTTTGTTCCTTGTTTGTTCCTTTGTCTTTAGCGCTTACATGAACAATGCCGTTTGCATCAATATCAAAAGTAACTTCAATTTGAGGAATTCCTCTTCTAGCTGGTGGAATATCGTTTAATTGGAATCTTCCAAGAGTTTTATTACCTGAGCAAAATTCTCTTTCACCTTGTAAAATGTGAATGTCAACTGCTGGTTGATTGTCTGAAGCGGTTGAGAATACTTGAGATTTTTTAGTAGGAATTGTTGTGTTTCTTTCAATGAGTTTTGTAAATACTCCGCCCAAAGTTTCAATTCCAAGTGAAAGTGGAGTTACATCAAGAAGAAGAACATCTTTGACATCTCCTGCAAGAACACCTGCTTGAATTGCTGCACCAACTGCAACGCATTCATCTGGGTTTACTCCCTTAAATGGTTCTTTGTTTGTATGTTTTTGAATTGCATCAACAACTGCTGGAATTCTTGTTGAACCACCAACCAAGATAACTTTGTCGATTTGACTGTTAGAAAGTTTTGCATCTGACATAGCTTTATCAACGCATACAAGAGTTTTCTTAACAAGGTCGCTTGTTATATCATCAAATTTAGCTCTTGTAAGGTCCATTTCAAGATGTTTAGGTCCTGTTGCATCAGCAGTAATAAATGGCAAACTAATTGTTGTTTTTGTAACTGCTGAAAGGTCAATTTTAGCTTTTTCTGATGCTTCTTTCAATCTTTGAAGAGCAAGTCTGTCTTTTGAAAGGTCAATACCTGTGTTATTCTTGAAGTTTTCAAGAAGAAGGTTGATAATTCTGTCATCAAAATCATCACCACCAAGTCTTGTGTCACCTGATGTGCTTAAAACTTCAAAGACACCTTCACCAATTTCCAAAATTGAAACATCGAATGTTCCACCACCAAGATCGTATACAAGAATTTTTTGATTGTTATTTTCTTTTTTATCAAGTCCATAAGCAAGAGCTGCAGCTGTTGGTTCATTGATAATTCTTAAAACATCAAGTCCTGCAATTTTACCTGCATCTTTTGTTGCTTGTCTTTGACTATCATTGAAGTATGCTGGAACAGTGATAACTGCTTGAGTAACTTTTGAACCAATGTAGCTTTCTGCATCAAGTTTAAGTTTTGAAAGAATCATAGAAGAAATTTCTTGTGGAGAATATTCTTTTCCATTTGCTTTCACTCTTTTGTTTGTTCCCATTTCTCTTTTAATAGAAGAAATTGTGTTTTCTGGATTTGCAACTGCTTGTCGTTTTGCAACTTGACCAACAAGTCTTTCACCATCTTTACTAAAAGCAACAACAGATGGAGTTGTTCTAGCTCCTTCAGCGTTTGCAATAACAGTTGGTTGACCGCCTTCCATAACTGCAACGCAAGAGTTTGTAGTTCCCAAATCGATACCAATAATTTTGTTCATATAAAATCTCCTTTAAAAATTATTTTTTATTTTTTATTTTTTGTTTTCTATTTCGTTTTTTGCAACAACAACTTGTGAATATTTAATAACTTTTCCACCAAGTGTGTAACCTGTTTGTGCTTCTTCAATAATTATTCCATCTTCATACTCTTTTGTTGGAACAACTGCAAGAGCATTATGTAGATTTGGATCAAATTTTTGTCCTTTAGCAGAAATTGTTTCAACACCAAGTGTTTTTAAAGCACTCATAATGTTTTTTTGAACCAATTTAATTCCTTCCAAAGAATCTTCATCTTTAACCAATTCAAATGCTTTTTTAAATGAGTCTAAAGCAGGAATAATTGCACTAAGAGCAACAATGAAGCCATCTTGTTTTGCTTGTGCAAGCTGAACAAGGGTGCGTTTGCGATAATTTTCAAATTCTGCTTGAATTGTTTTTGCTAAAAGCAAATATTCATCTTCTTTTGAAATATTCTTTTCATCATTGCAACCACATTTACATTCATCACCACATGTGCAATTATCTTCATCAACATGAGAGTCGCTATTTTTATCATCACCATGACATTTACATTTATCATCATGACAATTACATTTTTCACTATGAGTGTCGCATTTTGATTTTTCTTCGTTATTCTCGTTTACTTTTTGTTTTTCTTCGCTCATTAAGAATCTCCTTTAACTAATCGTTGTTATCTGTGTCATTGTTGTCATCATCATTGCCACTGCAACCACTGCAATTTCCACAATCGCCGTCGCATGGAAATTCAAATTTTTGATCTTTAATATTTTTAAACATAGTTTTATTCTCCTTTTTGTTTTTTTATACTGCTGAGTTCTGTTGAAAGAATTTTAAGTGCTGATGCAACCTTTGCATAGTCTAATCTCTCAGGTCCAAATACTCCAACTGTCGCAACTTCCTTTCCGTCCAATTTGATTGGTGCACGAATTAATGCACAGCCGTCCATGGATTTTTCATCATCACCAAAGACAAAGCTTATTTCTTCATCAGATTTCTTTTCCAAAACTGACTTCATTGCTTCTTTATCTTCAAATGCTGAAATTACTTTTTTAGTTTCTTCAAGATTTTTTGGATTAATATCTGAAATCATCTGAGAAACACCATTTTCTTCAATCTTCATTTGTTCTGAAGCAAATTGAGCAAGTCCTGCAATCAAAAAATTAAAAACAGTTTGAAATGAATTTAATTGATTTTGCAAGTTGGAATTGACTGAACTTATTTTTGACAACATTTCGCCAATTGATTTGCCTCGGAAATTGTTGTCCAAATATTCACACGCACTTTTGCATTCCTCATCTGTTGCTTCAATTGTAATTTCTTTTTTAATCATTCCAAGCTTTGTTTTTATAAGTACAAGCATTTGTGATTCAATGAGAGGAATAATTTTTATTCCTTCAATTTCCAAATTGTTAAAACCATGCATAAGCACAACTGTTGGATATGATGTTGCTTCACTAACAATTTTTGCAACTTGCGACATAATATCGCTCAAACCAGCAGTTTTTTTGCCAACTTTGTCTTTAACTTCCATAAGCATTGAAGCGTCAAATTTTAGGTCTTTCATAAGAAAAGAAACATAATATTTGTAAGCCTTTGTTGTTGGAACTCTTCCACCAGAAGTGTGCAATTGTTTCAAAAATCCCATTGCTTCAAGAGCATTTAACTCATTTCTTAGTGTTGCTGTTGAAACGGTTGACTTTGTTGTTTCTTGCACATTTTGGCTGGTAATTGGACATTCAAGTCGAATGAAATTCTCAATTGCTGAAAGCAAAATTTCATGTTTTCTTTGCCCTAGCTTATCATTATCGTTATTCATTCCACCTCCAATATATAAAGTGTGCTAGCACTCTTTTGATTTGAATGCTAGCACTATTATATGCAATATATTTTTTTTGTCAACTACTTTTGACAACTTTTTTTATTTTTTTTGGGTAATTTATTTTTATATACTTTGTATAAAACTCTTGTTCGCTTCCAAATTTTCGCTTATCATAATCATTTTTTGAAGCTATTATATAATTTTTTTCCTTAGCATATCCATTTTTTGCATTTTGTAAGGGCATTCTATAACAAGCTTTTGTTGAACATTTTTGGCGTCCAACACTTCTTTGCCTTTTTCATCTTGCATTGGTTTCACTTCAAATTCTCTTCCTTGGGCTTCGCCATTTGAAACAATTTCAAGTTTTTCTCCACAAGCAAATCTGTTTCGTTGTTCAATGAGGTACTTGTTGTTTCCTTTGTCTTCTAAAACTATTGCCATAAATTCAGTTGTTTGGACAGGCATACTGCTCTCAAGACATTCTTTGTCATTCGCCCCATAAAAAAATCCAGTTGTAAATTGTCTGTGCGAAACTTTTTCAAGTTCAATTTGCAAATCCTTAATCAATTCATCAGTAAATTTATTTACCAAAATGTTATCCAATGCTTTTCGATAGGCATTTGTTACAACTCCAACATAAAATTCTGATTTCATTCTTCCTTCAATTTTGAAACTAGAAACACCAGCATCAACAAGGTCTTTTAAATGAGCAATCATGCATAAATCTTTACTATTCAATATATAAGTACCCTTTTCATCTTGTTCAATTGGAAAAAAATCACCTTGTCTTGATTTTTCAGTGATGGTATATTCCCAACGGCATGGTTGAGCACAAGCTCCACGATTTGAATCTCTTCCTGTCAAATAGTTTGAAAGAAGACATCTTCCTGAATATGAAATGCACATTGCCCCATGAACAAAACATTCAATTTCAACATCACTTGGAACTGAAGCTCTAATTTTTTTAATTTCTTCAAGAGAAAGCTCACGAGCAAGAATCAATCTTTTTGCACCAAGATTAACCATAAGAATTGCTGATTCAGAATTTATTATATTGGCTTGTGTGCTTACATGAATTTCTAAGCTTGGAGCAATTCTTTTAACAAAGGCAAAAACACCAATATCTGCTACAATAACAGCGTCAGCTTTGGCTTTAACCAAAAATTCAACATATTCTTTCATGCCAGCAAAATCATCATCATGAGCAATAATATTAAGAGTTATATAAGCTTTTTTATTTAGTAAATGAGCATACTCAATCGCCTCAACCATTTCTTTTTCATCAAAATTGCCTGCATATGCCCTTAAACCAAATTTTTTTCCAGCAAAATATACAGCATCTGCACCGAAGTGAAATGCGGTTTTCATTTTTTCCATTGTTCCTGCTGGAGATAATAGTTCAATCATTTTCATTTGTTTCTCCCTTTTGACCATTATTAAAGAAATTAAATTTTTTCATAATTACTTCATCAATATTTTTGATATAAAGTTGAACATTTTTCAAGTTTGCACATCTCTCAATTCTATTTTCATTATTAAAAACTCTTTTGGTAATTCCACCTGCACCGCAAGCAAGAATAGTGTTTGTTTCTTCCATGCTTTCAATGTTAAATCTGCAAGTTTTTCCTTTTTTGCAATATCCAACATTTTCCTGGCAAGATAACTGATGTTTCTGTCTGTATAAATAATATGGATAATATCCATTTTTTTCCAGTTTATTTCTTGCAAAATCAACCATTTTTTCAATGCTTGCATCATCAACAATTACTTTATTAGCCAAAAATGAACCATTTTTTATTGAAAGTGTATGAACGGTTATACTGCTTGGATTAAGCAAAATTGTTTTGTCTAATGTGCTTTCAAAGTCGGCAAAATTTTCATTTGGCAAGCCCGCAATCAAGTCCATATTAATTGAAAAATTGTAATTTTGAGCTAGTTCATATGCTTTGAGAGTGTCAGCACCAGTATGTTTTCTTCCAATAAGAAGCAAGGTTTCATCTTTAAAAGTTTGAGGATTTATACAAATTCTTGTTACATTATGCTTTTTTAGTACATCAAATTTTTCTTTTGTTATTGTATCTGGTCTTCCACATTCAACTGTAAATTCTTTAACTTCAAAATCAATATTAGTCAAAAGTTCATCAAGCATTTTTGCACTTAATGTTGTTGGAGTTCCCCCACCAATATAGATTGAATTGATTTTATATTGTTTTTCTTTAATTAACTTTTTAGTTTCAATTAATTCTTTAATAAGATTAGCAAGATATTCTCTTAAAAGTTCTTCATTGTTTTTCATGTCAAAAGCAACAAAACTACAATAAGAGCATCTTGTTGGGCAAAATGGAATATTGATATATAAATTAATTAAATTATCACCTCTAACAATTCCTACTTGATTTTCAACAACACTCTTAACAAGTTCTGCTTTGTCTTCTCTAACAAGAAATGTATCAGTAAAATATTTTTTTATATCATTTATGTCGTGTCCTTGCAACAGAAATTCATAAGCAAGCCTTGTTGGTCTTATTCCAGTAAGACACCCCCAAGGTTTAATCTCATTAAAATGTTCTGATAATGCATTGTAAAATGCAAGTTTAACTTCTCTTTTTAAAAGTTTTTTTTCTTCTAGTTCTGAACAAAAAACATTCATTTCTTGTTTAGAAGCGAATTTGGTTGTTGTTTTATCAATTATTTCAATTTCATTAATGATTATTTGGTTTTTGAAAGAATAATTATGAATAATCCTTAAATCTTCATTTTCATTGATTTCAGCGCTAGGCAAAAAAAGTCTTATTTCATCAAATATATCATCTTGAAAGGGACAAGTTGTTTCTAGAATCATTGTTCACCCCCACCACCAAGTGGAATAGACATTTTCCGAATGAAAGTTGCAATTTTGCTTTGTTCAAGGCTACCCTTTTCATTTGTTTGAAACACAGAAAGCTTATTGTTTTCAAATTTTTCATCTAAAACATGAATTTCTTTAAAAATTAAATAACATAGATAAACATTTTCATATGAACATTTTGTTTCATTGCAAACGGTGGTTAATAGTTCAGTTTGTGAACAAAAGCTTTTGTTCGCATTTAACTTAAATGAATCAAAGATTGTTCCCATAAAAATTCTATTTGTTTTAAGTCCAAAAAATGGACTTGTATCAATTGATTTGTTTAAAGGAACAAAAATTTTAGCGTTAGTAAATTTTGACAAAGCTTGCAAATAACCATTACTAGTTACTGCATCTAAAAAAATAATATTACTCATTTTGTCAAACCATTCAAAAGTGGTTGGAGCGACAACTATGGTATTCAACAGTGATTTATTACTGATTTGAAAATATGATAATCTTAATTTTTCAACATTAAAGTTTGATTCTAACCAAGATAAACTTTCGTGACTATTTACAACAAATAATG
>JBAXZR010000002.1:0-102110 GCA_041670165.1 Clostridia bacterium
ATTGGAGAAATGTTTTCTAGCTTTTCACCGTTTGCAGTTGTTTTAATAATTGTACCTGCGGTTAACCTTTTAGCAAGCACCACATCAACTTCATTTTCTCTTGAAGGTAGCAGTTTTTGGCTTCTTAAAAACATGCCTATTAGTCTTACACAAATTATAATCAGCAAAATCCTTGCCATGGTTATTTTGAATGTAATACCTGACATTATTGGCGTAACCATTATTTGTTTAGGCTTGAAATTATCAATTTTTGAAACTTTAATAATTTTTGCTCTTATGTTTGTTTCAATTGTTTTGTCAGCACTTATTGGTGTTGTTATCAATCTGAATAAATGCAATGTTAATTGGACAAATGAAATTGCAATGGTAAAACAAAGTAGCAGTGTTTTAATTTGTATGTTGATTGGGCTTTCTATTGGTTCAATTCCAACCATACTCTATCTAAATTTGTTGCAAAGTTTGATTAGTATATCTTTGTATAGTATCTTATTAATTGTTTTATATATGATTTTGTCCTATGCTATTATTGTATATCTTAACAAAAAAGCCAAATTTTTATTTGATAAAATTAACTAAAACTGACTATAATTTTTAAAAATTGTTATAAACATATATTTATATAATCGTTTTAATTTTGCTGAACTTTAAAAATTATTAGATACACAAAATATAGGGGGCAAAATGATAGTCAATTATTCTGATAATATTGTGTTAAAAGGGAAATCATCAATATTTTTAGCAGGACCAACAATTAGAAAAGAACAAGAAGCAGACTTGAAAAAAGAAAGTTGGCGAAAAGAAGCAATTTCGATTTTGAATGAACTTAATTTTGATGGAATTGTGTATGTTCCTGAATACGAAAAAATGAAAGGATTTGTGGAAAAAGATGCACAGTTTGAATGGGAATGGAATGCACTACATTCAAGTTCAGTAATTGTTTTTTGGATACCAAGAAAATTTCCTGAACTTCCTGCCATGTCAACAAATGTTGAATTTGGATTTTATGTTAGTTCAGGCAAACCAATAATTTATGGACGACCAAATGATTCTGACAAACATTATTATCTTGATAAGCTTTACGAAAAAGTTTTAAATAAAACTCCGTTTAACAACTTGAAAGATACATTGATTGAAGCAATAAAAGAGCTACAATAATTCGTAGCTCTTTTATTAACAGTTTTTTTGCAAAACGAATTGCAAATTTTTTGATTTTTCTGTTGCATAATTCAAAGTGTAATTTTCATATATTCCTAGAATTTTAAATCCCTTCTTCTCAATGATTTTTTTAAGCTTATTAATTTTATAGATTTTGAATGTATGTTTTGCTTTATAAGTTTTGCCATTAATTTCATAAGTAATATTTGTTTTTTCAATGCCAAATATTTTGTTGATTTTCCATTGCATAAATCGTTTAATTTTGTTTATTTCATCAACCTTGCATCCATTTTTTAAAGGGTTGTGTAAATCAAAAATAAATACACCATTTTCTTTCAAAAGTTCTTTGGTGTTACAAAGTGCTTTTTTAAATTGTTTATAACTTTTTAGGTGATTTAAAACTGCAAACATTGAAATTGCAAAGTCAAATTTTTTATTTGATATAAAATCAAGAATGTCACCTTGAAAAAAGTTCCCTTTATTCTTGTTTTTAGCAACTTCTAACATTTCCACATTTAAGTCTAAACCCGTTAGGTTAATTTTTGAGTTTAATTTGGAAAGTTCTTTTAAGTGTTCGCCCGTTCCACAACCCAAATCAATTAAAGTTTTTACTTTATCATTAATAAAATTGTTTATAAATTGCACTTCATTTTGATAATTTTTGCCACAATATAAGACATCATAAAAACTAGCCATTTCGGAATATTCACAAGATTTTTCTTTTTTTATCATAACTATGATTTTATCATTTTCTTTAAAAAAGTACAATTAGATATAAGCTTTTTCGTTTTTTTGAAAATGCTATTGAAACTTATGATAAATATGATAAAATACACATATGAGGTGATATTTTGAAAAATTTTTACATAGAAAAATTTGAAATTGGCATTGGCTGTAAATTAGAAGATGTCGGAAAAGGAAAAAATAAAATCACTACATTTGTTAATAAAACAAAAGAAAAACTTTTTTATAAAATTGAATGGACTGACGGCGATTTTTGTTGGGTTGATGTGCTAACAAATAAAAAATATCATATGATACTCAAAGTAAAAGCCGTGGAAGATGCTTTTGACCTTAGCAATATGCAAACAATTTTTGCAGAAGATGCAAAAACTATTGCAAAAATAGTTGAATTAGTTCAAGATTTTGATAAGGATAGACCAAAAATAAAATTGAATTTTAAGCATATACAAAGAGATTTAATTTGGTAACTCATAAATATAGTTTATGAAAAAATATATTTCATTAAAATACTAGAAACTATCTTTAAAGCAATTGAATCAGAAATCATTGCTTAATAAACTACAATTAGTTAAAAATTTCTGATCTCTAAAAATGCATTGAAGTTTTTGATTTTTGTGATAAAATAATTTTTATGAGGTGATATTTTGAAAAAATATGACATAGAAAATTTTGAAATTGGCATTGGTTGTGAGCTAGGAGATATTGAAGTAGGTAACAATAGTATATCCCGTGAAATCATTAAAAGAACGAAACAAAGACTGTTTTACAAAACTAAACAAAATAACGGCGGATTTTGTTGGTTTGATGTTTTGACAAAGAAAAAATATTTTACAACACTAAAAATTAAAACAATGAAAGATGTTTTTGATTTAAGTGATTTGAATGAATTAATTTCAGGAAAAGATATAAAAAAAATTGCAAAAATAGTTGAATTGGTTCAAGATTTTGACAGAGATAGACCAAAAATCAGATTGGAACTAAAACGAATAGACGACAATTATTATTATATGTAATTTAGGAGATTTTATAATGAAAGAAGAAACTTATATCGAAAAATTAGTAAATATTTATAAAGCTACTGAAACAAAAATTATTGCTGCCAAAACTTGTGGTGTTGATTTAAGTGAGGAAATTTATGCTTTGAATAATTTTTTGCGTTCATTAGAAAAAACAATTAAGCAAGAAAAATTTTTTGAAAAAATGCAAAATGAATTTAAAAGACCTTTAACCCAAAAAGAAAGACAAATTGCAGGCAAAACTTACAATAAGATTTTTGGGGAATAAAATAAAAACACCATTAAATGGTGTTTTTTAATAATATTATTGAGCTAATTTTGATTTTGTTAAATCATTATTTTGCTTCAAATTTATTATTGTTTTAATTTATATACTAAAATATTGAAATTTTTAATTATCAAAAACATAAGATTCCATTGAGTTTTTTACTGCTAATTTTGTCATTTCATCAATTGTATTATTTTTTTCGGTTTTTAATTCTTTTCTATTTTCAACAAATGCTTTTTTGTAATCTTCTCCAAATTTGCTGTACATAAATTTTAACCATTCAATTTGTGGTTCTTTTTTTAAACGAATAACCATGTTGTAATCATAGTCAAAATCTCGAAAAGTGTAAAACATTTCATTGTTTCTATAACTGAATTTTTCTTTATCTTTAGTTAAGCATTTTCCTTCAGCTTTAACAATAATGGAGTTATTTAATCGCTTGATTGGTTCAAAATTATACACGAATGTATCACTCATATATTTGGATTTAACAATGCTTTTTGGAAGTTCAATTTTAATCTTGTAATTTTTATTAATTTGTTCTTTTACGAAATTTACAATATCTTCTTCAGAAAGTTTTTCAATAAACATAATTAGTCTCCTTATTTTGTCAATATAAACTTATCACAATCATTAGTATAATTCAATACTTAAATTTAATTAATCATGTTTTTTAAATTAAGAATTAAAAGTAACTAGTTATTTTTGATAATATACTTTTAAAAATAGATGAAAAATAATCAACCTATTTTTTGATTTTTCTTTGTAACTTTTTAAGAAAAAACTAATAAAAATTCAATATATTGAAATTTTGATAAATGCATGTTACAATATAACCAAACAAAGGAGATTTTTATGTTTAATTATTTCAACAATTGTGATATTGATTTTTCAGTAGATGCTGTTTTGAGCAAAAAAACTCAAGGTGTAAAAGAATTTAAGAAGATTTTGGACATTATGCCCATTGAATTTATAAGTGAATTAATGAATAAAAAACATTGCGACTTTCTTAAAGATGGAACATGGAATGGATCTTTAAGTGATGGAGAAAATCCAATTTTAAAAATTCATAGAACAAAAATTTTATATAGTACAAAAACAAATATCGACATTGAAATTGTTGGTTTTGACCTTGATTCAATTTTGGATTTAGAAACAAAAAAAGTAACTAAAACAGATTTGGTTAAGCTTAATATTAAAGAAAGTGATTCCAAAGGTGTAACCAAGACACTTTCTTGCAAATGGGATATTGGCTTTTGTAATAATAATTTTGTTATTACAACAAGTGCGGAAAAGAACATACAAGAAATTGCAAAAGAAAGAGTTCATGATTTAGTTTAAATAATTTATTGTTATTTGTTTATTTTAGAGCTTTCAAAAAAATGTTTTCTGAAAAAATTAATTTAAAACAAAATAATAAAGAAATTATTAGATTTTTAAAATAATATAAAAAAATTGATAAAAGAAATTCTTCGACATTCAAAAGATGACTCATTGTGAAAAAATATTATTATATGAGGTAATATGAATAAAGTTTTTGCTAATGAATTGATGGTTTCCATTTATAGCATTATAGGTAAAAAAAACAAAGAATCAAAATTGCTTGATGATTTTATTAATAGAATACCTCAATTTGTGCTTAACAAAATTAACAATTTTGAACCTTGTGTTGAACTGTGTAATTGGAAAGCCAGTGCAATTGTTAAAGGTGCATACAACATTAATGTAAGCAACTCTTGTCAAGATAAAAACAAAAACAAAATTTCAACTAATCTTGAACTTAATGGTTACCTTGCTCGTTCGCTTATTGCATTAAAGGAAAAAAATTCAAATCCAAAGCAATTGAATTTAGCATGTTTAAAGATTAACAAACAATTTATAGATGGAAAAATTTTCACATATACATACAATTGGAACTTGGGTTTTGATAAAAATAAATTTAAAATAATTTTTGATAAAAACAAAGTCAAAGCTAAAAATTTAGATAAATCTTTAGCTGATTAAAATGTAAAAAAGAAAAATAAATAAAATTAAATTTTCAATAAAAAAGGAGTTTATTCATAAATTTGAAATGATTTATGATAAAATGAAATGGATAAAATATTTGATGATCGGTTAATGTTTTCAGTGTTAGGGGCTTTAAGTAAAAAAAATAGACAGTCTAAAATGCTTGAAGAATTTTTGAAAAAAGTACCTGAAATTGTTGTTGAAGAAATAAATGAAAAAAAAGATTTTATTGAATTTGGAAATTGGAAAGCAGTGCTCGATAATAACAAAGGTTTAAATTTGCGACATTTCAAAGTGGATAGAAAAAGAAACAAAGAAATTGTTGAGCTTTCGATTTCAAAAAACATTGATTCAATTCCAGCTTTGAAAGAAAAGAGTATAAAAGAACCTATTAGATTGAATTTGGTTAAATTTACACTTACAAACACTTCATTTGATGGAATTAAAAAAACAAATGAATTTAATTGGATACTTAATTGTGAAAAAGGAAAATTCAAAGTTGGGTTTGGTAAAAAAAGTGTGATTTCAAAATGTGAACCTGCAAAAATATTTGGAGATAAAACATTATAATTTTGTAAATTGCTAAAAAGAGAGATAAATTCTTTCTTTTTTTAGATTAAAAAATTTCAAGATAATCCAAAAAAATTGTTGAGTTCATGAATTATTTTCTATATTTTTGCCACAAATGGTTAACAAAAAATAAAAAAGTTTCATATTTGTAATGAATGAATGATTTAATAAAAGCAGTCTTAAGTGATAGAATTAAGGGTGTTCGTTTTGACGAGTGTATGAAAAAACACACCACAATGAAAGCTGGCGGAACTGCGGGTGCTTTTGTTTGTGTTAAAGAATCAAATCAGTTAATTAATGCAATTGAAACGGCAAAATCTTTGAATTTGCCATATAGGGTTATTGGAAATGGATCAAATATTATCATTAGAGATGGTGGTTATAATGGCTTGATAATCGCACTTGGCAAATTGTTTGGGGGTGGTTCAAAAAATGAAAACGAAGCAACTTTTGGTGCGGGAATGTCGCTTTTTGCTGTTGGTATGTTTTGTGCATTAAATGAACTTTCAGGGCTTGAATGGGCTTTTGGAATTCCAGGGACTGTCGGCGGTGCTTGTTACATGAATGCAGGTGCATATGGACATAATTGGGGTGAGTTCGTTACCAAAATTGAAGTATATGACGGAAAAGAAATTTTAATAATAAATAAAGATGAATTAAGCTTTGGTTACAGATCTTCAACAGTTAAAGACAAAAATTTGATTGTTCTTTCTTGCACTGTCAAACTTTCTATGGGAAAAGGGCCTGAAATTCAAGCCAAGCAAATGGAATATTTGCAAAAAAGAAAATCATCACAACCATTGGAATTTCCAAGTTCAGGAAGCGTTTTTAAGAGAAATGAAATTTTTTATCCTGCAAAAGCAATTGATGATCTAGGACTAAAAGGTTTGAAAGTAGGCGATGCAGAAATATCAAAAAAACATGCCGGATTCATTATTAATAAAAAAAATGCAACTTGCCAAAATATAGAAAATTTGATACAATTAATAACAGATAAGGTTTACAAGTCGTTTGGGGTAATGTTAGAAAAAGAAATTGAATTTTTTGGAGATAAATAATGATTTTATACGGTGATTATCACACACACACAATTTTTTCGCATGGATCTGGAACTGTTCTTGACAATGCAATTGTTGCTGCAAGAAAAGGTCTTAAAGAAATTGCAATAACAGATCATGGTTTTCGTCATAAAACCTTTGGTATGTCTTTAACAGACATGGACAAGCTTAAAAATGATTGCCTTGAAGCAACAAAACAAACAGGTGTAAAAGTTTTGCTTGGTGTTGAAAGCAATTTTATTTCTCTTGATGGCACAATTGACTTGACTAGTGAACAAGTTGAGATGTTTGACATTGTTCTTTGCGGATATCACAATTTTGTTTGGGCAAAAACTCCGTCAGACAGCTATAATTTGTTTTTCAAAAATATAATTAGTCCAATAATTGGGACAAGCAAAAAACAAATTGAAAAAAACACAAATTGCATTCTTAGAGCCATGGACAAAAACCCTTGTATAAAAGTTTTGACGCATGTGGGGTATGGTATGAAAGTCGATGCTCTCACGGTTGCTCGTGAGGCAAGAGATAGGGGAGTTTTAATTGAATTAAATGGGAAAAGAATCCATTTTACCGATGAAGAAATTCTCATAATGACACAAGAAAAAGTCAACTTTATAATAGATTCCGATGCTCACAGACCTGAAAGAGTTGGAGAATGTAACAGGGGTACAAATCTTGCACTTCGCCTTCAAATTCCATACGAAAGAATTGCAAATGTGAATCATTCAATTTTTAAGGAGAACATATGAAATCCAGCTTCGCCAAAGAAGCCAAATTGCAAATTTTAGAAACTGAAATTGAAAATGACTGTTGTTCATTTGCTTTTTTAAGTGGTTTATTGCATGCTTCAGGAGAGCTTAAACTTGGCGGAGAAACAATTCAGGCCTTTTTACGCACTGACATAAAAGAGCTTTTTGATTATGTTTCAAAAATTGTTAAAAGACTGTATGGTGAAGAATTGAAAGTAGAAATATTTGATGATTTTGTTGTTAGTAGAAAGGTCTTTTATCGCATTGTTTTTCCAACAGAATGTTGTGAAAGAATGCTTATTGATACTGGCATAATTCGTAGAATTGACGGTAGTATTCAACTTGTTCAAGGAATTGATGAATATTTAATTCAAGAAGAATGTTGCAAAAAGGCTTTTGTTAAAGGTGTTTTTATTGGCTGTGCAACAAGTAGTATCAAAATTAGTGAAAATCTAGCTCAAAAAACTAGTACAGGATATCATATTGAGTTTACTTCAATAAACAAACAATTTTTAACAGATTTTGCATATATTCTTTCTGATTTTAATATTATTACGAAAATTATTGAAAGAAAAGATCAGTTTGTTTTGTATGTTAAAGATAGTTCTTTTGTTAGTGATATTCTCGCTCTTGTCGATGCTTCTTCAAGTGTTCTTGCTCTTCAAAATGAAATTGTTGCAAGAGAAATGCGAAACATGGTTAATCGCCAAACAAATTGTCTTTCAGCAAACATATCAAAAACCGTTGAAGCTAGCATACGCCAATCCAACGCAATTGAAACAATAATAAACACAATTGGTATTGAAAGTTTGTCGCCAGACTTGCAGGAAGTTGCTGTTATGCGACTTGCAAACCCAGAAGAAAGCCTTGAAGAGCTTTTGCGTTTGTCAAACATTAAACTTACCAAAAGTGGTCTTAATCACAGGCTTAGAAAAATTGTTAATATAGCGAACAAAATTGATAAAAACATGGAAGAAGATAAAAACAACCCTTAATTTACTTAAGGATTTTTTTTATCTATAAAAATTTTTAAAAAAAGATAGTCTAATAACTACCTATTTAATAAATCTATTATAATACAAGGTTCAAAAAAAGAAACTCATATGAATTTCCTTTTTTGTTTAATTAAGCTTTCTTTGTTGTTTTTGTTTTTGTAACTTTTGTTGTTTTTTCAGCTTTTGGAGCTGCTTTTACTTCAGTTTTAGTGTCTTTTGTTTTAATTTCAGCTTTTGAAACTTCTTTTGCAATTTCAACATTTTTTTGACTTGCAAGTTTCATTCTTTTTTTTGTGAAAAAAGCAACAAAGGCAATGGCTGTTGTGAAAGCAACAATGAGTAACAAAATTAAAATGGTCATAACTACTGGTGACATATTTTTTCTCCTTTATTTATTATATTGTACTTGTTTTTAAAAAATTATTAATGATTGAAAAATTCTGAATACAAAACACCTCTTTTCTTGCGTTCTGAAGCTACAGCTTCAACCAAAATTTCTCGAACACGATACGGATTTTTTACTTTTTCAATAAATAGTGTTTCACTGCTGGCATCTTGACAATATAGTTCAATTGTGCCAACTCCAAAAATTTTGTCAAACAAAGAACGGTGAACTGTGATGTCAACAATTCTAAACAAATCTAGTTCGTTATCCATTGTTGAAAGAAGTCCAGTTGAAGTAAATAGTTTAAAATAAGAACCTTGTTTTTCAACCAAAATATATCTTGTGAACGAAAGTGGCATTCCAAAATATCTTTTTCTGTCAAACCATACCACTCTACTATTTCCACTAAATGATTTTCTGTTCATTTTTACTTGAGCTCCTTTGTAAACTTTTGTAGTTTATCATAAAAAATGTTTATATGCAACAATTTGATTGAAAGAAGCCGTAACGATGGCGTATTCAAATTATGAAAAAAATTAATAAAAAAAAATATTTTGATGCACTATTCGTTATTTACTAAAAAAATCACCTATGTGAGTTAAAGCATAAGTGATTTTTACATTGGTGATCCCAAGGAGATTCGAACTCCTGAACCCGCCGTGAGAGGGCGGTGTCTTAGCCACTTGACGATGGGACCAAATATTCATTAATTAATTTGCCTATGCATTCTAACAAACAATTTGTTGTTTTGCAAGCAAATCTTTTGTTATTTGTGGTTATGAACTCTTTAAATGATTGACACATTGACTCCAAAAGGTTATACTTTTGCATATTTTAAAAGGACGCGTAAGTTATGTTTGATAAAGTAGATTCAAAATTTAATTTTCTTGATGAAGAGAACTCAGTTATCAATTTTTGGAAAGAAAATGCTGTTTTTGAAAAAACAGTTTCTCAAAATGAAGGAAAACCTTCATTTTCATTTTTTGATGGACCTCCAACTGCAAACGGAATCCCTCATATTGGACACATTCTTACTCGTAGCATTAAAGATATTTTTCCTCGTTTCAAAACGATGAAAGGCTTTTATGTAACAAGAAAAGCTGGTTGGGACACTCATGGACTTCCTGTTGAATTGGAAGTTGAAAAACAACTTGGAATTGATGGAAAAAAAGAAATTGAAAAATATGGAATTGAGCCATTCGTTAAAAAATGTAAAGAAAGCGTTTGGAAATATAAAGGCATGTGGGAAAGCCTTTCTGAAAGAGTTGGATATTGGGTAGACATGAAAAACCCATATATTACATACACAAATGATTATATTGAAAGTGAATGGTGGGCTCTTTCTGAAATGTTTAAAAAAGGGCTAATTTATCAAGGATATAAAATTGTTCCTTATTGTCCTCGTTGCGGAACAGCGCTATCAAGCCATGAAGTGGCTCAAGGTTATAAAGATGTAAAAGATGTCAGTGTATTTGTTAAATTTCCTGTCTTAGGTGAAGAAAAAACATATTTTCTTGCTTGGACAACAACCCCTTGGACACTTCCATCAAATGTTGCTCTTTGCGTAAATCCTAAAGAAGAATATGTTTTGGTTGAAAGTAAAGGCGAAAAATTTTGGCTTGCAAAAGCACTCTCACACAAAATTTTACCTGAAGGCATCATTATTAAAACCGTAATTGGAAAAGATTTGGAAAAATCCAAATATGTTCCACTTTTTGACTTCGCTGGAGAGCAAAAAAATGCATATTTTATCACATGTGATAATTATGTAACTTTGTCTGATGGAACAGGAATTGTACATATTGCTCCTGCATTTGGTGAAGATGATAGTTCTGTTGGCAAAAAATATAATTTACCTTTTGTTCAACTTGTTGGACCAGATGGAAAATTTGTTGACGGAACAAGAAGATATACTGGAATGCCTGTAAAAAAAGCAAATCCAATTGTTATTGAAGATTTGAAGGAAAGAGAAAACAACCTAATTTTTGCTGAACTTCCATTTGAACACTCATATCCACATTGCTGGCGTTGTGACACACCTCTTCTTTATTATGCTCGTTCATCTTGGTTTATTAAAACAACTAGTCTTAGAGATAATCTTGTTGCAAACAATCGTTCTGTAAATTGGCTTCCTGACAATGTTAAAGAGGGAAGAATGGGTAATTTCCTTGAAAACAACATTGATTGGGGAATTTCAAGAGAGAGATATTGGGGAACTCCACTTCCTTTCTGGATTTGTGATGAATGTCATAACATTGAATGTATTGGTAGCAAAAAAGAGCTTATGGAAAGGGCTGGTTTAAAAGAAGAAATTGAGCTTCACAAACCATACATAGATTCAGTAGAAATTAAGTGTAGTAAATGCGGAAAAACAATGCATAGAACTCCTGAAGTTATGGATTGTTGGTTTGATAGTGGTTCAATGCCTTTTGCAAGCATTCATTATCCTTTTGAACACAAAGAAGAATTTGAAAGAACTTTCCCAGCTGATTTCATTTCTGAAGGTATTGACCAAACTCGTGGTTGGTTCTATTCTCTTCAAGCAATAAGTACACTTCTTTTTGACAAATCTCCATACAAAACTTGCATTGCTCTTGGACTTGTAAATGACAAGTTCGGTATGAAAATGAGCAAGAGTAAGGGAAATGTTGTTGACCCTTGGAAAATTCTTAACAATCAAGGGGCTGATGCTCTTAGATGGTATTTTTATATTGCAAATTCACCTTGGCTTGGAACAAGTTTTTCAGAAGAAAACCTTGGTGAATATCAAAGAAAGTTTATGGGAACGCTTTGGAACACATATTCATTTTTTGTTCTATATGCAAACATTGATGGATTCAATCCAAAAGAACATTCAATTGACAAAGTTAATCTTTCAATGATGGATAAATGGCTTCTTTCTAAATTTAATTCACTTGTTAAATTTGTTGATGACAAACTTGAAAACTTTTTGATTACAGAAAGTGCAAGAAAAATTGTTGAATTTGTTGATGAACTTTCAAATTGGTATATTCGTCGTAGCCGTGAAAGATTTTGGGTTGGTGGAATGGCTGAAGACAAAACTTCCGCTTTTACAACACTATATTATGTTCTTGAAGGATTAACAAAATTGATTGCTCCATTTGTTCCATTCATTTCTGAAACAATATATCAAAATCTTGTTCGTTCATTTGATAAAGATGCTCCTATCAGTGTTCATCTATGTTCATATCCTAAATGTGATGAAAAAATTATTGATGAAAAATTGGAAGATGGAATGGAAGAAGTTCTTTCAATTGTAGCTCTTGGCAGAGCAGCCAGAGCAACAAGTCAAATCAAAAATCGTCAACCACTTTCAACAATGATTATTGGAAGCATTTTGCCTTTCCATATGAGTGAAGAACTTATCACGATTATTAAAGATGAACTCAATGTTGAAAAAGTTGAATTTGTTAAAAATGCAAGTAGTTACATAACTTACACTCTTAAACCTCAACTTAAGACAATTGGACCAAAGTATGGCAAACTTCTTGGTGGAATAAAAGAGTGGCTTACTAGTTGCGATAGTAGCAAAGTTGTTGCTGAGCTTACCAAAGGTGAAAAAGTTACATTTGAAGTTTCAAATGAAAAAATTGAAATTACAAATGAAGATGTACTCATTTCAGTTTCAAGCAAAGAAGGCTACTCAGGACAAAGCAACGAAGATATCACTGTTGTCCTTGATATACGCCTTTCTGACGAACTTGTTCAAAAAGGAAATGTTCGTGAAATTATAAGCAAAATTCAAGCATTAAGAAAAGAAAAACAATTTGAAATTGCTGACCATATCAACATTGAAATCTTTTCAGAAAATTCAGAACTAAATGCAAGCTTCAACAAATTTGCAAACTTAATTGGTTCAGGAACTCTTGCCGACTCTGTTGTTGTTTCCAAAGAAAAACAAGATTGTTTTGATGAACTTGACATAAATGGCACAAAATGTTTTGTTAAACTCATTAACAGGAGAACTAAATGAAAATTGCTTCCGATTGGAAAGATTATGAAGTTCTCGCGACAGGTGATGGCGAAAAACTTGAACGATGGGGAAATGTTTTTCTTCTTAGACCAGATCCACAAGTGATTTGGAGCGGGGCAAACGATTTGTCTACTTTTTCAAGACTAAACGCAAGATACATTCGTGAAAGCACGGGCGGCGGACACTGGGAAAACAAAAAATCTTTTCCAGATGAATGGCAAATTTCTTGGCAAAACTTATCTTTTAAAATCAAACCTATGGGATTTAAACACACAGGGTTATTCCCTGAGCAGGCAGTCAATTGGGCTGAAATGATTAAACTTATTGGTTCAGCAAATCGCCCAATAAATGTTTTAAACTTGTTTGCTTACACAGGCGGTGCAACGGTTGCATGTGCAAGTGCTGGAGCAAGTGTAACTCATGTTGATGCAGCAAAAGGAATGGTTGACAGGGCAAAGGAAAATGCATTGCTTTCAGGACTAGGAAATGCTTCAATACGATATATAGTTGATGACTGTCAGAAGTTTGTTGAAAAAGAAATTCGTCGTGGAAAAACTTATGATGCAATAATTATGGACCCTCCAAGTTATGGTAGAGGACCTTCAGGCGAAGCGTGGAAAATTGAGCAAAATCTTTTTGACTTTGTTAAGTTATGTAAAGGTGTTCTAAGCGACAAACCACTTTTTATTCTTATCAATTCCTACACAACTGGGCTTCAACCCGTTGTTCTTCAAAACATACTTTCTTCAGTATTTGGAGAAACTAGTGTTGAAGCATATGAAGTATGTTTGCCAACAAATGAGAAAGGTATTTTTCTTCCTTGCGGTGCAAGTGGATTAAAAACTTGGAAAAATTAACAATATAATCAAAAGAAAAGGAGGTAATATGGAAAAACAACCATATGAGCTAAATATTTTATACGAGGACAATCATATAATTGTTGTTGAAAAACCACAAAATGTCCCAACTCAGGAAGATGAAAGCAAAGATCCTGATCTTTTGAATATGGTAAAAGCATATATAAAAGAAAAATATAATAAACCGGGTAATGTTTTTGTTGGGCTTGTCCACAGACTAGACAGGCCAACAGGCGGAGTTATGGTTTTTGCAAAAACAAGCAAAGCTGCAGCTAGGCTTTCTGAACAAATAACTTCAGGAGTATTTGAAAAAAAATATTTCACTGTTGTTCTTGGAAAACCAAGAGAAACAAGTAACAGGCTTGTTCATTTCTTGAAGAAAAATGAAAAAGAAAACATTGTTTCTATTGTTCCACAAAGCGAAGAGGGTGCAAAACGATGTGAACTTGTTTATAAAACTCTTGAAACAAAAGATGAAATATCTCTTTGTGAAGTAAAAATTTTAACAGGTAGAAGTCATCAAATAAGGGTTCAAATGTCCGCTATTGGCAATCCAGTTTTTGGAGATGCAAAATATGGTGGCGACAAACTAGGCAAAGGCTTCAATCTTGCCTTGTGGGCAGTTCAATTAAAATTTGAACACCCAACTACAAAACAAATCATGACTTTTGTGTCATATCCAACAGAAGACATGATTCCATGGAAGTTTTTCACTATTTCAAAATATTTAATGATTAAGTCAACTTAAAATGATTGCTTTATTTATATACTTAAAAACCTAAAAATTAAATTTTAAAGGCACTGATTACATATTGGTGCTTTTTTATCTTTTTTTTTGTAAATAATAATTAGAAAAATGTTTTTCATTTTTGTTTTTACAAAGGTTTATAAATATATTTATCAAAGAGCAACATTTAAATAATAAAAATTAACATTAATTTGACAAAATTTTCACTTGAATAATTTAAATATATTTTGATATTTTTGCTTTTTGCGGTAAAATAATGTTCATTAGGAGCAAAAATGAAAAAAAGAAAAGAATTAGAAGAAGAATATAAATGGGATTTATCAAATTATTTTCCTAGCTCAAAAGAATGGGAAGAAGAATTTGAAGAAATAAAGAAAATGTCAGGTTCTTTTAAAAGATTTGAAGGAAAACTTAACGAGAGAAATTCTATTCTAGAATGCTTAAAACAAGAAAGTGATTTAAGTAAAAGAATGGATATTTTGTTAGTTTGGGCAGAACTTAAAGGAAGAGAAGATGCAACTAGCAGTGAAAATGAAGAAAGAATAAACAAGGTGTCTAGCCTTGCAACAATGCTTTCAGTTGAAACTAGTTTCATTGAAGTTGAAATTTCAGATAACGATGAAAATTTTTTGATTAGTCTTTCAAAAGATATTGATTTTTCTGATTTTAATATCATGCTTACAGAAATAATTCGTTTTAAGCCTCATATTCTAACAAAAGAAGAAGAAATTATTGTTTCACAAACAAAAGAATTCGCATCTGAGTTTAGTAATGTTTTTAGCAAATTTAATGATGCAGACTTGAAATTTGATAAAGTCAAAGATGGTTATGGAAAAGAATATGAACTTGACCACAGCAATTATATGGACTTTTGTGAAAGTGAAGATAGAATATTAAGAAAAAATGCTTTTGTTTCAATGAATAATGCTTACAAAAAATATAATAATACACTTTCAGCAAACTATATTGCTTCTATCAAAAAAAATAGTTGTTATGCCAAATTAAGCAAGTTTTCTTCTGCAATTGAAAAAAGCATTTTTATTGAACATGCAAGTTTAAAAGTTTATGATACTTTGATTGAATCAGTAAACAAAAATCTTGGTGTTTTTCATAAATATTTCGATTTAAAAAGAAAGGCACTTGGTTACAAAAATTATGCTATTTGGGATAATTTTGCTTCGCTATCTTCTTCTTGCAATTTGCAACTTGAGTTCTCTGAAGCAATTGAACTAATCAAAAAAGCTTGTTCTCCACTTGGCAATGAATATATTGATTTGATTGACAAAGCAGTTAAAGAAAAATGGTTTGATTATGGAATTAATGAAGGAAAGGATAGTGGAGCATTTTCTTGGGGAGCTTATGGTAAACACCCAGTCATACTTCTCAGTTATCAAAAAAACACAAACAGCGTTTACACACTTGCTCACGAGATTGGTCATTCCATTCATTCATATCTTTCAAACCACAATTTGCCATATGAAAAAGCAGGATATGAAATTTTTGTTGCGGAAGTTGCTAGCAATGTCAACGAAATGCTTCTTACAAAATATTTATTATCTATAGCAAAAGAAGATAAAGAAAAAATATTTTTATATGACAAGTTTTTGAGTGAATTTAGAGGAAGTGTTTTCAGGCAAACAATGTTTGCTGAATTTGAACAATTTGCCCATAATCAATATGAAAATAATCTTCCAATTTCATCAGCAGTTCTAAATGAAAAATATATGGAGCTTAACAAGCAATATTTTGGAAAAAAAGTTGAACTACTTGATGAAATAGCCTATGAATGGAGTCGTATACCTCACTTTTACAATGCCTTTTATGTTTACAAATATTCAACGGGTCTAATTTGTGCAATTGCACTATCAAAAGGACTTCTTGAAGGTGGGGAAAAAGAAAAAACTGCATACATCAAATTTTTGTCAAGTGGACGAACAAAGCCACCAGTTGAACTTTTGAAAGAAGCAGGAGCTAATCTTGAAGAAAACAAAACTTTTGATGATGCCTTTGCTTTTGCAAAAGATATTATTGAAAATTGGGAAAAACTAGGAATTAATTATAATTAAATTGAATTCAAAGTTAATAATAATATACATGCTTTGATAAGTTTAATTTGAATTTTATTATTAAAAAACAGCAAGTTATTTGCTGTTTTTTGTGTGGTTAAAATTAAGACATATTTTAGTTTTGCATGATAATTGTTAAAATTAGTGGACGGCGTTTTGTTTTTTTGAAAAGGAAGTTGGCAAGTTCTTTTCTTACATTTGATTTAACCAAATTCAAATCTTGTCCTCTTATATCTTCGTTTTTAATATAAGTCATGATTGTATCTTTGCATTCACGAATAAGCATTTCGGCTTCATCGTTGTAAACAAGTCCACGAGTTATTATGAAAGGATCATTATTAAGTTCTCCACTTAGTGTCGAAAGATTAAGAACAACAACACAGAAACCTTCTTCGGCAAGTTGCAAACGATCTCTTAAAACTGTACTATTCATATCTCCAAGTCCAAGTCCATCAACAAGGCGTTGTCCTGCCTTAACATAGCCAATATTTCTAATAAAGTCATTGCCCATTTCAATTTGAGTTCCAAGTTCTGCAATGAGAATATTTCTTTCTTGCATACCCATTGACACAGCAAGTTCAGCATGCATTTTCAAGTGTCTATATTCACCATGAACAGGAATAAAGAATTTTGGGTTTGTTAATGCGTGCATGATTTTGAGTTCTTCTTGACAAGCATGTCCTGAAGTGTGAACTTCAGCAAGTTCATCATAAATTACATTTGCGCCAAGTTTGAAAATTGAATTAATTACATTATAAACACTTTTTTCATTACCTGGAATTGGTGATGCTGAAATGATAACTGTGTCATTTGGTCCAAGTTTAACTTTTTTAAATTCACCTGAAGCCATACGATTAAGAGCACTCATAGGTTCGCCTTGGCTTCCTGTGCTTAAAATGATTAATTCATTGTCTGGAACTTTATCAATTCTTTCAATATCAACAATGTTTTTTGCGTTAAATGTGATTTCTCCAATTTTCATTGCAGTTTCTGCAACATTAATCATACTTCTTCCAGAAAATGCAACTTTTCTTTTATATTTTTCTGCAAGGTTTAAAACTTGTTGCATACGGTGAATGTTACTTGCAAAAGTTGCAACAATAATACGAGTATTTTTGTGTTTATCAAAAAGCTCATTAAGTGTTTTTCCAACATTTGATTCACTCATAGAGTAACCTTTGCGACAAACATTTGTGCTTTCGCAAAGAAGTAAATTTATGCCTCTTTTTCCAAGCTCTCCAAATCTTGTGAGATCTGTCATGACACCATCAATTGGTTGAAAGTCAATTTTGAAGTCGCCTGAGTGAACAATAACGCCTCTTGGTGTTGTGATTGCAAGAGCAAGAGCTCCAGAAATTGAGTGGCTAACTTTGATAAATTCAACAGAAAAGCAACCAACTTTAACAAGATTTTTTGGTTTTACAGAAATGAGTTTTGCTTTGATTTTTTGGTGTTCTTTAAGTTTGTTTTCAACGAGAGCAAGAGTCATTCTGCTTCCGTAAACAGGAACTTCCAAGTCAGAAAGAACATATGGTAAACCACCGATATGGTCTTCGTGTCCGTGAGTTAAAAAAATTGCTCGTACTTTATCTTTGTTTTCAATAAGATATGTGATGTCAGGAACAACAAGGTCAATTCCGGGAAGTTCATCTCCAGGGAATGTGAGCCCAGCATCAACAACGATAATATCATTTTCAAACTCAATAGCGGTCATATTTTTACCAATTTCACCAACACCGCCAAGAAAGGTAATTTTTACATTAGATTCCATATATATTTTTTTCTCCTTATATAAATTTTGCTTTATGGATAAAGCATTTTTAAAACAAAAAATGAGTTATGTGCATTAAATTTCAAAATTTAAACTAATTTATTGTAGTCAAATCTTCAATGAAAAATGCATTATTTCAGAATTTCTTTTTCTCTTCAAAATTTAATCTAGACACGAAATAATCTAGCACATTTGCAAGAAAAAATATGTATTGAAATTCAAACTAGTTAGCTAATATTTCTATTAGATTACTCTTTTCAGTTTTGAAATGTTTACTAACTCTTGAGGTTTTTTTGGTGTAACTATTACACTTGAATCTATGTAATAACGCATACCTGTGCATTCAAAGAAAGTAACCATTTGAAAAATGAGAAGAAGGTAAGTGAAGAACGGAATAAGCAAAACGACACCCAAAGCACCAAGAAGCAATGAACAGAAAATAACTAACATAACAAGAACTATTGAATTTGAAAGAATTCTGAAAAACTTTTGAAATGTTGCTTTTAAACCAATTTCCAAACTTTTGAAAACCCCATTGTTATGAACAACCATTGCAGGCATCCAACCAGAAAACAATGTGATGAAAAAGGAATAAGAGAACCAAACAAAAATAATTATTGTTATTGGCATCAGAATTTGAAAGAGCGTTTCATTTTGGAATAATAGAAAAATCTTTGACGAAACAAACAAGACAAAGAGAGCATATGAAACTGAAACCAATGTTTTTATGAGTTGCAAACCAATGCTTTTTCCAAGATTTCCAATGAAGCTTGCAGTAAATCCAAATTTTGCTCCACTTCCCATGCTTCCAAAAAGACATTCTCCAACAGCGACTTCAGAAAGCCCAAGCAAAAATGGAAAGCCAACAAACAACATTGAAATTGCAAAAATCACAGTTGATGGCATGATTTCATATGCTGATGAAATACCATTTTGAAATGAACTTAACAATGCTTCAATTTTTTCAAAAAATTCTGGCAAATTGTTGTTGAGATTGAAAAAAGAAAATAAATTTTCCAGTTGTACCCAAAAGTTTTCTGCGTTTAAAAACGATTCAATTTTAAGAAGAGCAGGCAAAACAATAATTCCCGCAAAAACGAAAACAATTAGTTTAAATAATAATAGTTTCCAAACAGTTGAGAAATTTGCAATAAGAATTCTCACTGTATTTTTAAGCATCATAAATCACCTGTATCTTGGAATCCCGTTAGGGCAAACTTTTCAATCACTTTTAACAATACTAACATATGAAAAACCTATTTGCAAGTATTTTTGATTTAAAAGAAAGAACATTTGAAAGATTATTGTCATAAATAGGAAAAATGAACAGTTTTTCAAATATTATTATTGATAAAAAAGCAATAAGAGCAAACATAAGGGTAACAACAAATCTTATGGGGAATTCTTTTCAGCCAATTGCAGTAATAAAAGCAAATGCTTATTCGCATGGTGCAATAAACGCAATGAAAATTCTTTCAACTTGTGGAGTAAAAATTTTTGCTGTTGCATGTTGCAAAGAAGCACAAGAATTGCTTACGGAAAGATTTGAAAATGAAATTTTATTGCTATCTTTTCCAAGTGATATT
This sequence comes from Clostridia bacterium, assembly GCA_041670165.1. GTDB lineage: Bacteria > Bacillota > Clostridia > Christensenellales > UBA1242 > JBAXZR01. The sequence continues at coordinate 19,970 of JBAXZR010000002.1, forward strand.
GAATTTTGCATAAAGAACAAAATATTTTTTACAGTGTCATCTTTGGCTGAGCTTAATGAAACAATTCTTGTTGCAAAACAGTTGAAAGCAAAAGCATTTATTGATTTAAAAATCAATTCAGGAATGAACAGATATGGTTTCAAAAAAACGCTAGAATTTTGTGAAGCAATACAAAAAATTCTTAAAACTGATAAAATTGTTTTGCATGGAGTTTATACTCATTTTTGCAGTGTAAGAAGCTCAAAAATTGTTGCAGAAAAACAAGCAAAAAAGTTTCAAAATTTTTTATGCCTCATTCCTTCAAAACTTAATCCAATTGTTCATATTGGCGGGCATGAAATTCTTGATGTAATTGATAAAAAGTTTTACAAAATTTACTTAGATGGAATAACACATATTAGAGTTGGTTTAATGCTTTATGGCTATGGAAGAAAAGGTTTGAAAAAAGTTCTTAAAATTGAAAGCAAAGTTGTTATGCTTCAAAAATGTGAACCAAATGAAGTCGTTGGATATGGCGGAAAAAATAAGTTAAAAGAGAAAACAATGGTTGCGGTTGTTCCTTTTGGTTATGCAGATGGAATGCCGAGGACATTAGGAAACGGCAATGGGAATGTTGTAATTTGCAAAAAAAAATGTCCAATAATTGGCAATATTTGTATGGATTCATTTATGGTTGATGTGACCTCTTTACCGCAAATCAAGGTGAACGAAAAAGTTACAATTTTTACTAATGCTACTGATTGGGCAAAAAAATTAAACACCATTGAATATGAAGTTCTTACCAATTTCAATCATTATAGAAATAACTATATATATAAATAGAATAAAAAATACTAAATTAAAAAATAACATTTCAAGTTGTGAAATGTTAAATGATTTTTTAAAGTATTAAAATACATTATTTATATTATTAAATTATTGTATTTTTTTTTAATTACTCATGTTCTTTTAATATAATTTTTAAAAATCAAATATTTAGTTAATAAATTGATATTTAAAGTGTTTATTAAGTTGATTTTAAAGTGTTTATTTAATAAAAGCATTTATTATTTTTAATTACTTATTTTGATAAAGTTTTTTATTTAGAAATTTGTTAAAGTAGCAAAGCCAGTTGGATTAAGTGAAGCACCACCAACAAGCCCACCATTTATTCCTTCAATAGACAAATATTGCTTGTTTTTTTCGCTAACACTTCCGCCATACAAAATGCTTATTTGATTTGCAGATTGTGAATCGAAAAGTTTGTTAATACATTTGCGGATATAATAGGCTGCTTCAGCAATTTGAGTTTCATTTGCACTTATTCCAGTTCCAATCGCCCAAATTGGTTCATATGCAATAATCAAATTTTCAAGTTTTTCTTTTGATACATTTTTTAATGCTGAATCAATTTGACTAGATATAACAGTTTCAAAATTTCCTTTATTTCTTGAATCCAAAGATTCACCAACACAAAGAATTGCCGTTACATTTTTGTTGAGAATTCTTTCAAGTTTTTTTGCGACTATTTCATTGGTTTCGTTGAAAAGAGTTCTTCGTTCACTGTGTCCAACAATGCAAAATTTAGCATTGCAGTCGACAATCATATTCAAGCTTATTTCCCCAGTAAATGCACCTTTTTCTTCTCCATTAATATTTTGAGCACCAATAGAAACAATTGAGTTTTTTGTCATTTCCTTGGCAACATGCAAACTGGTTGCTGGAGGACAAAGAACAATTGATGGTGAATCACTGTTTCTTTCATAAGAATTTATTTCTTTCAAAAAAATTTTTAAATACTCTTTTGTTTCAGTTGGAGTTTGATTCATTTTGAAATTGGCAATGATATATTTTTTTGTCATATTTTTACTCCTTTTATCTATTTTTACTATTTAATAAAAAAATGAAAAGCAAAATGCTTTTCAATGATAAATTATTTCTGTAACTCTTTTTCAGATATAACGGCATCAATCAACAAAACGCAAGAAGCATCTTTGCTTTTTGAAACCACTGTTTCAAATTTGGTTGGTTCATTGTAAGGAATTTCAAACTTAAGGGCATATGTTAAGTAAACTCGCAAGTAATCCTTTGCAAAAAGGAATGCTTCTTCAATTGAAGACCCTTCTGTGAAGATGTCTAAATCTGGAAAAGAAACCAAAAATGTTTCATCTTCTTGGGCAAACAAAACTGCAGGAAAAACAAATTGTTGCATGTGGACCCCTTTTTCTAACAGTTTTTAGTTTATCATAAATATTTTTTAGAGCCAAATAAAAATTGAACTTTTTTTAAAAAATATTAAATTAAGACAATATTTAAAATATTAGTACAAATGAAAATTCAATTTGAAGCATTTTTTTGTGAAAATTTACCTTTTTCAAGTGTTTTGCGGAGAAAATTAAAAATCATAAATTAAATATAGTTTTTGCATATTTTTTTGTAACCTAATAAAAAAATCAAAATAAAATATAATCTGCAAGTTTTTGACAAGGATTTTTGCAATGAAGCTTTAGATAAAAAAAACTCCCACAAATGTGAGAGATTAGAAGACAAAATTATAAAGAGAATCCACTTTCTTTTTTGTTATGTAGGTGAGAAGAGATGTCGAGGCTAGCCAAAGTGCTGAATTTGCCACCAGCTTCTTTTTCAATTTCTTTAACATCACCTATCGCTGAAACAATTTTGTTAACTTTTTCGCCTGCGATTGTTGTGTGATTGCTAATTTTCATATTTGCCCCCCTCAATTAACTACGCGTATTCTAACACAACCACATTCAGTTGTAAAGAGTAAATTTTGAAATATTATTATGTTTTTTAAAAAAATGGTTTGAACAAATAGCATTAAATAATTAAACAAAAAATATTCGAATTTAATAAATTCTTTTGAAGATTTTGCAAAGAGTATTCTTGCATTCACAAAAATATTTTCATTTATTTTAAATTTTTGTTTTAATAAGTGTGCACTAAAAGAAACTAAAAAACTTGAATTCAAAATTTTACTCTACTCAATTTGGCTTTTTTCATAATTACCTTATAAATATAAGTTGCACGGTAGAACTTTTTTGTGTATCATATAACAATCGTTAATTGAGAGGAAAAATGAAAAAAAGAAAAACTATTGAATTTGTTGAAAAAAAAGAAACAGATTTAAAACTAGGATTAACTAGTGAAGAAGTAACAAAAAGAAAAGAAGCATTTTTGACAAATAAAAAAGCACAAAAAAGTGGAAAAAGTATTGGAAAAATATTTTTTGAAAACACTTTTACTTTTTTTAATCTTGTTTGGGCTGTTTTGTTTGTTTTACTTGTTTTTGTTGGTTCATACAAGGACCTATTGTTTATGGTTATTATTGTTGCAAACACTTCTATTGCGATTTTTCAAGAAGTCAAAGCCAAGATGGCAGTTGAAAAACTTGCTTTTGCCGTTCTTACAAAAGTTAAAACCATTAGAAATGGAAAAGAAACAATGGTAACTTCAGAAGAGCTTGTTAGAGATGATATTTTTGTTTTGGAAGTTGGCAATCAAATTCCTGCTGATTCGATTGTTGTTTCTGGTGAGGCAAGTGTTAATGAAAGCATGCTCACAGGTGAAAGTGTGCCAATCAAAAAAATTGTTGGTAGCAAAGTGTATGCAGGAAGCTTTGTAACAAGTGGCGGATTTATTTTGCGTGCAACAACTGTTGGAGATGATTCATATATATCTTCAATTGAAAAACAAGCAAAAAAATTTAAAAGCCCATCTTCTAATCTTTTTAAAGATTTAAACAAAATAATAAAGTTCATTGGTGTTTTCATTATTCCAATTGGAATTGTTATGTATATAAACAACTATTATACTTTGCATGGAAATTTTGTTGAGGCAATTTCAAAAACATGTGGTGCTGTTGCTGGGCTTATACCAGCTGGAATGTTTTTGCTTGTAACAATTGCTCTTGCTGCTGCTGTTGTTAAACTTACAAAACACAAAACATTGGTTCAAGACATTTATAGTGTTGAAATGCTTGCAAGAACAAATGTTCTTTGTCTTGATAAAACTGGAACAATCACTGACGGAACAATGAAAGTTTCTGATGTTATTGAAATGGAAAAATCTCCTTTTGAACAGAATTTTAATTCTATTATTCAAAATCTTCTTGCAATTCAATCTTCAAACAACAACACTTCACTTGCTCTTATTGATCATTTTGAAAAAAGAATAACAATGGAAAATACATACAATATTCCATTTTCTTCAGAAAAAAAATTTATGGCAGCTTCATTTCAAGGAGTTGGAACAATTGTCCTTGGAGCAATTGAATTTATTTGTTGTCAAAAGAACAAAGAACTTTGCGAAAAAGCAAAAGAACTTGCTTCTGAAGGAAACAGAGTTTTGATTGTTGCTGGAAGCAAAGACCTTATTGATGATGGGGCTATGCCAGAAAATCTTTGTGCTTTTGCAATTATTGCCGTTGAAGATCACATAAGGCATGATGCAAAAGATACAATTTCTTGGTTTGAAAATAATGATGTTGAAATCAAAATTATTTCTGGGGATAATCCACTTACAGTAAGCAACATTGCAAAGCGTGTTGGTGTTAAAGGCTGGGAAAAATGTGTTTCGCTTGAAGAAATGAGCCTTGAAGATGTTGAGAAAATTGCAGATAAATACACAATTTTTGGGCGAGTTTCTCCAGAACAAAAATATGTGATTGTTAAAACACTTAAAAAACAAGGAAAGGTTGTTGCAATGACTGGTGATGGTGTCAATGACACCCTTGCTCTTAAAGAATCTGATTGTTCAATTGCTATGGCAGAAGGAAGTGAAGTTACAAGAAGCATTGCAAACATTGTCCTTATGGATAGCAAGTTTTCATCTATGCCAAGAGTAGTGGCAGAGGGAAGACAAGTCATAAACAATGTTCAAACTTCTTCAACATTGTTTCTTATGAAAACACTTTTTGCTTTTGCAGTTTCATTATTTGCAATTTTTACATTTTCACCTTATCCTTTCAGTACTTCACAAATGGTTCTTATTGAGTTTTGTGTAATTGGATTGCCATCATTGTTTTTGGCTCTTCAACCAAGCTCAAAACTTGTTGAAGGAAACTTTATTCCTCAAGTTCTAAAAAAGAGTATTCCATATGCTTCTTTTATGGTAATTGCTATTGCGGGTGTTTTGATTCTTGGCAAATTCAACATTTTATCAACTGTTGAAGTTGAAACTCTTTCAACCCTAGTTTTAACAGCTGTAGGTTTTATTAATCTTGTTAGAATTTGCATTCCTTTTTCAAAAAACAGGGCAATTGCTGTTATACTTTCCGCTTTACTTATAATAATTGCTATCGCAATTGCTCCAGAATTTTTTAACATAAAAGTGTTTTCAAAAAAAATTGTTTTAGGATTTATTTTTATAGTTAGTTTTGTTGTGCTTTTACATTTGCTTTTTTCAATTTTTCAAAAAATTAATAAAAAAGTTAAGAAAATAAACAAAAATTTGATATAATTCTTTAGTTTAATACAAACTATTTTTTAATAATATTGTATGCTTATAATTATGAAAGGAAGAAAAACTAAAAATGTTTAATCCATACGAAGCCAAAATTCCTACAAAAAATAAGTTATTGTATGCAAGCGGTTCATTTGGAAGCGGTTTTTTGTTTACATTGGTTTCTTCTTTTTACATGTTTTATTTAACTCAGGTGCAAGGTCTTTCAGGAACAATTGTTGGAACTTTCTTTTTGATTGCAAGGCTATGGGACGCAATAAATGATCCAATTATGGGTGCAATTGTAACAAACACAAGGACTAGATTTGGAAAATATAGATTATGGATGATTATTGGGTGTGTTCTTACAGCAATTACTCTTGTGTTGATGTTTTCAAATGTAAACATGAATTTGTCGCAAAAATATCAATATTATCTTTCTATATATATAATATGGGGAATGGCTTTTACACTTGTTGAAATTCCTTATTGGTCTCTTATTCCTGTCATGACAAAAAATGAAACTGAAAGAAGTTCAATAAGTGCCATGACTCAAATTTTAAATTCAATATCTACTGTTTTTGTTTCTATTCTTGTTCCAATTTCTTTGATTTCAATTTGGGGTTCGCAAAACAATTCCAAGGGCTATTTTATAATTGCTTTAGTCGTTGCTGTTTTGTATTTAGGAGCAATGCTTACAAGTGCCTTAACATTCAATGAAAAGAGAACACTTGTTGAAAGAAGATATTCAATTAAATCAATGTTTTTTGCCTTTAAAAAAAATGATCAGGCAATTTCAATGTTTGCACCAGTTCTTCTTTTAAATATTGCGTTTGGACTGGTTTTAAATCTTGGAATATATTTTTTCTCATTTGATTTTGGTGATCCAACCAAACAAAGTGTTTTTATGATTATTGCTGGTATTGGAATGGCACTTGCAGTTTTGTCATATACGCCTCTTTCAAAAATTATTGGAAGAAAGACGGTTTTTGTTCTTTCTTGTTCATTCATAATTTGTGGTTTGTTTTTAATGTTCTTCTTTAATCAGTTCATGCATGGAAATTTAATTTATCTTTCAATGGGTGCAATGGTTGGATTGTTTGGTTTTGGTTGGATTAATGTTGCTAGAGTTGTTATGGCTGCAAGTGTATGCGATTATGCCTACAAAAAAACAGGGCAGAGAATGGATAGCCTTTGGGTAAGTGTCCTTTCATTTTCTGGCAAATTAGGAACATCGCTTGTTGCCCTTATTATTGGAATTGTCTTAGATGTTGGTGGATTTGTTGGAAAAGATGCAACAGTTGATGTTGTTTCGGTTTATGGAATAAACTTATTAAGACTAACTATGTTTATTGTTCCAGCAGTTTTAGTTGTTTTTGCTCTTGTAACCTATGTTAAATTTTATAGATTAGATAACAAAAAAATTTCTTTTTATTATAGAAAACAATACAAACCAAAAGTTGGGAAAGTGCATGTTGTTAAAATTAAATCAAATATAAGAAAAGAGAAACTGCAAAGTTCAGATAAAAAAGAAAAAATTTTATAAATAAATAAAAAATAGTTTTTACCAAAATCAAAGTTGAAGTGATGGAAATGAATCCATTACTTTTTTTATATTTTATTGTAACAAATATTTTTTTCCGTGAATAACGATAATTCATAAATAAAGTTTTTGTAGCTTGAGAAAAATTAACTATCGCTCTTGAATTTAATTTTAAAAAATGCTACAAAAAACACAAGAAAGTATGGCTGAAACAAATGTACATACAAGTGCAACTGGAATTGCATATAAAAGTCGTTTAACTTGTGTTTTTGAAAAATATATGCTTGCAACATAAAACACTGTTTCACTGCTACCCATAATTGTGCTTGCACATCTACTTATATAAGAATCAGCTCCATGTTCCGCTATTATTGTTTTTAGTATTGCAATGCTTCCGCTTCCAGTGAAAGGTCTAAGCAAAATTAGTTCAGTTATCTCGTGCGGAATTCCAAACAAGTTTAAAGCAGGTGAACAAAAAACCACAATACTATTTAAAGCCCCACTTTCTTTAAGAACTGCAACAGAAATTAAAATTGCTGCTAAATATGGAAAGATGCTTTTGCAAAGTTCAAGTGATTTTTTTGCTCCATCAACAAAAGAAGCATAGCAATCAACTTTTTTAAGCTTTGCAAATATAAACAAGGCAACAATTAAGATTGGAATAACATATGCACTCAATTTTTCACCTTTATAACCTTTTTCTCTTTTTTGTTAAAAAATTTATTAAAAGACATATTCCAATTCCTAATAATGTGGAAATGACACTTGTAAAAAGGGTTGGCAAAAAAATGTCTGAAGGATTTGTGCTACCTGCAGCAGCTCTAATTCCAACAACAGTTGTTGGAAAAAGTTGAATTGCAGTCGTGTTTATCACCATAAACAAAATCATTTGTTTTGTGGCTACTCCAGTTCTGTTGTCCATTTTTTGCATTGCATCAATTCCGCTCGGTGTCGCTGCATTTCCAAGCCCCAAAAAATTTGCAGAAAGATTAATTGATATTGCTCTTTGTGCTTCTTTTGTTGTTCCTTTGAAAAGCTTTTTTATTATTGGGGATAATATTTTTGCAAGTAAATCATTAATACCACATTTTTCTAAAATTTCCAAAATTCCCATCCAAAGTGCATAAATTCCAACAAGTTCAATGCACAATGAAAAAGCACTTCCACTTGCATTTACCATTACTCCGACAACATTTGAAGGATTGGTATAAATCAAAGAAAATGTGCTGATAATTATCATCCAAAACCAAATCTTACTCACTCCAAAATATATGCTAGCTTGTACCTTAACTATACTTTTTTTTATTTTGTAAAATTTTTTAGTTGACAAAATGATTTTCATTAAGTATAATGCCTTTGCAAAATAAATATAAAAAATTATGTCGAAAAATTATGTTATTTTTGAATTAAAATTTGATGATTAACAATTTGTTAATCGTTAAATAAAAAGTTGACAATAGCTGGCTTAATAGTTATAATTCAATCATAATTGGGAACAATTTATCTACATCTTTTAAAGATGTAGAAAATGCAGTTTTCAGTTCTACAAAATTGGAGATTAAATGAAAAAGAAAATTATTCTAGCTTTATGTAGCTTAATCATGATTTGTTTTGCCTTTACAGGTTGTGCCTTAAGTGGCGGTCCTTCTACTACTGATGTTGTTTATGGAAATGGTGGTTTGGTTGTCCAAAAAGGCAATTGGCTCTATTTTGCAGGTGGTTACGAAGCATATTCAACACTTGAACAAGGAAATAAAAACAAATTAGGAAGTGTTACAGTTAGTGCATTATATCGCACTGAAATGGGTGAAGATGGTTCTGTTGAACTTGATGAAGATGGTTACCCAACAAATTATCAACAAGTCGTTTCAAAAGTTGTAGGTTTTGATTATGGCGGTATTTACATTTTTGGTGATCAATTGTATTTCACTTCACCAAACACAGCAAAAGACAAAGAAGGTGCATACCATTTTGATCAAGTAAGTTTCTTTAAATGTAATCTTAATGGAACTGGATTAACGGAAATTTATACAACTTCAAATTTTTCTTCAACTTGTAAATATGTTATTAACAAAATTTCTAATGTTGTAACTATTACAGTTTTAGATGGAACAAACCTTGTTAAAATTGAAGCAAATGGAAATCAAACAACTCTAGCTGAAAATGTTACAGGTGCAATGATGGTTAACCAAGAAGATTTTGCATTAGCTTCCATAGTTCCTTCACTTTTGGACACAGCTTTCATCACAAGAGCAAGAACAGAAGAGGAAGGAAGTGGTTCAGGTGTAACTGGAAACATTCTTGAAAAAATCACAATCTCAACTGGAAGCAAAACAATTGTATCTGGCAATGCAGACACCGCAATTGAACTTAAAGCAATCACATATAGTCGTGTGTTTTATTCAAAAACAAATAGTCTTACTTCTGACGGATACATATTTTCAAGCGGATTCAATTCTGAACAGTCAGAAATTCAACACACTGTTATTAATGGCTTAACTAATATTATTGCTTTTGATGATAACGCAAACAGTTCATATTCAGGATTTGTATTCACAAAAGACTCAAAAGTTTATTACCAAGCATTCAATGACATGTACAATTTCACAGAACTTCTAACAACCAATTCAACAGTACTTAATTGTGTGAATGGAAAGGTGTTTTACAAAAATGAAAGTGGTGGAGTTTCAGTCATTACAGTTGCAACAAAAATTTCTGAAGATGTTTCTGATGGTGCAACTACACTCCAATTAGAAAATGCTTACAATATAGATTTTTCAACTAACCACATATTTTTCTTAGAAAAACAAACTGGATCATCAAATTACTATTTGTATAGATATTCTCTGTCTGATGCAGATGACAAAAGTGTTGAACTTTTGAGCAAACCTCTTGATTCAGACATTACAGATGAGGAAGAATAAAACAAGAATATAGACATAAGGAGAGCAAAGTGAAAGAAAAACTCGATACGATTTTAGGAGAACTAAGCAAGTTGGGCGTACATGATTTAAGAGAAATCGCACGCAGTTATGGTATTTTTGCTCCAACTCTTCTGAAAAGAGAAGAATTGCTAGAAAGAATTGCCGATAAAATGTGTGGAAAGGAAAATCCTAATAAAGGAAAGCTACCAACTAAAAGAGGCAGACCTCCAAAAACGAAATTTATTTCGAAAATTAGAATAGATGTGCCTAGTAAGTTGGCATTCATGTCTGATGCAATTTTCTCGAATGATTGTTTTCAAACATTGCCTGATTTTGAAGCAGCTTTATTTTTTAAGGAAGATAATGGAACTTCAACAAAAAGTGCAATTGTTCAAGGAATACTTCAATCTGTTGATAATGGTGAAAATAACTACTTTTTCGCAATTAACAAGCTTACTAAAAAATTTGAAGCAGTTGTTTTTGTGCCAAAAATCTTTGTTACAGAGTATTCTTTGAAATATGGTGATAAAATTAAAGGTTCATGTGTTGAATCTGACAATTCAACCTCAATGATGCTTACAAGTATTTTGCAAGTTAATGAAATGGAACCAAAACTTAATTCTGAAAGAACTATTCACGGCTTTGAAGATGGAAAATTTCCAGTTGAACAAATTGCTATTGATGAATTTAAACCTTTACAAGGTGAAAGAATTTTAGTTTTAGCAAAAAACAAGAAGAATATTTTTCAAAATGCAATTAATATTGCAGAAAAAATTGCATCTAAAGTTGACAAAGTAATTCTTGTTGGTGTTGAACTAACTCAAGAAATGTTCTCTATTGCAAAAAATGCAAAAAATATTGATATTTTAATTTCTGAATATGGTGATCCTCTTTCAGTAAGTTGCAATAGAATATTAGCAAGTATTGACTATGCACAAGCTCTTCTAAGTGAAGGTAAAAATGTTGCTCTTATATCATATGACTTGATGAACCAAACCAAAATTCTAGATACAAAACTTGGTCAATTTGAAAAAGAAAATGTATATGGTTTTAGAGAAAAAACAGTTTTGCAAATTAAAAAGATTTTTTCCATTGCAAAAGCAACAGAAAATAATGATGGTAGCATAACTTCAATTGCAATTTGTGATGAATCTGAAAAAAATAATTCATTTATTGAAAACAATTTTGTTTCAGTTGCTTCTCAAATTATTAATCTATAAAATTTAGCTAGCCTTAATAGGCTAGTTTTTTTTAGTATATTTAACAAATTTTTTTATTTAGTTTATTATTTAAAAATTATTCTATAAAAAAAATACAAATTGAAAATTTAAAATTAAAAATTATAAATATAAAATTAATATACAAACAATTTTATTGACAACAGATATTTATTTAAAAAAAATAAAAATAATTTTAAAATAGTAAATAATAATTTTTATATTGTCCCGCAATTAAAAAAAAGAATTACAATTTGTTTGTAAAAGCAACATTAATTTGACTTATTTTTATGTAAATACATTAACCTTTAGGCTATTTTATTTGTGGTTTTTTCACTACTTTTTTTAATATTTACAAACAAAATAGGTAAATTATTAAAATTAAATATTTTTTATTAAAATAACACAAAATATTTTAGAATTTATTTATATTTTTATTTTTATTATTTTTTATATAAATTATAATTATAACGATAAAAATATTTGCGAAAAAAAATAAATTATGGTAAAATGTAGATGCAAAATGGTATATCATGTAGAATTTTAAAAAAATATTTGGTTTATTAAAACTCAGTATAATTTGAGGTGTGAATAGTGAATGTTAAAGATTTAATTAAAAAAATTGCTTGTACTGTAATTATATGCTGTTCTTTGTTCACAAGTGCATTTTTTTCAATGTCTATCTTGAAAGATACGATTGTTTACGCAGATGAAACAATTAGCATTCCACAAACAACAACCTTTTCTTTACCAGATGATGGTGTAAGTTTGTATGTAATCAAAATTTCTTCAACAGAAAATCCAGTTATTGCACCCCGAATAGGAACTGACTCAGATTATTTCCCATCAAATTACACAGTTACAAAAAATGGATATGGAGCTCAAACAGATGAGCAAAAGAACATTTTTGAAGTTAATAGTGGCGACACTATTTTTCTTGCTGATAATGAGTTTTTGCTATTAGCTTTTGGAAGAAAGGGGCTAATAGACGATGAGGCAAAGTTTAATTCTATAAGCAATGTTGGTGGAGCATGCAATGTTACACATTTTGTTGATGGTAATTCAAGCTTTGTAAATGCTAGAAAACAAAGTCCAAGTGTTGACGAAAGCAATTATTTGTATGAATACGGACATATTTTTAACAAAGATGATGCTGGTTTTGTTGAAGGCTTTCATGAATTCGTTTTTGATTATGGAACAATTTCTGATGGCGGAGAAGTTGTTTTGGGTAATTCAAGGACTTTTAATTTTTATTTATTTGAAAAGGATACTTATAACAAAAATAATGCTAAAAATGTTGTTTTAACACCTAATTCTGGTTTCACAACTGAAAGTGTTCAAAGCTTTGTTTCAAACGATTCTAGTTTCTACACTGAAAATTTGTTCAATTATTCAAATAAATCTATGGATATTAACAAAATTAATTATCCAAAGTTTGTTTTTGATCCAACTAGAGTACAAGTTTCTATTGAAAAAACTTTCAACAAAGAAACAAAAAATGTAACAATTGATTCTTCATATACAAATGGAACTGTTTATTCTCACCAAACTCCTGTAGACTCAAAGATTGTTTGGGTTTCAAGGCTTGTCGCTCAAAATTTAACGCAAATAGAATTTTATGATATTGGTGAATATACAATTTCTTATCAATATATTTATTATAATGCTTCTCATATTAAACAAGTTTTGCCAAATCTAACCTTGTCATTTCTAAAAGATAAAATAACTGTTTTTGGTTATCAATTGTTTTATAGCAAAGATTACACTGGCAAGGCTGAACTTAGAAAAATAATAGAAAATGAAGAAACCGAGGCTGCAGAAACAGAATCATCAAGTTATGCTGCAGATGTTACTTATGCAATAAGTCAAAAATATAGTGACAACGCAGTTCTTTTCAAAGATGCAATTGACGGCTTTGATAAATCAAAAGTTGTTACAACAAATCAAAGTCCGTTAAAATATGATTTTGCTGGAACTCTTGATTTAACTAAATCACATTATTGGAAAATGAATCAATGGAGTGATTATGGTAATATATACAATAGTCCAACATTGTACAGTGGTGGCAATTTTCTTTCTCCCGGAAAGTATGTCGTTGAACTTTATTATACTTACGCAAAATATAAAAATCCAGCTACAAAAGATTATGAAGCTTCAACAATTCATAGACAGCTTTTTATATTTGAAATTACAAATGCAATGCCAGTTGTTACGGTTGAAACTTTAAAAACTGAAAATGGTGTTCTTTTAACAGACATTAATGGAGATTATATTGCTGATGAAATTTTGCAAGATGGTGAATATACTAATCAGCCTGTCAGAATTGTTTATCCAACTGTAAATTATTTTGATTCTTCAATTCAAATATATATGAATCAAACTCAATCTCAACTTCCACTTTTAACAAAAGTTTCTGAGGAATTTGGACCAATCACAATCACCAGTTCAAATTCTGAAACTTATGAATATTCAGACCCAATAAATATTATTGATGGACAATATTTAAGTGTAAGCTTAACAGTTAAATTTGGAAAATCATATAGCTCAAGCTCAGTTAAATCTTTTACAATTGATAAAGTTGGCATTTCAAACTTAAAAACTGCACTTATTAATAGTCAAAGAGTAAAGGAACAATATTTAGATTCTGAAAATTTTGTTTTGAATCAATCATTTTCTTTGGAATGGGACGAAAAATTAAGTGGATCAAAAACATGGTGTACTTACAAATTTATTCCACTAAGCACAGATTCAAATTATTTAAAAACATCTCCAGTTCTTCCTGGAACTGAAAAAGTTGTAATTTCTAATGGAAGGTACCTTGATTATTCAACAACGACTGGCTCAGTTGTTATTTTAGCTGAATCTCCATACGCCAACACAGTAAATTCAAAGTATTCTGTAACAGCAAATTCTGTTCTTGCAATAGAAGGTATTTACATATTTAGAATTTATGATCAAGCTGGAAATGAGTGTTATTATTATAAATTTTTGGACAAATCATGTCCAGTATTTTTACAAAAAGATGAAAACGGTATTTATAGTGAACCAAAAGAGTTAAACATTGTTTCAAACACCACAACTGTTGAATGGGGAACTCATAAGGGTATTGCTTTTGGTTTATTTAATAGTGAATCTTGGACTACATACAACAATTTATCAAGCAATGATATTGACCCGTGGGTTCTTATGTTTCAAAAATCAATTTACGAAAGTGGTTATATTTCAACTACTTCACTAAACAACTCTGAAGATGTTTCTGTGCTAGTTGACTTTTTGTCTTTGCCAATCACTGGTGTAAGGGTTTTTAAAAAGAATTTTGAAGGAACAATTGAATTAGGAACTTATAATCAGTCTAATATGCAATCAGGGTATACTGCAAATGCATTAGATGAAAATGGTGATGAAAACGAAGCATATTATAGTTTCTTTGTTATTGATCAATCAAATATTAGTGCAAATTTAACAGGTGTGTCTACAAGTGTTTTCTTTGAAACCTCACTAAATGATTTGAATAAAAAATCTAGCTCAATATTTAATTTGAAAACAACTACAGATATGGCTCTTTCAACTGTTTTAGTTTCAGATGGGGTTTCTATTAATGGTTGGCTATTAGATATTGAAGGTGGAACAGCAGACAAAATTGATTACACTGAAAAGCATATATTTTACAAAGCTAGCAATTCTAATCAATTGATATTTTCATTTGAAGATTATATTGGAAATTACATAAGTGTAAAAGTTAAGTACTTATTTTATCCAATGATTTTTAATGAAATAAATAAAACTTATGAGTTTTCAACAAGTGGTGTTGAAATTTCTTCAATTGAAATTGATAGTGCAGGGCTGGTTGAACAAGGTAAATATGTTATTGAAAGAACATATGAAACCACCGATTCAAGTCAGCTTTCTCAAGTTGATCTTGAGGCTTATATTATAAGCAAAAAAGATTATCTTAAGAGAATTTTTACTGTTTATATTGATCATAATGATCTTATTACTACTCCAGTTGCTTTTGAAAGTAGCATTAAACCAATCAAATTAGTTGGTGATTATTGGGAATTAACTGCAACTGATAGCACTTTTGAAAATGGTATTGTTCCTTTCTCTGATTTCTTTAGACAAGGAACTAATTATGATCCAATTGTTGTTACAAACAAAAATCCAGTTAATGTTAAAATCCCATATTCAATGTATGGAAAAACAACTACTGAAGGTTTTGTTTCAGGAATGTATCATAATTACACTGGAAATCCAGAAATTTCAGAGTATTTACTTGATGTTAAATTGTATAAAATAGTAACAAATGATTATGGTATAAAAGTACCAGAAATTATTGAAACAGGTATTTTAACATACAACAAAGTTACAGGTAACTTAGTTGTGAATGTGACAAAAATTGGTAGCACAAATTTTATAACTTTTGATGAAGAAACCTATTTTTGGAACATAAACATTCCAATTGGAAATAGCTATATTGGAACATACATGGTTGTTGTTTCAAACTCACTTGGAGAATCAAGAGTTTCTAACACAAGCTTAGAAGCAGATAATGGATCAACATATTTTGTTTTTGAAATTGTTTCTCCAGAACCAAAAATTTCATTTTCAACAATAATTCCTTATCCAAGTGGCGATGAAGTTGGCTCAATAAACTTTTTAAACATTGATAATAAAGTGGTTGGGTACACAAATGGTAAATGTATTGTTGCTTCATGGACAGATCCAGTTGAAAATTTTATGATTAAAATTGACACCAATAACATAACTTACACAGTTAATGATGGAGAAAGACTTTCAGGATATTTAACAACAACGGGAAATACTCACACTTTTACAGCTGTTAAAAGAAATTCAAGTAATCAAGAAATTAATCTTGTTGATAAAGATAAGGTTATTATTTATTTTGGTGTTGTTGGAAGAACCGAAAATGAGTATGTTTACATAAGAGAATTCCATATTGACACAGTTGCTCCAACAACAAACTTGGAAAACCTTATTGGAGAAGACAATCTTATTGAAGCTAGCACTCAAAAAGATAAAGAAGATATTTTAAGAGTTTATGGTGATAGATATAATCGTTCTAATGCTGAAGGTTTATTTAAGTATTATTCTTTTGCGATTGATATTGAATCGTCATTTGTTTTTGAAAAAGGTTCTCTTGGAGACACTTCAAGAATTTATTTTAAAGAATTTCAGAACAAATATACTGATATTCTTCATGAAAAGGCTTTGCCGGGCGACCCTAGCCAAACAAATCAATCAAACAGATTTATGCCGTTAAATTTTAATTACATTCAGTCAACAGCAAATCTAAAAACAATGTTTGGAAGTGTTGGTTTAAATGGAACTTATTATGAAATTGTTGAAGCTGATGAAGCAGGAAATTACACAATATATTCAATTTATTTGTACTCAAGTTTGCTTTCAAACAATTATATAAACTCTTCTTCAATAACAAATTCAACAATAAATGTTTCTGCAGAAAATTCCTCTGATAGAGTTATTAGAGCAATTGATAATTTGCAATTAATTGAAATTAATATGTGTCAAGATGAGTGGTTTTCTTTTAGCTTGCTTGGAAGAAAATATTACACTTCTCCTTTTATCAAAGAGTATAGAGCAGGTTCATTTGCTTATATAAATTCAAATAATGAAATGGTTTATCAAACCCTTGCTGAAATTTCTGCTGAGCTTGTGCCAAGCGCAACAAATTATTCTTTGATAGTTAGATCAAGACAAATTGATGAAACAAATGTTGTTATTAGTTTGATTGAAGGAACAAGATATTTCTCAACTACAATTCAGGAAACCGTTGAAAATAACACAAACAAACTTGTTCTGACTGTTTTAAAAAATGATTTGAATTCTGATCCAAATGGACAACTTGGACTTACAAAAATTAAAATAACTGTTAATAATGGAGTTAACTCAATTGTTCAAACAGTAAATTTTACTCTTACTGAAGAATGGAAAATTACAATAAATAATGCTGTACCAAATGTTATGTATGCGTTTGAATTGTATGACAATTTCCGTGGATCGACAGTTGTACAAAGCAGTGTAAGACATATTTATGGAAGCGAATCACTTGCAAACCCTCCGTTTGAAATGAGTGATGGAAGCAACGATTATCTATATAACGCTGAAACAAAAACAATATTGTCGGCAAAAGCAATAAACTTCTTATTCATTGAAGCCTATCTCAAAGAAGGAAAAAGAGTAAAAATTAATGAAGATGATGAAGGCTCTCTTGATGCAATTGTTCCTGAAACAGCTGACGCAATAAAAAGAGTTACACTTTTGCCATCAAATGAAATTAATGGCGCTCTTAAAAAATATTTAATTACAGTTGAATATTATGGTGATCTTGAAGAAACAATTTATACAGTATACATTTTAAATAAGTATTCTGAAGTTTATCTCCGTGATGATGCTGGCAATGACAAGTCTGATTTGTTTAGGGGCTCAGTAACAACTGATCCTGTTGTTGTTACATTCATTTCTTCAACTGCTCTCATTACAGGTGCAGCTGCAAATTTGTTTGAAACAAAACTTTTCTACACAATTAATGATGTTACACAGTTGCTTACAAACAGAACTCGTTTTTCTGAAATTGGAACTTATAGTATAAAATATCAAATTTTGGCTGGAAACAAAGTTCTTTCACAAAAAACTGAAAGTTTCACAATTAGTAAGGAAGGAATTTCTACATTTGAAGTTAAGGTTCAAAGAGGTTCTGAATATGAAACTCTTAAATCATGCGGAAATTATGAATATAGAGATCAATGGATTCCTGAATATATTTCTAATGCTTCGGTTTACAAAATTTTCTTGAATTCAAATTTGTTTCTTCAATCAACAGTTTTGTATACAAATGCTGAAGGCTCAACAAAAGGTACATATGTAATTAAAATTTCAAACAAAGATTCTGCTCAAAAACCAAGTATTTATTTTGAAACAATTATTGCTATTACTCTTATTGAAGAAACTCAAAACATTCTCACTAACACTCAAAATTTAGGTACAACAACATTCTCATATTCAGTAAATGGAGCGGCATCAACTCCTGTAATCACTTCTGATATTGGAAGTTATCGTTTGATTACTTCTACTGACAGTACTTCAACAGGAATTACGATAACTTGGCCAAAATGGTTTGGAACGGAAAACAACAAGGTTTTGCTTACCTTAAAATTGAATGGTCAAGTTATATTGATGGACGATAATTCTGGTTCAATTAAAATTTCTACTTCAGGTCAATATGTGTTCTCATTTGTTGATATTGCTGGAAACACTCACTACTTCACATATAGACAAGCTGGTACATATGTTGTTTCAAATGAATATACAATCCATTATTTAGCAAGTGTTGTTTTCCTTGTTCGAAAGGAAAGTGCTCTTGAAGGAACAACAGGAATACAAAATGCTGTTTATAATGAATCTGTTGCAATTTCAATTCCAAAAGCAACAGTGAGCATTTATTATGATGTTACAGCAAAACCAGTTATTCATGTTGAAAGAAATGGTGTTGCTCTTACTGTTGCTCAAGTAAACGATGAATGGTTACTTTCTGAACCGGGACTTTACAAAGTTTGGTTTACTGCAAAAAAGAATTCTCTTTGGTTGCCAGAAGTTCCTCTTTATTTCACAATTATAAATTCAAATGAATCTCGTTGGGCTTTTGAATTTTTGGAATATGAAAATTATGTTGTTACAGAACTTACGAAAAATGGAGTTGACATTTTAGGTAATTTCCGTGTCAATCCAAATGATTCTTCAGAAAAAGTGAGAGGCTTTGTTCTTTCCTATTTTGACACAGTCAAATCTGGTAAGGGAAGATATACTGTTACAATTCATAACACCTTGGTGACTTCTTTCTCTTTCTCATTGTGGATAAATGATGGTGAAATTCCAATTGTCGTCAGTGTTTCGGAAGGCACTTCAACAACAAAAGCTGTGTCAGTTCAATTCAATATGCAAAATATTTATAATAATATTGGTGATTGTTATGTCAAAATTTCTAAGCAAAATGCAATTGAAATAAATGCTCAATCTTTGGCAGAAAGCATTTCATTAATTCGTGATATAAGCTTGTCTGATTCAGGTGAATATTACATTCAAGTGTTCACTGCTGGTGGAAGTTTAATGTATAGCTATCGCATTGAAATTAGAGAACCACTTAACACAATTTCAATTGTTTTGATTGTTGTTGGATCTTTAACTCTTGTATCATTGATATTTATCTTTGTTAAACTTAGAAAAAGAATGCAAGTTAAATAGTTTCAAAACGCACAAATTAAACAAATTTGTGCGTTTTTTATGCAATAAACTTTGGGGCATAAACAATTAATAGGTAAGTAAATTTGTCTGAGAATTGGAAAAATTGAATATTATGAAAAGATTATTATGCTAAAAACAATCGATATAACTAATAATAAATTGCATAAAACTAATGAATATGATATATTCATTCTCATGAGAATTATTGCAGGGAAATATAAAGGAAAAACAATTGATGCTCCAAAAGGAGATCATGCAAGACCAACAGCTGACATGGTAAGGCAAGCTCTTTTTACAAAACTTCAATTTTTTATTGGTGGAAAAAGTGTTTTGGATCTTTTTGCTGGAAGTGGAGCAATTGGAATTGAAGCAATAAGTAGAGGAGCAACTGAAGTTGTTTTTGTTGATGAAAACCCATTAAGCATAAGTTGTATAAAAAAAAATCTTGAAAAGATAACAGAAAAAGGTTTGGTTTTAGAAACAAATTATGCAATGGCAATAAAAAAACTTGCGGGTAAAAAATTTGATTTGATTTATATTGATCCACCTTATGCTTCAAATTTATATCTTCCAGCACTAAGGCTGATTTTTGAAAGAGAACTTTTAGCACCAAATGGAATTGTTGTTTGTGAACATTTAGCTAGCGAAGAAATTTTGCCTGCAAAATTTTTTATGTTTGATCAAAAAAAATATGGAATAAAAAAACTTTCTTATTTTTCTTTAGAAAAGAAAGAATAACGGTTCTGACACACTTACTTCAAAAATTTAAGTTAAAAAAATATTTACTATTAATGGATAATAATTTTCTTAAAATCCATTAATAATGTTTTTTAATGATTTAATAAAATAATTGATTTCACTATGGGTGTTTGCATATGAGAAAGAAATTCTTACAAGCCCGTCTTTTTCTGAACCAAGAGCCTTATGTTTTAATGGGGCACAGTGATATCCTGGTCGGACGCATATTTTATAATTATCACTTAACATTTGAGCAATATATACTGAATCCATGCCTTTAACTTCAAAACTTATTACTCCATTAACAGACAACATGTTTGTTTTTATTGTTACTTCTGGCAAAGTTGAAAGTTGAATAAGAGCATGTTCCGTTAAGCTTTCTAGTATGTTTTTAATTTCTTTAAAATTGTTTTTTACAAGTTCAATTCCTGCTCCAAAGCCTAATATGTTTGGAAGAGCAATTGTGCCACTTTCTAGTGAGTCAGGAATTTCATTTGGTTGACGAAGGTTTAAAGAAGATGTTCCTGTTCCACCAAAAACTATTGCATTTGGTTTGCAACTTTTATTAAAAATTAGTGAGCCAATTCCTTGAGGACCAAGCAAGCCTTTGTGTCCTGCAAGAGCTAGCATAGAAATGTTGTTGTTAATCATTTCAAGAGCTTTATGGCCTGCACTTTGAGCAGCATCAACAACAAAAATAATATTTCTGTTTTTACATAATTCACCAACGCTTTTTATGTCGCACTCATCGCCATTTACATTTGAAATGTGATTTGCTATTACTGCCTTTGTGTTTTCTTTTATTAAAGGTTCAATTTCTTTGTCTGTGATGAAGCCATTATTGTTGCAACTTGCAACAGAAACTGTAATTATGCCTCTTGCTTCAAGTTCAAAGAGCGGTCTTAGCACTGAATTATGATCATTTTCTGTGCAAATGAAATGATCTCCTTGTTTAGCTATTCCCAAAATTGCAAGATTGAGAGCTTGAGTGCAATTGTGAGTAAAAACGCATGCAAAGTTTTCATCTGCTCCAACAAAATCAAGTGTTGCTAGCCTAATTTCTTCCACTTTTTTGCTGGCATTCATAGCCAAAAAATGTCCACTTCTACCTGGGTTTGTGCAATATGTTGTTAATCCTAAAACAACAGCATTGACAACTTCATTGGGTTTTGGTCTTGAAGTAGCACTATTATCAAAATATATCATAAGCACCTCTAGCTAATGTTTATTGGAAAAACCGAAATCATTGGTCCGTTTTGAATGATTTTAAATGCACCATTGAAAGATTCAAACTTTCTTCTTCTTAATATCGATTGAGCAAAATTTAAACCTTCTTTATTTGTTTTAACAGAAACACCACAACTCGACATAATTTGTCTTGGTGTGTTGATAATCACTGCAAATGCTCCATAGGAATGCATAAGACTAGCAAATTCAAAGTTTTGCGATCGAGAGCTAAAGGATATTAAAAAATATTCAAACCCCATTTTATTTTCCTATAAATCATGATATAGAAAATTGTAAATAATTGTGCTTATTTGAGGTCAACGATGCAAAATTACATTTTTTATTTTAATATGCAAAATGAGTTTATTGGCACGAAAATTGTTGAAAAACAATTATATATAGTAGTAGGAACAATTTGAACTTAATATTTATATGATTCTTTTTCTCTACTCGCTAATAATTTTTATGTATAAACTTCTTTTTAATTGCTTTTTTTAATAAGTGTGATATCATCTATTAGTTATGAATAACGATATTAAAAACGCCATGGTTATTAAAGAATTAGAAAAACTTTTTCCTGAGCCAAAGTGTGAGCTTGATTTTTCTAATGCTTTTGAACTTTTGATTGCAGTTATTCTTTCAGCTCAATGCACAGATAAGCGTGTTAATATGGTTACTCCAGTGCTTTTTGAAAAGTTTGGAAATCCCAAACTTATGTCAGATGCATCTCAAAAAGAGCTTGAACAAATTATTCATTCTTGTGGTTTTTATGTTAATAAAGCAAAGAATATTATTGCTTGTAGCAAAAAAATTTGTGAAGATTTTGGTGGAGAAGTTCCTAATACTTTGGAAGACTTATGTTCTCTTGATGGAGTTGGTAGAAAAACTGCAAATGTTGTGCTGTCTATCGCGTTTAACATTCCTGCCATTGCTGTTGACACACATGTTTTCAGAGTTACGGCAAGGCTTGGCATTGCTAAAGGAAAAGATGCTTTTGAAACAGAGCAAATTTTAAGAAATGAATTTAAAAAAGAAGATTGGGTAAAATTACATTTTAGTTTGGTGCTTTTTGGAAGAAGAATATGTGATGCTAAAAAACCAAAATGTAATATTTGTCCTCTATATGATATATGCGAATATGTGAATAAGGGAGAAAAAAATGTTTGTAGATAATGTAAAAATTAAGGCAAAGGCAGGAAATGGTGGAAGTGGTGCTATTTCTTTCCATAGAGAAAAATTTGTTCAAAGAGGCGGTCCTGATGGTGGCGATGGTGGAAAAGGCGGAAATGTTGTTTTTGTTGCAAAAAGCGGTTTAAACACTCTTTTTGGTTTTCGATTCAATGCCAAATTCTATGCTGAAGATGGTAAGAAAGGTGATAAAAAAAATCAAGACGGCAAAGATGGAAAAGATATTGTTGTTGAAGTTCCACAAGGAACTCTTATAAAAGATGAAGCAACTGGAAAAATTGTTGCAGACATGTTTGAAAATGACAAAGAGGTTGTTATTCTGAGAGGTGGAAGAGGCGGTAGAGGTAACAGCAAATTTGCTTCAGCTAGAAGACAAAGCCCACATTTTTCTCAAACTGGTGAAATTTCACAAGAATTTAATTTCATTTTGGAACTAAAAACAATTGCTGATGTTGGTCTTGTTGGCTATCCTAGTGTTGGTAAAAGCACTCTTTTAAAAGCTTTGACAAATGCTAATCCCAAAATTGCTGCGTACCATTTCACAACTTTATCTCCAAATCTTGGTGTTGCTTCATATTTTGAAAACAATTTTGTGATTGCTGATATTCCCGGATTGATTGAAGGAGCAAGTGAAGGTGCAGGTTTAGGACATGAATTTTTAAAACATATTGAAAGAGTTAGATTAATTGTTCACATGGTTGATATTTCTGGTAGTGAAGAAAGAGATCCATTTGAAGATTACAAAAAAATCAATGAAGAGCTTAGGAAATTTAGTGATAAACTAAACTTGTTACCTCAAATTGTTGTGCTTTCGAAAATTGATTTGTTAACTGAAGAAAAAACAATTGCAGAATTTAAGAAAAAACTGCCTAAAAATGCCGTGGTTGTGCCAATTTCAGCAATTACAAACACAGGTCTTGATGAACTTAAAAAGGCTATCTATGAAAACCTAAAAGTTTTGCCACCTATTGAACCTATGATAAAAGAGCAAGTTATCATTGACGCAAAAGACATACATTCCTTTGAAGTGAAAAAACTTGAAAATGGAACATTTGAAGTTGTTGGGGGTTATGTTGATAATCTCATTAGAGGAGTTGTGCTTTCTGATCCACATTCCTTTGCTTACTTCCAAAAGAAAATTAAAGAAAGTGGAATTCAAGACAAATTAAGAGAATGCGGTGCAAGGAATGGCGACACAATTAAAATTGGTTGCATAGAATTTGAAATGAATGATAGTTTACAAGGAGAATATAATGATTACGACTAAAGAAAGAGCTTTGCTTATTAGTATTGCAGGAAAGCTTGAAGCAAATATGCAAATTGGAAAAGATGGCGTTTCAGATGAAAGCATAAATCAAATTGAAAAAATGCTTGATAAAAACGAAATCGCAAAAATAAGAATTTTAAATAATTCATCACTTGATGCCAAGAGTACAGCTGATGTGCTTGCTGAAAAAACAAGTGCTGAAGTGGTTAAGATTATTGGACATGTTGTTATTCTCTACAGAAAAAGCAAAAATCCAAAAGCAAAACATATTCAATTTTAAAAAATTTAAAAAAATATTTTATGAATTATAGAGTAATCAAAAAATGATTATTTTATTTTTCTTAAAAAATTTATATCAATAATTATTTTTTTTAAAGGTTAATTAATTAATTATTTATTTACTAGTTTATTTATTCAAATAATTGAGCATTTTTTTGTTTTATAAATTTTGGACTTATCCAAGATAGTAAAGCAAAAAACAATAGAAGGCTACTCATTAAAACATAATACAAATTATGCCTTATAATTAAGCTTCCAAAAAAAAGAATTATTCCGCAAAAGGCAAAAGTTTTTGTTTGCTTTTTATTAAATATTGAAGAAATAATGCTTTTGAAGCTTAATTTTTTTATTTGAGGAGTTTTTGGGCTTATTTCTGGATAAAATTTTTTGGGTTCAAGCAAAAGAGAGAATGTTTCTTGCTTGTCTAAAAGTAAAATTTCATATTCTCCAAAGTTTTTAGCAAATTTTCTTGCTTCACTAGAAACTTGGTAGGTGCAAACAACAACTCTTTTGGGCTTTGATTTTTTTGTTTTTTGAATAACAGTTAACAAATGTTCAAAAGTGAAATTTGAAGTAAAATAAAATGGAAAGACAATAACAGGAAACGAAGTTGAATTTGTTTTTACAAAATTTATTCTTTTTGTACAGTTTGCAGTTTTTTTAACTAGTTCATAATAAAAATTAATTACTTTATCTAGTGGACTAAGCATAAATTCTAAAGATATATTTTCGCAAAGCTCTTTTTGCTTAACTGGTAATTCTTTTCTCCCTTTAATTTTTTGTGATAAGATATGCAAAGAGAAATCAAGAAGAAGAGTTCCAATTCCTGCAAGAATAATAGCTTTTGTAAGATTAGTTTCATAATATCTTGTCCAAACTAATAATGCTAAGAAAATTAAAGCAATTCTGACCACAGTTTTTATAATCTCAAAAAATAACATTTTTTTCATAAGTATATTTTTGCCAAGAAAATATAAGGTAAAACATAATTTTAAAAAAAATGTTTTGAATTTAATTGCAACTGTGATAATATCATTGTTGATAATTTCAGTATTTTGTTTTCACAAAAATTCTGAGTAATATTGAATCAATTTATTTTTGCTTAAGGGAGATGATTTCAATGATTATACTTGCAAGCGACCACGGCGGTTATGCACTTAAAAAAGAGCTTTTGAAGTTTTTTGCAAAGTGTAATATTGTTGTTGATGATATTGGTACATTCACTGAAGAGCCTGTAGATTATCCTGATTATGCTTATGCTGCAAATGAAAAAGTTGCAGAGAGTGTTGATAATATTGGTATTTATATTTGTGGTTCAGGCATTGGTATGAGCATTGCAGCAAATAGAAATCGTTCAATTCGTGCTGCTCTTTGCACTTCAACAAAATTTGCATCTTTAGCAAGAAGACATAATGATGCAAATGTTCTTGTTCTCCCCGGAAGATTTATTAGTAAGGGAAAAGCTATTGCAATCGTTAAAGAATTTTTAACAAGAAAATTTGAATCTGGTAGACACCTTAAAAGGGTTAATAAACTATAAGTTTTTAATACGGAGGAAAAATGAAGACAAAAATAATTGCTTGTCCAACTAACGCAAAAGAACTTGAAACATTTTCAAAATTTGCGATTAATAAATTTAATAGTAAGAGTGATATTGAAGTTGTGTTTGTTTTGAAACCGTCAAAAAATGACTTGGTTGAATTGTTTCAAAATGTAAAACAACAAGCTGATTTTTTTTCTCAAATTCTTGCAAAAGAAAATGATGGCATAGATGAAATGATTGTTTTGGCACTTAACAAAATTGAAGAAGGCAGTGTTCTAATTATTCGCTCAATGGAAAATATTGAAAATTGGGATTTCATTTTGGAAATGCTTGAAGCACATAAAAAGGGTGCAAAAATTGTACTATTAAAAGAAAATAACAAATCTAAATTCGAAAAGTTTTTATCTGATTCAGCTGATTTCATTGCAAATAACATTATTGGAGTTAAACTTTTTGAAGAAAATATATTTGTTTCCTTGTTTGATTTTGAGCTTATTAAACTTGCGAAAATGTTTCCTTTAAAAACAAATTTAATTCTTAAAACAAATTCTTTGTTTGGTTATGAAAAAGCAAGCATCGAAGAACCTTCTGAATTGTTTCCTAAAAAATCAATTTTTAACATTAGAAAAGAAACCATTTCTCTTTTAGGTTTTGCTTCAATTTTTGTTTTAAGCTTGATTTTTCAAATTTGTTTCAGCATATTTTCTTTTGATAACACAGTGTTTAATATTGTTTTCACAATTTTAAATTTTAGTTTACTAATTTGTGTGCTTATTACATATTCAATATTTTGTGTTAAACGCAAGGTTGGAAAATTATTGCTTTGATTCTTGGCTAAAAATGTTTGACAAACATAAGTTTGTTTTGAATTATTTTTCAAATTTTTATGTTATATTTTTATAAAAATTAGCAATATTGATTAATTATGTTATATTTTAAACAAAAAATTTCAAAGTTTTGTGTTTTTTGTTTGTATGATAAATTAATATTTTGCTATAATTGGTACATAATTCTTTTGCAAGAAGAAATAGAATTTAAGGAGAAATTATGAAAAGTATCGCAAAAATTGGAATTAACGGTTTTGGAAGAATTGGAAGACTTATTCTTAGAGCTTCTTTAAACAATCCTGAAGTTGAAGTTGTTGCAATCAATGACCCATTTATTGATATTGAATATGCAAAATATCTTTTCTGTTTTGATTCAATCCATGGAAAATTTGATGGAACAGTTGAAATTCAAGGTGATAAACTTGTTGTAAATGGCAAGCCAATTGCTTTCTTTGCAACTAAAAATCCAAATGAAATCCCTTGGGGAAAGGCTGGTGCTGATTATGTTGCCGAGGCAACTGGCAAGTTTACAAATTCAGATGATTGCAAAATGCATTTTGAAGGTGGTGCAAAAAAAGTTGTTGTAACCGCTCCGGGAAAAAACATGCCAATGTTTGTTATGGGTGTAAATGAAAAAACTTACACAAAAGACATGAACATTGTTTCAAATGCAAGTTGCACAACAAACTGCCTTGCTCCACTTGTAAAAATTGTTGATGAAGCCTTTGGAATTGAAGAAGGGTTAATGACAACAATTCACTCAACGACTGCAACTCAACTTACTGTTGATGGACCAACTAAAAAAGATTGGAGAGGTGGAAGAGCCGCTAGTTACAATATTATTCCGTCTTCAACTGGTGCAGCTAAAGCTGTTGGCGAAGTTTTGCCACATTTAAAAGGAAAACTTACAGGAATGAGCTTTCGTGTGCCAACACTAAATGTTTCAGTTGTTGATTTGACTGTTAAGCTTAAAAAAGAAACAACTTATGAAGAAATTGTTTTGGCTGTTAAAAAGGCTAGCCAAGGAGAACTTAAGGGTATTGTTGGAACAACTAATGATGCTGTTGTGTCATCAGATTTCATTGGCGACAGCAGAACTTGTATTTTTGATGAAAATGCAGGAATAATGATTTCTCCAAAATTTGTCAAACTTGTTGCATGGTACGATAACGAATGGGGCTATTCAAATAAAGTTGTTGATTTGATTGCATACATGAACAAAAAATAATATTCCGTAAAATTTAATTAACTTAATGATTTTTTAAAAGTGATGAAGGAATTCATCACTTTTTTACCGAAAGAAATTTTATTCATGTTCACGAAGTATAAATATTTAATAAAGAAAATATTAAGATTTGTTTTTTATTTGTTTAAATTTGCAATTAACATTTAAAAATGATTATTTTTGAAATATATATAAATTTTTTTGTCTTTTTTTACAATCAAATTTTTTAAGAATTGATGAAATATCATTTTTTCTTAAAAATGGCAAATTTATTGACTTAGATTAAAAAATTGTGCTAATATACTAAACATGGAAGCAAAATTAAGATCAACAAAGAAATGTCCTAGATGTGGCGAAAAAGCATTGCTTGCATCACAAAAATGCAATGAATGTGGTCTTGTTTTTGCACGCTTAAACAAAGCTTCAAATGCTGAAGGTAAACGCAAGCTAAAAAACAAAGAGAAAGAAAAAGTTCTTTTTGTAAGTAGTCTTCCAAATGATGTTTCAAAACTTAAACTTCTTTTGTTTTGTATTTTTGGTGGCTATTTGGGTTTGCACAGTTTCTATGTTGGAAGATATTTAAGGGCGAGTTATTCATTCTTATGTTTTTTGATTCTTTTAGTTATTGTTGTTTTTCAAATTGATTTAATTTGGTCAGGTTATGATACTTTTATGTCGTTTTTTTCAATTTTCGGTGGCATAGCAGGTATTATGTGGTTTTATGATATTATTCTTGTTTCAATCAATAAATTTAAAGTGCCAATTGCTCTTAAATCAGAGTAGGAGAAGAAATATTTATGTTAGATGAAAATAAAAAAACAGTAGTTTGTGGAATGAGTGGTGGAGTTGATTCTTCAGTTGCTGCTCTTCTTCTTAAAGAGCAAGGTTACAATGTTATTGGGCTTTTTATGATTAACTGGAACGAAACTGATGAAAATGGTTGTTGTACTTCTCAGCAGGATTATGAAGATGTTAAAAGAGTTTGTGCATCTATTGGCATTCCATATTATTCAATTAATTTTGCTAAAGAATATGAAGAAAGAGTGTTTGCATATTTTTTAGATGAATTAAAAAAGGGTAGAACGCCAAATCCTGATGTGCTTTGTAACAGAGAAATTAAATTTGGTCCATTCCTTGAATTTGCAGAAAAAATTGGAGCTGATTACATTGCAACTGGACATTATGCAAAAATAAGTAAAAATGGAGAAAGATTTGTTCTTGAAAAATCTTTTGATAAAAATAAAGATCAATCATATTTTCTTTCTCAACTTAGGCAAGATCAACTTTCAAAAGTATTGTTTCCGCTTGCAGACATTGAAAAACCAGTTGTGAGACAAATTGCAGAAAAAAATGGGTTTGTGAATGCAAGAAAAAAAGATTCTACAGGAATTTGTTTTATTGGTGAAAGAAACTTTAAAAACTTTTTAAAAACATATTTGCCTTTTCAACAAGGAAACATTGTTTCAGACAAAGGTGAAATTGTTGGAAAGCATGATGGACTTTCATTTTACACAATTGGTCAAAGGCGTGGACTTAATATTGGTGGCAGACATGGTGGAAATGGTGAAAGGTGGTTTGTTTTAGAGAAAAATCTTAAAGACAATATTTTGGTTGTTTCTCAAGGTGAAACAGATAGTTTATATAGCAGTTCTCTTTCAGCAACTGATGTCAATTGGATTGTTTTGCCACAAATTAATGAATTTGACTGCAATGCAAAGTTTCGTTACAGACAACCAGATCAAGCAGTGCATGTTATTGTTAAAGAAAACAATCAAATTGAAGTTGTTTTTAAAGAGAAGCAAAGAGCAATAACAACTGGACAATTTGTTGTTTTGTATGATGGAGAAGTTTGTTTGGGCAGTGGAATTATTGATAAAGTTACAAAATGATTATTAATAAAAACAAAAATAGGAGAAAAAATGAACGCAAAAGAATTTATTAACGAAATCAAACTTAAGGCAGTTTCAATTTTTAATGAAGATTCATTATTAGAAAAACTTGAGAGTGGTAAAAAATTAACTATAAAATTTGGAGCTGATCCAAGTAGACCAGACTTGCACCTTGGACACACTGTTCCGCTTCGTGTTCTTAAAAAATTTCAAGAACTAGGACACAATGTTGTTTTTATTATTGGTGATTACACTGGAATGATTGGCGATCCAAGTGGAAAGAGCAAGACTCGTCCAAGTTTAACATATGAACAAACAAGACAAAGTGGAGCAACATATTTTCAACAAGTTTCAAAAATTCTTGATATAAACAAAACAAAAATTGTGTATAACAGTGAATGGCTTTCAAAGCTTACTTTTGCAGACACTCTTAAGCTTGCAGGCAAGTATACAGTTGCAAGACTTCTTGAAAGAGATGATTTTGCAAATCGTTTCAAAGCTAATGTTCCAATTGGAATGCATGAACTTTTGTATCCACTTATGCAAGGATATGATTCAGTTGCAATTGATGCGGACATTGAAATCGGTGGAACTGACCAAACATTTAACATGCTTGTTGGCAGAGCTTTAAAACCTGATTATGGACTATCTGCACAAGAAGTTATCACTTTCCCATTGCTTGTTGGACTTGATGGAAAACAAAAGATGAGTAAATCACTTGATAACTACATTGGAATTTCTGAAATTCCATCATTAATGTTTGAAAAATGTATGAAAGTTCCTGATGATTGTTTAAAAAATTATTTTATTTTAACAACTGATATTTCTCTTGAAAAAATTAATGAAATTATGAAAGATATTCGTGAAGCTCATTTTGTTTATGCAACTGAAATCGTTAAAATATACCACTCAGAAAAAGATGCTATAGAAGCAAAAGAAAGATATCTTACAGTTGCCAAAGGTTCACTTCCAACTGAAATGAAAGAATGTTTTTCTTCTGAAAAGCAAATTTCATTGATTGATGCACTAATTCTCGCTGGTTTTGCTGCTTCAAAAAGCGAAGCAAGAAAACTTATTCAAGGAAACGGCGTAAAAGTTAACAATGAAAAAATTAATGCGATTGATTTTGTTCTTGATTTAAGTGAAGCAGTGATTGTTTCAAAGGGAAAAGCAAATTTTGCAAAAATTACAAATGAAAACAAATGAAATTGTTTGGCAAAAATTGGAGATTAAAAAATCCCAATTTTTTTCATATCTATTTAAAGTTGAATCAGTAGAAGAATTTGAAAGTATGCTAGAAAAAATTAAACAGGATTTCAAAAAAGCTACGCATTTTTGTTATGGTTTGTTGATTAATAATAATGTTGTTATTGAAAAATGTTCTGATGATGGTGAGCCTTGTGGAACGGCAGGAAAACCAATTCTTGGTGTTATGAAAAAAAACAATATTTCTAATGCATGCTTGATTGTCGTTAGATATTTTGGCGGAATAAAACTTGGTGCTGGAGGACTGTTAAGATCTTATATTAAAAGTTCAGCTCTTGCAATTTCAAATTCAAAAAAATAAAATGGGGAAGAAATGCAAAAAATTGTTTCTATTGAACAAATTAAAAGAAATAAAAATAAATTCATTATCACTTTAGATAATGGAGAAGTGTTTAATTTGGTTGATGAAGCAATTGTTAAATATGGATTATATGTTGGAAAAGAAATTGATGAAAAAAAACTTTGTGAAACAGCAAACTATAGTGAAAAGACTGAAGCCTTTTCTCGAGCTTTAAAAACTCTTGAAAAGAGCTTTAAAACTGAAAAAGAAATTTTTAACCTATTAAAAGAAAAAGGTTTTCAAGAAAATGCAATTATTGAAGCGATAAAAAAACTTAAAGAATATAATTATGTTTCTGACATTGAGTTTGCTAAACAATTCGTGGCTTCTGTTTCAACACATAAAGGTAAAAAACTAATTGAGTATGAACTTAAACAAAAGGGTGTTGATGAAAATATTATTTCTGATGCAGTTAGCCTTCTTGAAGATGAACTTGACACAATTCTTGTTCTTGCAAAAAAGTTTATGAAAAACAAAGAAAATTGCAAAGAAAATTTAGCGAAACTTATAAGACATTTGATGAGCAAAGGTTTTAAGTATGAAGATATTAAAAATGCAATAAAGAATCTTGAGTTGGAGATTGAAAATGAAGATTGGAACTGATATTGTTAGCACTTTAAGAATTGAAAAAGTATTTTCTAAAAATGAAAGACTAGAAAAGTGCTTTTCTAAAGATGAAATTGAATATTGTGAAAGCAAAGGTGAAAACAAAATTCAATCTTTGTCAGGTTTGTTTGCTGGAAAAGAAGCTGTGTCAAAAGCTTTTGGATTTGGAATTGGTGGAGTTGTTTCATTTTTGAGTGTTAACATTGTTCATGATGAAAATGGTTCACCACATGTAAAACTTTTGGGAAAAACAAAAGATTTTTTTGATAAAAACAACTGGAAAGAAATTGAAATTTCAATTTCTCATTGCAATGAATTTGCCATTGCAACTTGCATTATTGTCTAATTTTTGAATATAAAAAATATTTTAGTAAAAAACAAAGATGAACAACCTTTGTTTTTTTTGTTGGAGGATTTTATGAAAAAGAAAGATATAAAAGAAAAAATTGAGAACGAAATTTTTTATTCAAAGCATATTATGAAACAAATGGAGATTGAATGCGGAAGGGAAATATGTGATATTTTCCCTAACAGCTTACCTCCAAAAAAGCAAAGGAAGGAAAAAGAGTTTGAGTGGGAGCGTGATTCAGAGAGGTGATATTTTTTATGCTGATCTGAGCCCCGTTGTGGGAAGCGAACAAGGTGGGTTAAGACCTGTCTTGGTTCTTCAAAACAACATTGGAAATTTGCATAGTCCAACGGTTGTTGTTGCTGCCATAACAAGCCAAATATCTTCATCAACTCTTCCAACGCATGTCCTTTTGAAAACAACAGAATCTCCACTTACAAAAACAAGTGTTGTTCTTCTTGAGCAAATAAGAACCCTAGACAAAAAAAGGCTATTAACATTTGTTGGAAAATTGTCAGACAAAAAAATGCAAGAAATAGAAAATGCCATTTTAATATCGTTGGGATTTTTTTAAATATTGGGGTGGAACTATTATTGGGGTAGCACCAAAAAACTTACTCGGGTACGCAAAACTGATGTTTTTCTAACTCGCTATTTTTTTGTTACCCACTTAGCTCTCCTCCTGTATAAGTGTTAAAAAAGTAACGGCTGAACTGAATTAAGCCTGTTTTTGAACTCCATATTAAAGTTATAATATCTAATATTTAATTTTTCAATTTGTATAAGTATATTTTTCAGCTACATTTTAATTTTTTTTAAATAAAATATTACGGTTAAATAAAAAGCTTTTTTTGAAACTCCATTTTTAATAGTAAATATAGAAGAGTAAAGGAATATTATAAAAATAGTTTGTAAATAGTGATAAAAAAAAATGAAAAGGTAAAAAGGAAACTTTTATGTGAATTATTTTTAAATAAATTAATATAATTTTAAAAAAATTGGTTTAAACAACCAATTCGTTTAATAATTACATATTAATTTGTTCTTTGATTTGAATTGACTTAGTTTCCAAATTGATGCTTTCTGTTTCGTTTTTTTCAGCTTGTTTGCTTTTGATATAATTGTTCCATCTAATCAATCCATATGTTGTGTTTGTTAAGTAACCTAAAGTCAAAACGAGCATAATCCATTGTCCTGATAGAATCCATAAAATAGCTTCAAAAATTGTGTAAAGATACCATGCCGTCCATTGTTCTCTATATCTAAAATAAATTAGCAATCCGTTTGCAATTCCAAATGCACTTGTTAAAGCATCAAGATATGTGTCTTCACCGCCTATAAATTGCAGTACATATCCAACAATTACAGCAAAAGCTCCTATTGCCAAAAGAATCAATATATCTTGCTTAAATGTAAATTTTCTTACTTTTGTAAGTTCAGTCTTGATTTCATCTTTGTTTTTTGTCCATTGAAAAAAGCTGATAAAATCAATTGGAATCCAGAATACAAGCGTAACACCTGCACTTGCATAATAGCCAAGTGATAAGCAAATGATTATTTCTGTTACTTCAACAAAAAAGAATGAAACCAAAAAATTCCACCTTGATTGTTTTGAAATCAAAAGCTCACATAACAGTCCAGCAACAAGAGCTATGAGAGAGCAAACAAGCAAAAGTGTTTTTCCTTCAACATCTTCATCTGGAATAACAAATGCAAGAGTTAATCCAACGGATAAAAGGCTGAAAAACCATATTTTTTCATAAGTCGTAAAAAACTGCCAAAGTTTTTTGAGTGAAAATTTCTTTTCATTTGTGTTTTCTTTCATATTATTTACTCCCAAAATCTTCAAATGATATAATATATTATTCAAGTTAGTCAAATGAAATAAGATAATTCATTAAAATATTAATAATTATTCGACATTTTATTAAAAATAATGTAAAAAAATTTGAAACAAATTGTTTAAACAAAAATTTTTCTTGTTAAGAAATAAAACACAATTTTTGATTATTAAACATTGTAAAGATAAAGAATATCAAAATAAAAATATATGATATTGAAAAAATGATATTTGTATGTTAAAATAACAACAAACAAAGGAGAAAATATGGCAGATATATTTGAGACTTCAAACAGAGTTAAAACACAGGCTAAAAATGCTAAGGAAGAAATGCTTTTGTTAAGTGATGCAGTTTTGGCAAAACAAATTGTGGAAAAAGCAAAAATTGAAACGAAAGAAGATGTTTTTTTATACTTTTCAGCTTTGAATTTTTTGAATGCATTTGTTAAAAAGAATTATGCACCTCGTGAATTTAAGAAGAATTATTTCTTTAAAAATAGTGTTTCAAAATGTATTGATGCAATAATTAATAATAATTTGTGTGATTGTATATTTTGTTATGGGGACAATGTTGTTATGGGTGAGGTTGCAAATCTTCAATTTTCTTTTCATAGAGCCAACATTTCCGATTTGATGAATAAAGAAAGAAATTCAAATGGTTCAAAATACCACTTTGATTATTGGAAAGGTATACGCCTTCAACCAATTGCAGGTTTTGTTTTTAAGGAAGCCATGAGTCTTCCAAATATATCAAAAGAGAATATGACTATTCTTGGTTCAAATAATTTTCAAACAGAAAATTCTAATGCAAAATTTAATAAACTTAATAAAAATAATTTTCGTGAATTTTAATTAAATTATACTTAAAAAGTTATTTGCTTAATAATGAATAAAGAATAAAGACATGTTGAAATAAATCAATATGTCTTTTTGGTAATAAATTAAAAAAAATTATTTAGAATTGTTTTTAATTATTTGTAACATGGTTTCAACACTGTCATCTTTGGCAGATTTGTTCCTTTTTATTTCACCGCATTTTGTACATTTGAAAGTGATTGTGTATCCACCTTTTTTGCACGGCTCAACTATAACTGCTTTCATAATTCCACTACAAGAATTTTCTCTATCACCTGGATTTATGTCAACATGTTTGCTTGCCAAGCAAAAGGGGCAATGATTTCGTGAAGAATATCCGAGCGGTGGTACAACTTTTTTGCAATTTTCACATATAAAACCAGAATCATTTTTTTTGAACTGTTGTTGCATTTTCTTTTTTCCTTTATATAAAATTATATCACAAAAAAATTTGGGCAACAATGAAAAATTTATGTTGTGTGGAAATTTGGATTCTTTTTCAATTTGGGCGAAATAATATTTTTTTGATTATGATTAAACAAAAAGCTACATTCCATTACTTTATTTTTAATTGTTATATTTGACATTTTGCACTATAAGAGCTAATCTTATAAGAGATAAAGGAGATTTTTACATGATTTTGGAAGAAATTAAAAAAGCCAATTTTGAGGCGTTAAAATCAAAAAATGAAAATGCTAGAGTGATTTTGGGTATGCTTGCTTCAAGAGCAAAAATGGCAGAGATTTCAAAAAGAGAAAAAAATGAACCTTTGACAGAAACAGACCTTGTTCAAATTTTGCAAAAGACGAGCAAGGAACTTTCTGAAGAAGCAGAGAACTATGCAAAAGCAAACAACAAAGATGAGCAAGCAAAAATTTTGCTTCAACAAAAAATTTGTGAAGGCTTTTTGCCAAAAATGATGACAGAACAAGAAATTTTTGCAATTATTTCAGCAATGGAAGACAAATCTGTTCCAACAGTTATGAAACGCTTCAAATCAGAATTTGCAGGCAAATGTGACATGAGATTGGTTCAAGAAGCTTTGAAAAAGGTTAATGCATGAGTGTTTGGGCAATTAGTGATTTGCACCTTTCGCTAAATTGCGAAAAGCCAATGAACATATTTGGTCAGGTGTGGGAAAACTATGTTGAAGAAATTCGTGATTCATGGCTGAAAAATGTTAAAGAAAATGACATTGTTCTTATTTCTGGTGATATAAGTTGGGCAATGAAACTTGAAGACGCAAAAAAAGATCTTGAATACTTTTCTGATATGCCCGGTAAAAAAATTATTTTGCGTGGCAATCATGATTATTGGTGGAAAAGTATTTCTGCTGTTAGATCCATTTTGCCACACAATTTTTTTGCAATTCAAAATGATGCCATTAAAATTGATGACATTGTGTTTTTTGGAACAAGAGGTTGGACTGTAAGTGAAAGAGGGTCTTTGAAACCTGAAGATCAAAAGATTTTTGACCGTGAAACTATAAGGTTGACACTTGCAATTTCTGAAGCAAAAAAAATCATGACGGAAAATGATAAACTTGTTTGTCTTATGCATTATCCTCCTGTCAATTCCAAAAGGGAAGACAGTCCTTTTTCTGATTTGATTGAAAAAAGTGGTGCAAAAATTGTTGTTTATGGACATTTGCATGGAAATGACTGTAGAAGTGAAAAAATATTTGAAAAAAATGGTGTTAAATATTTTCTTACTAGTTGTGATTTGATAAAAAATAATCTCGTAAATATTTTGTAAAAATAACATATACTATATTTAGTTGCATTTTTTGTGTGCAATTATATTATTATTTAATGTATTAAGCTTAAAAAAATGGAAAAATCTTAAAAAATGTGGCTAATTTTATTTGTTAAGTTTAAAACTTTATGATAAAATATACTTAGAAATTCAGAATACAAAAAATGGTTTATTCTGAGAAGGAGAATAAAATATGCCAGCAGGTATTGAAACATATCTACCTTGGATAATTAATGGTCTTTTTGTTCTAATTTTTTTATCAAGCATTTTGTTTGGTTTAAGAAGAGGAATATTTAAAGGCACACTAAGATTTTGCTTTGTTCTTGGAAGCTTCCTTGTCGCTTTTTTCTTCGCTGGAACAGTTTCACAAATGCTCATAGACTTTAATTTTTCATCAATTCCATTCATTCATAGTCTATCTCCAACTTTCACTTCAGTTTCAAATTTGATTATGGGTGGTATTTCCCAAATCGAAGGTGTTTCTGAACTCATGACTTCAAGTCCAACTTTTGCTTCTCTTGTAAGTCAATTTCCTTTGCTTGTAACTAACATTGTTGTGTTTTTGCTCATTTTCTACATCTTGAAATTTTTGACATGGTTCATCTATGCAATTGTTTCTTCAATTGTTGTAAAAAACAAGATGAGAAGAAGCAAGGAAATTCAAAAAGAACGAGAACTTGCTAATGGCATTGAAATCAATTATTACGATTCAAAAAAGCCAGAACGCACTGGAAGAGATAAGGGCATTGGTGCTCTTATTGGACTTGCACAAGGTTTTGTGCTTGCACTCGTATTCTTTTTGCCATTTAACGGAATTGTAAACACATATTTTGATGTTAAAGAAGCAATTAGTCCTTCTCAAGTTGTTCTTGCTGAAGAAACTTCTTCAGAAGAATCACAATTTGATTTAACTGATTATATTCCTCAAGAATTAGATGACTTGTTTACTGTTTACAGATCTAGTGCAGCATCACAAACTTTTGGTTTCTTAAAAGTAGACAGACTTGTGTTTGACTATGTAAGTTCAATTAAAGTAGGTAATGAAAGAATTGTTCTCGCTCATGAAATCAAGGCTATTGCTAACACGGTTGGCGACATTAATTATTTTATGAACCTTGATCTTGATAATATTGACTTGGAAACTTTTGATTTTACAAAACTTGAAGCAGTTGTTAGAAGCATTTTTGATTCAAAAGTTGTTTCAATGGTCGCTCCTGAACTCCTTGATGTTTATGGAAACAAGTTTGCTTCAGAAGCAGCAACTGGTGATTTTACAATGGATGAAGCAAAACTATTTATTCCAATTGCTCTTTCTCAAATCACATCAGACACACTTAAGTCAGACATTTTGGCAATTATTAGCACACTCAAAGAAGTTCAAACAGCAGGAATTTTTGGTGCTATTAAACAAGAAAATGTTGCTACTGCAGTTCTTAATTGCTTAACAACAACAAATGCAACAAGAATTTTCAATGCAATGCTCTCTTCTCAAACACTTAAACAAGCAATTGTGTTTGCTTTGAATGAAGCATATGAAGAAGCTAATGGAGAATTTGAAATCACAATTACTGAGCTTAGTTATGACAATGTAAATTGGAGCAATGTTGCCTCATCAATTGGCTCATTTGTTGGCAATATTGCATCAAATAATCTTGTTAGGGACATGATTTCAGGTGTTATTGACACAGAAAATACTCAACCTGAAATGTTCTTAGACGGAACTTATAAGCTTAAAGATATTGGTAAAATTTTGGATATTGCAAAAGCTAATCCACTTTTTGCTGATGCTCTTAACAAAATTCTTATGTCATTTGAAAATGATCCTGAAGTTTCAAAATATTTAGATGTTGCAACACTTGCTTCCTTAAATTATAGTTTTGAAACGGAATTTAATTTTATTGATCTCGCACTTGCTGACATTAATGCAATTAAAAATGTTGAAAATGTAACTTTAATCAATCTTTTAATCAATGGCACAATAACTCCAGATGAAGCAATTGATTTATTAAATGCAAACATTATTTCAGTTAAATCAGCAATTAATAATCTTTTATCAATTTCAATTTTCCAAAATTCAGCTGACAAACTTTTTACAGAACTTACAACACTTGTTGCAACAAAACTTAATGTTCAAGGATCTGTTATTGATCTTACAAACATCAATTGGACAGATGAAAAAGCAGTTTTCACTGATGTTGTTGAAGATACTCTTTCAATCATTGATACAATAGGTATAACAGCATTTACAGGCGAAAGTATTGATATTGCAACAATTAACCAATACCTTCCAGAAATTGGTGCAATATTAGATATTATGACAAATAGCAAACTTCTTTCAGGAGTTTATACTGCATTAACAAATTATCTTAGTTCAAATGAACAAATTCAAAATTTTGTAAATACTTCAGCAATTAACGAAGCTGGATTTAGTTGGGAAACTGAATTTACAGCAGTTAGTGAAGCACTTGATGTTCTTGTTGATAACAATCTTTTAGACAGTTTCTCAATTAGTAATATCAAAGATTCTCTTAAAACACTTAGTACAGAAGATGTAAATACATTCATTGATGCAATTATCGATAGTAAGCTTCTTAGCGACATTGTTATTGATGCAATTAATGAAGTTATTCTTGCTATTAATCAATCTGAAAGTTTAACTATTCCAACAATCTCTTCTGAAAATCTTGTTCTTTCAGAGCATAGAGCAGAAATTAAGAGTGTTCTTGATAGTATGCTTCCAATTATTGATACAATTAGTGTTGACATTTCTATTGATACTATTGATGCAAATGCTTTTGGTGGAGCTCTTAATGCTCTTAGAGATAGCAATAATAATAATGGACTTTTCTCAGGTCTTTACAATGGTCTTATTGATTTTATGAAAGCAGATGCAACATACGGAGCAGAATTTACACAAATGTATGATGCTATCGTAGACAAAACTACTATTAACTGGATTGATATAATCAATCAACTTAGAGCTTAATTAAATTAAAACTAAAAACGCCAAATCTTGGCGTTTTTTCATAATTTTTTTTTGTCTATAAAAATGTATAAAATGTATAAAATATAAAATATATAAAATATAAAAGTATTATAAAGTATATAAATAAGTATTATAAAAGATATAAAATAATTAAAATAAAATTAGTAAGAATCAAATAATATATAGAATATTCTATAAACATAAAAGAAGATTAAAGTGCATATTTTTGGATTGCAGAAAATGACGAAAAAATGAATTATATTGATTTTTTTGTTAAAATGAAGTAATATAAAATATATGAGTATGCAATTTGAACATGTTCCAATTATGGCAAAAGAAATTCTTGATTATCTTTCTCCAAAAGAAGGAGATGTTTTTCTTGATGGAACAATTGGTGGTGCAGGGCATTCAATTTTATTTGCAGAAAAAATTGGAAAGAATGGAAAACTGATTGGAATTGATAAAGATGAAACTGCACTTGAAGTAAGTGGTGAAAGATTAGCTAAGTTTGAAAATGCTGTGCTTGTTCGTGATGATTTCAAAAACATCAAACAAATTTTAGCTGATTTAAAAATAAAAAAATTGAATGGAGCACTTTTGGATTTGGGTGTTTCTTCTTACCAATTAGACACAGCAGAAAGGGGCTTTTCCTTTAGAAACGATGGTCCTCTTGACATGCGTATGGATAAAAGGCAAGAGTTTTCGGCATGGGAAGTTGTTAACACATTTACAAAAGAAAAGATTGCAAAAATAATTAAGGAGTATGGTGAAGAAGACTTTGCAAATCTAATTGCCTCCAGCATCGTTAAGCAAAGGGAAATTAGCCCAATAAATTCAACGATTGAACTTAAAAATGTTATTGAAAATTGTTTGCCCAAAAAAATTGTTTATAAAAGTGGTGGGTGCAGTAAAAAGACATTTCAAGCTATTAGAATTTTTGTTAATGGAGAACTTGAGAGTCTTTCTGAAGCAATTCAAGTAATAATTGATTCACTTGAAAAAGGTGGAAGATTTGCAATTTTAACATTTCATTCTTTAGAAGATAGAATTGTAAAAAATGTTTTTAAAGATAATTCAACAGGTTGTATTTGCCCGCCTAAAACTCCAATTTGTATTTGTGGTCACAAAGCCAAGATTAAACTTGTTAATAGAAAGCCTGATACTGCAGGAGAATTTGAAGTTCTTCAAAATTCAAGAAGCACATGTGCAAAATTAAGAGTTGTAGAAAAAATTTGAATTTTTAACGGAAAAGGAGCATATGATTATGACAGATGCAAAACGCATCCTTTTCGAAAGGACATCAGTAGAAGAAAAAGATACTGAAGAAGCAAAAGAAAAAATCAAAAAAAATATTTTTGAAGAAATGAAAAAATATTCTCCTGAACCAGAAGTTGTTGATAAGGAAATTGTTTTTACTGAGCTAGAAAAAACAAAAGAAAAAATTGTTGAACAAACTCAAGAAGCAACAGTAAATTTTGAAACACAAAAAGATGAACTAGATAAAAAACAAGACATTGTTTTGCCAGAGAAAGAATGTGAAAGTGATTTGGATATTAGTGAAGAATTTAAAAAAGATGCTGAAAATTTAGCAAAAACTGAAACAAAACCAAAAAAAAGTTTGCTCTTTAGAATCAAAATTATTACTGTTGCTTTCATTATGATTACTTCGCTTCTTGGTGGAGTTTCAATTCATAATGCCATTGAAGCTAACAATCTTTCACAAGCTGTTGAAATTGCCAAAGAAAAAGATTTTCAAGTTAAACTAGAAAAAATAATAATCAAGCTTACAGGTGCTGACAATTCTCAAGAAAAGGTGGAAAGTGTTGTAACTTCTCAGCCTGTTCCTTTGGAAGATGTAACTGAACTAAAAGCAGAATCCAATTTTTGGAGCAAAATCTGTGATGCAATTGTTAATTTTTTCGGAGGCGGTATTTGACCATAAAACTTTTTAATCTTAAAAAAACACAGAAGAGGTTGCTAGCAATGATTTTGCTAGCAATTTTTCTTTTTTGTATTGTAAGTGTAAAGATTTTTTTTGTTTCTGTTGTTGATGGAAGTGAGCTCCAATTAAGAGCAATTTCACAATGGACAAGAGGATTGCCACTTATTGCTGAAAGAGGAAAAATTTCTGATACAAATGGAAACACTTTGGCTGTTTCTTACACAACTTTTGATGTTTATGTGCGAGCAAAAGAAGTGGATAATCCTGCAGAAGTGGCATCATATTTGTCAACTATGCTTTCAGTTGATTATGATTTTGTTTATGAAAAAGCAATCAACAGAAATATTTCTGAAAGCAAAATTAAAAGTCAAATTTCAACTGAACTTGCTTCAAAAATTGGAGCAAAAAATTTTGATGGGGTTTTTCTTTCAGAAAATAGCAAAAGATATTATCCATATGGTGATTTGTTAACTCAAGTTCTTGGTTTCACAACAATAGACAATATCGGTCAAGCAGGAATTGAAGCATATTTTCAAGATGAGCTTGAAGGACTAAATGGAAAGCTATTGGTTGAATCTGATTTGCAAGGAAAGGAACTGGACAACACACTTAGGTGGTATATGCCATCTGTTTCAGGCATGGATATTGAACTTACAATAGATACTCGCATTCAGCTTGCGGCTGAAAATGCCTTAGAAAATCTTATGGCAGAACAAAAACCTAAAAGTGCCACTGCAATTGTTATGAATCCCAAAAATGGAGAAATTTTGGCAATGGCAACAAGCCCAAGTTTTGATTTAAACAATCCTCCAAGAGATAATGTTGAATATTTACTAAGTACAATGAAAAATCAAGCAATTGTTGATGTGTATGAACCCGGTTCAACTTTCAAAGTTCTCACAATGGCTTCTTCTCTTGAAGCTGGCACAGCAAAACTTACTGACACATTTTATGATCCCGGTTACAGAATTGTTGACGGAGAAAAAATTAAATGTTGGAAAACAAAAGGACATGGACATCAATCATTGACTGATGGTTTGTGTAATTCTTGCAACTCTGTTTTTGTTGATTTGGCTCTTAGACTTGGAACAGAAAATTTTTATTCTTGGCTTAAGAAACTTGGAATTGGAAGCAAAACAGGAATTGAATTTTTGGGTGAAGCTTCTGGAATTATGATGGACGCAAATGTTGTAAAAAGAGTGGATCTTGCTCGTATGGGCTTTGGTCAAGCAATTGCTGTTACACCAATTCAACTCGTAACTGCATTTGCAACAACAGTTAATGGTGGAAACAAACCTCAACCACATTTTGTTAAATCAATGACATCAGCTTCTGGCAAAACGATAAATTTTGAAGAAAAGTATGCAACCACAAAAGTTTTAAGCAAAGAAACAAGCGATATCATAAATATGATGCTTGAAGAAACGGTTTCTAAAACAGGAAAATTAACCTTTATTCCCGGCTATGAAATTGGTGGAAAAACTGGTACAAGTCAAAAATATGAAAACGGAAAAATTGTTCAAAAGTATGTTTCATCATTCATTGGAACTTATCCTGCATCAAAACCAGAATATGTGGTTTATGTTATGGCTGATGAACCTAGTAGTGGTCAGTATTTTGGAAGTGTTGTTGCTTCTCCATATGCAAAACAAATTTTTCAAGGAATTTTTGAAGCAAAAAACTTTGCTCCAGTAAATGAAGAAGAAGACCTTAAAAAGGTTGAAAAAAACATTGAAATGCCAAATCTTGTTGGTAAAAGTTTGACTGAAGCTAGTAACATTCTTATCGGACTTAAATTGCTTTTTGAAATTGATGGTGAGGGTGGCATTGTTACTCATCAATTCATACCTGCAGGAACAATGCTTTTTGAAAATTACACGGTTGTGCTTCAATGTGGTGGTTAATCAATAATTTCAATTTCAAATGATTGGCTGGTTTTTGGTGAAGAAAAAGATTTTGCAGGTTCAATTTTGTAAAAACCATACTTGTTTCTAATTTTGTCAACTGCTTCATCAAGTTTGTAGCTATTATTATTTTGAAAAAATGAAAGCTGAACAAATTGGCTTGTGGAAGCAAGCCGACTTGTGGCAATTCGAATGCTTCTTACGGGCATTTTATAATCCCAAAAACTATCAAGTAACAAACACACTTGATCAAAAATTTCCTTTTCATTGTTTGTTACAAATGGAATTCTTTTGTCATGAGAAAAATAGTTAAAATCAAAGGTTTTTATTCCGACTGAAATGCATGTTGCTCCCAAGTTTTGCTCTCTTAATCGCATTGCAACTTTTGAACAAAGCAAACTTAAAACACTTTGTATTTCTTCTTTAGAAATTGCATCTTTAACAAGGGTTGTTCCATTTCCAACACTTTTTGGCGGTGGTTTTTCTGTGAAAATTCCAACTTCTTCAGTGTCAATACCCAAAATTTTTTGTTGCATTTGGTTGCCAACAATTCCAAATTTGTTTTTTAAAATCTTTGAATCCGCATGTGCAAAATCTCCAATTGTAAAAATGTTCATTTTTGCAAGTTTTTTTCTTGTTTGTCGTCCAATTCCAACAACATCACTAATTGGTAAGTGATAAGTTTTTTTTGTGAAGTTTTCACTTGAAAGAACTGTGATACCTTTTGGCTTTTTCATATCTGAACCAAGTTTTGCAAACAATTTATTAAAGGAAACACCGATTGAAATTCCAAGACCAGTTTCATTAAAAACCGTGTCTTGAATTTTTTTTGCGAGAATTTCTCCCTTTTCAAATAAATCTAACTTGTTTTCTTTATCAGGTAAAAAAAGATGAATTGTTTTTGTTACATCAAGCCAACATTCATCAAGACCCATTCCTTCAATTTTGTCTGTATATCTTTCATAGATTGCTGTAACCACTTTTGAAAAATGTCTGTAGGCCGAATAATTTGGTAAAACTGTGATGAGATTTGGACATTTTTGTTTTGCTTGCCAAATGGCATCTCCAGTTTTTACACCTTTTGCTTTTGCAAGATAATTTTTTGCAAGTATAATTCC
Organism: Clostridia bacterium; assembly: GCA_041670165.1. Taxonomy (GTDB): domain Bacteria; phylum Bacillota; class Clostridia; order Christensenellales; family UBA1242; genus JBAXZR01. The sequence continues at coordinate 64,517 of JBAXZR010000002.1, forward strand.
GCTTCTTGTTTCAATGTTGCCAGCAACTGCAAGTGGCACTCCCGCAAGCTTTGGAGAAAGAACACATTCAACTGATGCAAAGAAATTATTTATATCTGCGTGTAAAATTAGTTTCACTATTCTTTCCTCACTTTCAGCAAAAATCGCTTTGCAATATGATGAGCTTTGTGATAAAATTGTATTCAAATTCAAGTGACAATGGGGGTGCATGAATGAAAATCCTTTTCAAAAATGCCAGCATTTTGCTTTTTGATAAAGAAAAAATTTTGAAAGGATTCGTTATTGTTGAAAATTCTGTTATAACCAAAGTGGTAGACGGAAATTTTTCAGAAAATGAAAAAATTTTTGACAAAGTAATCGATTGTGAAAATAAAATTTTGATGCCGGGATTTGTGAATGCGCATACGCATAGTGCAATGACTTTGTTTCGTGGCATAAAAGATGATGTGTGTCTTGAAGAATGGCTTTTTGACAACATGTTGCCACTTGAATCAAACCTTGCTAACGGTGATGTTTATTGGGGCACAATGCTTGCAATCGCTGAACAAGTTAGAGCAGGAATAACAAGCATGCAAGACATGTACTATGGCATTTTAGAAATTGCTCAAGCTGTCAAAAAATCAGGATTCAGAGCAAATATTTGCGTTGGAGTTGGAAGTGTCCAAAACAATAATATGCTTGAAAAATCTTTTGAAGAAAATGAAAAAGATTTTGAAGAATTAAAAAAATTGTCAGAACTTATTCAGCCAACTGTATATTCTCATTCAATTTATACTCAAAGCCAATCGGCACTAGAAAATGCTGTTATGTTTTCAGCTAAGAAAAAATGTCCTATTTCAATTCACTTATCAGAAACACTTAAAGAAGTTGGTGATTGTATGGTGGCAAATGGTTTAACACCACCTCAGTATCTTGAAAGTTTAGGTTTTTTGGACAGAAATTGCACAATTTATCATGGAGTTTGTATGGATAAAGAAGATATTGAACTTCTTGCTTCATATGGAACAAATGTTGTTTCTTGTCCATCTAGCAATCTTAAGCTTGGAAGTGGAATTGCACCGCTTTATGCCGTGAAAAATGCAGGTATCAATATTGCCTTAGGCACTGACGGAGCTGCAAGCAACAACAATTTAGATATGTTTAAAGAAATGTTTCTTGCCGCAACTCTTCAAAAAGCTGTACTCAATGATTCTAGGATTTTTGAAGCAAAAGAAATTTTGGAAATGGCAACAAAAAATGGTGCAAAAGCTTTAAATCTAAATTTGGTTGGCGAAATTAAGGAAGGTTACAAAGCGGATATAATTTTGGTTGATACAAACAAACCGCATTGGCAACCATGTAACAACTTGATAAGTAACCTTGTTTACAGTGCAAAAAGCAGTGATGTTTGCTTAACAATGGTAAACGGAAAAATCTTGTACGAAGATGAAAAATATTATATCGGCGAAAATTTGAAAACAATTTTTGAAAATTGTAGTAAAATTGTTGCAAGACTTAAAAAACAAACAAATATAAAATAGGAGCTTATAAATGAATCATATTGAATTACTTTCTAAAGAATTTGAAATTAGACAAGACCACGCTAACAATATTATCAATCTTATCGATGAGGGCTGTACAATACCTTTTATTGCTCGTTATCGAAAAGAGCTTACAGGCTCTTGTGATGACCAAGTATTAAGAGAATTCGCTGACAGACTTCAATATCTCCGTTCTCTTGACAAAAGAAAAGGTGAAGTTGAAAAAAACATAAAAGAACAAGAAAAATGGACAGAAGAAATTGAAAAAGCACTTTCTGAAGCCAAAACGCTTACAGAAGTTGAAGATATTTATCGCCCATATAAACAAAAAAGAAAAACCCGTGCAAGTATGGCAATTGCAAAAGGGTTGCAACCTTTAGCAAACCTAATCTTTGCTCAAGACATAACAAAGCCAGCAATATCTATTGCTGAAGATTTTGTTTGTGAAGAAAAAAGTGTTGCAAGTGCTGAAGAAGCACTTAAAGGTGCAAAAGATATTATTTCAGAAATGATTTCTGATAATGCAGAAATTCGTAAAACTCTTAGACAAACAATTATTGACAATGCAAAAATTGATTGTACTCTTCTTGAAAACGAAGATTCAAAAACTTATGAAACATATAAAGATTATTCTGAATCTGTTAAAAAAATCCCTTCTCACAGAATTCTTGCTATTAATCGTGGTGAAAAAGAAGAATGTTTAAAAGTTAACATTGTTTTGGACAATATAATTCCACTTGCAAACATAAGGAAACAATTCGTTAAAGACAATGTTTTGACAAATGATATAATGGAAGAAATTATTCTTGATTCCTATGAAAGACTTTTGTTTCCTAGCCTTGAAAATGCTTGTAGAACTGAATTGACTGATGTTGCAAACGAACAAGCAATCAAAATGTTTGAAGTTAATTTGAAACCACTTCTTTTGCAACCACCACTTAAAAACAAAGTTATTCTTGGACTTGACCCTGCATATCGAACAGGTTGCAAAATTGCAGTTATTGATTCAGTAGGCAATGTTCTTGACACAACTGTTGTTTATCCAACTCCTCCTCAAAGTAAAATTGAAGAGAGCATAGTTAAATTAACAGCACTAATTGAAAAACACAAAGTTGATGTTATTTCAATTGGAAATGGAACAGCAAGCAAAGAATCAGAAATTTTTGTTGCTGATTTGATTTCTAAACAAAAACGAACCGTGGTTTATGCCATTGTGAATGAGGCAGGAGCGAGTGTTTATTCAGCAAGCAAGCTTGGAGCTGAAGAATTTCCTGAATACGATGTTGCTCTTCGTTCAGCCGTAAGTATTGCAAGGCGTCTTCAAGATCCACTTGCTGAACTTATTAAAATTGATGTCAAATCAATTGGTGTTGGACAATATCAACACGACATGCCAGCCTCTAGGCTCGATAGTGTTCTTGGCGGAGTTGTTGAAGATTGCGTAAATAGTGTTGGAGTTGACCTTAACACTGCTTCACCATCTTTACTTTCTTTTGTTTCAGGACTTGGTTCAAAGGTTGCAAAAAATGTTGTTGCATATAGAGAAAAAAACAAGAAATTTGCTTCAAGAGATGAACTTAAGAAGGTAAGCGGGCTTGGACCAAAAGCATATGAACAATGTGCAGGATTTTTGCGTGTTGTTGGTGGTAAAAATGTTATGGATAACACGGCAGTTCACCCAGAAGCTTATGATTCGGCCAGAAAACTTTTAAAACTCTTTTCTTTAACAGAAAAAGATGTTGCTGAAAACAATTTGGGATTGCTTCCAAGCCTTATAAAAATTAAGGGTGAACAAATAGTTGCAACCCAGTGTGGAGTTGGGTTGCCAACTCTTCAAGATATTGTTTCTGAACTTATTAAGCCCGGTAGAGATATTCGTGAATCGTTGCCTGCACCTGTTCTTCGCTCTGATATTATGGGTATGGAAGATTTAAAAGAAGGAATGATTTTGATAGGTACAGTTAGAAATGTTATTGATTTTGGTGCATTTGTTGACATTGCCGTTCACCAAGATGGGCTTGTTCATATTTCTCAAATTTGCAAAGAATATATAAAACACCCAAGTGAAAAACTGAAAGTTGGCGACATTGTTAAAGTTAAGGTTCTTGCAGTTGATCTTATTAAAAAAAGAATTTCATTGACAATGAAAGATGTTGACCAAAATATATAAATAGACAAGACAAACGATTTCATAAAACCTAACTTAGATTATATCTTTAAAATATGCAATTGATAATAAACTGTTTAAAAAAATGATGGTTCATATAAAAAATTTTATAAAGGAGAAAAATATGTATTTTAATATCGCCGCAAGCGACAACATTCAACTTATTCTGCAACATGCAGGAGAAATTGCTTTGAAATTTGGAAGCAATCAAATTGGAACGGAACACTTGCTCTATGGTATTGCATGTGTCAAAAATTGCCAAGCAAGTAAATTTTTGGAATCAGCAGGCGTTACAAAAGAAAATATTGAAGACTTTTTTATGGAGTCTGGTGAGGTTTTTAATTTAAAAGCTGTTACAAATTTGACTCCACTTTCAAAAGAAGTTTTTCAGAGTGCTCAAAATCTTGCCATTCAATTAGGACAAAATTTTGTTGGAGCAGAACATTTGCTCTATGCAATCTTGATTAATCCAGAAAGCTTTGCAGTAAAAATGCTTATTAGTGGTTTTAATGTAAATATAATAGATTTGAGAAATCGTTTGGTTCAATACTTGCAAGGGGACATGGACTCTCTTCCACAAGATTCTCAATCAACTTCTGAAAACGGACCAAAGAGTCCACTTAGTGAAAAACTTTTAACTCTTGGCTCAGACATAACTTATAAAGCTCGTCAGCACAAAATTGATCCAATTATTGGAAGAAACAATGAAATTGAAAGAGTAATTGAAATTCTTTGTAGAAAAACCAAAAATAATCCAGTTTTGATTGGTGAAGCGGGCGTTGGAAAAACGGCTGTTGTTGAAGGTTTGGCACTTAGTATTGTAAGTGGAAATGTTCCTGAATTTCTTTTGAACAAAACCATATTTTCTCTTGAAATCGGAAATCTTATGGCTGGCACAAAATTTCGTGGAAGCATGGAAGAAAGATTGAAAGAAATTATTGAAGAAATAAAAAAAGCTGGCAACATTATTGTTTTTATTGACGAAATTCACACTCTTGCTCAAGCAGGAAGTGAAAAAGGTGAAACAAGTCCCGCTGATATGTTAAAGCCATATCTTGCCCGTGGTGAACTTCAAACCATTGGTGCAACAACCACTGATGAATATCGTAAATTTATTGAAAAAGACAAAGCTCTTGAAAGAAGATTTCAACCAATAATGGTAAACCCACCTTCTCCAAAAGAAACAATTGAAATTCTTAAAGGTTTAAAAGATAGCTATGAAGCTTTTCATAAAGTAGTAATTTCTGATGAAGCAATTGAAGCCGCTGTAAATCTTTCTGATAGATACATTATGGACAGAAGTTTGCCAGACAAGGCTATTGATCTTGTTGATGAAGCAAGTAGCAGAGCAAAGGTTAGGCTTAACACAAAACCTGTGGGAGTTAAAGAAAAAGAAGAAAAACTTATGTCGCTTCAAGCTTCTCGAAGTGAAGCAAGTTTGCAAAGAGATTATGAAAAAGCAGCAAAACTTCAATCAGAAATTGTTGCAATTGAAAAAGATATTGAAACGCAAATGGAAGAAACAAGGGCAAAAATTCATGCAACAAATGTGGTTGGCAGTGAAGAAATTGCTGAAGTTGTTGCAAAGTGGACAGGAATTCCTGTAACAAAAATCACTGAGGGCGAAAAAGAAAAACTTGTTCATCTTGAAGAAATTTTGCATCAAAGAGTTATTGGTCAAGACGAAGCAATTAAAGTTGTTTCAAAAACAATTCGCAGAGCTCGTGTTGGTTTGCAAGATGCCAAAAAACCTATTGGTTCATTTATTTTTATGGGACAAACTGGTGTTGGTAAAACTGAACTTTGTAAAGCAATTGCAGAAGCAATGTTTGATAGTGAAAACAATATTATCCGTGTTGATATGAGTGAATATATGGAAGCTCATTCAGTTAGCAAGCTTATTGGAGCTCCTCCCGGATATGTTGGACACGACGATGGCGGACAACTCACTGAAGCAGTTCGAAGAAAACCATATTCTGTTGTTTTGTTTGATGAAATTGAAAAGGCTCACCCAGATGTGTTTAATGCACTTTTACAAATTTTAGATGAGGGCAGGCTTACTGATTCTCATGGCAGGGTAGTGTCATTCAAAAACACAATCATCATTATGACAAGCAATATTGGTGCGGACGCAGTTCGTGGCAAAAACTCGCTTGGTTTTGGCGGACAATTTGGCTCAGACAAAGCAGACTTTGAACAAATTAAATCAATATACATGCAAGAACTTCGCAAAAAATTTAAGCCAGAATTCTTGAACAGAATTGATGTTGTTTGTGTGTTTGCACCTTTGTCAGCTTCTGACCTAGTTAAGATTGCAACAATTATGATAAGCAAATTTGGACAGCGTCTTGAAGCACAAAACCTAAAGTTAAAACTTTCTCAAAATGCACTTCAATATATTGTTGAAAACGGTGCAGATGCTGAATATGGTGCAAGACCATTGAAACGCTTTATTCAAAAAGAAATTGAAGATAGAGTTGCAGAAAAAATTCTTCTTGGCGAATTTGACAAAGAGGGAGTTATAATCATTGATACAAATGAAGATCAAACTTCATTAACATTTGTTATGGAATAATAAATATTCTTAAAATTTTAAAAAGCAACGACAAAAAATCGTTGTTTTTTATTTGGAAAACAAAAAAAATAATAATAAATGTCATACTTTTTTAAAAATGGTTCATTTTGCCTAAATTTAATTCAATACTTTAACTTCCTATGAGCTATCGCAAATTTTAGACACATTAATTAATAGAATTTGATAAGTTGTTTTTTGTCGGCTTTAATGTGATTGAAATATACATTTTGTATAAATACTCTTTTATTTTTTAATCGATTATGTTATAATACAAACGAATTTGTTAAAAGGAGAAGATTTATTGTGAGTACCATTGCTATTATTGCGGTTGCATTGTTATGCCTTGGTGTTATATTCAACATTGTTGAAGCTTTTGTCCCAGGATTTGGTATTTTTGGCATAAGCGGTATTTTGATGTTTGTTGCTGGAATTGTGCTTTTCATTATTGATGGCGCAAGTGCATTAACCATTTTCTTACTCATGCTTGGCTTTGCAATTCTGCTTGCTTTTGTTGTTTTGTTTATTGTTGAAAGTGCAAAATTTGGTATGATAAAAAAATCAGCAATTTCAGAAACAAGAACAGCTATTCCTGTTGACTATGCTGATGAAAACAAAAATCCATTTAGAATTCTTGCCAACAAAGAAGGTGTTGTTTCAAAGGGTTGTAGACCTGTTGGAAAAGCTTTGTTCGGTGGAAGTGAACAAGAAGTCATTTCTCTTGAAGGAGTTCTTGCTGTTGGAACAAGAATCAGAGTTAGTAGAATTGAGGGAAACAAAATTTATATTCGTAAAATTTAATCTTTTTATATTTATAGCAAATAATAAAATTAATTAATCCAATTTATAGGAGGTAAATATGCCATTAGATATTATTTGGTACATCTTAGCCGGAGTTGTTGTTCTGTTCTTAGGAATCGTTTTGATTATGGTGCCAATTAGAACTTGGTTTATTACCATTGTTTCTGGTGCACATGTTTCAATGGGAAGACTTGTTGGAATGAAGCTCAGAAAAATTGATTACAAAAACATTGTTGAATCATATATTCAAGCAAAAAAAGCAGGACTTAACATTGACATTGTTGACCTTGAAACTCACTCAATGGCTGGAGGAAATGTAACTGAAGTTGTTTCAAGCTTAATTTCAGCTCACAGTGCAAAAATTCCACTTTCAGTTGATATGGCTAAAGCAATTGACCTTGCTGGTAGTGATTTGTCTTACGCAATCAAAATGAGTGTTACACCTCGTGTTGTTGAAACACCACTTATTTCTGCTATTGCAAAAGATGGTATTGAACTTAAAGTTAAAGCCAGAGTAACAATCAGAGCTAACATTGCTCGTCTTGTCGGAGGAGCAGGTGAAGCAACAATTATTGCCCGTGTTGGTGAAGGTATTGTTACAACAGTTGGTTCAGCTGAAACTCACACAGTAGTTCTTGAAAATCCAGATCTTATTTCAAAAACAGTTTTAGCTAAAGGTCTTGACTCTGGAACAGCTTTTGAAATTCTTTCAATTGATATTGCCGATGTTGATGTTGGACAAAATATTGGTGCAAAACTTCATATTGACCAAGCTGATGCTGATAAGGCAATTGCTCAGGCAAGAGCCGAGGAAAGGCGTGCAATGGCTATGGCTCTTGAACAAGAAATGAAAGCTAAAACACAAGAAATGAAAGCACTTGTTCTTGCCGCTGAAGCAGAAGTTCCAAAAGCTATGGCAACTGCAATTAAAAACGGACAACTCGGAGTTATGGACTATTATCGCATGCAAAATCTTGTTTCTGACACAGAAATGAGAAAGAGTCTTGCTGGAACTGACACAAAACCAAAAAGATAAATAATTCAAGAATAAAATAAAGGAGGTGCAGAGAAATGCTTTATGTTGCACTAGGAATTGCAGCCGCTGGTGTTTTGTTTTTCTTTGTGTTTGATGAAATTAAAGAGCATTCTTCAAAATCATCAAGTCAAGCCAAATCTGCCACTCCTGTTAAAGAAAAAGCTCCTGTTGTTGTTGATCCAGATTTTATTCCAAGCAAAGGCAAACTTTCTTTCAAAGAAGAGCCTAAACCTAAAGTTAAAAAAGAAGAAAAAACGGAAGGTGTTTTGTTTGAAAAACCTCCAACAGTATTGAAATCCGAATTTGATATTGAAAGAGAAGAGTTAAAAAAAGAAAAATCAACTTTTGATATTGATAGAGCTGAATTAAAAACAGAAAAAACTGTTGTGTCAGATTTTGATTTGCAAAGAGCTGAATTAAAAAAGAACGCATATGAAAACAATCTTCTTGATTCTTTAGAAAATTTTGATAATGATGATAGTAATTTTTATGATGATCAAGAACAACAAGAAGAATTTAAAGACTTTCAATATGGAACGGGCAATGAAGACTTTTTATCTTCTTTTGGAGAAATGGAAGAAGAATCATTTGTTGACACCTTTCAGACATTACCAAAAATTGTTAAAATAATGCTTATTGATGGAACTTTAAAGAGAGTTGATTAATTCCAAAAACACTTAGTAAACAAATCTAAGTGTTTTTTTTAAACACCTTCATATTACACTAGAAATGGGCATACAATCATACATAAATAGGTGTTAATTTCTTGAAGCATTAGGAGCAAATTTGTTTAATTTTTTTGAAGAAACGGTTGAAAAATTTGGAAAATTCGTTGGTTATGATGGCGAACCAATGATTGTTTTTTTGCCTGGAAAAGGTGTTTATGTTGAATCAAAAAATGAAGTTTTGTCTTACAATGAAACAAGCATTTCATTTAAAACAAAAAAAGGAGTTCTAACAATTTCTGGAACAAATATAAAAATTTCATATTTAGACAAAGATGCATTTTTTGTTTGTGGAAAAATTGTAAATGTGGAGGTTGTTTTGTGAGATTTTTGTTTGTTTCATTTTCTTTGTCGCATTTAAATTTTGCAAAAACTCTGTCGTTAATCAAAAAAAATAATCTTTTTATAATTTCAGCACAAAAAAAAGAAGACTGTGCAAAAATTATTGTAAATTTTTGGAACAAAAACAAAATTATTAAATTGTTTAACAGTTCAAACATAAAATTTGAAATTGAGATTTGGGGGCAAAACAAACTTAAACTTTTTTTTAAAAAAAGTATCGGGCTACTTTCAGCCTTTTTTTTCTGTCTTGTAACATTGCCAATTTTTTCATCTTTTGTTTTAAAAGTAGAAATAATTGGTGCAACAGAAAAGTCATTAAGCGAAGTTGAAGCTTTTGTTGCTTCAGAAAACATTTTACCAATTTCTTTAAAAAGTACATTAAATGGAGCAAATTTAGAAGAAAAATTGATGTCAACTTCAACAAAAATATCTTTTGTAAGTTTCATGATTAAAGGATCAACTTTGTTTATTTCAGTAAAAGAAAAGATTGTTCCAGATGAAATGAGTTCAGAAAATTTTTTACCTTTAAGAGCATGTGCAAATGGAATTGTGGAATCTGTTGAGATTTTTCAGGGAACACTTGCCGTTAGCAAAGGCAGTTTTGTTATGGAAGGCGAAGCACTTGTCATGCCTTACACATTGCTAAGTACTGGTGAAAAAAAAGATGTTATTCCAAAGGCAGAAATTGTTCTTAGGTGTTTTGCAGTTCAATCAATTGTTCACAACGAAAACAGGGAAGAGTTGCAACAAACAGGCAAAAAAATTATTCAAAGAAAGATTGCTATTTGGGGTAAAACAGTGTATGATTCAGAGTGTCAAGTAAACTTTGATACTTATAACACAGTTGTTAATGAACAAAAATTGTCGCTTGGAAACATTCTTCCAATCAAAATGATTTCCACTGTTTATTATGAAACAAACAAAATTGTTATTAATGAATTATTCGATTCTGTTAGAACTAAAATTTTTGAAGAACTAAAATTGAAATGTAACAGCATGATTGAAAATGGAACTGCAGTTTTAAGACAATTTCAAACAGAAGATAGGGTTGGTTCGTCGGTAAAAGCTACCTATGTTATTGAGTATGAAAAAAGGATAACTACTAATGAAAGTTGAATTTGAAAACATTAAGGGTTTTTGGCTTAGAAGAAAAATCAAACTTCTTGCTTTGGAAGCCTGTAGACAAACCAAACAAACTTACAAAAAACTTGTCTTTTCTGTTAGCTTTGTTAATGAAAAAACAATTCAAGAACTCAATAAAAAACATAGAGAAATTGACAAGGTTACAGATGTTTTATCATTTCCAATGCTTGACTTAAAACCTTTTGATGTAATAGATACGATAAAATTTGCAAATGATATGGACAAGCAATCAAAATACATTTTTGTGGGTGATGTTGTAATTTGCTTGTCTAAGGCAATTGCTCAAAGCAAAGAATATGGTCATTTTTTAGAAAGAGAAATATGTTTTCTTGCATTGCATGGATTTTTGCATGTTTTAGGTTTTGACCATATCAATGAAGAAGATGAATTAGTTATGCAAGAACTTGCAGAAAAAATTATGAAAAAAATTAAATTGGAGAGATAAAATGAATTTTAAATGTGGAACTGTCAGTGTTGTTGGAAAACCAAATGTTGGAAAAAGCTCGCTTATAAATTTTCTCGTCGGACAAAAAATTTCTATTGTTTCGCCAAAGCCACAAACGACTCGTAATAATATTTTGGGAATTGTTAACAAAGAAAATTATCAAATTGTTTTTGTAGACACTCCTGGTATTCATGAATCAAGAACTGGGCTTGACAAACAAATGATGAAGAGCGTTAGAAGTGCAACAGATGGTTGTGATATTGTTCTTTGTGTAATTGATGGATCAAAACCTATTACTGAAAGTTCAATCAAGTTTGTAACTGAACAAGTTAAAAAAGAACTTCCTGTTATTGTTGCAATTTCAAAAATTGATATTTCAACTTTTGAAAAGCTTTATCCTGAGCTAGCTGAACTTCAAAAAGTTGGAAATGTTAAGGATTTTATTCCTTATTCAAGTGTTACTGGTGAAAATTGCGACAAGATTGAAGAAGCAATTGTTAATCTTTTGTCAGAATGCAAAAAAGAAGATGCCCTTTTTGAAAATGATATGATAACTGACAGAAGCATAAGTTTTATGTGCTCAGAAATTGTTAGAGAAAAAACATTACTTTTATTAAACGAAGAAGTGCCACATGGAATTGCTGTTCAAATTGTTACTTTTAAAGAAAAGAGTAAACAAGCTGAAATCAATGCAACTATTGTTTGTGATAAAGAATCTCATAAGAGTATAATTATTGGCAAAAATGGCTCAATGATTAAAAAAATTGGAACACAAGCAAGGAAAGATATTGAAAAGTTAGTCGGAAAAAATGTTGTTCTTGAACTTTGGGTAAAAGTTAGGGAAGGTTGGAAAAATGATCCTTCTGCTTTGGCTGAAATATACAAATTTGAAATTTAATATATCTTTTATTTTGTAAAACACAAATTTAAAAATAGATTTGTGTTTTTTTTAAAAAAATGTATAATAGAAATATAAAGGACCAAAATAATATTTGTTATAAATCGCATTTTATAATACACATAAGCATCACAAAGATGCATAACATTATTATAGTTAAGAATGGAGGAACGCATATGAGAGAATTCAAAAGTGAAGCATCATTACTTGCGTGGAAACTTTTTTTAAAAACTGGTAAAATAGGTTTTTATTTGTTGCATGCCAACATTGAAAATCACCCTTATAAAGATTTGATTGAAGATAATGAATTTCAAAGTTAAATTTCTGGAGCAATAATGTTAACAAAAGAAAAAGCGATTGTGCTTAGAGCCAGCGATTATAAAGAAAAAGATAAAATTGTTACTCTGTTTTCTCTTGAAAACGGACTCATCAAAGCTGTTTTAAAAGGCATTAAATCTGAAAAGGCAAAGCTTAAATTCGCTTCAATGCCTTTTTGTTTTGCCGAATTTGAACTTACAAAAGGTGCTGGATTAAGCATTGTTAGCGGTGCAACATTAATAGAAAGTTTTTTTGATATAACAACTGATATTTCAGCATTTTATGCTGGTTGCTCAGTGCTTAAATTAATTGAAAATATTTCAAGTTTTGGTGAACAAGGAAACCAGCTTTTTGTTTTGACATTGAAAACACTTAAAGCAATCATGGATTTTGTTTATTTAAAAAGCAACAATCAACTGCTACTTAGGCTAATCAAAATTAAATTTATACTTAGTCTTTGTGAACTTAATGGAACAAAAATAAATCTTACAAAATGTGCCAGTTGTGGCAAACTTACTCATGATGAAGTATATTTTGACCATTCTCAAGGTAACGCATTATGCTCAAAATGTTGTGAGAGTAGTTGTGCTTTAGTTCCCACAAAAATAATTGCGCTTATAATTTTGATTGAAAAAAGCGATTTTGATACATTGACCCATATCAAATCATCAGAAAACGATGTTATGTCAGTTGAAACATTGGTGTTTAAGTCTTTTGAGGCAAAAACAAGCTGTAAGTTTGAGTAAAATAGCGTAATAAATATTGTTTTTTTTGCAACTTATATCTTAACATTAATTGAAGTACAAATAGGCAGTTATCTTTCTTGAGATGAAGATTTTTGTGATTTGTTTTTGTTTGAATAGACTTTTTTATCCATTTCATTTGTTTTAGTTTTTGTTAATGTTATTTTTATGTTTTTTAGTTTTGAATATTTTGTTTTGGTAACGGTTTGTCTTATTTGAGTATTTTCAAGTTGTTCATCTTGTTTTTTCATTTGTTCTTTATCTCCATTTTCTGCTTGAGTTGATTTTTCATTTATTTTATACATTTGTTTGATTTCTTCAATATTAGGCAAATCTTCTTTTGTAATGTTGCCAGAAACTGCAACATATATTTTGTTTGAATTAAAAGTTTTGATTATGTAAGAGTTTACATCATTAACAGTTATTTTTTTTGCAATTTTTAACCAATAATATTCTGATTTGTCTTCTTTTCCATATCTATTCAAAACAAATAAATTATACGCAACTCCTTGTAAAAATGGAGTTGCAGTCGCTCTTTCTGACAAAATACATTCTTTTGCAAATTTAAGTTGACTAGGTGATATACCTTTTTTAAGTGCTTCCACAATTTCAGAACAAACCTCGATTGTTTTTTTTGCTTTTTCTTTTGATGTTATAATGTCAAAATATATAACACCATTGTTCTTGCTTCTCATAATATTAGCTGAGCAACAATATGCAAGTCCATTTTCATTTCTAATTTTTTCAAATAAAATTCCACGATTGTTTAAAATTGTGCAAAAAAGTTCTTCAATAAAAGTGGGTTTTCCATCTTCAGCATAACCATATGTTGGGAAACCAATTCTAACATGAACTTTTGGTGAATTGTTTTTTAATATACCTAATTGAGAAGAATCAACCAAATTTTGTTCATCAGCCTTTTGGTAGTTAATTTTTTCACCTGCATTCATTTTGGATAAAAACAAATTTTCAATCATTTTTTTTGCTTTGTTAAGACTAATGTTTCCAGCTATTGAAGCAATAAAATTTTGGCGGTTAATCCATTTGTTTTGATATTCTAAAAGATTTTCTTTTGTAATTTTGGTGATATTTTCAGCATTTCCAACAATTGATCTTCTACATTCAGGAGTTCCATAAAGAACATTGTCAAATAAACAATTAATATCATATTCTTCGCTATTACAAAATCTATTTATTTCTTCTGAAATTACTCTTTTTTCAATTTCAATCTTTTCAGATTTGAATGTTGAATTCAAAATCATATCTGAGTTTAATTTCATTACATCTTCAAATTTGTTAATAGGACAATAAAAAGTGGTTGCAACACTGCCAAACCTTGTTTGTCCATTTTGGTGTGAATGTAAATTCCTAATTGTTTCAGAAACATTATTGTTGTTAGCGGTGCCGTTGAAAATCATATGTTCGTACAAATGGGAAAGACCATTAAGGTTTCCATCAATTTGTGCTCCAGGGGCAAAAGCAATGAATCCATCTACTGCTTTATTAATTTTAATTTTTTCATAAAGAAGAGTCCCACCGCCATTAAAGTTTATCACTTTCATTTTGCCCATATGTTACCTCTGCTTAGATTGTATCACGAAATAAGCTGTTTTTCAATATGCCATAATGCAAGAAATAATGATTTGTGGCATTTTCAAAAAATATTAATCATTTCATTTGCCATTTTTTTAAGATTAGTTTATATTGAGAAGGTTGAAAAAAAGGAGATTAAATTATGGCAAAAAACAAATTTGTGTACTTGTTTAACGAAGGCGATGCCACAATGAGAAATCTTCTTGGCGGAAAAGGTGCGAACCTTGCTGAGATGACAAACATTGGACTTCCTGTTCCACAAGGCTTCACAATTACAACTGAAGCATGCACAAAATACTATGAAGATGGTAAAATTATTTCTGATGAAATTATTACTCAAATCATGGATTCACTCGCAAAATTAGAAAAAAAAGTCGGCAAAAAATTTGGGGACGCAACAAATCCTCTCCTTGTTTCTGTTAGAAGTGGTGCTCGCGCATCAATGCCAGGAATGATGGACACAATTTTGAACCTTGGACTTAACCTTAGTGTTGTTGAAGGTCTTGCAAAACTTACTAATAATGAAAGATTTGCATACGATTCATACCGCAGATTTATTCAAATGTTCTCAGATGTTGTTATGGAACTTCCAAAATCACGCTTTGAAAGACTTATTGATGAAGTTAAAGAGAAAAAAGGTGTTAAGCTTGATAACGAACTTGACACTAACGATCTTAAACAACTTGTTAAGAAATTTTTGGCATTCTACAAAGAAGAACTCAAGGTTGAATTTCCACAAGATCCAAAAGTTCAACTCATTGAAGCCACAAAAGCTGTTTTCCGTTCTTGGGATAATCCTAGAGCCAATGTTTATCGCAGAATGAACGACATTCCTTCTTCGTGGGGTACTGCCGTTAACATTCAATCAATGGTTTTCGGAAACATGGGAAATGATAGTGGAACAGGTGTTGCTTTCACAAGAAACCCTTCTACTGGTGAAAAGAATCTTTATGGTGAATATTTGATGAATGCTCAAGGCGAAGATGTTGTTGCAGGAATTCGTACACCACTTGCAATTTCAGAACTTGCCGTTCAAAACAAGGCACTATATGATGAATTTGCTAACATTGCAGACAAACTTGAAAAGCACTATCGTGATATGCAAGACATGGAATTCACAATTGAAAAGGGTAAACTTTATATGCTTCAAACCAGAAATGGTAAGAGAACAGCAAAGGCAGCTCTTCAAATTGCAGTTGACATGGTAAATGAAAAAATGCTTACTGAAGAAGAAGCAATTTTGAAACTTGAACCAAAACAACTTGATGCACTTCTTCACCCAACATTTGAAGCTGCAGCTCTTAAAAAAGCTCCAGTTGTTGGAAAAGCTTTGCCAGCTTCACCTGGTGCAGCTTGTGGAAAAATTGCTTTCTCAGCTGAAAAAGCAGTTGCAAACAAGAAAAACAAAGAAAAGAGTATTCTTGTTCGTTTGGAAACAAGCCCTGAAGATATTGAAGGAATGGCAGCTTCTGAAGGTGTTCTTACAGCTCGTGGTGGTATGACTTCTCACGCAGCTGTTGTTGCTAGAGGAATGGGAACAACTTGCGTTGCTGGTTGCCATGAACTTACTCTTGATGAAAAAACAAAAACTTGCAAAATTGGAGATGCTTCTTTCAAAGAAGGCGACATAATTTCTCTTGATGGTTCAACAGGAATCATTTATGGTTCAGCTGTAAAAACTGAAACTGCAACCCTTAGTGGAAACTTTGGAACAATTATGCAATGGGCTGATAAATTCCGTGCTCTTGAAGTTCGCACAAATGCTGACACTCCAAAAGATGCTAAAACTGCTTACAGTTTTGGTGCTCAGGGTATTGGACTTTGCCGTACTGAACACATGTTCTTTGATCCAGAAAGAATTCCTGCAGTTAGAGAAATGATTGTTTCTTCAACTGTTGAAGAAAGAAAAGCTGCTCTAAAAAAACTTTTGCCTATGCAGAGAAAAGACTTTATTGGTCTTTACACAGAAATGAAAGGAAATCCTGTTACAATCAGATTCCTTGATCCACCTTTGCATGAATTTTTACCTCACACTGATGTAGAAATCAAAGATCTTGCAAAAGAAATGGGACTTACATTCGAAAAACTTAAAGCAACTGTTGAAGATTTGCATGAGTTTAATCCAATGATGGGTCACCGTGGTCTTAGACTTGCAGTAACATATCCAGAAATTGCTGAAATGCAAACTCAAGCTGTTATTGAAGCAGCTCTTGAAGTTAAGAAAAATCTTGGTTACAATGTTAAAGCTGAAATCATGATTCCACTTACTTCAGATGTTAAAGAATTTGGTTATGTTCATGACATTGTAAAAGCAAAAGCTGAAGAGCTTATTGCTAACAGTGGAACTGAACTTGAATATTCAATTGGTTCAATGATTGAAACACCAAGAGCTTGCGTTATTGCAGAAAAACTTGCTGAAAAGGCAAAATTCTTCTCATTTGGAACAAATGACCTTACTCAAATGTCATATGCTTTCTCAAGAGATGACGCAGGTAAGTTCTTGGGTGCTTATTATGAGAAAAAGATTTTTGAATCAGATCCATTTGCAAGACTCGACACTGAAGGTGTTGGCGCACTTGTTGAAATTGCTGTTAACAAAGCAAAATCAGTAAATCCACATATCAAGCTTGGAATTTGCGGAGAACATGGTGGAGATCCTAGCTCAATTGAATTCTGTCACAAAGCAGGACTTACATATGTATCTTGCTCACCATACAGAGTTCCAATTGCAAGACTCGCTGCTGCTCAAGCAAACTTAAAATTTCCTCGTAAATAAAAGGTGAGTATGAAAATTGTATATAACAAACTTGTTCGTGATCGCATTCCAGAAATCATTCGAAAAGAAGGAAAGAAAGTTGAAATAAAAATTCTTAATAATGAAGAATTATATTCATCTTTAAGAGATAAACTTTCTGAAGAAGTTAAAGAATATTTGGAAAGTGGCGACACAAAAGAACTTTGCGATATACTCGAAGTTGTATATTCACTCTCTTCATTGCAAGGAATTTCAAAAGTAGAATTAGAAAAAATGAGAAACGACAAGGCTATAAAGCGTGGTGGTTTCGAAGATAAAATTTTTCTTATTTCTGAAGAATAATAAAAGAAAAACTGCTCTCAAATTTAGGGCAGTTTTTTTTATTAAAATGTTTTGCCATATATTTTTGCAAAAAACAAGAATAGAGAAAAAATTGTTAATAATTATTTAAAAATCGATTTACTGTTTCAAAATATATTAACATTTATAATGATGAAGAAATTTTTTTTGTAAAAATAAGATTTGAAACATTAAGTTAAATATTTATTAAAATTTAAAATAATAATGTCAAAATTTTGAAACTCGTAACACTTTACTATCAATGCAAACAAGAAATTAATCAAATTTATTTATAAAAAGATTAAACAAATCCCGAGATATCGACAAAAATATACTTTTATAATAAAAAAATGTAGTTCAAAACAAAATGATTAAACATAACCATTTAAAACATTTTGATTTTTGATTTGTTTGTTTTATAATTAATTAAATGGAGAAATTAATGAATAAAAGATTTATTTTATTTGCATTAGTTCTAGCACTTATTGCACCTTGTGTAATTTTTTTGAGTGCATGTGGAGAACAAGTTGTTGAAACCAAATGTGAACAAACTTCAAATTTGGTTATAGAAAATGTGTATCAAAATTCG
Source organism: Clostridia bacterium (assembly GCA_041670165.1). Classification (GTDB taxonomy): domain Bacteria; phylum Bacillota; class Clostridia; order Christensenellales; family UBA1242; genus JBAXZR01. Next base: position 82,503 of record JBAXZR010000002.1, read on the forward strand.
TATGGTGCTGTGATTATTGAATTTGAAAATGCTTATCAATATATGAGTGTACAAAATAATGAAGGAACAATTTCATACGATCCAACAATTGAAGTTTCTTGCGATAACGGAACGAACTGGGAGAATTATTATTTTAGAGATTATACAAATTTAAATTCTGGAATTATTTTATATTATAATGAAATAAACAATAATTATTTGAGTGTTAATAGCATTTTGACTTCGAACTTTTCAATTGGATTTGAAGCAAATATTATTGCAAGATTAAAAGAAAATGATACTCATTATGCGTCAAATTCTACTGATATTTATTATTATACTTTAAAAACAGTAATTCCATATAAACATATAAGTTGGTTTTATGTTGAAAATGAAGAAGAATTAACAGGTGCAATAGCCAGAAATTCAATTGTTAATGTCAATGGTCAAGAAGAAATTCATTATGATGACAGATTTGAATATTTTGATAACAATGAAATTTGCACAGTAAATTATGTTTTGTATTTATATAATAATTCGGTTGTTAAAATAGGAACAGTTTCGGTTAGTGAAGATAGCTACACTGTTACACAATGTGCTAATTATGAAAATTTTGAATATAGATTTTATAAAGATAATGGATCATCAAATCTTTTGGAAGATATGGATAGTTATAATAATTATAATTATAATAATATTGGTTGGAATCCAATGTCATCAATAGGTATAACTTTTACAACCAATAACACTTATGAACAATTTGACTCAACTTTTTTAAACATTTTGATTAGAGAAAAAGAAACTTCAGAAAAATGTTTTTCCACTTGTTGCTCTGCGGTATTTGAAATTATAACTGATTAATATATTTTTAAAAGTTTAAATTTCTTTTTTAAAAATTAGAATCCAATTATTATAGCAAAAAAATTAGTTAAAAAACAAATCTATAATTTCAATTTTAAAAATATAGATTTTATTTAATTTGTAGCATTATTTCTGTAACAAAATCATTTGCTGAATCTTTTGAACCGTATGATTCAATATACTGTTCAATTGGATAATCAATTGTTTCAATGTTCGCTTTTTTGCAATATTCATTTAAGAATTTATATGCTTTTGGTAAATCATGATAATCACCATTATGAAGCGTACATATATATTTTTGTTTTGGAATTATTTTCGTATTTACATTAGCATTTAAAACTTCTGCAAAAATTTCAACATTATTATCTTCAAATTTAATTTTATCATCATAGTATTTTGTGTAGAAATTATATGGTTGTTTGATTTTGACTTTCTTTTGTATAAATTCGTTAAGTATTTTTTCATATATGAATAGAATATCTATGCTTTTTGCAACCTTTGTTTTATAAGTATAAACAATATGTTCTGGTATTTCTTTTATATAGGCTGAATAGGACATCTCCTTGTTGAAAATTTTGAAAATTTGTACCAAACTTTGCAAATTAAAAATTTTTTCTTGAACCATTTTTAATTTTTGATTCATTGTAAAATTGCCTTGTAAAAATTGTTTTATTTCTTCCAAAGATAGTTGCAAATTTTTTAATTGAATAATTTGTGAAATTGTTCCTAATTGCGAAATTGAATAGTAACGATATCCAGTTTCTTCATTTTTTTCATGTGGCAAAAACAAGCCAATTTTTTCATAAAACAAGAGAGTGTCCACAGTTAACCCAACAAATTCTGCAAACTCTTTAATTTTGTACAATGGATGAATATATTTTTTTTCTAAAATTTTCATAAATTTCCCTTGACTCCCGCCTTATGACGGGTGTTTATAATATATAATATAATAAAATAAATTGTATAAGTCAATTCATATTTGGGGGTACTTATGAAAAAATATTTTAAACCATTATTAACAAGTTTTATTGTTTTAGGTTTTGTAATATTTTCATTTTTATTTCATTGTAATATAACTGTTAGTGCAGGTGGAGAAGAAATTGATACTCAAATTGCTTCAATTGGCTTTGAAGTTGTGAACATTGACAGCAGTGACAATCCAAATTTGTACATAGCTGAAAAAAATAATGCTGAACAAACTATTAAAGTATGTATTAGTCAAGCACAAGATGTTGATGTAATATTTTCTTTAACAGAAAACATAGTAATTCCTCAATTTTCTAATTCTCCTTCCTATTATGAAAATATTGAAAATGAGCCAAATTTTCAAGAATTGATTAATGAATGGGAAGATTATTGGCAACAAGTTTTTATCAATCAAGGAAATATTTTTGAATACAATTCAACTTATACCTTACCAGCAGGTCAAACAACTGTTAATATTGTATTAACTCAAAATTCTAATGCTGAAAGCGTAGATGATATAAGAGTAAGAGAAATAACTCTTTCTACAACTTCTCAAGAAGTTCAAGCTGGATATGAACCAACAACAAATGGTCTACGCTCAATTCTTGATGTTGTTGTTTATGATTTGAATGGTAACAATTCAATTATAATTGTTCCTGACAATTCAGATAGTATTGAAACAATAGGATATAGAAATTTTAAAATTATACGCACAGGAGATAATGGTCTTAAAACTACAGCTCCTTCTTTTCAATACAAATTAATTAATTATGATATAAATAATAATAAAGAGTTAAAATTTGAAACAACTCAAAGTAACTACATTTTTAAAATAGTTGAAGGTAAATATGAAACCGAAGCAAATTTAAAGCTTAAATTTTTTGATAATAATTACTTAAATTGGCAATCTGTATATACTTTGCAATTTTCCAATTTTGAAAATTGTGGAACACAATATTTTAATAGTAATACATTATCTTTGAAAGACTTTGATAATAATTTAAAAACTTCATTTTTTATCGAAGATGATGAACTTAGTTTAATTAATAATGATGCAATGATTGTTTTGAATTTACCACAAACAAATCCTTATATTCGCCCAGAAGAAAATTATGATGCTGTCTTGCCTGAAGAAGGTGGAGTTTTGTCTTATGAAATATACACAAGACCATCAACAGGAAAAAGTGTAAGTGCATTCAGATTGTTTTACACAATAGATTTTGAAAAAACATCTGCAGTTCTTGGAACTGACTTTAATTTAGATGAAAATTATTCTATTGTTCAAAATGTTGGATATATAGATTTTAATGATAGTGAAGTTAATGAAGACTCAATTGGAATTTTAAATATTGAAGCTTTGAATAATAATTTGCTTGATGGAGCAAAAACTTTACATGTTCAATTTTTCTTGTCAGATGAAAACACAAACATTTTGTTGCCTGCAAAAGACTTCTTATCACTTGCTATTTGGGATGATGAGTATTTAGCAGAAAATAATACAATTTCTTGGGCAAATTCTATGGCTTATTCTGGGGCAGATATTATAGATGGAGTTGTTTCTTTTAATAGTTCATATTCAGATTGCTTAATTAATTTAAACACTGATTATTATGGAAACTTAAATTATTCAATTCCAATTCAATACAATGATATTACAACTCAAGTTGGCGTAGATTATAATAAAACCTCATATTTTGATAACTTGACTTTATTTAATTATGAAACAGAAACTTTTGTATACGATATTTGGGGTACTAATCTTAATGTTTTAAACAATGGTTTATTTTATGGAACAAAAAGATTGCAAGTTACAATCTTAGAAGATTATTTACCAGAAGGTTTTTCACTTAATGGACCTGCTTCAATCTTTATTGATTTGGTCGGTGATTATGAAAAGGATTATTTATTCACTGATATAAGTAGCATAAATGTTAATCGAGATGAAGATATCACATTCACGGTTTATAGATCAGAAACAACAGCATATACAAATTATATAGATTTACAAAATTCTAGTTTAGTTGAGGGCGAGCATTACCAAAATGACCTTTTCCCTTTTGCCGTAAATTGGGAAGAAGGTCAAACTGAGCAAACTATATCCATTCCTTTGTTAGATTTCTCTTCATTAACAACAGATTTTTATGGAGATTTAGTTTTTCTTAACAGCCAGCAAAATGATTTTAACAAAAGCTTTGTAAATCAATATACATCTGTAAATTTAACACTTATCAACTCATTTGAAAGAGGTAAGTTTTATTTTGGTTTAAGTGAATATACATACCTTACAAGCCTTGGAAGTTTAGTTGTAGAAGTTATGAGAACATCTAATGTTGGAGTAGCAAGCATTAATTATTCTTTGGTTGCACTTACAGGACTAACAGAAAATGAAATGGCAGTTATTGGAATTGATATTAATGACACGCACGGAACTTTAACTTTTAATGATGGTGAATTTTTAAAAACTATAAATATTACTATTCCTACAATTACAAGAAAGATTTTGAATAGGAAAATTGGACTTAAATTAAGTGAACCTTCTAGATATAGTTCAATTTCGCAAGAACAAACAATTTTAATTATCAACGATGATACATGGCCTACAATATTTTTAAGCAAAGAAACATTATCTTACACTGATCTTAATGGAACTAATCCAAATTGTTTAAGATTTTATCCTGTAACTGATAAAAGAAATAAAGCTTATTTTAATGTTGGAATAACATCATCTTCCTTGCCTATAGATGTTTACACAATAAATTTTAATATGTATGCTGTTAGTGATGCTTCATTGCAAGGAATTGAAGTGTGGATTGATAATCAAAAACTTTCTCCAACATTATTAGCAGAACCTTATACATATTTAGATATAACTTATTACTACTCATATAATTACACTGCGTTATTAAACAAAGATAATAATTATTTTGTTATAACTTTAAATTATGAAAATATTTATGACATTCTTCCAGTTTTTGCTGGAAACATGTTTTGCGTGACAGCAAACAGCCAAACAATTGAAGAAAGTTTGACAAATGTTACAATAAGTGCTGAAAAAAGTACAGCAAATATGCCAACAATTTCTATGGCTCTTGATGAAGATACCATTGGTAATAATGATAGTATTGCTGTAACTATTTCTAGAACTTGGGAAAATATTTATTTAAGACAATCTGTAAGGCTTGTAGCAAGTGGCGGTTTGATGTATTTGGGTGAGCCACTCATGTATGAACCTTTAGATACCATAATTACTTTTGAACCTTTTGAAGAAAAAAAAGTTATTATGTTTTACTCTAAGACTGGCTATACAATATATGATGAACAACCAATTTTATCTCTTTATGATGCAAATGATAATTTAATTGCTGAAAGAGATGTTACAGTTTTATCCGATGTCACAAGCTCATTTATTAAATTGGAAGCCATTAAAATTGGAAATAATAATTATACTAAAATTGGACTTGAAAAAACTTTGCAAGTTTTGTTTAAATTGTCAAGAACTTGGAATGAAGAAATAACGATTACAATGACTGGTTTACATCCAGCATTATCCACAACTCAAATTGTATTTCCTGTTGGAGTTAAAGAAGTTGTTCATGATTTCCATGTAGATGGCTTGTTACTCACTGAAAATATCAATAACATTAGTTATAATTTGAGCAACTTCCCAACTGAAGTTAATGGTAAGCCTTTGATTGTTAATTGTAGTGAAGTTGGTTGGTCATTTTATTCTGATCTTTATAATATAGGTTTGCCAAATATTTCTTTCCACACACTTGATATTTTTGAAAATCAACAAACATTTTTAACAGTAGAATACAATCCAGGAGAAACACCAATTTCATCTTTAAGTGAAAAACTAATCTATTGTGATTTGACGGGCACTGCAGAACTTGGAAAAGACTATGTTATCGATAATGCAATAGGAAACCCAGGTCGCTATAACAGTTCTCTTAATGCTTTCATTATTCCAGCTGGCAGAAATATTATTAATTATTATGTGAAAAGTTTTAACGATTTAAGGCTAGAAAGTTTTAAAACAATTGTTTTCACTTTTTATGAACTCTCACCAGATGGCACAAAGTTTGCTCAAAGAACTTACACTGTAAACATTCACAACATAGATAGTTACGGCAAAATTTCTATAACAAAACAAGCAACAGAAAGTGGTTATGACTTGCTAGTTACCAATGCAAATAACACCGGTATGGGAATGAGTATTGGGCTAAAGTTAAATGACTCTACTGCAGTTATGGGAGTTGACTATACTATAACAAACTATGATTCAATTGATGAAGTAAATAATATAGTATATGTCTATTTTGATGGCTCAAATCAAACAAAAACATTGCATATAAATTACTTTACAAATAATAGATGTGTTTTAAGTTTTCAAGTATTAGAATATCCTTCTTCAAACATAGAAATTTTAACAAATAAAATTGATATTATACTTATGCCAACAATTTCAACTGAAGTTATTGATGAAATTGCAAATAATGAAACAACTTTTGTTTCAGGTCTTGGACAAGAAGCAAATTATTACTTTTTTTATAATGAAATTTATTCAAAATACACAAACGGAAATACAAGTTTTGTTGCAAACAGAGTTGATATTTATAACAACGGAAATATTTACGATGTAATTTACACATATAAAACAATCTACAATAGTGTTGTTACAACTGTAAAGGTTTCTTATGGCACATATACTTCAAACGAATTTATAATTCCAAGCAAAGTAAATGCAAAAAATTGGACAGACATAAACGGCGATGGAATTAAAGAAATGTGCTATGCTTCTTGCTATCCATATTCTTTCTATGGTGGAATGACAGAATGTGAAGACTTTGGAAAATATGGAGTTTTTTACATTGATTTTATAAACAATTTAGAAGGTTCAATCCTTGTACTTTCGCAAGCAGAAGTTTTAAACAAATATATAGAAATTAATTTTATTGATTTGACTTGTGATGGCAAAAATGAAATTACAATATTTATTCAAAACTCAGCTTTTAGTAAAGACAAATATAATTATACATTAGGAGATAATTCATTTTACATAATATCAAACACTTCTCAAACAGATTTTAATTTAGAAATTGTGTATTTTGAAAGTGGAAGTCGCATTATTAATAACAACAATATGAGGCTTGTATTTGTAAACTATTATAATTACGATTATGAAGTTCCTCACATTGTTTTAAGGTATTTAAAACCAAGTGATTTTAATATTAACAACAATAAATTAAATGAAAACTATACTTCGGTAGCTATATCTTTATATGGTCATGATAAATATAAAAACATTTTTATAAATAACATTTCTACAATTGTTAATGAAAACGAATATTTAACATTTAATGTTTACAATACAAGCGGAAGTGCAGGAACTTTTACAATTACATATACTGGTATTACTGCAGTTGCAATAAGAGATTTTGCATTAAGCGGAACAGTAACTTACATTTTTAGACAAGGCGAATATAACAAAGAAATTTCACTTTTAATTGTAGACAATTATCTTCCAAACGATGATTTAACATTTAAAATTACAATAGGCAGTAACGATTTCTATTTAGGAAGCAGAACAGAGAATATTATTACAATTAAAGATAAAACAATTATTAATAAAAGTATAATATTTACAATTCAAGATAATTTTAATGTAGATAAAAATGTTACAGATTCAAGCTTGTATGAAAGCACTTATACATACATTACTGGAAATAATGCTTTATTTTCTGTTAGGTCATTAATATTAAATGGTTTGTCTGCTTTTAACACAGACAGATATTTTCCAAAAATTTCTGCTACTTTCAATGGAACCACAGTGACAGATACTGATAATAAAGGATATATAAACTTTACAAACCTTTTAGCTTTAGCTTCTGGTTTAGATGGTATAATTAGAGTTCGAGTAGACTTTATGGCAAAAAATGGAGAAAGTATTACAAGCACTATATTGTCAACCATTTCATTTGACATACCTTATTACAACCATGAAACTCGTGAAGCCGAAAACACAATAACAACTGATAATCAAATTTCTGTTGGACAAAAAGCAAGAATTACTATTCGCTCTTCTTTTGATGGCTCTTTGACAAACGCTCATAAAATTAGAGTTACATATTTTAATTCTGTAAACAACTCAACTCAAACCTTTAATTCTGATGAAAAAGGCATTTCAGACTTCCAAGTTGATGGCGGTAATTTATCAAAAGTGTATAGTAACACAATTACTGTCAGAAATATAACTACAGGTGAAGAAGAAAGTTATGAACATATATTAAGTGTTTATGGGGAAAAAATTGAAGCAACAATTATCACAACCAATGATATTAATGCATCTTTAATTAGTTCTGTAAAAATTAAGGTTGTTGGTCAAGATGTAAACTTTACAGCTGAAGGTGTAACAAATAGTAACACTGGTAGATTTAATATAAAACTTATTCCTTTTAAAACTTACAAAATTTATTATAATGAAGGAAATGCAATAACTTATCTTAATGAAGGAGTCTATACATTAACAAATGCTACTTTTGAAAACACTGTTATAACCTTAAACTTAACATTAAGAAATAATAATACTCAAATTAATAATGTTCAAGTTTATGTTCAATCAAAAAGTCAAGTAATATCTATGGTCTGCGGTTCAATAGGTGAATATTTTACAAAGGGCGGTGCAAGCCCAATAAATGGCATGGCTATGGCAGATGTTATATATTCATATCTAAACGGCACTTTGCATCGTCAATTAAATGCAAATGAACAAATTATGTTAAAAAGTTATTTTGAATATACTGCTGGATATACAAGCTCAAGAACATCTATAGCAGGATTTAAATATGCAATAGGAAACGATATTTTCCTTGGAAGCCCTGATTTAAAAATATATAAAACATTAGCAAAAGAAACTGAAGATGTTGTTATATTTTCTTATGATTATTATCCAGTTTATTCAAATGCAACTATAACATTAAAATCTTCTGGTGTTGCACTTAATTCTACAAATGCAGCTATTCTTAACTACAATGTAACTAATTATTATGGTCAAACCTGTCAACGAAATTTTATTGCTAGAACAGGCATAGAAGATAATTTAATTGATATGGAAATTGTTAGCAATGCGTATTCTTCAGGAAAAAAAGTTGTTCAATTTGTTGCATTTGGTGATGGACTTGGAAGAATGCTTGCTGCTGGAATTAATGAAGGACTTTCACAAATACAAACTGCAGAAATACCATCTTGGGTTAAATTTTTGGACGGAATGAGTTTTGCGCTCAGTTTCACAGATAAAGAGCTTGGCTTCCAAATTGACGAAGAAGAAATGACAATTTCTATTTATATTGGAATTTCAAAAACAATTTTTGAAAGAAGTCATGGTGCTAGTTACGCTAACCAAGACACACCATCACTCTCAGAACTTAGAGGAGCAAAAAATGGCGGTGTTTTAAGTTCTGGTAGGGGTGGATTTGGTTTTGGAATTGGTCTTGGCGGAAAAATGCATTTCAAATATGTAGATGATTCTTGGCGACTTTTGGCTGGAGAAATATATGTTTCTGTTTCTGCTTCATACAACTACACAAAATATTTCTTAATTCCTGTAGTTAATTTCCCTGCATTCTTTAGTGCAACAGTAAGTTTAACAATGACAAATACTGTTATGTTTGACTGGAATGCAGCAGAGTGCAAAACAGATGTTACAGGTCAAGTTGCATTTGAACTTGCTCTTGAAATTGAAATTGGACTTGGTATTCGTGGAGTGTTCTCTGCAAGTGTTTTTGGACAAGGCTCTATTGAAGTTATTATTCAATATCATACTGGTGGTGCAAAATTAACTTTATCCGTTTGTGGTGGAGTACGATTGCAAATAATTTTCTGGAAATATGAATATATCTTTGCAGAAACGCAGTGGAGTACTCAGTCGGACGGCTATGTTGAACGCAATTTACAAAATAATGTTTATATGACACAACTTAAAAACCTAGTGCCATCAACTTCTTATGAAGGAGTTGCACAAGTCATGAATAGTGACAGTGAAGTTATTATGGAAATGGCTTTAAATGAAGCTTGCGAAGTTGAAGATGTTGTTGTTGTAGAAAATATTTTTGAATCAGCTGCTCCACAAATGGCAGAACTTTCTGATGGAACAAAGATGATTGCTTGGATAAATCAAGACAGTAATCGTGGAGTGAATAATAGTGAATTGATTAACTATATTTATTATAATGGTGAAGAATGGAGTGATGTTCAAGTTTTGGATTCAACAATTACTGCAGATTTATACTTTGATTTAAAAACATTTGAAAACACTTTCGCAATTTCCTATAGTGAAGTTAAAAAATCACTTGGTTCAGGTTCAACATTAAGTGAAAGACTGCAACTCAGCGAAATTGCATTTTCGATTTTTGATAAAAACACAATGACTTTTTCTAAGACAAGGTTAACTGACAATATTTATAATGATAGAATTGTAATGTTTGAAATGACGGGTGATACTGGCATTATGGTTGTTTATCAATCTCAAAATAACAATATTAATGATGAAATGACCCTTAACGAGTTCTTGTGTGGAGAAAATGCAAATAATAGGCTGTTATATAGCATTTATTCACAAGGTGTTTGGGGCGAGTTTAAAACATTGCAGACTAGTATCCCAGCAATTGTGAACTTAAGCTTAAAAATTGTTAATAACATTGCATATATTGCAATAGAAACAGATAACGACAATGATTTTGACACAACAAATGACCGAGAAATTTTGTTAATTCAATATATCTTTGCTAATAATGTAATCGCATTAGAATCTATTACAGATAATTCTATTGCAGACACTGATCCTATTTTAGCTTCATTTAATAATAAAATTGTTTTAGTATTTAAAAGTGAAGACAAAATTGTTTGCTATTATAATAACAAATTTTCTTCAATAACTGTTCTACCAGCGGGTCAATCAATTTTCTCATTCTATTCTAATGACAATTATGCAGTCCTTTTATGGAGTGCAGCCGTTGAGGGAAAAACTCAAATTTTTGCAAGCATTATGACTGCAAACACAAATGTGTTTAGTGCACCATATCAAATAACAACAGGAGACAACAACAAGTCCAATGCTTTTGCAACAATGAACAATGGAAATTTATTTGTTTATTATTGTGAAGATATTTATGAAGCAATTGGAACTGACGGAAATTTTAGGGTAACAAGAAACATTAAAATAACTGCAGTTGATTTGTTTAGTGATTTGGAAATCGAAGTGTTGGATATTGACACATCAAAATTTTTGCCAAACTCAACACAAAAAGTAAAAGTAAGGATTTATAACAATGGAAATATTGCCGTTGAAAATCCAACGGTAACTGCTCAAATTGGCGGAAGAAATGAAACATTTATTGTAAATTCAATAATTGCAGGGTTAAGCTATGTTGATTATGAAATTGATATAATCATGCCTGAAACAAAAACAAATGTGATTTTTAGTGTCGAAAAAGAAGATTTGATTGAAAGTGACTATGAAAACAACACGGATAGTATTGACTTGATGAAAGTTGATTTGGCGGTAAGTGGCTTCATAATCACAAGAACAACTTCTGGTTTAAAAATTGAAATTACAATTGAAAACAAGAGTTTTGTTAATGCAAACAATATTGTTCTATCTTTAACAAAATATTCTGACATTTCAATTGTATTTGACAGTTTAAATATTCTAAGCTTGCCAGCAAATTCAAAGCGAACTTATGTAATCAACATTGAAAATGATGATATAATCTATAGTTCAAATCAAGTTTTCTGGTCAAAAATATTTGTTTTGACGCCTGATAAAACAATTTATACAGTTGAAGAAGATGACTATAACTCAGAAAACAATGTTAAGAGCTTGTCAATTAAGAGAGCTCAACTTGAAGGTGAAGAAACATTGGCTGTTATGAACGAAAATATCAATTTATTCACAAATCAATCTTCTTTGTTAAATTATATGTACACAGGAACTGGCACACTTAATATAACTTCATCAAATTCTCTAGTTGTAAGTGTGATTGACAATCAAATCACAGGTGTTGCATCTGGATCAGCAACAATCACATTAACAGATGGTTCGGCATCAAAAACAATTAATGTAACAGTTTCTGAAAATACATACTCAATATCATTAAACGGAAACTCTAATGAATATATCTTGCAAGGTCAAAGCTTCATTGAAAGTGGTGCAAATTGCTTTTATAATGGAGAACAAACAACGGATGTTGTGAGAATTACAAACACAATGGATACAGATATAATTGGTACATATCAAATAATCTATGAATATGTAATTGACAATATCGTTGTTGCAACGGCTTCAAGAACAGTTTATGTTAGACCTCAAAAAGCATGTGCAACTATTTCTGCTGGAATAATTAGTGGATATGCACTCACAAACAGCACTGTTGTACTTTTTGACAGTAATAACAATGAAGTTGCAAGAACAATTGCACAAAATGGACAATTTACATTTGCAGAGTTAACAAATTCAGATCAATATAATCTTGTTGTTTTGGTTGAAGGTGTTGAAAGTGAGGCAGTAAGTTTCACAATTAACATGCCATCAAATAATATGTCTAATATTGAATTTATCATAATGATTTGTTGTATTCTCGCAACACTTGTTGGTGCAAGCTTAACAATTCTTACACTAATTAAAAAACGCAAATAATTTTAAAAGCAACCGCAAAATTGCGGTTGTTTTTTAAGATTTAATTTTTAAAAATATATTTATAAAGCATTAAAAACATTAAATATTTAATGAATGACTCATTTTTCTCTTAATATCACTTGATATTCTAGCTTTAATGCAAATTTTTGTAAAATAAAAAAGGAAATTAGCAATTTGCATTGTATAACATATTTGTATCTAATTTTTTAAAATAATTGCTAACAAAAGGATAAATAGTGACAAGTAAAGGATATCCACAACAATGGATGACTGAGCTAAAGTCCAAAAATGATATTGTTTCTGTTGTTTCAAGATATGTTCATCTTCAGCAGAAAGGGAAAAGTTTTTGGGGATGCTGTCCATTTCACAATGAAAAAACTCCATCATTCTCTGTTAATCCAGAGGGGAATTTTTTTCATTGCTTTGGTTGCAAAGAGGGTGGAGATGCAATTTCTTTTGTTGAAAAAATTGAAAGTGTAGATTTCACAAAAGCTATTGAACTTCTTGCTTCTTGGAGCGGTATGACCGTCCCAACACTTGAAGGCAATGATGAAATTGTTCTTAAGGCAAAGAAAAAAGAAGTTATACTTAGAATTTTGGAAGAAACAAAAAATTTCTTTATTAAAAATTTGGACAAGCCTCAAGCAAAAACTGCACTTGAATATATTGCACGGCGAAAACTAACAAAATTTGATTTAGATAAATTTCAAATTGGAGCTTCACTTGATTGGAATTCACTTATTGTATTTTTAAAATCCAAAGGCTACACCCTTGAAGAAATGAAAGATGCAGGAGTAATTGAGATTAAAGATGGGCATTCTTATGATGTTATGGCAGAAAGATTGACATTCCCAATTTTCAATTCTTATGGAGATTGTATTGCTTTTTCAGCTAGAATACTTGTTCCTTCTGATTTTGCAAAATACAAAAACACTGCTGACACACTTGCGTTTAACAAAAGTAATTCAATATTTGGTATCAATTTAATCAAAAAGCTTAAAGCTGAAAAAGGCATAAAAAATATCATTATTGTTGAAGGACAAATGGATGTTATTGCAATGCATCAAGCGGGTTTTGTAAATTCTGTTGCTTGCATGGGAACAGCACTAACGCAGGAACATGCCCGTGAACTAAAAAGATTTACAGATAACATTCTTGTTTGTTTTGATGGTGATCTTGCAGGAAGAAAGGCAACCCTAAGAAGCCTTGACATTTTGAAAAATGCTGGATTAAATGTTAAGGTTGTTTCAATAGATGAGGGCGGAAAAGACCCTGATGAATTCATTAAAGCAAGAGGTGTTGAAGCAATGCAAAAGCTTCTTGATGAAGCTGTTCCAGCAACTGATTACAAAATCATTTCTTTATCTAAAGAATTTGATTTGTCAGAATCAAGTGAAAGAGCAAAGTTTGCTGACAAGGCAATGGAAATAATAAATTCACTTAATTCATCAGCAAATCAAGATATATATCTAGGACTAATTAAGCAATATTCAAACATTCCTATGGATATTCTAAGAAAAGACCTTGACCGAAACATTAGGATTAGTACTGATTATATAAAAAATGACCATGAAAATATGTTAACAAATGATTCACGAACCAATTCAATAAACTTTATCCTTGCGGCAAATCTTCACAACCAGCCGTATGCAATTATTCCAGAAAATTTTGACAGGTTTTTACAATCAAATGAAGAAAGAATAATTTATGATTACATTCTTGATTGCAAAAATAAAAATGTTAAACCTGTTGTTGGAACAATTTTTGAACTTTTGGAAGGGCAGGATACAACAATTGCAAAAGAATTGGTGGGTTATGAATTCAATTTTGACAATTTTAGTGGCGAAAAACATTTTGATGCTTGCATGTGGACCATTGTTGAATCTGAGATGAAACTATTGCAACAAGAACTACTGAAAAAATTCAACGAAACAAAAGATATTGATGAAAGAAAAATATATTTGGAAAAAATTAATAAAATTGCACAAAATCTTATGAGAAAAAATTGGAGGGATTCTTAAGTGACAAAACAAAAAGTTGAGCAAGAAATTCAAAAAATAACTGAAATTGCTCAGAAAAAAGGATCTGTTAATGAAGAAGATATAATGTTTAGACTTCTTAGACATGAAGTTTCTGCAGCTGAAATCAATGAATTTATTGCAAAATTGGAAGGAATGGGCATCAAAATTATAAGGGCAAACCCTGAAGATGTTTCAAAAGAGAACCTTAATGAAATTATTTCTTCAGTTAGCACAGATGATCCCGTTAAATTATATTTGAAAGACATTGGAAAAACTCCACTTTTAACAGCCGAAGAAGAAATTGAACTTGCAAAAAGACTTGCTGATGGTGATGAAGAAGCTAGAGACAGGCTTTCAGAAAGCAATTTAAGGCTTGTTGTTAGCATTGCTAAAAGATATGTAGGCAAAACATCAATGCACTTTTTGGATCTTATTCAAGAAGGCAATATGGGACTTCTTAAAGCAGTTGAAAAGTTTGACCACACAAAAGGATTTAGATTTTCCACATATGCAACTTGGTGGATTCGTCAAGCAATTACAAGATCAATGGCTGATCAATCTCGTACAATAAGAATTCCAGTTCATATGGTTGAAACAATCAACAAACTCAATCGTACAACAAGATCACTTCTTCAAAAACTTGGTAGAGATCCTACTGTTGTTGAAATTGCAAACGAAATGGATATGTCTGAGCATCGTGTTGAAGAAATTCAAAAAATTGCTCAAGATCCAATTTCAATTGACACTCCAGTTGGTGATGAAAACCACACAACAATTGGTGATTTTATCGAAGACGAAACTTGCAAAGCACCAGACGAACTTACCATAACAAAAATGCTTAGAGAACAACTTATTGAAGTTTTAAGCACTCTTACACCAAGAGAGCAAAAAGTTGTAAGGCTTAGATATGGACTTGAAGACAATCGTGTAAGAACACTTGAGGAAGTTGGGAAAATTTTTAATGTTACTCGTGAGCGTATTAGACAAATTGAATCCAAGGCTCTAAAAAAGTTGCGTCATCCAAACCGCAAGAAAAAACTGAGCGATTATTCAGGCTAAAATGATTGTACTTGATAAAAGGTTGAAAGAAATTGCTTTTGCTACTGGCAAAGGAAGTGTAATGGCTGACATTGGCAGTGACCATGGCTTTCTTTCACTTTTTTTACTTCAAAACAAACAAGCAGAAAAAATATATGTTTGTGATATTAGTGAAAAAAGTCTAGAAAAAGCCCAAAAACTGTTTTCTTCTTGTAATGAACAGGCAATTTTTGTTATTTCTGACGGCTTCAAACAGTTGTCATGCAAAAAGATTGATGTTGCAATTATTGCTGGAATGGGTGGAATTGAAATTGGTAAAATTGTAACAAATATTCCAAAAGAAATGCATGTTGAAAAGATTGTTTGTCAGCCGATGAGAAATGTGTTAGAATTGAAACATAGAATGATAGAATTAGGTTATAAAATTTGTGAAGACACCTACGCACAAGACAAACAACGATTTTATGAAATAATCACTTTTAAAAAAGGAGCAAATTGCTTATCAGAACTAGAAATTGAATTTGGCAAAGAAAACATTGAGATTCTTCCACAAAGTTTTGTTGAATTTTTGAAAAAAGAAGAAAAAAGATTTAAAAAAGTTGCAAGTGGTTCAGAATTTGCTAGAATAAAAATTGAAAAAATAAGAGAAATTTTAAGGAGAAAAAATGAATAAAGATTTGATTCTAAAATACCAAGAAAAAGATTCACAACTTTACAAACTAGAAAAAGAACTTGAACAAAATGAAGACAAAAAAATTGCAAATCAAATGATTTCTATTGTTAGAGATATGCAAAACAAGTCTTCTGCTCTTGAACAAGAAGCTGAAGTTGTTGTTAAAGAATTTGAAAAATTTCAACAAAAAAGCAAGGAAATTTCTCTTAAAGCACACAATCTTGCCGAAATCAAGATTGATTCTCTTTCTAGCGAAGAAGCAGAAAAATTAATTGAAGAAACAAGTGAAATTTCTAATGCACTTACTCAAATTGAAAAGAAATGTGTTGCTCAAGCTGAAAAAGTTTCAAATATACTTTCTGAGTTTGAAGAAAGCAAAAAAAAGTTTGGTTTAGCCAGATCTAAACATAGCTTTCATAAAAGTTCTTATGAACAAGCATATTTGAAAGTTAAACCAATAATTGATGCTCTTAAACAAGAACTTTCATTAATTGAAAAAGAACTACCTTCAACAGTTGTTGCAAAATATAAACTTGTTAGACAAGACAAAATATTCCCTGTTTTTGTTCCTTTGATGAGTAAATCATGCGGTGGTTGTGCAATGGAGCTTTCAACCAACAAAATTGAAACTCTCAAACAAAAAGGTTTTATTGAGTGTGAAAATTGTCATAGACAAATTTATATTGAAAATTAAGAAAACTAAAATTAGTTTTCTTTTTTTAATGATAAATGATAATCTAATTGATGGGTTATTAAGGTTTAAGGAAGTGAATACTTTTATTTATGAAGAATTTTTCAATCGTTATGGCAATTGTTGGAACTGTGATTGGAGCAGGCTTTGCTTCTGGAAAGGAAATAGCTTGGTTTTTTTCTAGATTTGGTGTTAATGGAATTTGGACTAGTGTGTTGATTATTCCTTTGTTTGCAATTATTTTTATTTTTGGACTTAACATAAAAAATGAAAACTTAACTCAGAAATTAGGTAGATTTGCTCCAATTTTATTTTTTTTAACAAATTTAATTTTTTCTTTTGCGATGCTATCAGCTTCAATTTTTCTTCTTCAAGATATATTATATTTTTTGCCTAAAATTGTGATTGTTATAATTATGCTTGCGCTCCAATTATTAGTACTTTCAAAAGGCATAAAAGGTTTTTCAAGGGTTTGTAGCATTTTAGTACCTTTTTTGGTTGTATTTTTATTATTTTCATCTTTTAACGGAATAATTAAAGGCGAAAATTCAGTCTTAATTACTTATGAACTTATAGAAACATTTTCTTCTGTCTGGTTTTGTGTGATATATGTTTCAGCCAATTTTTTACTTGGATACACAATTCTTGGGAAACTTGGAACAAACTTAACAAAAAAACATATTAAAGTAATTTCTATAATCTCTGCAGTTATTATTGGATTTTTAATTTCTGTTTTAAATTTGTCAATACTTTCCAACATATATTCAATGAGCTTAAGTATGCCAATTTTTGGACTATTGTCATCGCTTAGTCCAGTTCTTGTAAAAATGGTTGAAGTCTTTGTTTTATTTGCAATGTTGACAACACTTTTTGCAACTGATCAAGCACTTTTAGAAATTGTTAATGATTCAAAAATTGTTTCAAAATGGTCTGTTATAAAAAAATCTTTAGCGATTTGTTTGTTAGTTCTAATCGGTGCTTTTTTCAATTTTTCAGAAATTGTTGAAAATATATATCCTGTTATGGGAGTTGTCGGATTAATCATTTTTGTTATAATTATCATTCCAAAAAAATCTCACCCCAAATTAGGTGAGATGGAAATTGGACAAAATGATGACATTGATGAAAAGAAAAATGAAACATATTAGTTATATTTTACTCTTTTTTAATAATCGAGTATAAAATTTAGTTAAAACATGTTCTTATGATAAATTTTATTTATTTTTTAATTAAATCATTTGCTTTTTGATGCTATCCAGTGCGTTTTTTTCCAGTCTACTAACTTGTGCTTGAGAAATTCCAACTTCTTTAGATACTTCTGTTTGAGTTTTGCCAATGAAATATCTGAGTTGCAAAATCTCTTTTTCTCTTTCAGAAAGTCCAACAATTGCAGAATGTAAAGATATTTTTTCATCATTAATACAATTGTCTGATCTTGTGTCGGCAAGTTGATCGAGAAAACTTGTTTCTCCATCATGACTTTCAGAAATTGGATTTGAAAGTGAAACCGTTTCAGAAATTGCATCAAGGGCAAATGCAACTGATTTTGTAGGAAGATCCAATGCTTGAGCAATTTCATCAATACTTGCTTCTCTGTGTTCAATTTGAGAAATTTGATTTTTAACTTGCAAAGCTCGATACGCAATGTCTCTCATGCTTCTAGAAACTCTTATTGCATTGTTATCTCTTAAAAACCTTCGAATTTCTCCTATTATCATTGGAACAGCATAAGTTGAAAATCTAAGTCCATAAGACGGGTCAAAATTGTTAATAGCCTTAATTAGTCCAACACAACCAACTTGAAACATGTCATCAGCTTTTTCACTTTTTCCAGAAAATTTTTGAACGATTGAAAGAACCAATCTCATGTTAGCAACAATAAATTCTTCTTTTGCTAGTTCATCTCCTGCCTTAACTTTTTTCATAAGTTCGTCCATTTCTGCATTTTTTAGAGTGGGAAGTGTGGCGGTGTTAACTCCGCATATAACAACTTTTTTCATAAAGCCCTCCATATTTTGCATGTCGTTTAAGCATTGGTTTGTACAATTAAAAGCTTTCTTATGCAAAAATGGTTAGCTTTTTCAAAAGAAGACAAAATTGTTGATTAAAAAACAAAAGTCGCAGTTCTAAAAATTTTTGATTGTTTGGTGTTTTATAAATAAGGAAATTAAAATTTAAGCAACTCATTTTTAAACATTAATAGTTTTTTTAAATAACAAAATCTACAAAGATAATAAAAAATTGTTTATAAATTATTTTTTTAAAAAAAATAAGATATTTATTTTAAAATGAGAAAATATTTAAAAAAAGTATTAGTGGAAATTTTAATTTGATAATCAAAAATTAAAAATTAAATTTTTATAAATTACAACTAAAAAAGGTGAAATTTAAATTTTTAAGAATTCAAAAAACCAGTCTTAATTTCTTTTGAAAAAATCTCTTTAAACCGCCTGTTTATGACACACATGGGGTGGTGTTGGCTTTAAGAAAAGGGGAAGAAAGGAGAAAAGACGAAAAAAGATGAAAAAAGAGAAAAAAGATTAAAAAAGCAGTTGACAACTCCAAGGGTGTATGTTAACATGTTCAAGCTTTCAGAAATGAGAGCGACGGAGCTGTTGCTTCGTAAACGCATAATGACAATTGAATAAGAGAATAAAAAAGCAAAAAAGGTAAATTAAAAGTGCGA
>JBAXZR010000003.1:0-90191 GCA_041670165.1 Clostridia bacterium
TTGAGCTCCCTTTCCTGCATAAGTGTTCGTTCAAAAAATCTTTTGCCCGAACATTAGTTCGTGCAGTTTTTTTAACTCCATATTTTAGTTAATAGTGAAAAGTGAATAGTGAATATAACTGGGATACAACAAAAAATTAGCAGGTACGCAAATAAATTTTACTAACTTGCTTTTTTGGGTTTCTCTCCCACTCCCTTTCTTAAATAAGTTATCGTCTAAAAAAGTTACGGCTGAACTAAATTCAGACTGTTTTTTTGAACTCCATATTTTAGTGAAGAGTGAAAAGTGAATAGTGAATATAACTGGGGTAGCACCAAAAAAATGACGCAGACACGCAAAGCTTTGCTTCGCTAACTGCTATTTTTTCGGTTCTCCTCTTGAGCTCCCTTTTCCTCTTGAGCTCCCTTCTCCTATTAAGGGGTTCGTTCAAAAAATCTTTTGCCCGAACATTAGTTCGTGCAGATTTTTTTGAACTCCGTATTTTAGTGAATAGTGAATAGTAAATAGTGAAAAGTTAATAATGAAGAGTGAAGAGTTAATAGTGAAAAGTAAATGGTGAAGAGTGAAGAGTTATGGTAAATTTTGTAAATATGTATTTATTTTGTTTTATTTTACTAAACACTTCACTAATTCAATCTTGTTTTATCTTCGCATTTTAAAATTAAATAGCAACTAAAATAAGAATGAGATAAAGAGAACGGTTGAACTAAATTCTACCTGTTTTTTTTTAAAACTCAATATTTTTAGTCTTTAGGATAATTATAAAAATTAAATTCTTTTGGACTCCATATATTAATAGAAAAAATCATTAAAATAATTATTCTTAAAAATGTAAGTTTTTATACTTATTTACTTTAAAAGAGAAGAGTGGGGGAGTAATTTATATTGAGCAAAGTGTAAAACTAAAGGCTGAAACTAAATTAAGACTTTTTTTAAAAAGTATTTAATATAAGGTATTATTAAAAATAAATTATATTTTTTTTCTTTAATCTAAATTCTGTAATTTTTCTTTATTTAATTAGATTAAAAATAATGTTTAATAAAAGGAGATATGTTATATCTCCTTTTTATCATTATTAATCTTGGATTTTTACAGAGATTCTGATTGCTTGTGTTGTTTCTGAAGTGATTTTTACATCTTCAGAAATTTCTTTTCCAGCAACAACTAAAATTTTGTTTCCACTTGCTAAAACTGGAATGTAAGAGCGGATTCTTTGTGGAATTTTTTGATCAATAAAATATTCTTTAAGTTTCTTTGTTCCGCCGCCAAAACGATTGAATATGTCACCATTTTGTCTTATTCTCCAAAGAGCATCGCTTGGAATTTTTCTGTAGTCAAGAATAAGCGAATCTTCTTTTGGACTAAAGTCTTTAGTTTTTTTGACTGTAACATTTCCAAAATTTTCAGCTTCAAAAGTGCCAACTTTAAATTCCCACTTATTTATGCTAGCAGGTTTTTGATTGTTTGCAATTGTTATATAATCATATTCTTTGTATGCTTGAATGCTAAAAGGTAAGGAAATCCTTTTTCCATTCTCACCATTTTCATACAAGTCTTTTATTAAATCTATGTGTCTTCTTTCAATATCTTTTTCAATACCTAAAATTTCAAATGCAGTAAAAATTGTTTTTGAAACAATTGAAGGGTGCATCAAAAAACAATTTAATGGAATTTTTACACTTTTCTCATTAACAATAAATGCGTCAGTATTTGTTTGCTTTTTAATGTAATCACTGTCTTCTGCACAAGTTTTACCAAAACTAACAATAGAATTTTCAATGTTAGGCCATTTTGTTTTTATTAAAGGCAAAATTTCATTACGAATAAAGTTGCGGGCATATGTGCTATCTTTGTTCGTTTCATCTGTTACAAACGGAATGTCATTGTTAGCAATATATTCCATAATTTCTTGCTTTGAGGTTTCAAGTAATGGGCGAATTGTATATTCATTTTTTACTAAACTCATGCCTTTTGCACCTGTAACGCCACTACCTCTAAATATGTGTAAAAGTATTGTTTCAGCTTGATCACTCATGTGGTGAGCTAAAGCAATTTTTGAAATTACACCTTTTTCAATTAAGCTATTAAAAACATTATAGCGACATTCTCTTGCTGCGGTTTCTATGCTTTCATTTTTTTCTTTTGCATATTTTGGAACATCAATTCTAAATTTGTAAAAACGAATTTTATGTTCTTTACAATAATCTTGGACAAAAAAAGCATCACTTGAACTATTTTCACGAATAGAGTGGTCAACATGAATTGCTACCACTTCAAAGTCTAATTCTTCTTGCAAAGCAACAAGAAAATGTAATAATGACATGGAATCACTTCCGCCACTTACTCCAACACCAATTATGTCACCAGACTCAATCATTTTGTTATTTAAAATTGTATTTTTTGCCGTATTCATTATTGCTCCATTTTTATTTCAATATGTTACCAAATATATGTGGGTTTTACAACTATTTTTATTTTATTATCAGCATAATTACATTAAAACTTCAAATATTGATAGAAAAAGGCAATTTATTTGACATTTTATATGTGCTATGCTATTCTTCATCAAGAAAAAAAGGGGAAAAGATGGAACAAACAATAGCAAATTCAACTGAAAACTTAGGGGCTGAACTAGAAGTTAGAAAAGCTAAAATAATGGAACTTAAAGCTTCAGGAAATCCAGTTTATCAAGAAAAATTTGAAAGAACACACACAATTGAAGAAGCAAGAAAACTTGAACCAAGTTCAATTGTTTCTATTGCAGGAAGAATTGTTTTTAAAAGAGTAATGGGAAAGTTGTCTTTCCTTGCAATTCAAGATGTAAGTGCAAAAATTCAAATTTCTATTGGAAGAAACGAAATTTCTGAAGATGATTTCAATTTTTACAAAAAAATGGTTGATGTCGGTGATTTTATAGGTATCACTGGTGAATTATATTTAACACACACAGGTGAACTTACTGTTAGAACACATAAGTATCAACTTTTGTCAAAGGCAATGCGTCCACTTCCTGAAAAATTTCATGGATTAACAGACATTGAAGCAAAATATCGTCAAAGATATTTGGATTTAATTATGAATGAAGATTCTCGCAAAGTTCTTCTTGGACGAAGCAAGGTTATTTCTTTTATTCGAAGATTTCTTGAGAAAAATGGATTTATTGAAGTTGAAACTCCAATATTGCAAAGTGCTTGCTGTGGTGCAAGTGCAAAGCCTTTTTTCACAAAACACAATGCTTTAAACAAAATGTGCAATCTTAGAATTGCTCCAGAAGTTTATCTTAAGCAAGTTATTGCAGCTGGATATGATAGGGTTTTTGAAGTTGCAAAATGCTTTAGAAATGAAGGCATGGACACTCAACACCTTCAAGAATTTACAATGGTTGAATGGTATGCTTCATATTGGAACTACGAAGATAATATAAAGTTTTATACATCATTTATTCAAAATCTATTAACTGAAGTCCTTGGAACAACAAAGGTTGAATTTCAAGGCAAAACACTTGATTTTGGTGGAGAGTTGCCACGAATTGATTACACTGAAACTCTTAAAAAGGAACTTGGATTTGATTTCCTTGTATATGACAAAAAAGATGACCTTGTTGCAAAAGTTGAATCAACTGGTTTGTTTAAAAGCTCAGATTTTACTGGAATTAAAACAGTTGGTGGTGTGATTGATTTGATGTACAAAAAGTTAATCCGTGAAAAGATTGAACAACCAACAGTTCTTTACAACTATCCTGCTTGCCTTGTACCTTTGGCAAGAAGAAAAGATGGTAATTCAAAACTTATTGAAATGTTTCAAGTTCTTGCAGATGGAATTGAAATGTGTAAGGCATATAGTGAACTTGTTGACCCAATAATCCAACGACAAACACTTGAAGAACAAGCAGCAGCTAAATCTCAAGGTGATGATGAAGCAATGGAATTTGACACTGACTTTGTGCTTGCTATGGAGCATGGTATGCCACCAATCAGCGGACTCGGATTTGGAATCGACAGACTTGTTACAATCATGTTTAACCAACCTTCAATCCGTGATGTTGTGCTTTTTCCTTTAATGAAATAAAATTTAAGAAAGATTGTGAAAACAATCTTTCTTTTTAAATTGACGAAATATGCTTTTGAAAATATAATATGTATATGAAATTGCTAAATATATTTAGATGCCCAATTTGTCAAAAATCTTTTCATGAAACTGAAAAATCTTTAATATGTGAAAATAACCATTGTTTTGATTTTTCAAAAGAAAGATATGTCAACTTGCTAAACATTATCAAAAAAAAGAGTAAAAATCCCGGTGATGACAAAGTTATGGTTGAAGCTAGACAACACTTTTTAAATAAGGGCTTTTTTTATGAACTTGCAAATCAAATTTTGATTCTATCTAGAAAATATAATTCAAGTGATTCTATCATTGTCGATGCTGGTTGTGGTCCTGCTTACTATTTAAAATTTCTATCAAAAGAATTCAAAAATTTAATTGGCTTTGATATTTCAAAAGATGCAATCTTAAAAGCTTCAAAAAATTGCTTAAATATTGATTTTTCTGTTGCATCAATTTTTGATATGCCACTGACAAATAATTCAGTTGATTGTATTTTAAATATATTTGCTCCAAAACCAGAAGAAGAATTCAAAAGAATTTTAAAAGAAAATGGAAAAATTATTGAAGTAATCCCTGGAAAAAAACATTTGATTGAACTAAAAGAAATTTTGTATGGTGAAAATCTTCTAGAAAATTTAGATGACAAAAAATTGAATTTTGATTTAGTTATGCAAGAAGAAGTAACTTATGAAAAAATTCTTTCAGGTGAAGAATTAAAAGAGCTGTTTTCAATGACTCCATATTTCTATACAACAAAAAAAGAAGATATAGAAAAAATTGATTCTATTTCAAAATTAAGTATTACTTTTGATTTTATTATCAAAATTTGGACTAATAATAATCTCTGATTATTTATGAAACCATTTTGATTTTTTTCCGATTTTTACCATAATTGAAAGAAATAATGTAAATTTAAAAAAGATAGACACTAAAAATATTAAAATACTAATTTTATAAATACTAATTTCAGATAAATAAACTAATTTTTAATTATATAAAGTTTGCTTAGTATGTTTGATATTAAACATAAAAAAAGTTTGTAATTTACAAACTTTTTTGAGTGTCTTTTGTTTGGCTTTTATTGAAATTATTTTCGTTTTTGATTGTAGGATTTAATATTTCTGCACCCGTATTGTTTACAAGTATATTTGAATCAGATAGATTCTTGTTTTTAAGAAGAATATCAATTACTGGTTGTACAAAACATTTTTGCATAGATTTTTTAAGATCTCTTGCACCTAATAAATCCGTGTTTGCTTCTTTAACAATTTTCTCAAGCAAAGTATTGTCATAATTTAGCTTCAAGTTTTGTTCTTCATTATTTATTTCAAAGTTTGATTTCTTTTTATCAACAAATTTTTTTGCTATTTTAATTAAATTATCTTTTGATAAATGCTTATACTCAATAACCTCATCAAATCTTCCAATGATTTCTTTTCTAAGTCCGTCGTTTCCAGAAATCTTTTCTTCAACAGATTGTTCGATATTGTTTTTCGAAACATATTCAGACAAATTTGTTGTGCAAAAAATCACAGTATTTTTTAGAGAAATCTTTTTGCCTTTTGCATCAATGAATTCTCCTTCATCAAGCATTCTCATTAAAAGATCAAGGCATTCTTTGTGGCATTTATCAATTTCTTCAAACAAAACAACGCTAACTGGATTATTTGATATGAAATCACAAAATTCAATTTTATCCCCATAGCCAACATAGTTAGGTGACGCTCCAAGAAGCCTTGATACATCTTCTTTGGTTTTGAAAGTTGTCATGTCTAGCACCAAAAATTTGCCTCCATAACAAATGTCTGCAACTGCTTTGGCAGTTTCAGTTTTTCCAACCCCTGTTGGACCTGTGAATAGAAATGAAGCTATTGGTCTGGTTTCATCATTAAATCCAAAATATGAGCCTAGTAATCTATTTTTAACTTTTTCAACGGCTTCATTTTGACCAATCACAAAGTCACCAAGCTTATCTAGTTTGCTAAAATCAACATTTTGTTTAATTGCTTTATGTTGAGTGTTACTATTTATTGAGCCTTGTTTTGTTAAAACTCTGTTATTATAGTTTTGAACACCAGATTTAACAAAAATGCTAGTTGATTCATTTATCATATCAGTGTAAAGTTTTTTCCAAAAACTATGTTTTTTAAATGATTCAATTTTTCCAAATTTATTTGAAGTATATATGTTTACATCGCATTGAATATTACCAAGAGCACTCACTTCATTCAGAAATTTTTTAAAAGCTTTTACTTGCTTATTTACAATCACTTTTCCTTTGTCTTTTGCAAGCTCACTTAATAGTTCAGTTGTAACAAATACATAGAAAAATGATGAATAACTGACATTTCCTTCATTGCGATTAGTTAGCTTTTCATTTCTTAATTTAATTGAACTATCTATTAGTGAAGGATAATTTTTTTTAAGTTCATTAAAAAGTGAAAAAAGTTTGTGTTCTGAAAAATTTATGTATAACAGGCTGTCTATATCTTCATTATTTAATGAACTATTTTGTTTCATTAATGTGTATAAATCATCGATTTTAAGTTTCATTGAATTTATGAAAAACAGGAGCATGTCAATTCCAGATATGTCTTCAGCACCAAATTCATTTTCTGGACAATTTATAACATCTTGCATACGCATGAGAACGCATGAAAAGAAAAAATTAGCAGCATTTCTTTTTTTTTCTTCAAAAGGTTGAGTTTTGCCATAAGCCGTTTTGTAGGTTGTTAATAGATCCATTAAAAATACTCCTAAATTAATTAGTTTCCTAATTTTCTCGTAAATTGTATCATTTTATCTTCATGAATTCAATAGACAAATTTTTCAAATCTTTTTTTTATTATATTCTTAAAAATTTTTGATATAAAATAATTTTAAGTAAATTCGCAATACAAAATTAATTATTAATTTATTTTGATTTAATCAATTATCATTATTTGTTTCTTTGCATATTTTACTGCACTTTAAAAGTGTTTCTTATTTTTTCTATGGATAATATATTTTTATCAGAAATGTGTTTTTCTTTTTTAAAAAATTAATATATAATAAAAAAGCTTACAAAGGAGATAAAATGAAAGTTGAAAAAGTAAAAAAAATATGTGCTATTTGTGGCAAAGAAAATTTTTATAATCAAGTTGTGTCTTTTAGTAATCAAGGAAAGTCAGATTTTGATTTAAGAGAACCACAAAGTTTGTTGTCTGATGGATCTTTGATTCAAGAATGCCCAGAATGTCATTATTGTAGCTATGATATAAGCAAATTAGTTGAACAAAGTTATTATTATGAAATGTACAAAAAAGAAAAATGGATTAACAATTTTGAATCTATATTTAAAAATGAAAGTAACAATGCTGTTAGAAAATATTTAATTATGGCAAAGCAATTTCATAACAATTCTCAGTTTCTTGATGAATTCAAAATGTTAATTGGAGCAAGTTGGGCTTGTGAAGACGACAAAGAAAAATCAAATAAACTTAAAAATGAAGCTATTGATCTTTACTTCAAAGAAATTCTTAAGAATAGAAGAACCCAGTTGATGCAATTAAGTGATTTGGCAAGACAAGTCGAAAAGTTTGATATTGCAAAAGATTTAATCACGGCTAGTTCTCTTTTAACAAACGAAAATGATAAAGATTATGAATTTATTAAAAAAGTTATTGATTATGAATCAAAATTTATTTTGAACAAAGATTCAAAAAGACATAATCTTTCAGAAATTAAATAGAAAAAATAAAACTAAAAGAAAAAAATTATTTTTTTTGATTGTAGTAGTCAGAAACTGATTTTGCTCTGTCTAAATTTATTTTTGAGTTAGGAAGGGGAGAAGCCTGCACTTCTTCCTTTTTTGGAGCAGTTTTTTTAGCTAACATTGAAGACATTAAATCTGCAGGATTTGACTTGCCACCTAGGAGTGATGAAAGAAGTGGATTGCCACCTCCACCTTTTGACATAAGCCCGCCAAGCAAAGGAAGCATAGACGCAAGCCCACCACCTCCTTGTCCGCCACCAAGTCCACCAAGAAGCCCGCTTCCACCTAATGCACCTAAAAGTCCGCCTGTATTATTGTTTTGTTGATTTTGCTGATTAAAATTTTGTTGGTTTAAATTTTGCTGTGAATTTTCTTGGAATTGTTTTTCGCTACTTTCATTGTTAGAAAAACTAGAAGAATTTGTTTGAGTTTTGTCATTTGCTTTGTATGTGCTACTTTTTGAATCAAAAATCAAATCTTCAGGAAAAGAACTGCTAGAAGAATATAAATTTTTATTTTCTGACATGACACTCCTTTTTCATGCACTTTGAAAGCATGACTTAACATATATATTCCATGCAGTAAAAGGAGTGATTATGAAAAGAAACTTTTTTGGAGGTAACAATAATACCTCTAATTCGTTTGATAAGGAGAAAAGGACTCTTTTTAACAACACAAGAGCAAATGAAAACACAAAGACACCAAATTCAGAGTCAGAAGATTATTCTCAAAAATCTTATGAAAAATATTCTGGAATGGACAAAAATCAGCTTCTTCAAGAACTTGTTGCTGAAGTTCAAAAAAGCAAAAAGAATGGAACTTTTGATCCAAAGCGAATTGAGCAAACAATATCATCTTTGTCGCCTTTTCTTTCGAAAGAGCAAATATCAATGATGGAAGATTTGCTTGGGAGAATTAAGTGAGTGTTTTTGACAAACTTGATTCAATTTTGCTTTCAACAATTGCAATGGATTTAAGTGAAGAAAAAAAAATTGATTGCATCGTTTTTGCAAAAAATTATGGTTTTGCAAAACGGTTTTTGATGCAAAAAAATGAAATAGAAATTGTTAAATATTTTCATTTTATTTCTGCGTTTGGTGTTAGAGTAAACAAAGACTCATTAATCAATTTGGCAAATTGTTCCTATATTGATTATGTTTCTAGTGAAGCAAAAGTAACTTCTCTTATGGAAAAAAGCAAAAAAATTCTGAGAGTTGACACATTGCATTCTGCTGGTGTCCTTGGGAAAAATGTTGGAATTTGTTATATTGACACTGGAATTTCGCCACATTTGGATTTTACGCTTGCTTGCAACAGAATAAGTGGTTTTGTTGATCTTGTTCATGGAAGAAAAAATGCTTATGATGACAACGGGCATGGAACAAGTGTGGCAGGGGCTGGAAGTGGTTCAGGACTTAGATCAAATGGAAGATTTTGTGGAATTGCCCCATTAAGCAACATTTTTTCAATAAAAGCACTAGACAACAAAGGGGAAACTGGTGCAATGCGAATTTTGCAGGCAATGGAATGGGTTTATAACAACCATGTTACTTGTGGAATAAAAGTTGTTTGTATGAGTTTTGGTAGCGAGCCAATTGGTGTTCTTGATCCAATTATGCAAGGGGCTGAATCTCTTTGGAATGATGGTGTTTGCGTTGTTGCTGCCGCTGGGAATAGTGGTCCAAATTTTGGAACTGTAAAATCTCCAGCTGTTAGCAGAAAAATTATTTCAGTCGGTGGTCTTGATGATGGCAGAAGTTCAAATAAAACACCAAAGATTGCTGATTTTTCTTCTCGTGGTCCTGCATTTGGAAGAATGAAACCAGATGTTATTGCTCCAGCAGTAAATATCAATAGTTGTTCACTTGATAAAAAAATTCCTTATTCACAAAGTAGTGGAACAAGTATTGCCACTCCTATGGTTGCTGGGCTTGCTTGTTTGCTTCTGGAAAAAAATCCCAATTTACCACCAGATGGCGTTAAAAGAATAATAACTTCAAGTGCTTCTCCAATAGTTTTTTCAAAAATGGAAGAAGGATATGGTTTGCCTTCAGCTGAAAAATGTTTTGTTTTTAATTAAGAATTCTGTTGTAGAAGAAATAATTAAACATTTATTTTGATGCTTTATTTATTAAAATTAATATAACATTTGCTTAATTTGTTAGTTTTATGATAAACTACCTTATATGAGAAAAAATGCTAAGAAAAAGGGCAGCTTTGCTAAATTTTTATTTGGATTTATAATTTTTTTAATTATAAGTTCAGTTTTGGTCTCTACAGCTTTGTCATTTTTAAATTATTCTACAAACCAAAAAGCCTTTGAAAACTTTGGATATTTTGATGAAAATGGTTTCATTAATGAACAATCAGAGCTTACAAATTTTAAATTTGGTTTTTCTTCATTTGACACAAATGGTTGTGGGTCAATAGCTTTGTACAATGTTTTGAAACTTGCTAACAAAACCGAAACCTTGCCAAATATAATTAAACAAATGGATTTGTATGGTCAAAATGCTTTTGGATATTTAGGTACAAATCCAGTTTCAATGGTTTTCTATTTAAGAAGTAAAGGCATTGATGCGTCGATAACCTTTAACAAAAGTGAATTTAATTCTTTTGCATCAACTTCAAATGCTTCAATTTTTTGTTCTCTTTCTTTTTCTGGTGGTCATTATCAAGTTTTGCATTCAGAAAATGAAGGTGTTTTTCAAACATTGAATCCAAAGTCAAGCAAAACCATGCAAGAACTTCTTGCTGAAACCGACACATCTTTTCTTCATTTTTTGATTTATACCAAGTTTTAAATATATAATTTTTTAAATTTTAAAAAATTATCTTATATAAATTATACTTTTTTCTTTTTTTTTACCCTTATTTTTTTCATTTAATTATTTTGACCATTTTTTTATCTCTTTGAGAATATTTTCACAACCACTTGTTTTGGAAGCATTTTGCATTGAAAGAATCAGAGAGTCTTTGTTTTTAAACAGCTCTTCAATTTTTTCGACTAGTGTTTTTGATGTTAAATTTTCTTGTGGCAAAACATGAGCATAGTTATGTTTTTTAAAATCTTCAGCATTTTCAATTTGATCGCCTCGTGATGATGCTTTTGAAAGTGGAATGAGTAGCATGGGTTTTTTAAGTGCTAAAAGCTCAAAGATTGCATTTGAACCACTTCGACAAACAACAATATTTGCATATGCAAAAAAATCTTCAATGTGATTTGTGAATTCAATTTGATAAACTGAATCTTTGCTTATTTTTTCATCAATATTGCCTTTTCCTGTTATATGAATGATATTGTATTTTTTAATTATATTTGGTAAAGCTTCACGAAGAGAATTGTTAATTGCCTTTGCTCCAAGGCTTCCGCCAAAAACCAAAATGACAGGCTTTTTGTTTTTAAATCCACATTCTTTTTCTGCTTTATCAAGGCTTCCTTTAAACAAAGATTGCCTTATTGGTGAACCTGTGTAAACACCTTTTGAAGTTGAAAGGGCAGTTTGCTTGAAGCTTGTGCAAAGACATGAAGAAAACTTTAAACAAATTTTGTTAGCAAGCCCCAAAGAATAATCTGATTCATGGCTTACGACTGGTATTTTTAACATTTTAGAAGCAATTACAACTGGCACAGCAACAAAACCGCCTTTAGAAAAAACACAAGCAGGTTTGATACTTTTTAAAATTTTTCTTGCTTGGAAAATACCTTTAAGCAATTTAAAAGGTATTAACAAGTTTTTTAAAGATAATCTTCTTTCTAGTTTAGCTGAAGTAATTTCATAAAAAGGAATGTTAGTTGTTTTTTTAACAAGTTCTTTTTCCATGCCGTTTGTTCCAATGTAAAAAACATTATATTCTTTGTTTAAATATGGTAAAAGAGCAATGTTTGGCATTATATGTCCTGCTGTTCCTCCGCCTGTTAAAACAATATTTTTCATTTTTTTGCCTCTCTTGTTATGCTATGCAAAAATGAATTGTTAATGCATTTATAGCATAAAAATAAATCAATTTTTGTCCGTGGTTGACAAATTGGGGCAATATGTTAAAATTTAAAGAATCAATTAAAGCTCATTAGTGTTATGATTAACAAAAAATTAATTATAAGATTTCAACATGTATAGGAGAAAATAATGCCAAAATCATACGACTCAAAAGACATTGTGATACTTGAAGGACTAGATGCTGTTCGTTTGCGTCCCGGAATGTATATTGGAACAACTGGACAAAAGGGCATGCACCATTTGCTTTGGGAAATTGTTGATAATTCAATCGATGAAATTTCAAATGGCTTTGGTGATAAAATAACTATTACACTTCACTCAGATGGAAGTGCTAGTGTTGAAGATAATGGCAGGGGAATTCCTGTTGATATTCACCCAGTTCTTAAAAAATCTGGTGTTGAAGTTGTTTTTACAAAGCTTCACGCAGGTGGAAAATTTGATAACGGAAATTACAATTTTTCAGGTGGTTTACATGGTGTTGGTGCTTCGGTCGCCAATGCACTTTCTAGTTGGCTTAAAGTTACAGTTTTAAGAAATGGTAAAAAATATTTCATGGAATTTGAAAGCACTGAAGATTCTAAGGGTAAAATTCACAGTGGAATTCCAAAATCTCCGCTAGAAGAAATTGGAACAAGCACCACGACTGGAACAATTGTAAGATTTATGCCTGATGAACGAGTTTTTAAAGATGCAGAATTTTCTTTTGATATCATTTCAAGACGCCTTAAAGAACTTGCATTTTTAAACAAAGGCATCAACCTCATTTTTATTGATGAAAAAAATAATCAAAGAATTGATTATTATTATAAAGGTGGAATTGCTGATTTCACTGCTTACTTAAACGAAGGCAAAAACAAAATGTATGAACCAGTTGTTTTTGTGAGTGGACAATCTCAAAGGCTTCTACTTGAACTTGCTTTTCAACACACTGATTCATTTACTGAAAACATTTTTTCATATGTTAACAACATTCCAACAACAGAGGGTGGAACACATGAAACAGGATTAAAATCCGCTTTGACAAAAGTGTTTAATGATGTTGCCAGAAAACTTGGATTACTTAAAGATAAAGAAGATAATCTTTTAGGTGAGGATTTTAGGGAAGGTATCACTCTTGTCCTGTCAATTAAAATGCAAGAATGTCAATTTGAAGGTCAAACAAAAACAAAGCTTGGAAATCCTGAAGCAAAAATTGAAGTTGAAAACATTGTGTCAGTTGCACTTGCTAAATTTTTAGATGGCAAAGACAAAACAAAAATTATTGAATCAATCATTACAAAAGCAAAGGGTGCTGCAAAAGTTCGTGAAGCTTCCAAAAAAGCAAAAGACTTGGCTCGACAAAGAAACAGTGTTGACAATTATAATCTTGTTGGAAAATTGTCGGCTTGTTCAAGTAGAAAAAGTGAACTATGCGAAATGTTTATTGTTGAGGGAGATAGTGCGGGTGGAAGTGCAAAACAGGCAAGGGACAGAACTTTTCAAGCAATTCTTCCACTCAAAGGTAAACCTCTTAATGCTGAGAAAAAAAGATTGGATCAAGTGCTTGCAAATGAAGAAATAAGAACAATTATTTCAGCTCTAGAAACAAGCATTGGTGAAGACTTTAATGCAAGTTATCTTAGATATGATAAAATTATTATTTTGTCCGATGCCGATCAAGATGGAGCACATATCAGGGCAATACTTTTAACATTTTTCTTTAGATACATGCGTGAATTAATTAATTCTGGACATGTTTACATTGGTTTGCCACCACTTTACAAGGTTTATCGAAAAGATACTGTTTTATATGTATATTCAGATGCTGAACTTCCTGAAGCAATACAAAAAATTGGTAAGGGATATGCAATTCAAAGATATAAAGGTCTCGGAGAAATGAATCCTGAACAACTTTGGGAAACAACCATGGATCCACAGAAACGCACTCTTGTTCAAGTTACAATTGATGATGCTGCTGATGCTGAAAGAATGATTACAACTCTTATGGGTGATGATATTGACTCAAGAAAAGAATATATTTCCCAGCACGCAAATTTCAATAGAAAAGATGACTTTCTTGAAAAAATAAAATTTGAAGAAAACGCATAATAAATTTTTTAGTAGGAGAAACTGATGGACAATCACGACAACGAAAAAAAGACAAAGCAAGAGAAAGAATTGCCAACTCAATTTTCTATTGAAGACTTGAGAAGACAAATTGATCAAACAATCAAAGAAACTTCAAATATGATTAAAGATCATAAAACTCTTGAAGAACTTGAAACTGGCAAGTCTATTCCAAAGCCAAAGATTTCTAAGCCAAAAGCTGAGCAAATTTCTGGCGATGTTTTTGCTGAAAAAAATGAAAGCGAAAAAGTTTTTATTTCTAAAGAAGAAAACAAAGTTTCAACTGAGCCTAAAAAACAAAGATTTTCAGATAAGATTGAAATTAAATATGGTATCGCAATAAAAAGCCTTGAACAAGTTCTTCATGAATCAATGATTCCATACACAGAACATGTTGTTATGGAGAGAGCTCTCCCAAGAGTTGAAGATGGACTTAAACCCGTTCAAAGGCGTATACTTTTCACAATGCTTGAACTTAATCTTGAACCAGACAAGGCATTTCGTAAATCAGCTCGTATTGTTGGTGATTGCATGGGTAAATATCACCCACATGGCGACAGCAGTGTTTACGATGCAATGGTAAGAATGGCACAAGATTACAACATGGGTGCAACTCTTGTTCACGGACATGGTAACTTTGGTTCAATTGATGGCGACTCGGCGGCGGCTATGAGATATACAGAAGCAAAATTGACACCACTTGCCATGGAAATTTTAAGAGATTTAGAAAAAAATACTGTTCCTTGGCAATTGAATTTTGATGATACCATCAAAGAACCTATGCTTTTGCCAGCAAAATTCCCAAATCTTCTAGTTAATGGTGCAAATGGTATTGCAGTTGGTGTTGCAACAAACATTCCTACTCACAATCTCTCAGAAGTGATTGATGGTGTAGTTTCGTATATCGCAAATCCTGACATTACCCTTGAATCTATGATGAGAATTATTCCTGCACCAGATTTTCCTACAGGTGGAACAATTATTGCAGGTGAAGAACTTGAACAAGCATATAGAACAGGAAAGGGTAGAATTGTTGAAAGAGCAAATTTTCACATTGAAAATCAAGGTGATAAGCTTTGCATTGTTATAACAGAAATGCCTTATCAAACAAACAAGGCTCAACTTCTTCAAAAAATTGCAGAACTTGAACAAGAGGGCAAGGGTGCACTTTCTCAAATTCAAGAAATTCGTGATGAATCTGATCGCAACGGAATGAGAGCGGTTATTAGGCTTAAAAAAGAATGTGATGTTAAAGCAGTTGTTGAAAGCTTGCTTAAGTACACGGGTTTGCAAACTTCTTTTGCAATCAATATGGTTGCAATTGCTGATGGAAAGCCAAGACAGATGGGATTAATTGAGCTCATTTCTTATTACACAGAATTTCAAAGAGGTGTTGTCCTTTCTCGTAGCAAATTCGATTTGAACGAAGCAACAACAAGAGCTCATATCATTCAAGGACTTATCATCGCAATTAAAAATATTGATGAAGTTATTGCCATAATTAAAAGCTCTTCAAGTGTTTTTGAAGCAAAACAAAATCTTAAGTCAAGATTTATACTTTCTGAAGCACAAGCTCAAGCAATTTTGGATATGAGACTTGCAAGACTTACTAATCTTGAAGTAAAAAAACTTGAAGAAGAATTTGATGATTTGCAAATAAAAATTGCACATTTAAAAGAAATTGTTGCAAGCAAAAGAATGCAACTTAACATTGTCAGAGAAGAACTGCTTGAAATCAAAAAGAAATTTGGCGAAAAAAGAAAAAGTAAAATTGTGTATTCTTTTGACCTTGATGAAAGTATTGAGTCTGGCGAAAGTACTGTTGAAAGTAAACCTATTTATCTTGGAATCACAGCTCTTGGAACAATTAAAAAAATGCAACCAAAAAGTTATACTATGGCTCAAAGAGAACTTTGTGAAGGAAGCGACCTTTCAGAAATTCATTTGGCAATTTTGGACACAACAACAGATTCAAATGTTTATGTTTTTACAAAATTAGGTTTATGTTTAAAACTCAATTTTGAAAAATTAAATGATATGAAATGGCGTGATAAAGGTGTTTCATTAAAAGATTTGGATTCTTCAGTAACGGGCGAAGATATTGCAGTGTCATTTGTGACAATTGCTGATGAAGATTTGCAGAAAAACATTGTTTTCCTTACTCATAATGGACTTATTAAAAAGAGTCCTGTAAGTGAATATCAAATGAAAAAATCTTGCATTCAAGCAATTAAATTGAAAAAAGATGATTATGTTCTTGATGTATCTTTAGAAAAAAGTGGATTTGATGCCTTAATTGTTTCTTCTGGTGGTATGGCTGTTCGTTTTGAAACGGCTGATGTGCCACTTCAAAACAGAGTTTCTTCCGGAGTTAAAGCAATTACACTTGAGCAAAAAGAAACATGCATTTTTGGAAGTTTAGCTGATAATGACACAAATGTTGCACTTCTCACAAACAGGGCTTTTGCCAAAAAATTTGCAGTAAGTGAACTAGAAAAAATGACCCGTGGAAGAAAAGGAAGCAGGGTGATTAAATTTGAAGATAATGGAACGAGTTTAATTTTTGCTTGTAAAGCGGATAACAATCACTCACTTGCAATGCAATCAGCTGGCAAATTTGAAGGAAGAGAATTTTCAAAAATAGCTTTTGAATCAAGGCTTTCAAAAGGCAAGCAAATTTCTAGAGAAAAAATTGTTTCATCTTTTGTTTTTTCAAAATAAAAAGTTTTAAAAATGATTTTAAGACGATATTTACTTTAATTAGTATTATCGTTTTTTTTATTATTTTTTACTGCAACTAATTTATACAAGAATCAAAGTCACATCTAAACAAAGTTTTTATGAAAAACACTTTTTTATTATTAAAAGCAAATATATGACTTGATTGTATTTTTGTGAATATTAATCGCTCAAAAGAAGCATGATAAATTTTATCTAAATAAATCTAAAAATATAATAGAAAATGTCGAAAATTGTTTGACATACCAATTTGTTTTTGATAATATTTGTTTAGAAAAATAGAAATAATTTTATTTTCCATGCAAAAACAAGCCATTTTGCATCATAAAGGAGATTTGTATGAAGATACGAATGAAAATTGCGTCAACAATCATGAGTATGTGCCTTGCACTTATGGTTATGGGTTTTGCCGTTTGGGCTGCTTCAACACAAACAATGCCTGTTACAAACACGGTGGATTTCACATCTATCCATGTTTTGTCAACTGTTACTGGAACTGTTACAGGAGCAAAGACTGATACTTTTACAAATTATGGTCCAGTTTCAACCCTTGCTGGTGACCCTGAAGGCAAACTTGGAACATGGGCAATTGGTTCAGCAATGGAGTTTGCTAATGAAACAGAGCCTGTTGTTATAACATTAACTGTTGTAAACAACTCAGATGAACGATCACTTAGCTTTGAGCTTAGTGGTGAATCTTATGGTGCATTCAACGGAACAAATCTTGGCGACACAAACATTGACAGAACTTGCGTTTATTCAATAGATAATGCGACTCCAATTACAAATGCAACTTACACAAGTGGAGCAATTAATGTTGAAGCACTAAAAACTGCAACAATTGTTATGACACTTGACATTTCTGACAATGGAAAAAGTGTTACAGCTTTTGACAATAGTTTTTCTACGACTCTTAGAAACATTGGAGAATCAGCTCCTGTTGAAGGTTTTTCATTTGACACTGGAAGTGGAGAAATTGCAACTCTTTCAACAAGTGAACCTCTTTTAGAAGAAAACATTCCTGAACTTTTTGTTGAAGGACAACCAGCATTTTATGGATTGTATTCCGATTCTGACTTCACACAAGAAATTGAATTTCCATATTCAGGAAGTTCCACAATTTTTGCAAAATTTGGAAATCCAACTGACATGGTTTTTACAGATATTGGAAACAATGAATATTCTGTGTCAAAAAGTGGAACCCCAACAGGTACTCTTGTCATTCCAAAAAAATACAACTGGAAATCAGTAACTACAATTCCAAATTCTGCTTTTTATGGTTGTTCTGAAATTACTAATATTATAGTTCCTGATTCAATTACAAGCTTTGGATCAACAGCTTTTTATGGTACAACATGGCTTAACAATCAACCATCTGGAGTGGTTATATATCTAGGAAAAGTTGTTTATGGTGCTCTTGGTTCATTAAACAATACTTCAGTAACTATTGCTGAAGGAACAAGAGTAATTGCTGCAAATGCTTTTTTTGGCAAATCAACAATGACTAGTGTAACAATACCAGAAAGTGTTATCAGTATTGGAAATGATGCTTTTCATGGTTGCTACAATTTGACAAGTATTTCAATTCCAGGTTCTGCAGTTTATCTTGGAACAAATGTGCTTACTGGTTGCAGTGCGCTTACTTCTTTATCTGCGCCTTTTGTTGCTCCTTATTCGGCAACAACTAACAGTTATTACAAATATTATTTTGGCGGTACTTCATACAATTCTTCAATTACATTGCCAAATATATCAACTGTTACAATAACTAATGATGCTACAGACATTAGTGATTACGCATTTTGGAACATCAGTACAATGATTACTGCTAATATTCCAGAAAGTGTAACAACAATCGGATATAGCACCTTTTCAAACTGTTCTAATCTTCAAAATATTACATTTCCAAATGGGCTTACAACAATTGGTACTACTGCATTTTCGAGTTGCTTGGATCTAGTTAATTTGGTTATTCCAGACAGTGTTACAAATATTGGAAATTTTGCATTTAATAATACTGCTTGGTATAATAGCAAACCAAATTCAACATTAATTTATGCAGGAAAAGTTGCTTACAAATACAAGGGATCAATGCCTACAAACACAAATTTAACTCTAATTGAAGGCACAAAAGGCATTGCTTGTTCTGCTTTTGAAAGTTTTATAAATTTAAAAAGTATAACTATAAACAGTACTGTTGAATATATTGGTGAGTTGGCATTTAAAGGTTGCACAGGACTTACTGGTGTAACTATACCAAGTTCAGTTAGTATAATTGGTGGCTCTGCTTTTGAAGGTTGCACAGGACTTACTAGTGTAACAACATCTGAAGGACTTACAAAAATTGGTTATATGGCATTTACTGGTTGCTCAAATATAACTTCAATTTCTTTACCTAATACTCTTACTGAGATTGAAGGTTCAGCTTTCCAAAGTTGCACAAAACTTAGTACCATTACAATTGCAAGTAGCATAAGCAAAGTTGGAAGTTTGGCTTTTAATAACACTTTGTGGTACACAAATCAACCTGATGGTATGGTTTATGTTGGCACTGTTGCATACTCATATAAGGGATTAATGCCAGCAAGCACAACAATTAATTTGCGTAGTGACACAACATGCTTGACTGACAATTTGTTTGATAACATGGGTGGACTTGTTGCCATAACTTTGCCAGAAACATTAACTTATATTGGTACAGGTGCTTTTGATACATGCAGAAATTTAACAAGCATTACAATTCCAAAAAATGTTTCATATATTGGTATCACAAATTTTAATTTTTCTGAAAATATGACTTCAATTTCTGTAGATCCATTAAATACAACTTATAAATCAGTTGATGGAGTCCTTTATAATTTTGAAGTAACACAACTTATTGCATGTCCAGCTGGAAAAACAGGAACATTAACTATTCCTAGCACAGTTAAGGATATTCTGGTTTTCTCTGTGGAATATTGTGAAAAATTAACTTCAATAGTAATTCCAGCAAGTGTTGAAACAATTGCAAATATGACAGTGGACAACTATCACAGAGGAATTGGAGAAAATAGCTTGCTCCAAAGCATAATTGTTGATGCAAACAATCAATATTTCAAATCTATTGATGGAGTTTTATTCAATAAATTGGGAACTGATTTGCTATATTTTCCAACTGCAAAAGCTGGTTCAAGTTACACAATTCCTGATGGAGTAACAAAGGTTGAACAACAAGCTTTTGAAAATGTTTCATTTACAGAATTACATATTCCTGCATCTGTTACAACATTTAAGGCTTTTGAATTTGACACTCCAGAAAATCCATTAACGGTTTTTGTTTCTTCTGAAAGTTTGGTAACAAATGTTAGTTACGGAAATTCTGTAAGATATCTTTACAATGTTTCATCTCTGATAAATGTTCACAACACCTTAGCTCCATCTGGAGAGTACTTTGAGGTGCAAGATATTGTTGTTGGAACGCATTATGAAGATGGAAGTTGGATTGAAGATTGGCAGTTTATCGAAGATGGTCCAGATGGATTATGTGATGACCAGTCATATATGAATGATGGTTTTGTTGATGAAGATACTGATGGATATGATGATAA
This sequence comes from Clostridia bacterium, assembly GCA_041670165.1. Taxonomy (GTDB): domain Bacteria; phylum Bacillota; class Clostridia; order Christensenellales; family UBA1242; genus JBAXZR01. The sequence continues at coordinate 20,296 of JBAXZR010000003.1, forward strand.
CAACGGAAGTACAGATATTGGTCATTGGGAAGACTGTGGATATTTTGAACAAATTGAGGTTGAAGATATTGAAAGTGCATACAAATATTTTGAACCTTCAACAACTAATGGAGATTTTGAAACATGGTCAAAAGTAACAACTGATTATGGTCAATGGTAATTATTAGATTTCAAAAAATTTTAAAAAAGCCATCTTATAATGATGGTTTTTTTTAAGATATTTTTAAAAATATATTATTCAAAGCAAAAAAAGTATATGGCTTTTTAAAAATCAATAGTTGACAAAGTTTAAATATTTTAGAAATAAAAATATTGTAATTTTTGTCATAGTTTTATTTCGGGCTTCATATTGTATCTTGTGAAAAAAGCAAAATCGACAAAGGATAACAATTTATTTAGTTATTCGCTATAAAACATTTTGCTTTTAAACAAGGAAAAAACTTACACTCAAAAGGTGGTGGAAACAATGCCATTTCTCGTTTTGAAATCTAAACAAATCATTTTTTCAATTATTGCTGTCCTAGTTTGTGTGTTGCTTGCAATGAACTCAACTGGAACTGCTTCAGCAGCTGTGTTTTTTGGATATGCACCGAAAAAAGTGCCTATATACTGCGTTTCAACAGAAACAAAGCAAGTAGCAATTTCATTTGATGCGGCATGGGGGGCTGACAAAACTGATGACATCATGGTGACCCTTAAAGAATTTAATGCAGGAGCAACTTTTTTCCTAGTTGGATTTTGGGCTGATAAATATGGAGAAAAAGTAAAATCAATTGCTGACAATGGTTTTGAAATTGGAACTCATTCCAACACGCACCCTGACATGACAAAAATCAGTGATGCTCAAAAATTGCTTGAACTTGAAGAAAGCATCAAGATTATTGAGGCAAATAGTGGCAAAAAAGTTGAATTATTCAGAGCTCCATATGGTGCTTATAACAATTCTCTTTTGAAAGTTGCAGAAGATTTAAGTTTAAAAACAATCCAATGGGATGTTGATAGTTTGGATTGGAAAGGACTTTCTGCAGAAAATATTGCCAATCGTGTTGTCTCAAATGCGAAAAATGGGTCAATAATTCTTTGTCATAACAATGCGGACAACATTGTTAAAGCATTACCTATCATTCTTGATAGATTAATCAAAAAGGGATTTTCAATTACTTCTGTTGGTAATTTGTTAATCAAAACAGATTATTCTGTTGATAGAACTGGTATGCAATTCAAAAAAAGTGCCTAAATTAACAAAAAATGGAGAAAAATTATGAATTATGAACAGATGAACAACAACAAGGTTTACCTATATGGAAAAATTATGGGAAAACCAAATTTATCACATGAAGCTTATGGTGAAGGATTTTATGAACTTTCACTTGCAGTAAAAAGGCTTTCAGAACATTTTGATGTGATTCCAATAACAGTAAGCGAAAAACTTATGTCTGGAAACAAGTTTGCTGATGGAAGTATGGTCGCAATTAAAGGGCAACTAAGATCTTATAACAAAATGATTGATGGAAAAAGCAAACTTCTTTTAACTGTTTTTGTTAGAGAGCTTGTTGATCCAGTTGAAGATATGTGTCCAAATATAATTGAACTTTCTGGTTTTATTTGCAAACCATCAATTTTTAGGGTTACTCCTTTTAAACGAGAAATTTGCGACATACTTATTGCAGTTAACAGAGCATACAACAAATCAGATTATCTTCCTTGCATAGCATGGGGAAGAAACGCCCGTTTTGTTCGTGATATATCAGTTGGCGAAAAAGTTCAAATTCTTGGAAGAATTCAAAGTAGGGATTATCAAAAGAAGCTTAATGATGGAAGTGTAAACACAAAAGTTGCTTTTGAAGTTTCAATTTCTCAAATTCAAAGCGAAGCAAAAAACATTGTTCCTTTTTCTGGAATCAATCCAAGTGAAGCTAAACCAAACCCAGCAATTGCAGAAAGTTAAAAACAATATAAAAATTTTATCAAGATAAAATATATTTTGAATTATTAAAAAAAATAATCAGAGTGATAAAACCATAATAAGAACTCTTCTAATCTTTGAAGAGTTTTTTTGTTTTGCCTTGAAAGAATTGACATTTATATCTCCAAAAGTTTATTATTATGTTAGATTATTGTTAAAAAGTTTAAGGAGTAAAGATGACTATTTTTGATATATTAGACAAAAAACGAAAAGGGTTTGAACTAAGTAGCGAAGAGATTCAGTATTTTGTTAATGGGTTTGTTGCTGGAAACATTGAAGAAGCTCAAATGAGTGCATTGTTAATGGCAATTTGCATTAATGGCATGAATAGAAAAGAAGTTTTGTGCTTAACTCAAACAATGGCTACAAGTGGAAATGTTATTAACTTGTCTTCGCTCTATGAAAATGGTGAAAATTTGTGCGTAGACAAGCACTCAAGTGGTGGCGTAAGTGACACAACCACATTTGTGATTGCAGGTATTCTTGCTTCTGCTGGCGTAAAAATGGTTAAAATGAGTGGCAAAAGTCTTGGTTTCACTGGTGGCACCGCTGACAAGGTTGCTTCATTCACAGGCTATCAAAATGAAAAGACAATTGATGAAGCAATTTATATTGCAAAAAAATGTAATGTTTCTTTGATTACTCAATCAGTTTCAATTGTGCCTGCTGACAAAAAAATTTATTCTCTTAGGGACAGAACTGGAACGGTTCAAAGCATTCCACTTATTGCAAGCAGCATTATGAGTAAAAAGATTGCGAGTGGCAGTGGAATTTTGCTTTTGGATGTTAAATGTGGCAATGGTGCTTTTATGGAAAATCTAAAAGAAGCTCAGTTACTTGCTGAAACAATGGTTAAACTTGGCAATGATGCTGGCATAAAAACAGCTGCATTTGTAACAGATATGAATGAACCACTTGGAGCAACAGTTGGAAACGTTTTGGAAGCAAGAGAAGCTGTTCAAATTTTAAAAAATGAGAAAGAAGGTAGATTAAAAGACTTATGCGTTGAAGAGAGTGCATGGCTAATCTCTGAGGCAAAGAAAATATCAATTGAACAAGCAAAGATAATTGCTTTTAATAACATTCAAAATGGCAAGGCATATTCTAGTTTTAAAAAAATTGTTGAAGCTCACTCTGGAATCATTCCAGATTTCAAGGTTTCAGACTATGTTGTAAATGTGTTAAGTGATGAAAATGGATTTGTGAGTGAATTTAAAACAAGAAAAATTGGAGAACTAGCTAGATTTATTAATGAAAGCTGTTATAATGGGGGACTGGAATTTTTTGTTAAGCTTGGATCAAAAGTTAAAAAAGGTGATTTGCTAGCAAAAATTTACGTTTCTAAAGAATTAAATTCCACAAAAATTTCGGATGAACTAAAAGACTTAATTGTGATATCTTCAAAAACTAAAAAACACAAATTAATTTATAAAATAATTACTAAATAATGGAGAAAAATGACTACTGAATTTGTTTCATTAAGTGAAAAACAAACAATTACCTTTGCAAAAAACTTTGCAAAAAATTTGTTGTTGCCATCAGTTATTAGCCTTGGCGGAGATCTTGGAAGTGGAAAAACTACATTTACTAAGGGACTTGCTCTTGGACTTGGAATAAAAGAAATTATAACAAGTCCAACTTTCACAATTATGAATGAGTATGAAGGTGAAAAAGGAAATCTATACCATTTTGACATGTATAGACTTGGAAGCATTGAAGAAGCATATGAGCTTGGATTTGAAGAATATTTTTCTGAAAAAACAATGAAAGGCTTGGTTGTTTGTGAGTGGGCAAGCAATGTTTACGGAATTTTACCAAAACAAATAATAGAAATTGATATTTCAAAAATTTCTGAAAATGAAAGAAAAATTGTTATTAAAATAGGTTTGGGGGAAAAGTGAAAAATATTTTGTGCATATGTTCCGCTTTTAAAAATAGTTTGATTGCTTGTTCTTTAAATGGAAAGGAATTTTTTGCTCAGTACAATTCTGATGCTTCTTGTTCTGAAACAATGCTCGTAAATGTTAATGATATATTAAAAAAAGCAGAAATTTCACTTGAAGAAATTGATGAAATTGCAGTTGTTGTTGGCCCTGGAAGTTTTACGGGAATTAGAATTGCATTAGCACTTGTAAAAGGCTTTTCTCTTGCACTAAATAAAATTAGGTTTATTGCTGTTAGCAGTTTAAAACTTCTTGCGTTTTCAGAAAGACAAAAATCAAGATGCAATGATATCCTTGCGATTATGGACGGACTATCAGGTCATTATTTTGTTTGTGAATATCATAATGGTGAATTTTCAGTTGAACAATGCATATGTGAAGATAAATTCTTATCTTTATTAAGCACAAACAAAAATTCAGTATTTATTGAAGGGGAAACAGAAGTAAAGGATTCAAAAGCAGTTAAAATTACTCCAAAAGATTTGCTTGATTTTTCTTTATATTTATCAAGCAAAGGTTATTTAATAAGTCAAAATGAGCTTTTGCCAAATTATTTAAGATTGAGCCAAGCTGAAGAGAGTTTGCTTGAATCAAAAAAACAAAAGCAAGATTTTTACTCTATTAATGAAATGACAGAAGCAGATATTGATGATGTTTATTCAATTTCATTTGAAGCATTTAATCTTGAAAGCGCAAGTAAAAACATGATTAGGGATGAATTTCATAGCGAATTTAAAAAATTTTTTGTTGCTAAAGAAAACAAAGAAGTTATTGGTTTTTTAACATTTATGCTTCTTTCTGGTGAAGTGGAACTACTTGACATTGCAGTTAAAAAAGGATATCAAGATAAAGGTATTGGTTCAAAACTTTTAGAACATTTAATTTCATTTTGCAAAGCAAATAACATTAAAAATATATTTTTGGAAGTTAATGTAAACAATAAAAAAGCAATCACATTATATAAAAAATATGATTTTAAACAAGTGTCCATTAGAAAAAAATATTATAGGAACTTGGACGACGCATTGATTTTGAAAAAAGATATTTTATGATTTATCACAAAGTATTTTGCTTAAAGAATATATTTTTAAGTGATAGAAAAAATTTTTGGTGCTGAAACTTGGTTTAACATTATTGGCACTGGCGATAAATGGCTTGTTTTTTTGCATGGATGGGGAACAAATTCAAATTGCTTTTCTGAGTATGTAAACACTTTTAAAGATGATTTCAAAATTCTACTTATAGATTTTCCTCCATTTGGAAAAAGCAAGGAACCAACTGAGCCTTGGACTCTTAATGCCTATGTGGAAATGGTAAAAAAAATTTTTGACAAGTGTTATGTTGACAATCCGACAATAGTTGCACATTCTTTTGGTGGAAGAGTTGCAATTTTGTTAGCTAGTAGATATAATAACATTCATAAACTTGTTTTATTTGGTAGTGCTGGTCTTAAACCAAAATTTGATTTTAAAGTTTTTGCTAAAAAATGTGTTTCAAAGATTTGCCATTTTTTCAAGATTAAGTCGCCAAAATGGCTTGGTTCAGCAGATTACAAAGTTCTTTCACAAGTTATGAAAAAAACATTTTCTAGTGTTGTTTTAACACATCTTGATGGCAATTGCAAATTAGTTACTTGTCCAACACTTTTAATTTGGGGTCAAAAAGATGATGCAACGCCACTAGAAATGGGAAAAAGAATGAATAAGCTTATATCTTCAAGCGGACTATTTGTCATTAAAAATGCTGGTCATTTTGCCTTTATAACTCATTCACAAATATTTATTAATGCTCTTAAGTGTTTTGTTAGCAAAGATTAAATCAGGAGTAATATATGGAATTTTTTAGTTTGTCAAATCCACATTTATTTATTGCATTAATCCTATCCGTTTTCAATGGAGTGTTAATGTGCTTTGCTGGCTACAAATTTTTGCAAATGATTCAACTATCATCTTATAAGCTCTCAGGTTATTTTTTGTGGCTTAAATCTGACAGAGCCAAATTTGCTTCAAGACTTTTTATGCTTTCATTTCTCTCTAGTGCTTGTATTCTTGTTACAAATGCACTTTTTAGTGCTTATAAAGAAAATCAATATTTTTCTTATATTGGCATAATTTTCTATTTTTATTTTACAATTGTTTTTACAAAAAAAATGTATGAAGCTCCAAAAAAAGTTCCACTTAAGCAAACTCGTAGAATGAGTAGACTTTGTGTAATGCTTTTTTTAGCAATCAGTGTTATTTCTTTTTACTTAATTGCATTTTCAAGCATAATTTTGCCATTATACAAGTTTGGTAGCATTTGTTTAACTCCGCTTTTATTAATTATTCTTGTTCCGATTGTACATTTAATCATGGTACCGTTTGAAAACCTTAATCATGCTAGATATATATGCAAAGCAAAAAATAAATTAAAGAAACTACCAAATTTAATCAAAATTGGAATCACAGGAAGCTATGGTAAAACTAGTTGTAAAAACATTTTAAATGTCATACTTTCTCAAAAATATCAGGTTTGTATAAGCCCACATAGTTTCAACACTCCAATGGGTCTTACAAAAGTTGTCCTTGACTATCTTAAACCCAATCATGAAGTTCTTATTGCAGAAATGGGTGCAAGACAAAGGGGAGAAATTGCAACTCTATGTAAATTAATCAATCCACAGCATGGAATTTTAACTTCAGTTGGTACTCAACATTTATTGTCTTTTGGAAGCGAAGAAAACATTGCACAAGGCAAGTTTGAATTAATTGAGTCTTTGCCAAATCAAGGAAAGGCAGTTTTCAACATGGACAATGAAAAATCAATGCCATTATTTGAAAAATGCACCAATCAAAAATTTTTAGTTAGTCTTGAAAATCCTAAAGCAAACTGTTATGCAAAAAATGTTATTGTGAACAATGAGGGTAGCAATTTTACTTTGGTTATTGGTGAAGAAGAAAAGCAATGCAAAACTTCCTTACTTGGAAAGCACAATCTTTTAAACATTTTGCTTTGTTCTTGTTTTGCTAGACAACTTGGTTTAGAAATGGAACAAATTGCGAATGCAATTTCTCTTCTAAAGCCAGTTGCACATAGACTCGAATTGATTAAACAAAATGAATTAATTATTTTAGATGATTCATATAATGCAAGCGTTGAAGGAGTCAAGGCAGCACTTGAAGTTTTAAATAGTTTTGATTCTAAAAATAAAATTGTTGTAACTCCTGGGCTTATTGAACTTGGAATTCTTGAAGAAATTGAAAATGAAAATTTTGGTAAGCAAATAGCTAAGGTTGCTTCAAAAGTTATTGTTGTAAACAAAACTAATTTATCTTCAATTAAAAAAGGATTAATTTCAGCTGAATTTGATGAAAATAATATTTTCGAAGCAGAAACACTAGATCATGCACAAATCATTTTATCAAGCATTGCTGAGCCAAAGAGTGTAATTCTTTTTGAGAATGATTTGCCAGATAATTACATATAAATTTTGTTTGGTCTTTATAAGTTTTATGATTAAATTTTGTAGTATAAAATTATTAAACTATTTTCAAGCTAGAAAACGGGTGATTTTTATAAAAAATATTGTAAAAAAATCAATTATTTGTTGCATAGAAAAATAAATAATGTTATAGTATGAAAAATCTAGGAGGGCACATGGAAGTTTGGTGGATTGCCTTGTCAACTTATGCAAAAGCTTGTTTTATTATTGCATGTTCAGGCACACTTTTGATGCTTTTGCAATTAATTTTGTTGTTAGTTGGTTGGGGACATGATGGCGATGCAGATTTGAATGTTGATGACGGAGTTGGTTCTTCAATTGTTGATATTGGAGGTTTAAAAGTCTTTACAATCAGGGGAGCTATTGTCTTTCTTGCTGTTGGTGGTTGGGTTGCATTTGTTGCAAAAGATTTGCCAATTTGGGCATCAATTTTGCTTGGTTTAGTTATGGGAGCAGCTTCAGCAGTTTTGCTTGCTTATGCATTTAAAATTGTTAACAAACTTCAAGATGAAGGAAATGTTAAAGCTGAATTTGCTGTTGGAAAAAAAGCAACTGTATATTTAACAGTTCCTGCTGCAAACAAAGGTTCTGGAAAAATTAACTTAATTGTTCAAGAAAGATTGGTTGAATTTACAGCTGTTACAGAAAGTAAAACTCCATTCAAAACTGGTGAAGTGGTTCTGGTTTCAGGTTTAAATGCTTCTGGTGAATTAATTGTTGAAAAAATTAAAGAATGAAAATTAGAAAATTTAAGGAGAAAATATGGAAGGTATAATTGGATTAATATTCACACTCGTTATTATTACAATAACAATTTTGGCACTTATTGCCTCAAGATACAAAAAATGTCCATCAGATAAAATTATGGTTATCTATGGTAAAGTTGGAAAGAACAGTGATGGAACAAGCAGATCTGCTCGTTGCATTCATGGTGGTGCAGCCTTTATATGGCCTATTTTTCAGGCTTGTTATTTTCTCGACTTAACACCCATTTCAATCAGTGTTGACTTAACAAATGCCCTTAGCCGTCAAAATATTCGTATTGATGTCCCTAGCCGTTTTACTGTTGGTGTTTCAACAGAAGCTGGAATTATGCAAAACGCAGCTGAAAGGCTACTAGGTTTACAACTTCAGGACATTTCTGATCTTGCAAAAGATATTATTTTTGGACAGCTTCGTCTTGTTATTGCAACAATGGATATTGAAGAAATTAACACAGATCGGGATAAATTTTTGGAAGCAGTTTCAAGAAATGTTGAAGGTGAACTTAAAAAAATTGGACTTAGACTAATAAATGTTAACATCACTGATATCAGTGATGAATCAGGTTACATCGTTGCTCTCGGTAGAGAAGCTGCTGCAAAAGCAATTAACGATGCAAAAAGAACTGTTGCTGAAAAAAATCGTGATGGTTCAGTTGGTGAAGCTAATGCACAAAGAGATCAAAGAGTTCAAGTTGCAAGTGCAAACGCAACTGCAATTGAAGGCGAAAACAATTCCATTGCTCTTGTGTCGCAATCAAATGCAAAAAGGCGTGAAATTGAAGCTGATTCTTTAAGAATTGCAATTTCAGCAGAAAAAATTGCTGAAGCAAATTCAAAAAAAGAAGCATATTTAGCAGAAAAGCTAGCAGAAGAAGTTAGAGCAACAAGAGAAAAAGCAACTCTTGAAGCAGATGTTCTGGTTCAAATTGAAGTTGAAAAAAGAAGATTGGAACTTGAAGCAGAAGCTTATGCCGAAAAAATTAGAATTCAAGCAAAAGGTGAAGCTGATGCAATTCTTCTTAAACGAGAAGCAGAGGCAAAAGGTTTCTCTGAAATTCTTTCAAAGCAGGCTGAAGGTTTCTCAAAAATTGTTCAATCTGTAAATGGAAATGTTAATGATGCAGTTAAAATTATGATTTCTGATAAACTTCCTGAACTTGTTAAACTTCAAGTTGAAGCAATTAAAAATATCAAAATTGACAAAGTTACTGTTTGGGATAATATGAACGGGAAAGATGGTTCAAGCACAACTTCAAACTTTGTAAGCAGCATGTTAAAAGCTGTTCCCCCTCTTAATGAAGTGTTTAAAATGAGTGGTATGGAACTTCCTGAATATCTTGGAAAAGTTGAAAGTACAAAACAAGAAGCAAAAGACCAATCTAAAAAAGAAACCAAATAATTTTTAGAAGTGATTACAAAACATGTAATTACTTCTTTTTTAATAAAATTATTATCAAAGTTTTTGCGGTTAAAAGAACTTAATCACAAGAATGGTAATGGTTTTATATATATTATTATACAATTAATTTTTCAACAAACTCAAAAGTCTTATTGTTTTGCAAATAAAAACTATATATGGTACAATTATGTTACATAAGGAAAAAAATATGATTGTTGCAACAAATAATGCTGGAAAAGTGAACGAATTAAAACAAATATTCTGTGATTACAATCTTGTTTCACTAAAAGATTTAAATGTTGACATTGATGTTGAAGAAAATCAAAATTCTTTTTTTGGAAACGCTTTTAAAAAGGCGAAAGAAATTTCGTTAAAACTCAATCAGCCGACTCTTGCTGATGACAGTGGAATTTGTATTGATGCTTTTGATGGTTGGCCTGGTGTTTACACTGCAAGATTTTTGGGTGAAAGGGTTTTGCCAAGACAAAGAAATGACTATATTCTTGATAGAATGAAAGGATTTTCAAAAGAGCAAAGAAAAGCGAAAATAATTTGTGTTTTAGTATGTTATTTACCCGACGGAAGATTTGAGTTTGGAGAAGGAATTATTAATGGTTATATTTCTGAAAAAATCAAAGGTGATAATGGCTTTGGGTTTGATGAAATATTTGAGCTTGAAGATGGAAGAAATTTGGCAGAGTTAACAAAAGAAGAGAAAAATACACTTTCAGCAAGATATTTTGCTGCAGTAAATCTAAAAAATAAATTGGATAAAATTGTTGAAATTGAAAAATAGTACATTTGTGTATAGAAAATCAAAATTAAAAAAATTACCAATTTATAATTAATTTAAAAAAAATATATCTATAAAAGATTTAAGAAACTATTTAAAATAACAATATTTTTAAATGATAAGCTTGAATATAATATAAACATTTAAACATATCAAATTAAATTTGTTTAGAGCGGAATTTGTTTTGTTCAATTATTATTTTTATTTTTCTAATTATTATGTTCTAATTTTTATTGCGTTGGCTAATTAATTTTGAAATTTTAAGTAAAATCATGTTTCACTTGCCATTTTTGGGGGCTTGTGATAATATTTTTAAGAAAAATTAGTATAAAGGATAGTTATGGAAAAAAATAAAGTAGTTTCACAAATAGCAGACATAAATACAGATTTTACTCAATGGTACACAGATGTTGTTTTAAAAACAAATCTTGCTGATTATGGTCCAGCAAAGGGAACAATGGTTATTCGCGAGTACGGCTATGAACTTTGGGAAAATTTTAAAAATGAACTTGATAGAAGAATTAAAAAAGAAGGACATAAAAATGTTTACTTTCCAATTTTTATTCCACTAAGCTTTTTTACAAGAGAAGCAGAACATGTTGAAGGGTTTGCCCCTGAACTTGCCACAGTTACTCAAGTTGGAAAAGAAATTTTGGCAGAGCCTCTTGTTGTTCGTCCAACAAGCGAAACAGTTATTTGCGATGCTTTTGCTAGATGGGTTTCTTCTTTCCGTGATTTGCCAGTTCTTATCAATCAATGGGCAAATGTTGTGAGAATGGAAAAAACCACAAGACCATTTCTTAGAACAACAGAATTTTTATGGCAAGAGGGACACACGCTTCATGCAACAAGAGAAGAAGCAGAGGCTCATACAATTAAAATGCTAAATATGTATGTTGATTTTGCAAAAGATTTTCTTGCAATTCCATTCTATTATGGAAAAAAGAGCGAGAAAGAAAAATTTGCGGGTGCTGTTTACACATACACTGTTGAAGGTGTTATGAATGATGGAAAAAGCTTACAATGTGGCACAAGCCATTATCTTGGTGAAAATTTTGCAAAAGTTTTCAATATAAACTTTCAAGATAAAGATGAAATCGTTAAACACCCTCATCAAACTTCTTGGGGTATGTCTACAAGAATGATTGGCGCAATTATAATGGTTCATGGAGATGAAAGAGGACTCAGACTTCCGCCAAAAGTTGCTCCAATACAAGTTGTTATTGTTCCAATTGCCAGCCATAAAGGTGGAGTGATTGAAAAATGCGATGAAATTAAAAACATTTTGGAAACCAAAGGAATTAAAGTTTTTGTTGATAAATCAGATAATCAAACTGGTTGGAAATTTAATGAGTGGGAACTTAAAGGTGTTCCAATTAGACTTGAAATTGGACCAAAAGATATTGAAGCAGGAAACGCAGTTTTGTTTAGAAGAGATTTAAACACAAAAAGCCCAGTTTCTCTTAATAACATTGAAACAACTGTTGCTGAAACACTTGAAAGTATTCATTGCAATCTTTATCAGCAAGCCAAGCAAAAAATGGCTGATAAAACAAAAAGTGTAAAAAATATGGAAGAGCTTAATCAAGCCATTGAAACAGGAAATTTTGCATTTGCTCCATGGTGCGGTTCAAGAGAATGTGAAGATAAAATTAAGGAAATTTCAGGAGCATCTAGCAGATGCACACCTGATTCACAAACTGATTCAATTAAAAAATGTGTTTATTGTGGTAAAGAATGTAAACACGAAACTTATTTTGCAAAAAACTATTAATATTTAAAAAATCCACCATAATTGGTGGATTTTTTGAAATTTGAGTTAATAATTTACATTTCAAAGTGTTCTTTGTCAGTTTGTGTTGGTGGAAGAGTTTGTCCTTTTTGAATATCTACTTTCCCTTTCACTTTACCGCTTTGATCAACAACATTATAACTGCCAGTTTTTGGAGCAGTTTCGCCTGATTTGTATTTCATAATTCCCTCCTTTCTAGAATATTATGTGTAATAATGCGACATAATATACTAAATTTTGACAAATATAATATGTGTAAATTATCGTTTGCTAAATTGAATAAATTGTGTTAAATTACTAAAGAATAGAGTAGTAATTAAAACAAATTTTATATAGGAGTGTTAAATGAAAAATAAATTTTTTGCATTATGCATGTTGTTAATTGTTGCTTGTGGCTTTGCGGCTTGTGATTTTGGAGGAAATTATACCTCACAAAATAGTCCTAATGGCTCTCTTGTTTATGCAGATGCCATTGAAATTGTTGAAGGCGACACTTTGTCTGATGTTGTTGACAAAATTTTGCCTGCGTGCGTTTCTATAACATTGTCCAATGACAATGAAGTTTATCTTGGAAGTGGTATTGCTGTTGCACCTGGTGGAATTATTGCAACAAATTATCATGTAATAAGCAATCTTGTTCCGCCAACAGATTTTTCACTAAAAGTATATCAAAATGGAGATATGACAGTTGGTCAAGATGCAACACTTTTATGGTGGAGCAGTTCAACTGACACAGCTCTTATAAAATTGAATAATGGTGATATGCCATTTGCTTCAATGTCTGATAGAACAGTTTACTATACTGAAGGCAATAAGTTGAGAGTATTGGAAGATGTTGTCACAATTGGTACACCTCTTGAACTCTCTCTTCAAAACACTGCAACCAAAGGAGTTGTGAGCCATTTGGATAGACTCGCAGTTGCTGATGGTCGTTTGTATGAAGATCTTATTCAACATGACAGTTCAATAAGCCCTGGGAATAGTGGTGGTGCTCTTATTGATAGTCGTGGAAATGTTATTGGATTAAATACATTGGGCAGAACTGATACTGATGCTAGCGGACTTTTCTATGCCGTTCCAATCACACCTATCATTAGTGTTTTACCAAATGTTATTTCAGCTGTTAACGCAGGAACAACATATCTCACTCCTACACTTGGTGTTGTTGGTTCTGACAAAAATATGAATTCAAGTGAATATTCTGAAGATGGATTTTACATTTCTCAAGTACTTGATAATGCTTCATTAACTGGAAAGGTTCAAATTGGCGATGTTATTGTTGCTTTTGAAAAAGATGGTGTTACATATTCAATTACTGATAGAAATGATATTGCCTACACTCTTTATCGTTTTAAAAAAGGTGATGAACTTAAAGTGATTGTTAAACGAGGAGCTTTAGTAGTAAGCGATGTTGAAATAACATTTAGTATTACTAGTGAGGGAAATAACTAAAAATTTTTAGGAGCACAAATGATAGAACTTGCTGTTGAGATTGGAAACACAAACACAACAATCTTTAAATATGGCTATGGAATTGTTTTGCGTGAACCAACTCTTGTTGCTGTTGAAGAAAAAGATGGTTTGTTCACCGTTAAAGCATTTGGCGAAGATGCTTTGTTGTTGCAAGGAAAGACTGATGAATCAATAACAATTTTTTCTCCAGTATCTTTAAACAAAATTATTTCACCTGAATATGCTGAACTATTTTTGAAATACTTATTGAAAAAAGTTTTTAATTTTGAAGAAAGTTCAAAAAAAATTAGCATTACCTTTTGTATTCCTGTTTCTTTTGATTCTGAAAACAGAAATATTTTAGAAAAAATTGCAGTTAATCTTAATTGTGCAGATTTTAGATTTGCTCCTTCTTGTGTTTTGGCAGTTTTAGGAATTAGAAATGATGTCAATGACGCTAGTCCTGTTATGGTTGCAGATTTAGGTGGTGGAAAATGCGACCTTGCCGTTGTTAGAGGGCTTGAAATTGAAAAAGGCATTTCGATTTTCATGGGTGGGAAAAATTTAGATGATTCAATTATGAAATTTTTAGAAGAACAGTTTTCAATTCAAATTGGAACTCTTGTTGCAAAAGAAATTAAAGATGAAATATCAAGTCTTTTTGCTAATAACATTTCTCATATTCAAGTAGTTGGCAAAAGCATTACAAATAATGAACCAAAAAAAATCGATTTAACTGCAAATGATATTTTGTCTATAGTTGAAGAATTTTTTGATAAAGTTTCAAATTCAATAGCATTATTTGTTTCATCTTGTCAAGTTGACACAATTGCTGAAATTTCAAAAAATGGAGTTTATATTATTGGTGGTCTTTCAAACATTTCAAATCTTAAGAACTATTTAATGAACAAACAAAAAAATCTAGTTTTTATCCCTGAAAACAATGATTCTTTAATTATGGACGGTGCAAAAATTGCTATTAAAAATCCAAAAATTTTAGACAAAATTTGTGCATCATTTTAACAATCGTACAAATATACATTTTTGCGACAATATTCTTTAAAAATATGATTTCCGATCATATTTTTTTTTGATAAAATTTTTATATATGGCAAGAAAAATAGTTTTAACAAGTGGTAAGGGTGGGGTTGGTAAAACAACTGTTTGTGCTGGTCTTGGTGCAAGGCTTGCAGCAATGGGCTTTCGTGTACTTTTGATAGATGTTGACCTTGGACTTAATAACTTAGATGTTGTTATGGGTGTTGAAAACAAAATTGTGTTTGATATTGTTGATGTGATTCAAGGCAGGTGCAGACCAAAGCAAGCTCTTATTCAAGATGAGTTTTTTTCTTCACTTTATGTTATGCCTTCAGCACACTCTTTTAGCAAATCTTGTGTAACTGGTGAAAACATTAAAAATGTTGTTGGAATGATGGATTCTAGCTTCGATTACATATTAATTGATTGCCCAGCTGGTGTTGAAAGTGGCTTTCATAGAGCAGTCTTTTCAGCAAACGAGGCACTTATTGTTGTTACTCCACACATTTCTAGCATAAGAGATGCTGACAAGGTTTTGGGAATTTTGTCCTCATACAATCTTGAGAGTAAAGGGCTTATTATAAACAGGATAAGGGGCGATATGGTGCTTTCTGGAGATATGATTGAACCAAGTGAAATTGTTTCGTTTTTAAAAATTCCACTTGTTGGAGTTGTGCCAGAAGATGATCTTGTTTCAAAGGCAACGGGTATTATGGATTTTGCAAAAAGCCCTTCAGCTGGTCGTGCTCTTTCACTTATTGCAGAAAACATTCACACAGGTTCAAAAAAAATATTCGATTTCACAATGAAATATCGGGGACTTTGGGGAGCAATTAAAACAAGTTTAAAAAGAAAATTGTAAAGGAGAAAAATTATGTCATCAATTGGTGAAAAACAGGCAACAAGGCTAAAAAGTGTTTTGGTTGGCGACAAAACTCAAGACAACAAAAGAGTTTGTGAACTTCTAAAAAGTGAGCTAGTAAATGTTCTTGAAGAATATTTGTGTTTGCAAGGAGATCAGATTGTTAAACTAGAAATGAATGAAGATGGAGAATTTGTTGTTTCTATGAATGCAAAGGCAAGTCGCATAAAAAATTTTGGTGTAATTTCAAGTTCATTTTAAAAAAGAAAAATAATTAGACAAAAAAAAGCATATCTTTCTTTATGAAAAACAACTTTGGAAACAATGTTTCTCTTTCAAAAGGGGAAAAATGCAGGCAAGTCGAAATTAAACACAAAATTAATTTAAGAATTTTTTTTAAATCATTTTTAATAATATTTTTAGTAATCCTTTTGTTGGCTATGGTTTGGTTTTTTGTGCCAATAGTACAAATTTTAGTAAATTTGCTAATAAATATGATAATTGAAATTTTTGAGAGTTTGGCATGAAAAAAATAAGAATTCATCCATTATTGATTTTAATGGCTATTATTTTGATTGCATTTGGGCTTGGAAAGGTTGTTTTTTCGGCTTTTATTGCACTTGTTGTACATGAAGTAGGTCACACCATAGCAGCTAAAAAACTAGGTTTGGAAATTAAAAGTTTGTTTCTTTTGCCATTTGGTGCAAGTCTTAATCTTAAAAAAAGTACATTAAGTATCAGAGAAGAAATTGTCATTGCAATAATGGGTCCAATATTTAGTTTGGCAAGCATAATTGTTTGTGTTGCTTTTTGGTGGATATTTCCTGTTACCTACATTTTTACAAAAGACTTTGTTTGGGCAGGTGTTTCACTTTTCCTTATAAATCTTTTGCCAGCATTTCCTTTGGACGGAGGAAGGGTGTTGTGGGCAATTATTTCTAATAATTATTTAGAAAAAAATGCGAGAAAAATTGTTGTGTGGAGTAACTTATTTTTTTCTGCACTGTTTTTTGTTCTTTTTGCAACAAGTTTTTTAACTTCAATAAATATCACATTTGCATTTATGAGTTTTTTTCTTGTTCAAGGAATTTTTGAAAACAAATGGTCATCAGAATATTCAAAATTACTATACAAATATGATTCAAGAAGACAAAAAGGAAATGTTGTTGGTGTTAAAACAATTTCTGTAAGTCCAGAAACAACAATTCTTAAGATATTGCAAAATATGAGTAAAACAAAGGTTAATCAGGTTCTTGTTTGCATGCCAAACGGAAAAATGAAAGCAATGTTTGATACTCAGTTTGAATCAATATGTGAAAAATACCCACTTGATTACACGATTAAAGAAGTTTTTAAAATAAAATAAAACATTTTTGTCATATGCTTGTGTTTTTATGTAATTTTTGTTAAAATTTCAAGAACAAGAGAGGAAAAAATGATTGTTCTTAGAAGCATGAATCAAATCTATGATAAATTTGTTGATTTCTTTGGAGAATTTTATACTCAAAAAATTAACTTTGAAGAATTTATTTATAATCAAATTTCTTATGAAAACATTTCATCAGTCTTTTTAAATGCTCCAAAAATTGATAAAAAGAAACAAGAGCTTGAAGATTTCTGTGAAATGCTTTTTCAAATTAAGGAAAGTAAACCTTCTATATGCAATTTCATAAAAGTTTTACTTTCTTCAGAAAACTTCGTTGCAATCTTTCATTTTTTGAGAAGATTTATTGTTGGTCAATTTGGAAATACAAAATTTTGTTTGTCAGCAACTGGACTTAGTCAACAAGGAAGGCTTTTTGAAAGATTTTTAGAGGTTGCTTTGTATGCTGATTTGAAACCAGCAGAGTTTTTTCCTTTTGTTTTTGCTTGTGTTGGTTGTGAGCCTTCAAGTGTTTTATTTCCTTGGAAAGAACCAGCAAAAATGTTTTTAAGAGCTGTGCTTGAAAGTGACAAGGAAATTTTGGAAATTTTTGCTAACAAAAATGATGATATTAAAAAGATTTTGGAAACAGAAATGGGTTTGGTATATGATAGTGAAATTTCATTAGATAATGTTGATGAAACAAAATTTAAAACTGAAGAAAATCTTAAGCAAAATGTGCATATAAACAATGAAAATGTCAATGAAGAAGTTTTTGCTAACAAACAAAATTTTGATTTGAAAGATGAAAAGGTTGATATCAAAGAAAGTAGTAAACAAATAATTGAAGAAAATAATGAAATAAATAATCAAATTGTAAATAGTGAAAAAATTGATAATTATGCTGAAAACTTACAGTTAAATGAACAGGATAAACCTTTAAATATTAATGATTCAGTTGCTTTTAATGCTGAAAAATCATTTTTGATTTCTCTTGGCATTCATAGTATTGACCAATTTGTTAAAAGAGCAGAAGAAGAAATCGAAGACAATTTAAAAAATGTTTTAGGAATTGAAATTAGTCCATTGAATCTTAAATTTGTTAATGGATCAAAATGCTCTGATAAGGCTGTTTTACTTTTATGTAGAATTGTAAAACTTAATGCTGACAATGAAAATTTAAACTCTTTTAACAGTTTTTCACAATTGTTTGAAATTGGTTCATTGCAACTATTTTCAAAGTTACTATTTGAAAAATTGATTACAAAAGCAAGTATTATGGAAGCTAAATGGGCAATAAGATTGGTTTCTATTTTTGCTGATGAAGAAACTGAAGCCAAAGCAATTGATTTTGTTACAAAGTTAAAAAATGAAAAATCTTTAAAAGAAGCAAAATATATGCTTAAATGCATGTTTTATGCAAAAAAACAAAAAGCAATCAGCTATATGAATGATTTGATTGAAAAAAAGAATTCTTGGGCAATTTCTGAATGTGGTGGAAAATAATTGGAGAAAAGATGATAGAAATAAATAAATTAGAAAAAATACTTTTAAAAATTCAAAAACCATCAAGATACACAGGCGGAGAAGCAAATTTATCTACAAAAGTTTGGGACAAAAATGCCACAAACTTTTGTTTTTGTTTTCCAGATGTTTATGAAGTTGGAATGAGCAATCTTGGTATCAAAATTTTGCACAAGATTTTAAACGATTTGGACGGAATTGTTTCTGAAAGGTGTTTTACACCTTGGGTAGATATGATTGAAGAAATGGAACAGAATAAAATTCCACTATTTTCATTAGAAAGTAAAACTGAAGTTAAAAATTTTGATGTTGTGGCATTTTCAATTCAAAGTGAGCTTTGCTACACTAACATGGCTAAAATGCTTAGTCTTTCGGGCATTCCGCTCTTTTCAAGAGATAGAACAGAAAATGATCCAATAATTATTGCGGGTGGACCTTGTGCTTACAACTTTGAACCTATTGCAGATTTTTTAGATGTTGTGTCTGTTGGTGACGGAGAAGAAAACATTTGTGAAATAGCCAAACTTGTCAAAAAAAGAAAAAAAGAGCATTTAAACAAAAACATATTTTTTGACATGGTAGAAAAAATTACAGGTGTGTTTGTTCCTTCAAGAATTGAAACGACTTTGGAAAATGGAATTATTGTTCCCCAAAAAGTCAATCAAATCAAAAAACAAATTTTGATGAATTTGGACTCCGCATCGTTCCCTTCTTGCCCAATGTTGCCTGTTATTGAAATTGTGCATGACAGAGCAGTAGTTGAGCTTTTTAGGGGCTGTACACACGGTTGTAGGTTTTGTCAAGCTGGTTTCACTTATAGACCTATTAGAGAAAGAAAAACTGAAACGATTTTAGCTCAGTCATCTCAGTTAATAAAAAACACCGGATACGATGAATTGTCACTTTCAAGTTTAAGCACAAGTGATTATTCAGACATTAAAGGTCTTTTTAACAAACTTAATACAAATTTTGAAGGTAAAAATGTCCATGTTTCATTACCTTCGCTAAGAATTACTGGTTTTGATGAAGAATTTGTTTCAAACGGAAGAATGACATCTATTACATTTGCTCCAGAAGCTGGTTCTCAAAGACTTCGTGATGTTATTAACAAAAATGTTACTGAAGAAAATATCATGGAAACATTAAAAAAAGTCTTTTCACTTGGATACACAAGTATCAAATTATATTTTATGATTGGTTTGCCAACTGAAAATTATGATGATTTGATGGAAATGGTTTCGCTTGCAAAAAAAATCAAATCTGTATATAAAACAACAAAAATTTCAAATCGTCCACTTTCTTTAAATTTTTCAGCTTCAGTTTTCATTCCAAAACCTTTTACTCCTTTTCAATGGGAGGCTCAAATCTCTGAAGAGGAAATGAAGAGAAGACAATATTTGTTAAAAGATGAACTTAAGAAAATTGGTGTCAACTTTCAATATCATGACAGTAAAACAAGTGTGTTAGAAGCTGTGCTTGCAAGAGGTGATAGAAGTCTTTGTGAAGCCATTAAGCTGGCTTCAGAAAACAACTGCATATTTGATAGCTGGACAGAATGTTTCAACTTTGACAAATGGAAAAAAGTTTTTGAAGAATGCCAAATTGATATGAATTTATTTCGTGGAGCAATTGCTCTTAACCAAACCCTTCCGTGGGATTATATTGATATTGGTGTTAAAAAAAGTTATTTCTTAGCCGAAAGGGAAAATGCTTATGCGATCAAAACAACTGATGATTGTAGAAAAGGTTGTCATGCTTGTGGGCTTGAAAAAGTTTGTGCAAAGCTTAAAGCGGAGGCAAGAAAATGATTTTGTTAAAACATACAAAAGTTGGTTCGGCAAAATATCTTGGACACTTGGATTTACTTCGTTCTTTTAAAAGAATTTTTAACAGAGCTGAAATTTCTATTGAAAAATCTCAAGGATTTAATCCACACCCACTATTCTTTTTTCCGCAACCACTTGGTTTAGGAATTGAAAGTGAGTGTGAACTTGTTGTTGTGGGAGCAAATTACGAAAACAACATTTTGAATAGACTTAATAATGTTACTATTCCGGGAGTTAAATTTATTGAATGTGTCGAGATTGAAAAAAATATTAATTTGGCAGCAAACATTGTTTCTTCAAAATTTTTAATTGAAATAGAAAATTTTGACGATATTAAAAAAGATATAGAAGAAATATTAAAAGAAAAAGAGTTGTTTATTTCGCTAAAAACAAAAAGCGGAGAAAAAGAACGAGATGTGAAAGACATGATTTATTCTTATGAATTTGCTAATAATGGAATGGTTATGGAGCTTTCTTGTGGAAATAACAATCTAAGACCTGACTATTTGATGATTGCAATTTCTAATTTAATTAAAAAAGAATTCTATTATAAATGTAAAAGAATTGAAGCATTTATAAAAAAAGATGAAAAAAAAGTGTCTTGCAACTCATATTTTAAAATTTGATTGAAATGTTTTTAATTAATATTTCTAAATCAAAGTCTAAATTTTTAAAAAATGATGAAAAAAATTTTAAAAACATAAAACCTTACAAAAATAAGTTTCAGATTAATTTTACTGTTTAAATGATGCCTTGTTCAAATTTTAAATTAAACAGAAGTAATTATTTTTATAATATTTTCGACTATATTTCAAAACTAAATTACTACAATTAATTATTTATAAAAACGAGTATAAGCTACTTGTTTTTTTAGAAAAATTCAAGAAAAGCTTTTGCAACTTGACTAAGTGATTCAAAAGAATTGTATGCAATTCTAAATTCAGAACTTTCAAATTGGGTGTCTACATTCAGTTTTATGATTGAGCCATTTGCAAAGAAATCATTTGCAATATAATCTTGAATCAAAGCAACACCAAGATTTTTCTTAACAAAGTCCAATATAAGTGAATGCCCAGAAACTTCGAATGCAGGCTCAAAAGCTATATTATTTTTCTCAAAAATATTATTCAAGATTTTTCTTGAGTTTGACTCAGTAAGATTTGCAATAATCGGAAGCTTTGAAAGTTCACTTAAACTAAAAATCTTTCTTTGAGATTGTTTATAAAAATCATTTCCAGCAACAAAAACATAATTTAGCTTGGTAACAAGTTTTGATTCAAGTGAAAGTTTTGTTATATCATTTGGCTGAGTTATCACAAAATCAATGTAACCATCTTTAACCTTTTGAGAAGCAATTGAACTAACTTCATCATAAATCTTTATTTTCACATTTGGATATCTATTTTTAAATCTTGCAATTTTTTCAGATAAAAGCAATTTTGTTGCATTTGTTCCGCAAGAAATTGAAAGAGTTCCACAATTAAGACTATTGAAAGAATCAACAACGCTTAAGGCATTTTTAAAATGGTCTAGTCCATTCTTAATTTCAAAATAGATTTTATTTCCAACTTCTGTTAAAACTACACCTCGAGTTGTTCTTATGAAAAGAGTTGCGTTTAATTCATCTTCAAGTTTGTGTATTGTTTGCGAAATTGCAGGTTGAGAAATTAGTAGTTTTTTTGAAACCTTTGTTAAATTTTTCTCGGTTGCCACTTCATAAAAAATTTTGAAATAATCCAAATTAATATTTTCTAGCATAAGTAATTCTTATCTCCTTAATAACAATTTGATATTTTACTTATATCACAAATTGTCATATAATGCAAATGAAATAAGGAGAGAAAAATATGATTCAAGAAGCTTTAAAATTTGCTGTTGAAAAGCATGAAAAACAACTACGAAAAGGAACAAACATTCCGTACATAGTTCACCCAGTTGAAGTCATGAAAATTCTTCTAGAAAATGGAGCAACAGAACAGGTTGTTGTTGCTGGAATTTTGCATGACACAGTTGAAGACACAAAAACAACTATTGATGAACTTAAAATTGTTTTTGGAGATGAAATTGCAAAAATTGTTGCAGGTGTTTCAGAAGATAAAACAAAAACTTGGGAAGAAAGAAAACAACATACAATAGTAGAATTGAAAAATGCTACAAAGGAAATTAAGCTTGTTGCATGTGCAGACAAACTTTCAAATTTGAAATCTATATTCCATGAAAAAAATGAAATTGGTAAAAAAATTTGGGAAAGGTTTAAAAGAGGATTTAAGCCACAGAAAAAATATTACTCTGGATTAATTGATTCGCTCTCAGATTTGGGTGAATTAAAAATGTATTTAGAGCTAAAAAATGTTTTTATAAATGTTTTTGAAAATAAAATTATTTAAACGAATTCGACAAAATATGATTTAAAAAAGTTGAATTAATATTAATTTTTAAAATAATAAACAATTAAGTATTTTTTTATTAAAATAAATTAATTTTATTAAATAAAACATAAATTTAATTAACAATTCAAATAAATTAATATTATTTAATTATTAATTAAATTATTTATTAATTTTATTTATTTAATTATTTATTTATTTATTTATTTATTTATTTATTTATTATTAATTTCAATTAATTTCAATTTAATAATAGGTTTTTATTAATATAAAGCCCATTGTATCATACAATTGGGCTTTTAAAATTTTTATTAATATTTTTTTAATTTATTTAATTGTTAATAATTTATAATAATTAAATATTAATATAATTAATTATTAATTTTTAATGTATATTAAAATAAATATTAAATATTAAATAATTAATTTGAATAAATAATTAGAAATAAATAATAATTAAATTTAATTAAATATTATTATCTTTAGTTATCTTCATCTTTCAAAAACTTCTTCAATTTTTCCACATTTTTTTCTTCATTGCTTAATAGTTTTTTTGCCAAATCCAAAATTTCTTGTTCACATTCTTTGCAATCGGAAATTGCCTTGATTAAATCAATCATGTATTCCATTGTTCCGATGATCATCATTTCTGCAATATGAGCTGTTGAATTGTCAGTTAAAATCAAGAACTTGTTTTCACTCCATAATCTTGCTTTTTCAAACCAATTATTATCTTTTAAATTTTGATTTTCACTTGTTGCAATCATGCTACACTCTTTGGCAATGATTTGATATTCTGATTCTTGCTCGCTTACTTCTTGAATAAGATTTACACATTTGATTGACGGCATTAATTCTTGTATACTCTGAATTGCCATTTTAGTATTTTGAAAAATTACATTAAGTAATTTCAAATTTATATTATCCATTTTGTTCTCCTTTTCAATATCTTGCATTCTTTCAAAATTATTATTCAATAAGTTTAGTAATTTTTTATGTATTATTTGTCGTATTTTGCAAAAATTATATATATGAGAAAGAGTACAAAGTACATTTTTATTTTTTCTATTATTTTTCTGACGATTGGCATCTTTTTGTTTATTCAATCTAGAAGATTGCCTTTTTTCAATAATCTAGGTGTTTGGGGAATTGAAAAACAATATTTTTATTCTTTAATCTTAATTTCTCTAGGTTTAATTTTCGCTTTAACAGTTTTTATTCGATTTATGCGAGCTAGGAGTTTGCTTACTAGCTTGATTCTAACAACAGTATTTACTGCAGCAGCATTTTATTTTGCTGCAAAGTTTGTAACTTGGGGACCTTTCACTGGTGCAAGGACTGCCGCAACAACTGGAACAACTTCAGCATACACATTTAGCATAGGTTCAAGCATAACTGTTAATCTTGCACAAATTGGTTTGTTTGCAATTTGGCTTGTGATTGTTGCCTTGATAATGTTTTTTCAAATTAGACCTGTAAAAAAAATTCAAGTTGCATTGGAAACAATATCAAGTGGTGTTTCGTGTAAAAAATTTAAAATTGGAAAAAGTAAGCAATTTAGAAAAATTGAAGAAGAGCTAGCAAAAATATCTTCAGCGATTTGTCAGCACCAATTGAAAGTTGCTGAAAAAGAGCGTGCAAAACAAATTGCAAAAGAACGCAAAAGAAAAAATGCAAAGAAATTTTAGATTTTTACTTGCATTTTGAGTTTCTTTATGATATATTCTCTCAGTTGACTTCGGGTGCTCCGCTGTTACTAAAACATGAACACCAAGGATATAAGGAGGATAAGTCATGAATATTATTGATGTAATTGAAAATGAAGGCGTTCGCAAAGATTTACCACAATTGGAAATCGGAGATACTGTTAAAGTATTTGTA
The DNA here is from genome assembly GCA_041670165.1 of Clostridia bacterium. Lineage (GTDB taxonomy): Bacteria > Bacillota > Clostridia > Christensenellales > UBA1242 > JBAXZR01. The sequence continues at coordinate 44,767 of JBAXZR010000003.1, forward strand.
AAAATTAAAGAAGGCGATAAGGAAAGACTTCAAGCATATGAAGGAACAATTATTGCAAAAAGAAATGGCTCAATTCGCGAAACAATTACTGTTCGCAGAGTTACATATGGTGTTGGAGTAGAAAAGATTTTTCCTATTAACTCACCAACAATCGATCATATACAAGTTGTTAGCAAAGGAAAAACAAGAAGAGCAAAACTCTATTTCCTTCGTGAAAGAACTGGTAGAGCAGCAAAACTTGAAACTACAATTCAAGATTAAAGAAGATAAAACACCTGCAAAGGTGTTTTTTTTGTCATAAAAGTGAGTTATTAAATTGCCTTTAAGAATATAATTTTAATAATTATAGTTTAAAATTGCAAAGAAAGAAATTGATTTTCATTATATTTTCTAGTTGATTTCATATTAAATTTGAAAATGATTTAATTAAATTCGACATTATATATTAAATTTTATATAAAAAATAATATTATTTATCATTTTGATTGCTATATACGATTATTTTTTATATACTTAACCAAGTTTAGGAGTGATATGCTAGCAAAAACTTTTAGTTTTGGTTTGATTGGTTTAAAGGGTTACAATGTTGTTGTTGAAGTTGATATTGGCGGAGGATTGCCATCTTTTGACTTAGTTGGTCTCGCTGACACTTCAATTAAAGAAAGCAAAGAAAGAGTTAAATCTGCAATTAAAAATAGTGGCTATGAATATCCTATTTCAAAAATAACCATTAATCTTGCACCTGCTGATATAAAAAAAGAAGGTCCAATATATGACCTTGCAATTGCAATGGGAATTTTGGCTGCAAGTTCTTCAGCAAATTTTGAAAAAGTTCAAGAATATGTTATTCTTGGCGAATTATCACTTGATGGAACTGTTAGAAAAATTGCAGGAGTTTTGCCAATTTTGATTTCTGCAAGGGAAAATGGTTTTAAAAAATTTATTATTCCTCATGAAAATTGTTTGGAAGCAAGCTTTATTAGTGGAATTGAAGTTTATCCTGTTTTTTCTCTTGAGCAGGCAATTAATTTTGTTAATGGAGAACAAACCATTGAACCCATTGTAACAAGCAATTTTGAAAGTACAAAAGATAAAACCGAATACAATGATTTTGCTTCTGTAAAGGGGCAATATTCAGCAAAAAGAGCTTTGGAAATTGCTGCGGCTGGAGGACATAATGTTTTGATGATTGGACCTCCTGGAAGTGGCAAAACAATGCTAGCAAAGTGTTTTCCGTCCATTTTGCCTGATATGACTTTTGAAGAAGCACTCGAAGTTACAAAAATCCACAGTGTTGCTGGAATTTTGGATTCTAAACAGGGGATTGTTTTTAATAGACCATTTAGATCTCCACATCACACTTCAACTATAATTAGTTTGACTGGTGGTGGAAGAACCAGTAAACCTGGGGAAATTTCTGTTGCACATAATGGTGTTTTGTTTTTAGATGAAATGCCAGAATATGATCGACATACAATTGAAGCATTAAGACAGCCACTTGAAGATGGTGTGATTACAATTGCTAGGAATGACCAAACAATTACATATCCAGCAAATTTCACTCTTATTGCAAGCATGAATCCTTGTCCATGTGGTTACTATGGAAGCAAAATTAATCAATGTAAATGTACACCATCTCAAATAAACCGATACAGAAGTAAACTTAGTGGTCCGCTTATGGATAGAATTGATTTATACCTTGAAGTTGATAATGTTACTTACAGCGATTTGACAAGTAAAAGAACTGAAGAAAGTTCGGAAAATATTAAAAAACGAGTAAATTTTGCTCGTAAAATTCAACTTGAAAGATTTGAAGGCACAAAAACTTTTAGTAATTCAAAAATGAGTCCAGCTTTGTGCAAAAAATATTGTTTACTTGATTGTGAAAGTGAAAAGCTACTCGAAGAAGCATTCAACAATTTGAAATTGTCGGCAAGAGCACATAATCGCATTTTGAAAGTTGCACGCACAATTGCAGATTTAGATGGAAGTGAAAATATTGAACTTCAACATCTTGCCGAAGCAATTCAATATCGTTCACTTGACAGAAAATTTTTTAATTAAAAGGAAACGATTATGGAATATAGTTTAAATGAAAAAGTTGTAATTTGGTTGACTGCATTTGAACATATGACTGAAAAAAGGCAATATGCCATTCTTGATTTGTTTGAGAAACCACAAGATATCTTCGAAAAGTTTGAAGAAAAGAGTGAACAAATTGAAGGAATTGTTGGCAAATCAAATTTTGATAAAATGAAACCTGCATTTAATAATACTTTTTTAAATTCTTATATAAACAATCTTAATAATTTGGGCATAACAGTTGTTACAATTTTTTCTCATTCTTATCCAAAACTTATGTCAAAGGCTTTTCAACCACCAATTGCACTATTTTGCAAAGGAGAAATTGCTCTTCTTGATTCGCTTTGTTTGGCTGTTGTTGGAACAAGAAAGCCAACAGCATATGGAAAATCTATTACAGAAAAATTCACAAAAGAGCTTTGTCAAAGCGGTTTTACAATTGTAAGTGGACTTGCATATGGAATTGATACAGTAGCTCATGAAACCACTCTTGCAAGTGGCGGAAAAACAATTGCGGTTCTTGGTGGTGGATTTAACAATATATATCCTCAAATGAATGTGGGACTGGCAAATGAAATCGCAGAAAAAGGTTTGTTAGTTTCAGAATTTGCACCAAGTACTGCTCCAACGAATTACACTTTTCCCAAAAGAAATAGAACTGTTGCACTTTTATCTCAAGGTGTTTTAATCACAGAAGCATCAAATAAAAGTGGAACTCTTCACACAAAAAACTTTGCTCTTGAAGAGGGCAGAGAAGTTTTTGCAACCCCTGGCAATATAAACAGTGAAGAAAGCAAAGGTTCAAATGAAATGATTAGAAATGGCGAAGCATGTTGTGTCCTTTGCCCTGAAGATATTGCAACTGTCTTTAAAAAGAATGTTAAACCAATTGAATTTAAAAAACAAATCCAGTTGTCTATTGAAGAAAATCTTGTTGCTGATCTTTTAAGAAATTCAGAAGTTTTCTATGATGATATTTTAAGTTCCACGGGTATGGAAGCAAAAAAACTTAATGGTTTGCTTACTACAATGCAAATTAGAAATATCATTACAAAACTGCCCGGAAACTACTATACATTGTTATAAAAAATGCTAATATAAGAAAAATTGTTTGATATTTTTGCTATTTGGTGATATTTTAGTTGCGAATGATAATAGAAATTTAAGGAGAATTAATGAAGCTCGTTGTTATTGAAGGACCCGGAAAAAGAGAAACATTACAAAAATATTTAGGTGAAGATTATAAAGTTATTGCATCAAAAGGACATGTTAGAGATTTGCCAAAAAATTCTTTTGGTGTAAATTTAAAAACATTCGAACCAATATATGAAATTTTGTCAGATAAAAAAGAAGTTGAAAAAGAACTTAAAACCATGGCAAAAAAAGCTTCTGAAGTTTTGATTGCAACCGACCCTGATAGAGAAGGAGAAGCAATTTCTTGGCATATTGCTCACATTTTGGACATTGATCAAAAAGTTCCTTGCAGAATTGAATTTAATGAAATTTCAAAAGATGTTGTTCTTGCTGCACTTAAAAAACCAAGAACAATAAACCTTAATCTTGTTGATGCTCAACAAGCTCGAAGAGTTCTTGACCGTATTGTTGGTTACAAGCTTTCACCAATTCTTGGCAAAAAAATTCGTTCAAAGCTTAGTGCTGGAAGAGTTCAATCTGTTGCACTAAAAATGATTGTTGAAAGAGAAAGAGAAGTTTTGAATTTTAAACCTGAAGAATACTGGAATATTTCAGCAATTCTTTCAAAAAATGAAGGATTGAAATTTAAAGCAAATTTGACTCAAATTTCTGGAAAAAAAGCTAAAATAACAAACAAAGAACAAGCTGATGCTGTTGAAGAAGCAGTTAAAAATGCAAATTGGAAAGTTGTTAACATCAAAAAGACTCAAACAAAATCTCATGCGCCAGCTCCATTTATAACAAGTTCAATGCAACAAGACGCAATTAACAAACTTGGTATGAATTTGCAAAGAGTAAGCATGACCGCTCAACAATTATATGAAGGTGTTGAAATATCTGGTGAAGGTAAAACCGCCTTAATAACTTACATAAGAACTGATAGCACAAGAATAAGCGAAACGGCTCAAACTCAAGCAAAAGAACATATAATAAAAACTTTTGGAAAAGAATTTGCTCCTGCCAAGTTTAATAATTATGTTGCCAAAAAAAGTGCTCAAGACGCCCATGAAGCAATTAGACCAATTCATGTTGATATAGCTCCTGAAAGCGTTGAAGGCAAAATCTCTAATGATTGCTACAAACTATACAAGCTTATTTATGAAAGATTTTTAGCAAGTCAAATGAGTGAGGCTGTTTTCAACAATGTTAGTGTTGATATTGAAGTAAATAACCACACTTTTAGAGCAACTGGAAAAACCCCAGTGTTTGCTGGATTTTTGGCTGTTTATCAAAATTATGAAGAAACTAACGATGAAGAAAAAGACCCTAAAATTCCTGCATTATCTGAAAACGATTTGCTTGTTAATCATGAACTTAAAAAAGAACAAAAATTCACAAAGCCACCTGCAAGATACACTGAAGGTACTCTTGTTGAGAGCATGGAAAAAGTTGGAATTGGCAGACCTGCCACATATGCTCCAACAATTACAACACTTGCTCAAAGAGAATATACAGACAAAGAAGGCAAGTATCTTAAACCAACTGAGCTTGGTATTACAGTTACAGATTATCTAGACGAACACTTTAAAAAGTTTATAAATGTTGAATTTACCGCAAAAATGGAAGGCTATCTTGATGAAATTGCTGAAGGTGAAAAGGATTGGAAAGCTTGGATTGAAAAATTTTGGCTTCAATTTTCACAAAGTTTGGAGCTTGCTGATGAAAATAGTAGCAGTTTAAAAGTTCCACCTATTGAAACTGACAAAAAATGTCCAAAATGTGGGGCGAATCTCTTTTTAAGAGAGGGAAGATTTGGAAAATTCTTGGCTTGTAGTGCTTTTCCTAAATGCAAATATACTGAAAAGCTTGAAAGTGAACAAGAAAAAGCTGAACCTAAACAAGAACCTGTTCTTAGCGATGAAGTTTGTTCAAAATGTGGTGCAAAAATGTATATTAGGCAAGGAAAGTATGGTCCTTACCTTGCTTGTAGTGCTTTTCCTAAATGTAAAAACATTCAACGCATAAAAAAAGTCACTGCCGATTCTAATAGTGATAAAAAAGATAATGAAAAAGAACAAAGTAAAACTCAATCAAAAGGTATTGACTCTGGAAAAAAATGCTCCAAATGTGGTAAACCAATGATGATTAAAGAAGGAAGATACGGACAATTCCTTGCATGCAGTGGTTTTCCTAAATGCAGAAATATAGAAAAAATAGAAAAGGGAAATTAATGAGTTTCGAAATGAAAGCTGTTGTTATTGGTGCAGGACTTGCTGGAAGTGAATCAGCTTATTTTCTTGCTGAGCATGGTGTGAAAGTTACTCTGATTGAAATGAAACCACAAAAGAAAACTCCTGCACACAAAAATGATCTTTTTGGTGAGCTTGTTTGTAGCAATTCGCTAAAAAGTGAAGATGAGCTTACGGCAAGTGGACTATTAAAAAAAGAACTTGAAATCCTTGATTGCTTTCTTTTGAAATGTGCAATTTCTTCAAGAGTGCCTGCTGGTGGAGCACTAGCTGTAGATAGAGAAATTTTTGCAAAAACGATTACTGATAAATTAAAAACACACCCAAATATTACAATTATTCAAAAAGAGCAAGAAGACCTTGATTTTTCTTGCCCTGTAATTTTGGCAACTGGTCCATTAACTGATGGAAAAATTAAAGAAGCACTTGGAAAAATTATTGGAAATAATAATTTGTTTTTCTATGATGCCATTGCACCTATTGTTGAATCCAGTTCAGTAGATATGGATTTTGCTTTTTGGGGAAATCGTTATGACAAAGGTGGAGAGGCAGGAGATTATATCAATTGCCCCATGAACAAAGAAGAGTTTAACAATTTTTATACTGAACTAATAAAAGCAAAAACAGTGCCGCTTAAAGAATTTGAAGAATTAAAAGTTTTTGAAGGCTGTATGCCAGTTGAACAGATTGCTTTGCGTGGTTTTCAGTGTTTAAGATTTGGACCAATGAAACCTGTTGGATTGTTTTATGAAAAAGAAAATAGAATGCCTTGGGCAGCAGTTCAACTTAGAAAGGAAAACACTCAAGGCACAACATTTAATCTTGTTGGTTTTCAAACAAATTTAACATTTGGTGAACAAAAAAGAATTTTTTCAATGATTCCTGCATTAAAGAATGCGGAATTTGTTAGATATGGAGTTATGCATAGAAATTCATATTTAAATGCTCCACTTTCTTTAACTCATTTTTCTTCTCTTAAAAATTCTCCAAACATTTTTGTTGCAGGGCAACTGTCTGGCGTTGAAGGATATATGGAAAGCATTGCTAGTGGACTTTTTTGTGCTATTAATGTTCTTAAAACTTTGCAAGAAAAACCTCTTTTTGTTCCAAGTTCAAAAACTTGTTTTGGAGCTTTGTTCAATGAAATATCTTCTGAAGTAAAGAAAAATTTTCAACCAGTAAATGCAAATTATGGAATTATGAATATGCCTGACAACAAATTTCCATCAAAAAATGAAAAAAGAAAAAAAATATTGGAAGAATCATTATTTGAAATTAATGTTTACAAAGAGAATATTGAAAAATAGAATAAAAATTCTAATAAATAAATTGAAGTTATTTGCAAAAAAATTTGATTTGTGTTAGACTCAAAAAGTCTAAAAAAGTAAAATTCTCATTATTATCAACTTGTTTTTTATTAAAGAATGTTTTTAGATTATTATTTGGAGGTAAAATGAATTTAATTGGGACTGTTGAATTATCTACACCAAAAAAAGCAGTAGTATTACTTGAAGAAGAAAAAACTGAAAATGGTTTGCCACAAGTAAAAAGAATTGAATGTGAAAATCAAATTCTCGCTGAAATTGGAAATAAAGTAAGTTTGGAGTGTGTTACTCATAGCAATGATAAATTTCAATTTATAGTAAGATTCATTCCTCTTGTTTTAATTTTGGCAGGAATTTTTCTTAGTCTTTTAGCAAGCGAAGAAATTGTTCGTTTTGCAATTATTGTTGCTGGAGCATTTGTTGGATTTTTAATTTCTTGGATTTTGGTAATAATTTTGAACTCAAAATCAAAGACTATTTATAAAATTGAAAAAATTTTGGAGGAGTAATGTATGAAAATTTTGTCATCTAAAGAATTCGAAGAAAAAATTAAGGAAGAAAATAAAGTTGTACTTGTAGATTTTTTTGCTACATGGTGTGGACCATGCAAAATGCTTGCACCTTTGCTTGAACAAGCAAGCCATGAGCTTAAAGAAAATCAAGAAATATACAAACTAGACATTGATGAGTCTTTGGACATTGCTAAAAAGTTTGGAGTTATGAGCGTTCCTACAATGATAATCTTTAAAGATGGAAAAGAAGTAAATAGAGTGGTTGGACTTCGCCAAAAAGCTCAAATATTGGAAGCAATTAACAAATTCTAATTAAAGTAAAATTTCACATGTTAAAAAAAATGCCTTTTTTAAGGCATTTTTTTAACAATGTTATATAAACTTAAGAAATTAGATTAAAAATAAACAAATTATATAAATTTTTACTTAACTGTAATTAATTTTATTTGTTTATTTAATTATAGATTTTTCTACATAGTAAATTATTTTAAATTACAAGAGCTTTAAGACTATTTGTAAGCCCAGAAGTTACACCAAGAATTCCACTTGCTATAACAATTGTATCTCCAGACTTTGCATAACCACTTTCAATTGATTTTTGCTTTGAAAATTCAATCATTTCAATTTCAGTTTGAATAACTTTTCCCTTAATTGGAGTTGTTCCCCAGCTTAGTCCAAGTTTTTGAAATGTGCTTTCATGTGCAGTTATTCCAAGAATTGGAATGGGGCATTTAAGTTTTGCAATTTGATTAACAGTTTCACCGCTATTTGTGAAAGCAATAATGAGTTTTGCATTTAAAATTTGGGCAGTGTTTACAACAGAATTTGATATTGCGTTTGTGAAATTTGGAAACATTGTTTCTCTTGTTGCAAATCTTTTTGAATAAGAAATATTTTCCTCAGTTTCTTTAATGATTTTTTTCATCATATCAACAACCATTTCGGGGTGTTTTCCAACTGCAGTTTCACCACTTAACATAACTGAAGTCGCTTCATCGTATATTGCGTTTGCGACATCACTAACTTCAGCTCTTGTTGGTCTTAGATTTTCTGTCATGCTTTCAAGCATTTCAGTTGCAACAATAACAATTTTACCGTGTTTATTGCATTTTCTAATGATGTTTTTTTGTATTGCAGGCAATTTTTCTGCAGGTAATTCAACACCCATATCACCTCTGGCTATCATTACACCATCACTTTCTAAAATTATTGAATCAATATTTTCAACACCACTATTGTTTTCAATTTTGGAAATAATAGAAATTTTTTCCCCACCATTTTCTTTTAAAAACTTTCTTAGTTCAAGAACATTTTCATTGTTTGAAATGAAACTTGCAGCAATAAATTCAACTTCATTCTTAATTGCTAAGGACAAATCATTTTTATCTTTTTCGCTTAGGTATGGACCGCTAGGCACAACCCCAGGGACATTAAGACCTTTGTTGTTTGTGAGTTTTCCACCTGACAAAACTTTGCAAATAATATCAGTTTTTGTTATTTGTTCAACCTCTAAAGAGAGCATTCCATTGTTTGCAAAAATCAAGTTTCCTATGTTGATTTTTTCAATGAGTGGTTTGTAGGCAAGTGAAACTTCTTTTTCGTTTCCATTTATTTCTCTTGTAGTCAAAGAAAATGATTGTCCGTTTTCAAGAAACACTCCGTCATTTTCAAATGTTTTAATTCTCATTTCAGGCCCTTTTGTGTCAATAATAATAGGCAAAGAAACACCAAGTTCTTCACGAATTTTTTTTATTAGGCTAATGTTTTTTTGATGAGATTCGATCGTTCCATGGCTCATGTTCAGCCTTGCTGAATTCATTCCATTTTTGACAAGCTCAATTAGTTTTTCTTTTGTGTCGCAAGAAGGTCCAATTGTGCAAATAATTCTTGATTTATTCATAAATTTCCTCTTGGTTTTAGTTTATTTCAAAATGATAAATTAATCAAATGAAATAGAAGAATATTTTGTGTTTGCTTGCTTGACTAGAATATTTATTTGTCATACAATTAAAAAATAGGAGAGCAACATGAATATTGGTTTTGATAATGACAAATATATAAAAATGCAGTCCGAAAAAATTTTGGAAAGAATTAAAAAATATGACAAATTATATTTGGAATTTGGCGGAAAAATTTTTGATGATTTGCATGCTGAAAGAGTACTCCCCGGATATGATGCATCAAACAAAATTAACATTTTAAAAAAGCTTAGTTCTGATATGGAAATTTTTCTTGTTGTCAGTGCCATTGACATAGAAAAAAACAAAATTCGTGCTGATTTTGGCATAACATATGACATGGAAGTGCTAAGACTCATGGATAATCTTCGTGAGCAAGGATTGACTGTAAGCACTGTTGTTATAACTTTGTTTGAAGGGCAACAAGCAGCAAAAACTTTTGCAAACAAACTTGAACAAAGAGGAGAAAAAGTATATTTCCACAAATTTACAAAAGGTTATCCGTCAGATATAAACTCAATAGTAAGTGATGAAGGCTATGGAGCAAATCCATTTATTCCTTCAACGAAAAAACTTATTGTTGTTGCTGCACCTGGACCAGCAAGTGGAAAACTTGCAACATGTCTTTCTCAAATATATCATGAACATAAAGTAGGAGTGAAAGCAGGCTATTCAAAATTTGAAACATTTCCTGTTTGGAATTTGTCTCTTGAACACCCAGTTAACTATGCTTATGAAGCTGCAACGGCAGAGTTGAAAGATGAAAATGTTTTAGATCCATTTCATTTTGCAAAATATGGAAAAGTTGCAATAAACTACAACAGAGATGTTGAACTTTTTCCAGTTGTAAAAAAAATATTAAGCAAAATTCTTAAATCTGAAGAAGAATACAGTTCCCCAACGGACATGGGCGTGAACATGGTTGGATATGCGATATCAAACGATGAGCTTTGCAAAGAAGCAGCAAGACAAGAAATTGTTAGAAGATATTATAGAATCAAAGTAAATTTCAAAAAGGGTTTGGTTGCAAGAGATACTGTTGATAGAATTGAATTTATAATGGAGAAAGCTGAACTATCAACAAACATAAGAGCAGTTGTTGCAAAGGCAAATGATTTAGCTAGAGAAACGGGAAACCCTTGTGTTGCTCTTGAGCTCCCTAATGGAAAAATTATCACAGGAAGAACAAAAGAACTTCTTGGTTCTTGTGCTGCTTGTGCACTTAATGCGGCAAAAGAGATTGCAGGCATAAGTGATGACACACTGCTAATTTCACCAGAAATTCTTTATCCAATACTAAGTCTTAAAAAAGAAACTTTTGGAATAAAGATGGGAGTACTAAGTTTAAAAGATATAATGTTTGCTCTTTCAATTTGTGCAAGAACTGACAAAAACGCATCAAAAGCTCTTGAAGCTATTAAAGAATTAAAAAACTGTGAGGCTCATTCATCTAACATACTTAATCCATCTGATGAAGATACCATGAGAAAACTTAAAATTAATATGACAAGTGAACCAGTTTTCTTGTCAAAAAATCTATTTGAAATTTAATTAATATTTTTCTAAATCTTAATTGAAAAAACATTTATTTGATAATAGTTTTTAAATTATTGTTATTTCAATGAAAAATCAATTTTTAGTATTAAACTAATTTAAAAACAAAAATAAATACAATTATTTATTTAAAAAGATTAATAAAAAGTGTCAATTTTGATTACAATTAAAATCATACTTCATAAAAAAAACAGATATTAAACATCTGTTTTTTTAATTTTTGTTTTTTTGATTTTCAAGGTTTTTTCATTTTCTTTTAATAAATCACGAATTTCTGTGAGAAGTGCTTCAGTTTTTGAACTTAATTGTTCTTTGTTTTCGGAATGTTCATTTTTAATTTCACTAACATCTTTTGAAATCTTGTCAATTTTTTTTCTAAAAATTAAACTTTTTATTCCACCATATTTGTTTAATAAATCAATTTTTTCTTGACTTTTTTTAATAAATTTGAAGAACAAAAAGATAAAAAACGCGATGATGAAAAATTGAAAAACATTTTGGAGAAATATTCCATAATTGAATGTTATTGCTGGACTTGTTTCTGTTTCAGCTTTCAAAACAATTTTAAGAGTTGAAAATTGGTCTTTTCCAAACAAATAGCTCAGTAAGGGCATTATTAAATCATCAACAAGGCTTGTGGCGATTTTACCAAATGCTGTTCCAACTGTTACGGCAATTGCAAGACTAAATATATTACTCTCTTTAATAAATTTTTTAAAATCAACAGTGAATTTTGACATTAGTCCTCTTTGTTTATAGGTGGAAGCATTTCAAATACTTCTTTTATAACCTTTACCGCTTTGTCAATTTGTTCTCTTGTGTGAGTTGCTGTGTAAGAAGTTCTAAGTAGTGAACTTCCAATAGGTACGGCAGGGGAAACAACTGGATTAACATATACTCCCTTTTCAAGAAGAAGTTTGCAAGCTATAAATGTTCTTTCGTTTGTGCCAGTGTAGATTGGAATGATTGGGGCAATTCCTTCTCCGTGTTTTATTCCTGCTTCAGTCAACTTTTGACGCATATATGCAGCAATATCTAATAGGTTTTTAACTCTTTCTGGTTCTCTTTTAAGAATTTCCAAGCTTTTTCTTGCACTTGCAACACTTGCTGGTGTCATACTTGCAGAAAAGATGAAAGGGCGTGATGTGTGTTTAACAAACTCAACAACTTCTTTTGATGCTGCCATGTAGCCACCAAGACTTGCAAGAGATTTTGAAAATGTTCCCATGATGATATCTGTTTCTTTTTCAAGACCAAAATATTCAGCAGTTCCTCTTCCATGCTTTCCAAGGACACCAAGGGCATGAGAATCATCAACCATTACACGAGCTCCATACTTTTTGGCAAGCTCAACAATTTTTGGAAGATTGCAAGCATCTCCACCCATTGAGAAAACACCATCAGTTACAATCAAAATGCCTTTCTCTGGTTCAACATTTTTAAGTAGTTCTTCAAGTTCTTCCATATTACTATGCTCATATCTTAACATTTTAGCAAAACTAAGTCTGCATGCATCATAAATGCTTGCATGGTTTTCTTTATCGCAAATGATAATATCATTTCTTCCTGCAATGGCAGAAATTATTCCAAGGTTGGTTTGAAATCCTGTACTAATTGTGAGAACTGCTTCTTTGTGAAGAAATTCAGCTAATTCATTTTCTAATTGAAGGTGAGAAACAAGAGTTCCATTCAAAAATCTTGAACCACTGCAACCAGTTCCATATTGTTTAACAGCTTCAATTGTTGCTTCAATAACTTCTGGGTGAGAAGTGAGTCCAAGATAGTTATTTGAACCAATCATAATTGTTTCTTTACCTTTCATAACTACTTGTGTGTCTTGTTTTGATTCAAGTGCAGTAAAATATGGATAAAATCCACTATTTATAAGGTCTTTTGCAAGTGTGAATTCAGAACATTTTTTAAATAAATCCATTTTTTTATACTTCCTTTTACGGAATAAATTGTATAACAATAAAAAATAAAAAGCAAACAAAATGATAAATTGTAAAAAAAATAATTATAAAAAAATTTTGTTTTCATTAAATTATAATTCAAATAAATTTCCTATTTTTTATTCATTGACAATAAATTATTTCTTATGATACAATTTAAAAATTGATGACTTTACAAAGGAGAATTTAATGGAAAAGTTTGATGAAATATTAAACGAAGTCTTGGAAACAAACAAGGTTGTTGAAATTAATCTTGATACTTTAAGTAAAGAAAGCATGTTCAAATTGGGTATCATATTTGCTAGAGGCCAGCAAATTAAAATAGTAAATATAGATGAAGTTAATCAAAGGATTGAAGAAGAAAAGCAAAAATCTTACGCAAAATCTTTTAACATGATGGCAAAATATTGGCAAGACAACAAACTTTCAGCAAAACTTAGCACTCATGCATCTGACAAAAAAATTTTTACAATTTGCCCTGTAAGAAATGCTACTAAAGAACAAATTGAAGCTATTAATAAAAGAATTTGTTGTCTTAAGAAAAAAGGTTACTTTGTTCACTATCCAGAAACGGATACAAATCAAAACCCTTATGTTAATGGTGTAAACACTGGCGGATATAATATTTGTCTACAAAATGCTCAGGCAATTTCGAACGCAAAAAACATTTTTATTTTTTATGACAAAACAAGTTATGGCACAGTGTTTGATTTAGGTGTAGCTTATTATCTTCAAAAGGTATATTCAGATTTGAAATTTAAACTCTTAAATGAAAATGAATTTGTTTGTGATCCAAATGATTTTTCTTCAAAAGTGGTTAACAATTTAATTGGTCATAAAAAATCTGAAAAATCACAAGCTCTTTAAAAACAAAAAAAGATGTGCAAAAATACGCATCTTTTTTTATTTTTGATTAAAACTTCCTAAAAAAATTATTTTGCTCATTTAAAATTCTTTTTCTTCAAAGTTCAGTTTCATCCAGTTTGGTGCTTTTCTGAAATTAAATTCTTTACTTACCAAAACTTTTTTTACACCATTCATATCATGGATTTCTTTTAAGCATATTTTATGAAGTATGTTTAACTCTTTACAAAAATATACAATTTTTTGAAATGCTTCATCATATGATTTTTCTACAAAATAATAACCTAATCCACCTTTTTCATTGATATATTTATAGTCAGGACAAAAAGTCATAATTTTATTTTTAAGATTCAAAATTTCCTCATTAGTTATGTAAATTTCTTCAAAATATTTTTTTTTGCCAAATTTTTCAATAAATTTTCTTAAATCATCACTTATAAATAATATTTTGTCATCTTTAATAAAAATATCATTTCCATTATTCAAAAAAATTAGTGGAACAAAATTTTCTATACAATTCATGCTTTTACCTCAAATTCTTATTATTTTAGTATTGATTATGAAATATTACAACGAAAGTATTTTTTATATTTATAAAGAATGTAAAAACATTAAGAAGAAAATGCACATATAATGAGATATTGGAGTCAAAAAAAATGTGTGGATTGATGGGAATTGTGTCAAAAGTAGTCAATAAGGAATTAGCTCTGAATGCGTTGCAAAAATTAAGTCATAGAGGTCCTGATGAAGAAGGTGTTTTTGAAGATGAAAATGTGTTTTTGGGACATAAAAGGTTGGTTGTCGTAGATAAGAAAAATGGAAAACAGCCATTTGTTTTTAAAGAATATATTTTAATATACAATGGTGAGCTTTATAACACAGATGAGCTAAGGCAAGACTTAGTGCAAAAAGGTTATTCATTTATTGGTTATTCAGACACTGAAGTTTTGGTTAAAATGTTTGCTGAATATAAAGAGAAATGCGTGGAAAAGCTTAACGGAATTTTTGCTTTTTCTGTGTGGAATACAAAAACGAAAGAATTTTTTGCCTGCAGAGATAGAGTTGGTGTTAAACCTTTGTTTTATTGTAAAAACAAAGACGAATTTATGGTTGCATCAGAAATTAAATCAATTATTTCATATTTCAATATAAACACAATTTCTCTTTGTGGATTGCAAGAAATTTTGGGTTTAGGACCTTCTCGCTCTGCTGGTAGTGGAATATATTCGAATGTTTTTGAGTTAAGGGCAGGACATTATTTGTTTTTTAGAAATAATGAGATTGAAATTAAAAGATATTGGAATGTGGTTTCAAAGGGCTTTTCTGACAGCTTTGACGCGTCAACAAAAGAAGTTAGATTTTTGCTTGAAGATAGCATAAAAAGACAATTAATTTCTGATGTTCCACTTTGTACGCTTCTGTCTGGTGGACTAGATTCAACAATAATCACTTTAATAGCTCAAAAATATAAGCCAAATGTTGAAAGTTACAGCATCGATTATGTTGACAATGAAAAGTTTTTTGCAAAAAATGACTTTCAAGTTGCAAGAGATAATGATTTTGTGAAATTGGTTTCAGAAAGGTACAATATTAAACATCACAATGAAGTGATTGAAAATGATGAACTCATTGATTGTTTAACAAATGCTCTTGAACTTAAAGATTACCCCGGAATGGTTGATGTTGATTCATCATTATTTTGGTTTAGCAAACAAATTAAAAACAAATTTACTGTTGCTCTTTCTGGTGAATGTGCTGATGAAATTTTTGGCGGGTATCCGTGGTTTTATAGAGAAGATTTCAACAACACTTTTCCTTGGATTCGTAATTTAGATGAAAGGGAAAGTTTGGTTAATGATAAATATAAAATGAAACTAAATTTGAAGGATTATGTTCAGGAAAAGTTTGATGAAACAATTTGTGAAGTTCCATTAAGCGGAGATGAAACAATTGAAGAAAAAAAACATAAACAGCTTGTTTATTTAAACATGATATGGTTTATGCATACTTTACTTGAAAGAAAAGACAGAATGACAATGGGCTCAAGTCTGGAAGTAAGAGTGCCGTTTGCTGATCACAGGTTAATTGAGTATTTATATAATGTTCCTTGGTCATATAAATTTTATGGTAATTTTGAAAAAGGGCTTCTAAGAACTGCTTTTAAAGATGTTGTTCCAGAAGAAATTTTGCTTAGAAAAAAGAACCCATATCCAAAAACTCATAATCCAAAATATTTAAAAAGCATTTCAACTTTGCTAGAAAAGAGCTTGTTAAGTAAAGATTCAATTTTGCACGAATTATTTGATAAAAAGACATTATTATCCATTTTACAAGGTGAGAATGAAAATCTAAAACCTTGGTTTGGACAATTAATGACTAGACCTCAGCTTATAGCATTTTTGTATCAGTTTGACTTGTGGTTTAAAAAGTACAATCTAAATATTGTTGTTTAAAAGAAGACATTGCAAAATAATTAAAATAATGATATAAAAAATATTCAATTAATTCTAAAGATAAAAAAATTGATTACAAAATAAGTAACTAGAACATTGGTTTAAACAAAAAAACTTGAGATAAATTAATTTCTACAAACAAAACAGTTTATAAAGTTTATTTTATCAATTTTAAAAAAATAATAATCCTTATTTAAGACTTTTTGGACCAAAAAAATTAGGAAGCAATTCATCAAGAGTAAAAATTTTAATTTCATTTTTTGCATTTTCAGTAACAACTTTCATATCTGGTGAAAATTCAACAAGCGCTTGTCTACAAACTCCACATGGGTATATGAAATCATCTCCATCGCTTACAATTGCAATGGCTTTGAAAGAGCATTCGCCTTCGCTAACTGCTTTCACAAGAGCTGTTCTTTCGGCACAAATTGATGAGCCGGCTGCGTTTTCAACATTGCAACCAGTATAAACTTTTCCGCTTTCTGTTAAAAGAGCTGCACCAACTCTAAAATGGAAATATGGTGTATATGCAAATTCTTTTGCTTTTTGAGCTTGTTCCAATAAATATTTTTCTGTCATATTTTTCCCTCTAACTAATTGTGAGTATACAATTTTTTAAAAATAGAAGCAAACATTTTATAATAATTAAAATTTTATTAGAAAATTATTGACAAATAAAATCTACTGTGATAGCATACAGGCATGCGGTCGTGGTGGAATGGCAGACACGTATGTTTAAGGGGCATATGAGAAATCGTGAGGGTTCAAGTCCCTCCGACCGCACCAAAATACTTGGGGTGACACCAAAAAAAATAGGCGGGTACGCAAAGTTAAAACTTTGCTAACTCGCTTTTTTTTGGTTTCCCTCCCAACTCCCTTTCCTACAGAAGTGTTCGTCCAAAAAATCTTGCGCCCGAACTAAATTCGTGCTGATTTTTTGAACTCCATATTTTAATCAATGTTCTGGTTAATAATTTTTTTTTGTTAAAAATGAGTATAATAATTAATTTTTCTAATATTTTATCAGGGAGGGGGACTTGAAGCCCAAGGGGGCTTTGAGGGAAAAAAGTTGCCAGTGGCAAGTTTTCTCCGAAAAGTGGCGAAGCAAGCTATGCTTGTAAGCCGTGCAAATGCTGAAAGCAATTGCGTCCCTCCGACCGCACCAAAATACTTGGAGTGACACCAAAAAAAATAGGCGGGTACGCAAAGTTAAAACTTTGCTAACTCGCTTTTTTTTGGTTTCCCTCCCAACTCCCTTTCCTACAGAAGTGTTTGTCCAAAAAATCTTGCGCCCGAACTAAATTCGTGCTGATTTTTTGAACTCCATATTTTAATCAATGTTCTGGTTAATAATTTATTTTTGTTAAAAATGAGTATAATAATTAATTTTTCTAATATTTTATCAGGGAGGGGACTTGAAGCCCAAGGGGGCTTTGAGGGAAAAAAAGTTGCCAGTGGCATTTTTAGTTTCTTGCTTCTTATAGTTTAAAGTTTTTAGTTTAGAAAGTATAATAGGAATATTAAGCAGTATAAATTGAAATTAATAGCCACATAATATTTGCATGAATGAAATTTTGAGAGTAGTTATTAATACATTAATTTCTTTTGCATATTTGTTTATAATTGCAAAGCTATTAGGAAAAAAACAAATTGCTCAACTTGAATTTACAGATTATGTTTTAGGTATTTCTATTGGATCAATTGCAGCCCAAATGACTTTTGATACAGAAATTCCTTTTTATTTTTTTTTGATAGCGATGACCATTTTTATGGTTCTTGCACTTATCTTAAATTATTTAGAAATAACACCCACTTTTTTAAAAACTATAATTAAAGGTAAACCACATATTTTGATTGAAGATGGAAAAATTAATTATAAGGAAATTAAAAAAGTAAGATTTGACATGAACGATTTATTATCGCTATGCAGATTAAAAAATTACTTTGATATTGACGAAATTGCCTTTGCTATTCTTGAAACAAATGGCCAATTAAGCATTTTGCCCAAATCAGAGAACAAACCAGCAACTCTTGAGCATTTAAAAATTAAAGATAAAAAATCCAGCCTTTCAATTGATTTTATAATTGAAGGGAAAATTGTAGAAAAGGCTTTAAATCAAGCTGAAAAATCAAAAGATTGGCTCTATAAAAAATTAAATATATCTTCAAAAAATGATTTAAAAAATATTGTTCTTGCAACATATGATGAAGAAAATGATGAAATCATTGTTCATAATAAGAACTTGTAATTTAATACATTTTTTATTAAATCTATTTAATTCAAAAAATAATTAAAGTATAATCCTCATAGTATTTTTTGTATGTATTAATTAATGAATTAAATTATTTTTTAAAATTATTTTTTTTAAAAAAAGAAAATATAATTAATAAATATATAATTTTAAAAAAATACAATTGGAAATTAATGTTTTTTTATCTATATTATATTGTTTATAAACTTTAGCTTAGCAATTAATATTATTTTTGCTTATAAAAAAGCCACAACTTAATGTGGCTTATATTGTTTGGTGCCGAAGGCGGGACTTGAACCCGCATGTCCTTGCGAACATCGGATTTTGAGTCCGACGCGTCTGCCATTTCACCACTCCGGCTTATGTTTGACAGGTGCATATTATCATAATAAAATCTTTATTGCAAGTAAAATTTTATATATTTTTAACTAAAAGATAAGTTTTTGTGTTTAAATCTTTACTTTTTATTTTAAAAGATATATAATGAAAACATATTTGGAGGAACAATGAAAAAGCTTGTAAATTTTATTATACTTGTAGCAAGTATTGTTTGGTTCGTAGTACTTCTTATTTTGGCAATTAATCAACAACTCAACACGAATATCACACCACAGTTTACAGATTTTTTTAATTTTTCAAAACAATATGGAGCTCTTATAATTCTTGGAACATATGTGTTCTTCAACACAATTGGAAGGGGATTCGTTAGAATTTTGTTTGGAATTTTAATTCTACTTCTCTTGGCTGGTGTTGCAATTATGATTATTAAGCCTGAACTTTTAAGTCAAGTTGTTACCACTTTTCCTGCAGCATAATGATTATACTTGAATTGTTAAAATGAGATTTCAAAGACAAATTTGAAAGAACTTATTTCCTTAGTTATAGCGAAACAAGTTCTTTTTTTAAAAAATTGATTGTTCTATTGTATATTTGTTAGAAACTTAAAAGTTTATTATTCAAGATTTAATTTATAAATTTAATAATGTGATTTGGTATTTATAATAATTGTTAGTTTGTTATAAATAGATTAAAAAAAGACTTAATTTTGTTGCAAATTATAAGTCTTTTTTTAAAATTTATTATTTATATAATGCTATTAATTTCCTGCAAGAAATTCTTGAATCAATGAGTTTTTTGGAATTAAACTGCTATCAAGCTTTTCACATTGTTCAAGCATTTTAATAAGTTCTTCTGTTTGAGGGTTTGACAAAGCATTTTCAAGAAGTGGTTTAAGAAATTTCGCATATAACATTGCTTCGTATGAGTGAGATGAATTAAGCAAGTAATCAGCTGTTGTTTTGAATGGTTTAATATACAAATTTTCTCCATCACAAACATTTTTCCACATGTCTAAAGTTGCAGAAATTGAGTGTCCTCTTGTGTAAAAATCTCTTAGGCATCTTCTCATAAGTCTAACCGTTTTTGCTGGTATAAGAATTTTATCTTTATATGTGTAATTTGAATTTAATCCAATATAGATTTTTGCGATAGTTTTTCCGCTAAATCCTTGCGTAAGAATTGGATTGAGTGCATGAATTCCTTCCATAATAATTATTGAATTTTTATCTATTTCCAAAGGAACAAATTCATCATTTCTTCTTTTTTTAACAAAATCAAAAATTGGCATATGTGCAACTTTTTCATTTTCTAGCTCAAAAAGAAAATGGTTGAAACATTCCATGTCAACACAAGTAACATTTTCATAGTCAAATGAACCATCAGGGAGTAATGGTGTTTTTGCCGCTTCAACAAAAAAATTGTCTTGCGAAACAACATAAGTTTTGATTCCATGAGCCAAAAACTTTGCATTAAGCAAATTTGAAGAAGTTGTTTTGCCAGCTGAAGAAGGACCGGAAAGAAGAATAAGTTTAACTTCCTTACGATTGTTTATTATATCTTCAACAATTTCATCAATTTGAGAATGATATGCTCTTTCATCTTCGTTTACAAGATCCTGAGGATTTAGCAATATTTTTTTATTGATTTCTTCAATAGAAAAATTTGTTTTTTCAAAATTTTCAGTTCGATTTTTCATCAGTCTACTCCTTGTTGCCTATCAATTATTATTTTAACGCAAGTAGAACTTTACCACAAATAATTAATTTTGAAAAGAGTTTT
The DNA here is from genome assembly GCA_041670165.1 of Clostridia bacterium. GTDB lineage: Bacteria > Bacillota > Clostridia > Christensenellales > UBA1242 > JBAXZR01. Next base: position 65,220 of record JBAXZR010000003.1, read on the forward strand.
TTTTGTGAATAAATTTTTTGTAGAAACTTGTCTTGTTTTGTGAAAATGAGTTTTATGAAATTCATTTGCATTATGATATGACAAACGGAGGGAAAAAGTGAACGCAAAAAAAGTTTTTAAAAATTTACCCATAATTTCTTTTAAAGGAGATTATGAAAAAGAAGAAATTGTACATATTGAAACAAATTCAAGTCATTGCGTAAAGGGTACTATTTATGTTTGTACAAAAGGTGTTAACGCTGATTCTCACAACTTTGCTCAAGATGCAAAATTAAACGGAGCAAGCATCTTGGTTGTTGAAAGATATGTTGATTGCGATTTGCCACAAGTTCTCGTTGAAAATTCAAGACAAGCTCTTAGCATTTTGTCTTCAAACTTTTTTAATAATTCAAATGAAAAATTAAGAATAATTGGAATAACAGGTACAAATGGAAAAACAACATCATCATTTGTTACAAAACAAATTTTGGAAATCATGAATAAAAAAGTTGGTTTAATTGGCACAGAGGGTGTTTGGATAGGTTCGGATTTTTACCCTGGAGAGCTTACAACTCCAGACCCTTTTGACCTTCACAAAATATTTGCTAAAATGGTTGAAGATAATTGTGAATTTTGTGTTATGGAAGTTTCAGCTCATGCAATTGCACTTTCAAAAATTTGTGGAATTAAATTTGAAGTTGGACTTTTGACTAATATAACACAAGATCACCTTGACTATTTTTTAACAATGGAAAGATACGCTAAAACAAAAATTGATTTTTTGCTAGGTGAACAAGTTGAAAAATTGATTTTAAACTCAGATGACCCAAGATATAGTGAAATATCAGCAATGACAAATAAAAAATTTGTCAGCTATGGCAGAGAAAATCCTGCAGATATTTTTTGTACTGAACCAGAATATAAACCAAGTGGAACAACTTATTTCGTAAATGCTTTTGATGAAGTTTGCAGGGTGGACACTCCGCTTTGTGGTGATTACAATGTTTCAAATGCTCTTGGAGTTGTTTCAATATGTTTAAGCTTTGGACTTAAACTTGAAGATATTTGCTCGGCACTTAAAAAAACAAAACCTGTTGCAGGTAGATTTAATATTGTTGAACTTGATCCAAAACGCTATGTTGTTATTGATTTTGCTCACACGCCTGATGGAATTGAAAAAATTTTGCAAGCAACAAAAAAAATCTTTCCATCTCCAATTATTGCACTCTTTGGTGCAAGCGGAAACAGAGATAGAGGCAAAAGAGCAATTATGGGAAAAATTGCAGAAGAAAATGCAGATTTTTTGGTGATTACTAGTGATAATCCACGATATGAAAAACCAGAATTTATAATCTATGAAATTTGTAAAGGACTCAAGAAAACAAACCATATTCTAATTCCTGATCGCAGAGTGGCTGTTGCAATTGCACTTGAATATCTTTCAGAGGGTGGGACTCTTGTGCTTTGTGGAAAAGGTGCAGAAAAATATCAAGATATTAATGGAATAAAACAGCCCTATAATGATTTAAATGAAGTAGAAAAATTTGTCGAATCAGAAAAAGATAAAAAAAATATAGATGAGGCATTACAATGTTAGCAAATAGCATGCTTTCATTTTTAGTCGCATTTTTGATTGCAGTTGTGATTGGTCCAATTGTTATTTTGCTTTCAAAAAAATTCAAAGCTAGTCAAACAATTTTGGAATATGTTGAAGGTCACAAAATTAAACAAGGCACTCCAACAATGGGTGGTTTTATATTTGTTATTTCAATATCAATTTGCACGATTATCTTTTGTGGTGTTGAGTCATTTTTGGCAAAATTATCAATAATAATTATGTTGGCTTTTTGTATATTAGGATTTATGGACGATTTTATCAAAATCAAATTTAAACAAAACGAAGGTTTAAAACCATATCAAAAAATTGTTTCACAATTTGCAATTGCTTCAATTGTTGCATTTTTTTGCTATTATTCACCGTTTGTTGGTTCAAGCATTTTGTTGCCATTTTCATTTGGAAGCATTGATTTGGGAATTTGGATTATTCCTTTTGTGATTTTGTTTTTCATTGCTGTTACAAACAGTGTGAATTTGATTGATGGATTGGACGGACTTTCTGGAAGTGTAAGTTTGGCATTTTTGATGGGAATTGGAGCACTTGTTTTTGTTTGTAGTCCATATGCCGCTTCTTTGCAAATATCAAATCTCGCTCTTTTATGCATTTTTGCTTCTGGAGCTTTGCTAGGGTATCTTTGTTTCAACATTTATCCTGCAAAGATATTTATGGGGGACACAGGTTCACTTGCTCTTGGTGGGCTTATTGCAGGCGTTTGTGTGTTTTTGAAAATGGAAATATTTTTAGTGATAATTGGCATTATGTATGTTTTGACAGCTATAAGTGATATTATTCAAGTTTTATATTACAAAAAAACAAAAAAAAGAGTGTTTTTAATGGCACCTTTGCATCATCATTTTGAAAAAAAAGGAATAAATGAGAACAAAATTACATTTATTTATTTTGTTATCACACTTATTATCGCAGGAGGCATGATTCTTCTTTGTATGTGATAACAGAGGAGATATAATGAATTTTGAGGGTAAGTCCGTTTTGGTTTGGGGTAACGAAAGAAGCGGTATGGCATGCAAAAAGCTTCTTGAAGAAAATGGTGCAAAAATTTGCATAATTTCAAAAGAAGATGAAGCAAAATTTGATTGGAATCAAAAATTTGATTATATTCTTCTTAGCCCTGGTGTCCCAATTTTAGAAAATCAAAAACTAAGTAAACTTGTTGAAAATGGTGCTTATGTAATTGGAGAAATGGAACTTGGTTACATGTTTTCAAAAAGCAAAATTTTCGCAATAACTGGTACAAATGGAAAAACCACAACAACAACTTTGCTTTCAAAAATTTTTATTGAAGATGGAAAAAATGTTTTTCTTTGTGGAAATATTGGGCTTCCATTATCTTCAGTTGCAAAAGATACAACGAATGAAAGTGTCATTTGTTTGGAAGTTTCGTCTTATCAACTTGAAAGTGCAGAGTCTTTTCATGCACATGTTGCTTGCATTCTAAACATTGCACCAGATCATCTTGCTAGGCATCTTTCAATGACTAATTATTGCAAAGCAAAAGAAAAGATTTTTAATAACCAAACAGCAGAAGATTTTGCGGTTTTAAATTTTTGTGATCCTGTTACAAAAAGTATTGCAAAATTAATTAAATCAAAAGTTGTATGGTTTTCATCTAGGTGCAAGTGCGATGGTGCTTATGTTGATAACGAATTCGTTTGCTACAAAAATGAAAAAATATTCAAAATAGAATCTATTAAACTTCTTGGAATCAAAAATTTAGAAAATGTTTTGGCAGCAGTTGCAATTGCAAAAACTCAAAATGTTAATAATGAAGCTATTAAAAGAGCAATTATAAAATTTGAACCAATTGAACACAGAATTCAAACGGTAGGAACTTATGAAGGAATCAAATTTGTAAATGACAGCAAAGCCACAAATGTTGCAAGCACTTTAACAGCCCTTGAGGCAGTTAAAGGAAAAATTGTACTGCTTCTTGGCGGAAGTGATAAAGGTGAAGATTTTGCTTCGCTTGCACAAAATATCAGAGCAAATGTTGACACAATAATTATTTATGGTGCAACCACAAACAAATTTATAAAGGCTTTTTCTGAAAATATTTGTAAGGCAAGGATTGTCGTCGCTGAGCATATGAAAGATGCATTTTTTTTTGCAACTCGTCTTGCAAAACCAGATTCAACAATTTTACTTTCACCAGCTTGTGCAAGCTTTGATGAGTTTAAGAATTTTGAAGAAAGAGGTCAAATTTTTATGAAACTTGTGCATGAACTAGGAGGCAAGTGAAACACGCATTTTTAAGAAAAAATGAAATAATAATCATAACTTGCACAATGTTGCTAGTAATTTTTGGTTGTATCATGGTTTACTCAGCAAGTAGTTTTTCTGCTCAGCAAAATTATGGAAACAGCACATTTTTTTTGACAAAACAAATAATTGGAGCAGTTATTGGAATTGTTGCTATGATTGGAGCAAGCTTTTTTCCATATGAAAAACTTAAAAAATATAAATGGATTTTGGTAGCAATTTCTGTTATCCTTCTTCTTCTTGTTTTTGTTCCAGGGCTTGGAAAATCAAATTATGGTGCACAAAGATGGATTGGAATTGGATCATTGACCATGCAACCAAGTGAAATTGCAAAGTTTGCACTTGTTTTGTTTTGTTCGGCAACATTTTGTGATATAAAAGCTGAAACTATTAAATTTAAACATTCAATTTTGCCAATTTGTGTTGGTGTTTTGTTTTGCACTCTTGTTATTTTGGAGCCAAATATGAGCATAACCATGTGTATCGGCATTGTTTTAATAATTATGCTTTTTCTTGGTGGCATGAATTGGAAACATATGATGGCAATTGGCATGCCTGCTGCAGCAACTGTTCCTGCCTTAATTCTTTTAGAACCATATAGAGTGAAAAGATTAATGGCATTTTTAGACCCTTGGGCAAATCCTAAAGGAGAAGGATTTCAACTCATTCAATCTCTTTATGCAATTGGAAGTGGCGGGTTGTTTGGAGTTGGACTTTTCAATTCAAGACAAAAAAATTTGTTTTTACCATTTGCCGAAAGCGATTTTATATTTTCAATTATAGTGGAAGAACTTGGATTTATTGGCGGACTTTTTGTTTTAATTGTTTTTGCGTTTTTAATTATTGCCTTAATAAGAGTTGCTTTTAGTGCAAAAAATAAATTTGGTTGTTTGCTTGTTGCTGGAATTGCAAGTGTTATATGCGTTCAAGTTCTTCTAAATGTAAGTGTTGTTTCAGGGCTCATTCCGCCAACAGGGCTTCCTTTGCCTTTCATTTCTTCTGGAAGCACAAGTCTTGTTGTTTTTATGGCTTCAATTGGTGTTTGTTTGAATGTTGCCAAAAGCTCTTCTAAGCTATATTCATAAAAACACAAAAAAATGATTTCTCATATACACTTTAACAGGAGAGTGTTATGGAGAAATTTGTTATTGAAGGAGGAAAAAAACTTTTTGGAATAACTGAAGTATGTTCAAGCAAAAATGCTTTTCTTCCTATTATTGCAGCCTGTATATTATGTAAAAATGAAATTATTTTAAACAAAGTTCCAAACATTTTGGACATTCATAGCATGCTAAATATTATGAGAAGTCTTGGGGCAAAAGTAATTGAAGATAAAACTTCCGTTATTATCGATTCTTCTACAATAAATAACACATGTATTCATAAGGAGCTTGCTTCAATTCTCAGAGCTTCATTTTTTTGTTTAGGAGCACTTTTATCTAGGTTTGGAAATGCTGAAATTTCATATCCCGGTGGTTGCAAAATTGGAAAAAGACCAATAGATTTGCATATTTTTGGTTTAAAAGCATTGGGAGCAAATATTGTTGAAGAAGATGGAAAATTTATTTGTACAACAAATGGATTGATTGGTTCAGAAATTATTCTTGAAATGCCAAGTGTTGGTGCAACCGAAAACATTATTATGGCAGCAGTTTTAGCTAAAGGGAAAACAATAATTCATAATCCTGCAAAAGAACCAGAAATTGTTGATCTTGCAAAGTTCTTAAACAAAATGGGTGCTCTTGTTAGGGGAGCGGGAACTTCAAAAATTGAGATTGAAGGAGTTAAAAATTTATTTGGTGTTGAATACACGCCAATATCTGATAGAATTGTTGCTGGAACATTGGTTATTGCTGTTGCTACTGTTGGTGGAAAAGTTCTACTAAAAAATGTTATTCCAAAACATATAAGGTCGCTTACTTACAAATTAAAAAAATATGCTTGCCAAATTACTCAAAAAAATGATAAACTACTCATTGAAGCGAGTCATAAACCGCTTAGTGTGCCTTTTGTTGAAACAAAACCATATCCAGGTTTTCCAACAGATTTGCAATCACAAATTCTTGCTCTTCAGTGCATTTCTATTGGTAAAAGCGAAATTGTTGAAAATTTGTTTGACACAAGATTTTCTGTTGCTGATGAACTCGTTAAGATGGGAGCAAAAATCAGAATAATTAAAAATAATAAGGTTCTTGTTGAGGGAATCAATCATCTTAATGGAACAAATGTTGAGGCAAGCGATTTGCGTGGTGGAGCTGCATTAGTCATTGCTGGGTTAAGTGCAAGAGGCAAAACAACCATAGATTCAGTAAATAATATTGACAGGGGTTATGAAAGTTTAGAAAAACAACTTGAATCTCTTGGAGCTGAAATTAAACGGACAAATTAAGGAGAGAAAATGAGATTTAATCCAAAAAAATTCATATTAACACTTTGTATATTTTTGGGTTTAATCACAACCTTACTTATTTTGAGTTACACAGTTTTTTCTCCAAAATCTATTGAAATTAATTTTTTAACTACAACAAACAACCTTGATGGAAAAGAACTAGATATAATTTCAGTTTCAGATATTAAAGGTTCTGTTTTTTTCTTTAATAGAAAACTTGCAAAAGAAAAAATTGAAAAAGCATTTCCATACTCAAATGTTGTTGGATTTGAAATAGATTTTCCAGCTAATGTCACAATTCACCTTGCTGAAAGAGAAAGTTTGTATGCTGTTAAACTTACTGAATATTCATATGCTCTTGTTGATGAAAATTTAAAAGTTCTTGAAAAAACAAATTCTTTTATATCAACTGCTTCAAATGAAATTTTGCTTGATATAAGCATAAAAAACACAAATGCAAAAGCAGGAGAATTTTTGGAAGCCATTAACGAAACTGAAAAGTTGGCAATCAAAAATTTAAAAACAGCACTTCTTAGATGTGATAGGGGAACAATTGAAAGCAAGGCAAGCTTTAAGTCAATTTATTTTCAAAGCGAAATAATTGAAGGAACAGAAAAAAATTCACTTCAAATGGTTATTGAAGATTTCAATTCGTTCAAAACAACAGTTTATGATTTTGAAAAAAAATATTCAGAAAAGGTTGAATGCTTGTTTAGAGCTCAAAGTTCAATTACTTTTAGTGATATCATTACAAAAAGTATGGTTGTAATTGAAACAGCTGAAGATGGAATCGTTGCCGTTTTGATTGACGCTTAACAACAAAATTATTTTTAAAAATATGATGATTATCATCTTTTTTTTTGTATTTTGTGTTGACAATATTTTTTGAAAGATTTATATTTATGTATAAATACTTATAAATATGCAAAATTCGACTGTAATACAAAATTAAGGAGCATCAAAACTTTGCAAAAGAAAATACTTAACACAATTTTGATTTCTGGAAACAAAATTGATGTGTCGGTAGCTTTGAAAGAAAACGACACTATTTTTGCTTTTTTAGCTAAAGAAACAACTCCTCATGATGGTATTTATAATGGTGAATTTTTAAACGAAACAAATTTTTCATTATCGCTTTCTTCCTGTCTTTCAAAAGCTGAAGCCGAATCTAAAATTCAAATTACTGAAGCTTATGTTGGAATTCCTGCTGAATTTTGTGATTTTGAAGTTGTTTCTCAGGAAATTATTTTTCCAGCAAAAAAAACAATAACGGCTGAAGTAATTAACGAAATTCTTGGAAATGCGTCATCTGGAGAAGAAAAAACAAATCAAACATTACTTTCTTGTTCAATAATATCTTCTCTTTTAGATGATAAAGAAAAGACGATTAGTCCAATTGGATTAAAAGCAAAAAAAATCAACCTTAATATTTCATTTGCGTATGTAAACAACACATTTTTGAACTTTTTAAACAAATGTTTTAAAAGCTATGGACTAAATTCAGCAATATTCGTTCCTATGCCTGTTTGTGAATTGACATCACTTCTTGGTGAAGAAATCAGAAAAAAAGGTGCTTTGATCATTGATGGCAACACTTTAAGTGTAAATGTATTCTTTGGTAAAGGTGAAGGAATTGTTAAATCATTTTCATTTCCTATTGGTGTTGCTCATATGGTTTCTGATATTCAAGAAGTTTTTGATTTGACTTATTCTGAAGGAGAAAAACTCGTTTATTCAACTGTTCTTAGTGCAATCCCTGATGAAAAAGATGAAATCTTGGTTTGCAACAAAAGCATTCAAGCAAAAATGATTTGGGATATTGTTAATTGGAGAGTAAATCAAATTATCAAACAAATCAATTCAACAATTGAAATGTTTGAAGAAGATGGTCTTGTTTGTGACAAAATATATTTAACAGGTGATGGATTTGCAAAAATTAAAGGTGTTAAATATAATTTTGAAAGGAAGTCTAACAAGGGTTTCGAAATTTTATTTCCAAAAAATCCAGTTTTTAACAAACCACAACTTGCCCCAGATTTTTCACTTCTTAAATATTCTTCAAAAGAACAATTCAAATAGTATTTCTACAAATTTCACTTCGTTTATACAAAAGATTATTGCAAAATTAATTAATTATATGTATACTTTCATAAAAGGGAGAAATTTATGTTTGAAAACAATTCAATAGCCCCTGTTGCAAATATAAAAGTTATTGGTGTTGGTGGAGGTGGAAACAACGCTGTTAATCGTATGATTTTGGCAAACTTGCAAAGTGCACAGTTTGTTGCGATAAATACTGACAAACAAGCACTTCTTATGAGCAAAGCCGACACAAGACTTCAAATTGGTGAAAAACTCACTCGTGGGCTTGGTGCAGGAGCTGATCCTGAGATTGGTCAAAAGGCAGCTGAAGAAAGCAAAGCAGATATTGCAGAAATGCTTAAAGATTCTGATCTTGTTTTTATTACAGCTGGAATGGGTGGTGGAACAGGAACAGGTGCTGCTCCAGTTGTTGCTCAACTAGCAAAAGAAATGGGAATTTTAACTATTGCAGTTGTTACAAAACCATTTAATTTTGAAGGTAAAAAGAGAATTGCAAATGCTGAACAGGGCATTTCTAAATTGAAACAATTTGTTGATACTCTTGTTATTATACCTAATGATAAACTTTTAAGACTTGTTCCAAAGGGAACTCCACTTGTTGAAGCTTTCCGTTATGCAGATGATGTTTTAAGACAAGGTATTCAAGGAATTTCAGACTTAATTGTTACACCAAGTTTAATCAATCTTGACTTTGCCGATGTTCGTTCAATCATGAAAAACAAAGGTTTAGCTCACATGGGTATTGGAATTGGACGAGGTGAAAACAAAACTCTTGAAGCAGTTCGTCAGGCAGTTTCAAGCCCACTTCTTGAAACAACAATTGAGGGTGCAACAGGAATTCTTATCAATGTCAAAGGCGGAAACGATATGGCACTTGATGAGATTTATGAAGCAGTTGACCTTGTTAGAGAAGTTGTTGATGTTGAATGTAACACAATTTTTGGAGCTGGAATTGATGAATCTATGTCTGATGAGGTTGAAATTACAATTATTGCTACTGGTTTTGTTGGTAGTGCAATAAAAGATAAACCTGAGGTTGATAAAGTTAAAGAACAAGCACAGGCTATTGGTAATTTTGCTCAACATGAATCAACTCCATTAGTTTCTGAAAAAACTGAAACAGCAATTCCTTTTGCTAAAAAAATTGAGCAATCTAAACTTCAAATTGATGATGATGAAATCCCATTGTTTTTAAAGAAAATTCTTGAACAAAAAAAGAAAGTTAATTAATTTTTGAAATGGAGCAGTTTAACTGCTTCATTTTTTATATTTAAAAAATATCAGTACAATAAAATTCTTTTAATATTGAAAAAAAGTTTCTTATCAAAAAAAATTACTTAATTCAACAAAATTAAACAATATAATTTTATGGTATCTTCAAGATTGTTTGTATAATTATTTTCAGAGGAAAAATGGAAATAATCGTTGAAGATGTATTCTTGAGCAATCTCACAATGAATTTGGCAATTCTTTTTTTTACAAGAAGTGTAACAAGTAACAACGCAAAAAAAATTGGTATTATTCTTGTTGCAATTGTTGTTAGTGTCATATCTTTGTTTTATCCACTTTTTGTTATGTCAAATTTTGCTACAATTGTTGTAAAGCTTTTGCTTGGAGCTGGAATTGTTTTGACTGCTTTTAAAATTGGTAACATAAAAAACTTTTTGTATATTTATTTGATTTTTATGTTGTCAACAGCAGTTTTTGGAGGTTTATCATTTGCTATTGTTTTTCTTGTTAACGGAACAAGTGCAAATCCATTTGACATGAATGCTCAATCCCTTCCACTTGCAGTTATTTATTCGATTTCTATTCTAACAGTTATGCTTGTGAAAAGCCTTGTTAAAAAAACAAAAAAGAACATGTTGTCTTCACAACTTACTTATTTTGTAACCTTAAGTAGTGGCAAAGTATCACAAAAATTTCTGGCATTTCTTGACACTGGAAACACATTAGTTGACCCTGCAACTAGCAAGCCAATAATAATGATTTCAGCTTCAGTTTTTGAAGGTTTATTTGGGAAAAAGTCTCTTATTGATGTCTTTTTAAAAAGATATGACAATCTATGCGTGGAAAAACCTCATTTGGTTAATGTATCTGGAGTTGGAAAAGAAAGTAAAATTTTTGTATTTGAACTTTCAAAAGCAACAATTTTATTAGATAAAAAAACTAAAGATATAAATTGTCCGCTTGCAGGACTATCATTTTCATCTTTTGAGCATTTAGGTTGCAAAGGACTTTTGAATCCGTTAATGCTGATAGATTAAGGAGACAATATGAAATTAATTGAAAAAATCAAATTGTTTTTGTTTAAGCTTTTTAAAGGTAGCCTTTTTGACGACATTGACAAGGCAATATATTACATTTGCGGGGCAGAATCGCTTCCGCAACCTTTGTCATCTGAAGAAGAAGAAGTGTATATTCAACAAATGAATGAAGGCAACTCAGTTGCCAAAGATGTTCTTATTGAACACAATCTTAGGCTTGTGGTTTTTATTGCGAAAAAATTTATTTCTTCAAGTATAGCAATGGAAGATTTGATTTCAGTTGGTGCAGTTGGTCTAATTAAGGCTGTTAGAACCTATAAATTTGATAAAAACATTAAACTTGCAACATATGCAAGCCGTTGTATTGAAAATGAAATTTTGATGAGTCTAAGAAAGTCTGTTAAATTAAAAGTTGAAATGAGCTTAGATGAACCACTTAGTTTTGATGGTGAAGGCAATGAATTTTTGCTTAGTGACATACTTAGCACAGAAGAATCAAGCATTGTTGATGATATGGAAAAACAAGTTGATAACAATTTGTTGATTTTATGTTTGGAAAAACTTTCAGAAAAAGAAAGAGAAATTATGGAATATCGATTTGGGCTTTCTGGAAAAGAAATTAAAACTCAAAAAGAAGTCGCAGACATGTTTGGAATTTCTCAAAGCTACATAAGTCGAATTGAAAAAAAGATTTTAGAACGACTTAAAAAAGAATTTGAGAAGGAAAATGCACTTGCTTAATTATCTGTCCTTTTTAAACAAGTTTAAAAATATTATTTTTATAAAAATGACATAATTCAATCTTTTAATAATTGTTTAAAATTTTAAATATTTATTGATTCATCTCTTATAATTGTTAATTAATTTTAAATTTGCAAAAGTCTAATTTTTCTTAATTTTTCTTTCTAGGCTGGCAACTAAGAAATACATAATCAATGCAAGAACACAAAGAATGAATGTGCTTGCCATAACAAGGTCAAGTTTGAATACCTGCCCACCATAGACAATAAGGTATCCAAGTCCTGCTTTGCTTGTTAAATATTCACCCATAATTGTACCAATCCAACTAAGTCCAACTGTTATTTTCAAAACAGAAATTAAGTCAGGAATTGATGACGGCAAAATAAGCTTGATAAGCATTTGCCATTTTGAAGCACCCATGCTTTTCATAAGCATGATTTTTTCTTTTTCAACAGATAAAAATGCTGAAAGAATTGAAAGTGTTGCAACAAAAACACAAATAAGAATGCACATTGCAACAATAGCTTTTGTTCCACTTCCAATCCAAACAATAATCAGTGGTCCTAAGGCAATTTTTGGCATACTATTCAAAACAACAAGGTAAGGATCAAGAATTTTTCTAAGTCTATCGCTCCACCAAAAGGCAAGAGCAAATGTGATTCCAAGAATCATGGAAATGGAAAAACCCAAGATTGTTTCGTATAGTGTTGTCCAAATGTGATTTAGCATTGTTCCTGAGCCAAAAAGATTAATCAAAGTTTTAACAATTCTACTTGGAGAGCTAATGAAAAATGAATCAAGTACATTTATTTGCGTTAAAAGCTCCCAAAGAGCAAGAATTGATAAAAAAATTATGATTTGAACACTTAAAATAATTCTTTTTTCTCTTGTCTTTTTCTTCAAAAAAAGTTCATGCTCTTTTGAATATTTATTTGTCATTAAACTGTATCTCCTTCCAAATTTTGTCAAACAAAATTCTAAAGTCAGGGTGTTCTCTTCTTTTAAGTGGTGAACCAAAAGAACGCAAATTTGTTTCGAAAATGTTTTTAATTTTTCCCGGTCTTTGTGACAAAACAATTACTTTGTCAGCAACTGAAATTGCTTCAGAAATGTCATGAGTAACCATAACTGCAGTTTTTCTTTGTTCTGTGATTATTGAGGAAATGTCATCACAAACTTTTAGTCTTGTTTGGTAATCTAATGCAGAAAATGGCTCATCTAGGAGTAATATGCTAGGATTTTGAGCTAAAGTCCTTATAAGAGCAACTCTTTGTCGCATACCGCCTGAAAGTTGGTTTGGATACCTATTTTCAAACTCAGAAAGCCCATATTTTTTTAGTAGTCCTTTCAAAAAATCAATTCGTTCTTCGTTAACTTTTTTTTTGATTTCAAACGGCAGGCTTACATTTTGCCAAATCGTTCTCCAATTAAAAAGGCAATCTCTTTGAAACATGTAACCAGTTTCATTATTTATTCCATCAACAAGTGTGTTATTTATTAAAACTTTTCCTGTTGATGGTTTTAAAAGACCGTTAATTATTGAAAGAATGGTTGTTTTTCCACAACCGCTAGGTCCTACAATTGCAACAAATTCAGCTTCATCAACACAAAAACTAATATCTTTAATTGCAACAATTTCTTCTGTGTTAGTGTGGTAAGTTAATGAAATATTGTCTAATTCAAGAATTTTACTCATCATCTTCCTCTCAATATTTTTTTAGTCATAATTCATCTTATTTTTTACATGCAAAAATGTTTAAAAAAGCGAACAAATAAATGTTCGCTTTGCAAAAATATTAAACTTGAGTGCTTTTTTATTGATTGATAAATAATAAAATTTAATTACTACTATTTTTAGATTGATTTGAGCGCGTTTTTAGGCAAGACTAGCAATTGCACTATAAGCAAAAGAATTGTTTACAACATCCCAATATGAAACTCTTCCGTCATCAAGTTCATTTGCATTTTCCATTATGTCTTGAAGCTTGTTAAATTGAGCTTCTGCCATAACTGGTGTGTTAGCCCAAGCATCAATGCTTACATACGATTGAATTGAAGCATAAATTGAAGCACTGCTTATTGAAGTGAAAAATGGTGATAGAGCAGTTGCAATTTGATCATTTGTTGCTGTTAACAAAAAGCGATATCCTTTTATTATGGCACGCAAAAATCCAACTGCTTTATCTTCATTTGAAGTAAGCCAATTTTGTTTTGCCATAAAAGCAGTGTATGGAACTGGACCGCTTGCCTGACCGACACTTGCAACGATATGTCCTTTACCTGCTGCAACAAACTCACTTGCAGTTGGCTCAAATAATGTTACATAGTCGCCAACTCCACTATCAAAAGTTGGAGCCATAAGTGGAAAAGAAACATCTAAATTGAATTTTACTTCAGTTGCCCCTGTTCCAATTGTAAGAGAGTTGATTTCTTCAATTGTGTATTGAAGAGTCATTGCTGGCACACCACCACGCCTTCCTGCAATAACTTCTTTGCCTTGTAAATCAGACCATTGAAAATTTGGCATTGCAGTTCTTGCAATCAAAAATGAACCATCTCGTTTTGTTAATTGTCCAAACACAACAGGTGAGTTTTGTGCGCCACCGCTTTTAACATAAATAGCCGCCTCTGGTCCCATCAGTCCAATGTCAGCATTCCCGCTAAGTAGAGCAGTCATTGACTGATCAGCTCCGTTCCCTGTTACAAGTGAAATGGAAATGTCTTCATCTTCAAAGTATCCATTTGTTATTGCAACATACATTGGTGCATAAAAAATGCTTCTAGCAACTTCGTTGACAACTAATTCATTATTTTTTTTGCCACACCCAACCAAACTAAATGAAATAATTAACATAACGAAAGCTAGAAAAATAGATAGTTTTTTCATTTAACCTCCTTATTTAAAAACTATTCCAATTTATTCATAAAATAAAATAGTTGTGAAAATTGGCATTTCACTTGCAAAATTGACAATTCTTTGATAAAATTCAAATAAATTTGGAGGGAACATGAACTTAATGCTTTTCGAAAATCTTACAACAAGACTTTCTCAGATGAATGTGCAGGTGGGATTGGTGCTAGCTATTCTTGGGCTTGGTATGGCTTTGCTTGCAAAAAGAATTGCCAGACTAGTGCGTCAGAAAAAAGAAATTGTATCAGATGATAAAGTGTTATTAACTTGTAAAGCATTTGGATTGGTTATGATTTGCGTGGCTCTCATTTTGATGATTGTTGAATGAAAAATTATATAATTTAATCTTTACTTAAATTGCACAAATCATTTGATTTGTGCTTTATGTTTATTTTATGGAGGAAATAATTAATGAATAAAACTTATAATCCAAGTGATTTTGAAAAAGAAATTTATAAAAGTTGGTTAGATAAAAATTATTTTTCTAGTAAACCTCAAAAGGGGAAAAAAAGATTTTCAATTTCAATGCCACCACCTAATATAACAGGAAAATTGCATGTTGGACATGCATTAAACAACGCATTTCAAGATGCTTTGGTTAGATTTAAACGAATGAAAGCCTTTGAAACTTTGTGGGTTCCTGGAACAGACCATGCTGCCATTGCAACTGAAGCCAAAATCTGTGAAGCACTTTCAAAAGAAGGGCTTACAAAAGAAAAAATTGGCCGTGAAGCTTTTATGAAAAGAACTGAAGAATGGTACAAGCTCTATGGCGGTACAATTCAAACTCAGCTTGAAACAATAGGTACTTCTTGTGATTGGAACAGAATGAGCTTTACAATGGACGAAAAACTAAGCAAAGCTGTTAGACATGTTTTTGTTACTTATTACAATGAAGGGCTTATTTACAAAGGCAAAAGAGTTGTTAACTGGTGTCCAAAGTGTAAAAGTGCAATTTCTGATACAGAAAACATTCACATTGATCAAGACACATCAATTTGGCACATTAAATACCCATTCGTTGACGGAAGTGGCTTTTTAACTGTTGCCACAACAAGACCTGAAACATTGTTTGGTGACACAGCAGTTGCTGTTAATCCAAATGACAAAAAGTATGAAGGAAAAGTTGGAAAGATGCTATATTTGCCATTAACAAACAGGCAAATTCCGATTATTGCTGATGAATATTGCGAAATTGGTTTTGGAAGTGGTGCAGTTAAAATCACTCCTGCGCATGATCCAAATGACTATGAAATTGGACTTAGACACAATCTTGAAATTATATCTTGTATTGGTGATGACGGTGTTTTGAATGAAAATGCTGGAGAATTTGCTAATCTTGATAGGTTTGAAGCAAGAAAAAAAGTTGTTGAAAAACTTAAATCTCTTGGACTTATTGAAAAGATTGAAAAGTATAAAAATAAAGTTGGAACTTGTGATAGATGCAAAACAATTATTGAACCAAAAATTTCAACTCAATGGTTTGTTGCAATGGAAAAACTTGCGAAACCAGCAATAGACGCACTTAAGAATGGTGAACTAAAAATATTTCCTAAACGATTTGATAAACACTATTTGAATTGGCTTGAAAACATTCAAGATTGGTGCATTTCTCGTCAACTTTGGCTTGGACACCGTTTGCCTGTTTTCTATTGCGATGATTGTGGAGAAATTGTTGTTTCAGAAACTGACATAAGTGTTTGTCCAAAATGTGGTTCAAAAAAAATTACTCAGGAAAGTGATGTTCTAGACACTTGGTTCTCAAGTGCTTTGTGGCCATTTTCAACTCTTGGTTATCCTGATAAATCTGAAGATTTGGATTATTATTATCCAAACAATGTGCTTGTTACTGCATACGATATTTTAACTTTCTGGGTTACCAAAATGGTTTATAGTGGCATACATTTTATGGGCAAAGTTCCTTTTGACCATTGTGTAATTCATGGACTTGTTCGCGATTTAAACGGCAAAAAGATGAGTAAAAGCCTTGGAAATGGTATTGATCCAATTGAAGTTGTAAAAGAATTTGGAGCAGACGCCTTAAGAATTTCTCTTCTTAGTGGAATGACCGTTGGCGGAGATGTTAAATATGGAAAAGAAAAAGCAGAAAAAGCAAAAAACTTTTTAAATAAATTGTGGAATGCTAGCAAATTTGTTCTTGCTTATTGCACCGAAAAACCACAAATTGATTTGAAAAAAGCAAAACTGTCATTAGGTGAAGAATGGATACTTAATGAACTTAACAATGTTGTTAAAGAAACAAATAAAAAATTTGATAAATATGAACTTGGAACAGCAATAATTTCCATATCAGACTTTGTTTGGGGAAAATTTTGTGATTGGTTTATTGAACTTTCTAAGACTGACTTAAATGGAACAAATGAAGAAAGAAAATTAACAACAAAAGCAGTTCTTGTTTATGTTCTTGAGAATATTTTGAAGTTATTGCACCCATTTGCACCTTTCACAACAGAAGAAATATTTATTTCTATGCCATGGCATTCTGGTGAAAGTTTAATGGTTCAACCATTCCCTGAATATGATAAAAATCTCAAATTTTCAAAAGCTAAGAATTTTGATAGTATAATTTCAATTATTAAATCAATTCGTGTTTTTAGAAGCGAAATGAAAATTCCTGACAACAAGAGAACAAAACTTTTCATTTTACCATTAAATAGCTTTGAACTAATCAGTTCAATGACTGTTGGAATTAACAAGTTGGCAATGGGTATTAACACAGTAGTTATCAATAGTGAAGCTAATTTGACAGATAAAAACACAAAAATTGTTTGTGAAAGTGCATTGATATTTATTCCTAACAATGATTTGTTTGAAGAAAAAAAAGAAATTGAAAGGTTAAAAAAAGAACTTGAAAATATTAATTTTGAAATTGAAAGAAGCACAAAACTTTTAAACAATGAAGGATTTGTGAAAAGAGCACCTCAATCTTTGATTGAAGCTGAAAAAACAAAAATTGTTGTTAACACACAAAAAAAGTGTGAAATTGAAAAAGCTTTATCATCTTTTTAAAAAATAAAACATAAATTTATATGAGGTAAACAAAAACACAAGATTTTTATTGACAATATAAATTCATTGTGCTAGAATACCAATCAGAAAGAAGAAGTTTCCACTTCTCACCATTCGAGCAAGCTCAGATTGGTTCAAAAACATTTATTATTGTTTTTAGTATTAGTGGAAATCTTTTGATTTCCACTTTTTATTTTTGGAGGATAATCATATTTTTAAGGAATTGTTAATCAATGAGCAAATCATTGCTGACCAAGTTCGATTGGTTGGAGTGGAAGGCGAACAGCTTGGAATTTGTTCACTTTCAGACGCTTTGCTAAAAGCTGAAAACATGAAACTTGATCTTGTTATGATTGCACCTACTTCATCACCTAAAGTTTGTAAAATTATGAACTATGGAAAGTATAAGTACGAAACGCAAAAGAAAGAAAAAGAAGCAAGAAAAAATCAAAAAGTTTCTGAATTGAAAGAAGTTCAACTTTCTCGCACGATTGACACTCACGACATGCTAACAAAAGCAAAACATGCAAATCGCTTTCTTCTTGATGGCGACAAAGTCAAAGTTGTTCTTCGTTTGAAGGGCAGACAGAGAGCATTTATTGACTCTTGTTTGGAAGTTGTAAAAACCTTTTTTGGAATGATTGAAGAAAATGGTGTTATTGACAAGGAAACAGAAGTACTTGGCAAAAATATTATAATGATTGTTAAACCAAAAAAATAAATATTTGAAGGAGAAATATATGCCAAAGCAAAAAACACATAGTGGCGCTAAAAAAAGATTTAAAATTACTAAATCTGGTGCAGTAAAATTTGAAAAACCAAATAGAGGACATTTCCTCACAGAAAAATCACAATCTCGTAAGAGAAGAATGAGAAAAGGAGCTTACCTTTCTGGAAAACAAGTTAAAACAATCAAAGAAATGGTAAATGCTTAAGAGGAGAATGAAAAATGAGAATTAAAAGATCAGTAAACGCTCTCAAAAAAAGAAGAGCAATTTTAAAGGCAACTAAAGGTTACAGAGGTTCAAAATCAAAATTATATCGTGTAGCTCGTCAAGCTATGATGAAAAGTGGAAACTATGCTTATGTTGGAAGAAAATATAAGAAAAGAGATTTCCGTTCACTTTGGATTGCAAGAATCAATGCTGCTTGCAGACCTATGCAAGTTTCATACAGCAAATTTATGTATGGACTTAAACTTGCTGGAATCAATTTGAACCGTAAAGTTCTTTCTGATATGGCAATTAATGACTCAGCTGCATTTGCTTCAATTGTTGAAACAGCAAAAGCTAAGCTTGCTAAGTAAATAAAGTGGGGCAACGAATAATTCGAACGCTCCATTTTTTGTTTTAGTTAAAATTTTTAAAAACTCTTTTAAGGAGTTTAAAATGATAAGTTCTTCTAGTAATCAAAGAATTAAAGATATTAAAAAAAGTGTTGCAAATGGCAACATAATTTTTTTGGACACTCAAAATTTGATTGAAGAAGTTTTTGCTTCTTCATGGCTAGTTGAATTCATTGTTTATGAAAACGGAAAAAATGAAGAATTTATTTCTCAATTTAATTGTGAAAAAATTGAAGTATCTCATGATGTTTTAAAAAGTCTTACAAATGTCGAATCATCTAGTGGTGTTGCCGCGGCAGTAAAAATTCAAAACGGCTTGCCACAAGAGCCACTTGGGAGTTATGTTGTTCTTGAAAATGTTCAAGATCCCGGAAATGTTGGAACAATCATTCGTTCAGCTGTTGGTTCGGGATTTTTAGATATTATATTGATTGGATCAGCAAAAGTAATGAATCCCAAAACCTTTAGAGCTTCCAGTGGTGCGATTTTCAAAGCAAATATTTCTGAATTAAAAAATATTGATGAGTTTTTTGAAATAAATAAAAATTGGAATTTACCACTAATTGGAACTTCCATGACTGGCGAAAACATTTTTTCTTGCACAATGCCAAAAGAATTTGGTTTGGTTCTTGGAAATGAAGGTCAAGGGATAAGCAAAGAAATGCTTAAAAAATGCAATAAAATCGTTTCAATTCCAATGATTAATGGACTTGAAAGTTTGAATGTTGGTGTGGCAGGAAGCATAATTATGTTTGAGAAAAAATTTGGAGGTAAACATGTCAGGACATAGCAAATGGAATAATATTAAAAGACAAAAAGGAAAATCTGATGCCGCAAAAGGCAAGGTTTTCACAAAAATTGGTAGAGAAATTACTGTTTGTGTAAGAAATAGTGGGGCAGATATAAACACAAACACAAAACTTCGTGATTTAATACAAAAAGCAAAACAAAACAACATGCCAAATGACACAATTGACAGATGTATTAAAAAAGCAAGTGGAGATATGAATTCTGTTGATTATACAGCAATTAATTATGAAGGTTATGGAATTGGCGGAAGTGCAGTTATTGTTGAAGCACTTACTGACAACAAGAACAGAACTGCTGGAGATATAAGACACTATTTCGATAAATATAATGGTTCTCTTGGTACAACAGGTTGCGTTTCTTATTCATTTGAACAAAAAGGTGTTTTGATTATTGAAAAAAATGAAAAAGTAAATGAAGATGAACTCATGATGACAGCACTTGAAGCAGGTGCATTAGATGTTGAAGTTGAAGAAGATTCATACGAAGTTTACACAATTTCAAATGATATTTCAAAAGTTCAACAATCTTTGGAAAGTGCTGGATATGAAATTGTTTCTAGTGAAGTTTCATTTATTCCACAAACTGAAATTACTCTTTCACAAGAACAAGAAAACATATTTAAAACCATGATTGAAAAACTTGAAGATCTTGACGATGTTCAAGAAGTATATCACAATGTATGTTTGTCTTATGATGATGAAGATGATGAAGAATAAATATAAATGTTATGAATATTTATTCACAAACAATTTGTTATAAATATACATTATGTGCATAAAAATTCCATGTATTTTATGGAATTTTTTTATTAAATTTAAATTAATTAAATATTTTAAAAATAATATATTGATGTAATATTAACTAGACAATTAAACAAAAAGATGTTAGCATATTTGCATGAGAATTTTGGGTATTGATCCCGGCTATGGCATTGTTGGATTTGGAGTTATTGAGGACGGCACTCCAATTTCTGTTATAGATTATGGAACAATTGAAACTCCAAAAGAACTATCGATTTCTGAAAGACTTGAAATTATTTTTGAAAGTTTATGCTCCATTATTGAAAAATACAAACCTGAAACAGTTTCAGTTGAAGAATTGTTTTTCTTTAAAAATCACACAACTCTTATTCCTGTTGCTGAGGCTCGTGGAGTTATTTTGCTTTCAGCCAAAAAGAAAAGTTTGAAAATTTATGAATATACGCCTTTGCAAGTTAAACAAGCTCTTACAGGCAATGGAAGAGCAGAAAAACAACAAGTTCAATTTATGGTTAAAGCAATTTTGAATTTAGAATCCATTCCAAAACCAGATGATGCTGCAGATGCACTAGCACTAGCAATTTGCCATTCTCAAACCAACAATTATTTGATTAATAACAGAACTTAGCTTGCATATTTATATATTTTTTAATTTTAATAATTATTATGTTTATGTATCTTTATGCATTTTCAAAATATAAAAGGAGAAAAAATGATTGCATATTTAGTTGGTGAAATCACATTAAAAGAAGAAGGTTATGTAAATATTGAAACAAATGGGGTGGGTTATGAACTTCAAGTTTCAAATCAAACTTTGTCAATGCTTCCTTGTGTTAATGAAACAACAAAAATTCTTACTTATATGCAAGTTAAAGAAGATTCAATTACTCTAATTGGTTTTGCTTCTATTGAAGAAAAAAACATATTTTTAAAATTGATTACAATTAGTGGTATTGGTCCAAAAGTTGCTCTTTCAATTCTTAGTGGAATTAAATTTTCAGAATTAACAATTGCAATTCTAAAAGATGATGTTGGGCTCCTTTCAAGAGTTAAAGGTATTGGCAAAAAAACTGCTGAAAGAATTTGTTTGGAACTTAAAGACAAAATTTCTCCTATCGGTTTTTCATTAAACGAAAATGATGATTTTGTTGATAACACACCCGCCATTGAGGAATCTATTGATGCACTTGTTTCGCTTGGACTTTCTAAAAATGAAGCAACAAGGCTTGCAAGAGAAAGTTCAAAAAGTTTCAAAGACACACCAAATATTGTATCTAATGCACTGCGTTTAATGAATAGATAAAGGAGATAACATGGAAGATAACCGCTTTATAACAAGCACCAAAAACTTAACTGATGCGGAAATTGAAATAAGCTTACGACCTAATAGTATGACTGATTATGTTGGACAAGAAAAAATTAAAAGAAGTTTGGAAATTTTTATTAAAGCTGCAAAAAATCGTAAAGATCCGCTTGATCATGTTCTTTTGTATGGTCCTCCGGGGCTTGGTAAAACAACATTATCTCACATTATTGCAAATGAACTTGGTTCACAAATTAAAATAACTAGTGGTCCAGCAATTGAACATGCTGCTGATCTTGCTGCAATTCTTACAAATTTAAATAAAAATGATGTGTTATTCATTGATGAAATTCATCGTTTAAACAGCACTGTTGAAGAAATTTTGTATCCTGCAATGGAAGATTTTGCTCTTGATTTCATTGTTGGAAAAGGTCCTTCAGCAAGAAATATGCGTTTGAAAATTCAACCTTTTACACTTATTGGTGCAACAACAAGAGCAGGTAATCTTACAAGCCCACTTCGTGATAGATTTGGTGTTATTTGTAGACTTGAAATGTATTCTGAAAATGAATTGAACACAATCATTCGTCGTTCAGCAAAAATACTAGGCATTTCAATTGATGAAGATGCTTCACATTTAATTGCTAAGCGTTCTCGTGGAACACCAAGAATTGCAAACAGGTTTTTGAAAAGAGTTCGTGATTATGCTGATGTGAAGGGCAGTGGTTTAATTTCGCTACAAATGGCAGTTGAAGCTCTTGAAATGCTTGAAGTTGATGAATTAGGTTTAGACAATGTTGACAGAAGAATGCTTTTAACAATTATTGACAAATTTGGTGGTGGTCCTGTTGGACTAGACACTCTTTCAGCTTCAACTGGTGAAGAAGCTATCACAATTGAAGATGTTCTTGAACCATATTTATTGCAACTTGGGTTTATTGCAAGAACTCCAAGGGGAAGAGTTGTTTTGCCTGTTGCATATGAACATTTAGGAAAAACATTAACCCAAGAAAAAAAATCTATATTAAAACAATTTGAGCAGGTGGAAAATGAATCCAACAAGTAAAAGTACATATCATTATGATCTTCCAGAAGAGCTTATTGCACAAAAACCAATTGAACCTAGAGATTCTTCAAGACTACTTTGTTTCAATAAACAAACAAAACAAATCGAGCACAAAATTTTCCGTCAAATTGAAGATATGCTTGAAGCTGGCGATGTTTTGGTTGTAAACAACACAAAAGTTATTCCTGCAAGATTAATGGGAATAAAAGAAGAAACAGGAGCAAAAATTGAAGTTTTGCTCCAAAAAAGAAAGTCTTTAACAGAATGGGAAGCAATTGCGAAGCCTACTAAGCGACTTAATATCGGCACAAAAGTTGTGTTTTCAGAAAATCTTGCATGTGTTGTAAAAGACATAAATGTTAACGGTGATATTACTATCAATTTTGAATTTCAAGGCGTTTTTGAAAAAGCACTTGAAGAAGTTGGCGAAACTCCACTTCCACATTACATTCATGAAAAGCTTAAAAATATTGATAGATATCAAACTGTTTATTGCAAAAGCAGCGGTTCTTCTGCTGCGCCAACAGCTGGGCTTCATTTCACAACTGAACTGCTTGAACGAATTCAGAAAAAAGGTGTTATTGTTGTGCCAGTTTTATTGCATGTTGGACTGGGAACATTTAGACCAGTTAAAGAAGAGAATATTCTAGAGCACCATATGCACTCTGAATGGTATAGTGTTTCTGATGAGTCGGCTAGCATAATAAACAAAGCAAAAGCTGAAGGAAGGCGAGTTATTGCTGTTGGAACAACAAGTGTCAGAGTTCTTGAAAGTTGCGCCGAGCAAAAAGGCAAAATTGAAGCAAAGCAAGGTGAAACATCAATATTTATATATCCACCTTATGACTTCAAAATTGTTGATGCAATAATAACAAATTTTCATCTCCCAGAAAGCACACTTTTGATGCTTGTGTCTGCATTTGCCAGCATTGAAGATATTAAAAATTTATACAAGGAAGCAGTCAAAGAAAGATATCGCTTCTTTAGTTTTGGAGATGCTTGCTTTATCTATTAAAAGATAAAAGCAATTTAATCAAATAATATTTTTTAATAAAAAAGCAAAAAAAACTTTTTTTCGTTAATAATTATTTGTTTTAAAAATATTAAAATAAGAAGTTTTGAAAAAAATAAATAATATTTACATAAAAAATATTTAATATATTTTTCAAAATACTTCATTTTAAACAATAGAATAAATATATTCTCAAATATTATCAAACCAAAAATAATGAGCTAAAAATTTAAATTATATTTTTTAAGGAGAAAAGAATTGGCTGAATTTGAATTTCATGTAAAGAAAATATGTGCTCAATCAGGAGCAAGAATTGGGGTTTTCAAAACTCCACATGGAGAAATTGAAACTCCTGTTTTCATGCCTGTTGGCACTCAAGCAACTGTTAAGGGGCTTTCTCCGGAAGAACTTAATGAAGTTGGTGCACAAATCATTCTTTCTAACACATATCATTTGTTTTTACGCCCCGGACATGAAATTGTTAAGGCTGCGGGCGGGCTTCATAAATTTATGAACTGGAAAAAACCTATTCTTACAGATTCGGGCGGTTTTCAAGTTTTTTCATTGTCAGAACTTAACAAAATCACAAACGATGGAGTTGAATTTAGATCTCATCTTAGTGGTGAAAAAAAATATATGAACAGTGAAATTTGCATGGAAATTCAAAATGCTCTTGGAAGCGATATTATTATGGCTTTTGATCAATGTACTCCATATGGTGCAACTCATGAAGAAAGTGAAATGGCAGTGAAAAGAACAGCTGAATGGCTTGCAAGATGCTTTGAAGCTCAAAAAAATCCAAAGCAAATGCTTTTTCCAATTGTACAAGGAAATGTGTATAAAGATTTGAGAGAAAAGAGCATTAACGAAAGCGTTAAATATGCTAGATGTGGAATTGCAATTGGTGGACTTTCTGTTGGAGAACCAAAAGACATTATGTATGATATGCTTGATTTTTTAAATCCACTTTTGCCAAAAGATATGCCAAGATATCTCATGGGAGTTGGAAGTCCTGATTGCCTTGTTGAAGGTTTTTCAAGGGGAATTGACATGATGGATTGTGTTCTTCCAACAAGAATTGCTCGCAATGGAACTGCATTTACAAGTAAAGGAAAAATTGTTGTTCGTAATGGAAAATATAAAGATGATTTTTCTCCGCTTGATGATGAATGCGATTGCTATGTTTGCAAACATTACACAAAAGCATACTTAAGACACCTTATTAATGCTGATGAAATGTTTGGAGCAAGACTTTTAAGCATTCATAATTTAAGATTTTTAATTCATCTAACCGAACAAATTAAAGATGCAATTTGGAATGATAGGCTTCTTGATTTCAAAAAAGAATTTTTGGCTAAACAAA
>JBAXZR010000004.1:0-77359 GCA_041670165.1 Clostridia bacterium
AATGTAATGGTGATTTTGACATTGTTGCAGATTGCGATGGCTATTATCCCGGATTTCCTACGGGAGATTTTAATGAATGCGATGGTTACAATCCACCAACTTCAATTGAAGATGACAATTAAGTTTCAGATAAAAGTAAATAACTAAAAGTAACCCGTAAGGTTATAAAAATTAAAAAGAACTTTTGCAAGAGCTTGCTACCAAAATTGAACGGTGCAAGCTTTTGTTTTTTTCTAGGCTTTTTCAATTTGAATCATAACAAATTAGCTAACTCTATGGGCGGTCTTAAACAATTCCAAAAATTGACAAAATAACATAAATATGATAAAATACAAAAAGTATAGGAGAAAAAATATGAATCTTCTAATTGCAAGAAAACTAAATTTTTTTGATAAATTTCACACTTCTTTTAACTTTGGAGCTGATGACATTGTTTTTGCTTGTAGCTCTGATATTAAAGAAGATGGTGCAAATGTACTTTTTGATTTTAATGATGAAAATTTGGATAATCCACTTGAAAACACAGGTTCAGACAAAGATGACAGTGTTTCAAACAACAAGTAAAAACACCAAGGTTTTAATGTGAAACTAGTTAAATTATGTTGCCAATCAAAAATCTTTTTGTGTTTTTCATGACTATATTTTTTTAGGAGATTAACAAATGAAATATAAACCTTCAAAATATAATATTGTTGTTGAAGAAAAAGAAAATGGAACTAGGCTTGTCTACAACACACTTACAAATTGTTTATGCGAGTTAGACAAAGAAACTTTTGACAACTTAAACAATATTTTGACAATTGAAAATCAGGAGAGTTTGCCATATTTCAAAGAAATGCATCAGCAAGGATTAATTGTTAATGAAAACTTAAATGAATTTAACAAGCTCATTGTTTGTGAGCATGCAGCAATGATTAATCCTAATGATATTTTTCTTTCTTTTGTCATTGCCCCAACAATGAAATGCAATCTTAGGTGTGTTTATTGTTTTGAAGCTTGTTCAGAAAAAGAAAGTGGTTTTGATGATGAAACAATGGACTCAGTTTTGAAATATATAAAATCAAAAATTTGTTCCATGCCAAGACTAAAAAGACTTAATATTGACTGGTTTGGTGGCGAACCACTTCTTGCATATTCAAAGATTGTTAAATTTTCAAAAGATATAATTCTTTTTTGCAAAGAAAAGAACATTGAATACTCAGCTTGTATGTTAACAAATGGTGTGCTTTTATCCAAAGAAAAAGCACTTGTGCTTAAAAACGAATGCAACCTATTTAGTGTGCAAATTCCACTCGATGGAACAGAAACCTTTTATTGTAAACTCAAAAATGCAACGCAGGAGTCTTACAAAGCTGTTATAAAAAACATTTGTGATTGCTGTGGGATTTTTAGAATGTCATTAAGAATGAACACAAACAAAGAAAATTATGAAGATATTAAAAAAGTAACAAAATACTTGTTGGTCGATTTGAAACTAGTTGATAAGGTAAGAATTTATCTTGCAGAATTAAAAGTTTTTGATGGTTACACAAATTATGATTGCAAAAATTGTTTGGAAAGTAAAAATTTTACTAACACAAAATTGGATTTTTTGAATTTCATAAGGAATGAATTGGGATACAAAAATTTCAAATATGCATATCAAAGACCAAAAGGAATTTGTTGCGGACTTACGAAACTTAACAATGCAGTCATTGGACCTAATGGCGATTTTTATAGGTGTGAACACCATATAGGAAAAGCAGAAAATGTTGTTGGAAACTGCAAAGAAGGTTATTTTTACAATGACAAAGAAATGGAACAATTGTTTTATCCACATGAAAAAAAATGTTCTGAATGTGCTTTTTTCCCAACTTGTATGGGTGGGTGTCGTAACGAAAGAATTATGAAAGGAAGAGATCAAGACTTTTGTGATTCATTCAAAACGGAACTTGTTGAACTTTTAAAAATGAAAGCAATTGATATTGGAAACAAAAATGATAATGATTTTGGAAGAATAAGATAAACTTTTTTAGAAAGAGCAACCTTTTGGCTGCTCTTTAATTTTTATTTAAGCTTATATCTAAATAAATAGTTATTTTAAATTTAAAATTTTTTGTATCAATTGGTTATTTGATTTTCAATATAATTTTTTTTGTACAATTAGTTTTTAACTTTCAAAATAAAATATTTGTTTTCAGCAATTAGTTTTTTAATTTTCAAAATAAATAGTTTTTCAACTAGTTTTTTGTTTTGTTTTACTTAATAAAAACACTTAAAATTAAAAGTTACTCTGTTCACTTGGTTTTGATTTAAAAATTGATTTTAAAAGTGTTTGTATTTTGTTTTTTACTCTTTGTCTGTGCTTAAAGTTTCATAAAATGTGTAACCATTTTTGCCTTTGTTTTTTGAAGTATAAAGAGCAGAATCAGCTTTTTCGTATAATTCTTCAAAGTTTTTGCCATGTTCAGGATATAGACTTATTCCAATACTAAAAGACAAATCATAGTTTTTAGAATCAGTTTTTTTTATGCTAGCACAAAGCATTCTAAATTTTTCTACACAATTAATAATTTCATTGTTATCTTCAATTTTTGGCATATAAACAACAAATTCGTCGCCACCAACTCTTCCAATAAAACCTTTTTGTTCAAAAGAACACATTAGATTTTTTGAAACTTCACTTAAAACAAAATCACCATACGCATGCCCATATTTGTCATTAATTGTTTTAAAATTATCAATATCCATCATTACAAAAGCTTGTTTTGTTTCCCCTGCATTAGCTATTGCATTGGCTATCTGATTGTTTGTTTCAACCTTGTTAAGTAAATTTGTGAATGGATCGATTTTTAGTTTGTCAAGAAGCATTTTTTCTTTTAATTTTTCTTCGTGAACATCTTGTTCAAAAATAATTAGTTTAAGGCTTTTGGTTTTGTTGGATATGAAAATCCTACCATAAAATTTTTTCCAGCAATAATCACTTGAACTGCATTTTGATTTAAAATCATAATTAATTATTGTTTTGCCAGAATAAAAAAGTTTTTCAAGATTTTCATAACTGAAATAATTGATAAACTCAGAAACATTCTTTTCTCTAAGGTTGTTTTGAGCATAGCTACTAATGAAATCAGTAAATCTCATATTTTTACAGGTGATTAAATTTTTTGTTTTGTTAACATTTTTTGTTTTTGTTAAAACATTTTTTGTTAAGTCAAATTCATATACGGCATCATACAAAAGTTGCATTGTCATCAAAAAATCCATGTCAATGTAAAATTTTTTTTTCGTTACATGATGACATTGGTAATATTTAACAATGAAAAGAACAAGCAATCCACCAATCACAAAAAAAACAAACCAGTGAAGAGTGTCCACCAACATTACAGAAATTGCAAAAGCAGAAAATATACTTAAAAATAGCATCTTGTTTGATTCCTTGTTTAGATGTTGTATATTAACCCCAAAATCAAGCTTTTATAAGTATATCAACTAAAAAAAAATTTGCAAACGATTTACGACATGTTAATTGTTTTTGTTTACATAAATTTCACTTATAATTGTTCCATAAAAAAATGCTTTTACATAGACTGAAATTGTAATCTATAACTTTTTTTAAAAATTAAACACAAAAGGAAGAACTATGCTTACAATTTTTTTAACTGGAATCTTGGTCAATATTGACGCAATGTTTGGTGGAATTGCCCTTGGAATTTCCAATAAGCCAAAATTTACGCACTTGCTTGTTTGTGCGAGTGTTGGCTTTTTTATGTGCCTTTTTGCGTGTCTTGTTGGAGAAGGTCTTGAAGCAATTGCTGGTGAAAGAATGCAAGTTCTTGCAGGAATAATTCTTGTTTTGATTGGAATTAGAAACATCATTTTGTTTGTTAAACAAAAACTAAGTGTGGAAAAAAGAACAAATGGTATTGTTTCGTTTTTGGCTGTAGGTTTTTCTGTTGGACTTGATGCAATGGCGGGTGCGTTTTCACTTAGCCTAATTGTGTCTGAAACATATCTCATTCCAATTGTGTTTGGGCTTGCACAATTTTTGTTTACATGGCTAGGAATGGTTGTTACAAATCTTAAATTTTTTTCCTTTTTAAAAAAGGCATCATATTTGTCAGGAGTGTTTTTAATTGTCATTGGACTCATTAGATTTTTTTGATTTTGGAAAAATGTGATGCTAATTAGGTTTGAGTAATTTGTTTTTTATTAAGAATTAATCACTTTTGTGAGTTGGTGTTTGTTCGTAATTATTTATTTAATAAAAAACATCACTTTTGTGAGTTGGTGTTTATTCGTAATTATTCATGTTAATAAAAAATTAAACCATGAAAAAATGTGATTAATCATTTATTTATTAAATTTTTTTAAATATTTTTTTGCGTATCTATTTAATGATTTTTGTTATTAAATATATTTTTTTCAAAAAAAATCATTTGCGTGTTGACAACGCAATATAATTATGATATATTGCATATGCGTTCGTGGTACACTTTTAAAATTGTTATAGAAATTATTCTTCAAACTTATAATTTTAAAATTGTTTTCAAAGCTTACCACTAAAGAGCCATTACTTCTTGACTTAGAAATCTTAGGAGGAAAAATGAAAGATAATTGTTCTCTTTTGGTTACTCTTCCATCTCTTAACAACAAAGATAAAATTTTGGAGATTTTTAAAAATCCTTTAATTTCTGCTGTTAGATTCAACACAGGAGTTGTAAGCCAAATTCCTATGGAATCGGCCTTGAAAGTTTTGAAAGGGCTTGCGGACGAAAATCATAAAACACTTTGGATTGATCTTAAGGGAAGACAATTAAGAATCACAAAATGGGCAGACCCATTGTATGAAGCAATTGAATTAAATCATGAAATCTCAGCTCAGTTGCCAGCAAAGATTGTTTTGCGTGGCGAAGAACCTGTTAATATTACTCGAATTGATAAAAACAAAATCTATGTTTATCCAATTCCTCGTCATGCTGTTGGAGCAGGACAATCTGTTAACATAATTTCTCCTACACTCAAAATCTTTGGCTATTTAACTGAAAAAGATAAGGAAGTTTTGACAATATGCAAAAAAGAAGGAATCTTCAATGTGATGGCATCGTTCGTTGAAGAAGAAAGTGATCTTGATGAGATTAGACAGTTTTTGCCTCTTGCTAGCATCGTTTGCAAAATTGAATCATTGAAAGGTGCAAAATTTGTTTTGAACAGTTTTGGCAAAAGCCTTATGGCTGCAAGAGATGACCTTTTTGTTGAATGTGAAAATTCTTATGAAATTTTGAAAATGCTTGAACTTATTGTCAGCAAAGACCCAAGTTCAATATGTGCTTCAAGAATTTTTTCCAGCTTAGAAAAATCAGATAAAGTCAGTCTTGCTGATTTTTGTGATCTTGAGCTTATGTACAAAATGGGTTATAGAAACTTTATGTTTTGCGACAATATTTGCAACTATTCTCTTCCAAAAGCCCTTGAAGCTTGGCAAGAGTTTACAGAAAAAAACAAAACAACAATTTTTGAAAATTTGGTTTCTTCTCCAAAAATTGAAATTAACGAGGAGACTGTAAAAACAGAACCTATAAAAATTTGCAAAAAAAACCTTGAAAAAGGGGACTCAAAATGAATAATTATGTTGTAACAGGAATGTCGTTTGGAGATGAATGCAAAGGTTCAATGATTGATTATTTGGCAACTAAACATGGCATCAAAACAATCATAAGACACAATGGTGGAAGTCAAGCTTCCCACACAGTCATTCTTCCAAATGGAAAATTTCATAAGTTTAGTCAAATTGGCTCGGGAAGTTTTAACAAAGGGACAAAAACCATTCTTTCAGAAAACATGGTTGTTAATCCGCTAAATTTGGTACGAGAAGCTGAAGCATTTTCTGAAGTTATTGGACTCACTGTTGAACAAATTTTGACAAATGTTTTCATCAGTGAAAACTGTTTGATTGCAACTCCATTCCACAAATGTTTGAACAGACTTAAAGAAATTTCACTTGGAAAAAATGCTAGAGGAAGTTTTGGAACTGGAGTCAGTGAAGTTACTGCGGTTCTAAGTGAATATGGTGCAAGCTTGAAAGTTAAAGATTTGCTTGATGAAAAAACATTAATTGACAAGCTAAAAAATTTACAAGAAATTATGATTGGTTTTTATGAATTAAAAAAAATTATTATAACTGAAAATTTGAATCATCTAAATGCTTCGGTTGTGGAAAAAGAATATGAATTTTTGAAACAAAATGTAAACATTCTTTCTCTTGCTAATTTATATATGGACTACATAAAAAATTACAAACCAAACATTTTTTCTGATATAGAAAGTTTGGTTAGCAGAACAGAACCTATTATTTTTGAAAGTTCACAAGGCATTTTGATAGACAAAAATTTGGGTATCAAACCAAACACCACACTGCTCGACACAACAAATCAAAATGCGATAAAACTAAGTTCTCAAATTAGTGATAATCCACTTGTTAAAATTGGAGCAATTAAAACAATTGATTCAAATCATGGCTTTATGGCATTTCCAACTGAAGATGAAGAACTAAACTTAGTCATGTCAGACCCAAATCAAGTTGATGGATTGTATGTTGGAAAGCCTAGATATGGTTATTTTGATATGGTGCTACTTGATTATTCTCTTAGCCACAATTCAACTGACTATATTGCTCTCACATGGTGCGATCAACTTTCTAAACTTAAAACAAACAAAATTTGTTATATGTATGATTTTAGTGGTGAAGTTTCTGAAGAAATGAAGCAAAATTTGGAAATAGAGAAACTTGGTAGCAAAACATACATAACAAAAATAAAAAACAATTTTGACGGTTTAAAAAATGTTTTGCTTAACTGCAAACCTGTTTACGAAGAAATTGCCCCAAAAGAAAATTTTCTTTCAAAAAAAATTGAATCCTTAAGCAGCAAAAAAGTTTTAATCAAATCATTTGGACCAACAAGAAATGACAAAATTGATTTGTCTAAGGAGGGTTAAATGGAACTAGCAAGAAATGTGTTAAGTCAAGTTTTGCATGAGAGTGGTAAAAAAACGAATTTCATCTTTATTGCTGGGTGTAGTTGCTGTGGAAAAACAACCCTTGCTAACAACCTTGTGAGTGAAATTAAATCACTTAACAAACAAGCAATTGTTGTGCAAGAAGATTCATATTTCAAAAATATTAAAGATGTAAAAAGAAATTATAAAGGTTATTTTTGTCTTGATGATTTTGAAGCATTTCATCTTGATGAAATGAAACAAGATTTAAAAAATTTAATTAACTCAGGCAAAATGGATTATCCCAAATATGACATTTGCTCAAACACGAGAGTTGGAAGACGAATACTAATAAAAAAAGAAATTATTATTGTTGAAGGGCTTCATGTTTTGGAGGTTTTTAAAAACTTTGAAGGTTTCAAAATATACATGGACACTTCACCCACTCTTTGCCTTGAAAGACGAACAGAAAGAGATATGAAACTGCTAAATGTAAGTAAAAATCAAGTTCAAGATTTGTTTGTCAGTGAAATTTATCCAAGCTTTAAGCAGTGTATTGAACCACAAAAAAGGCTGGCAGAATTAATTGTTGAAAACAATGAAAAATTAATATTGACAAAAGGAAGACAAGCAAATGAAAATGAAAGAATTTTGTGAGCATTTGGTTTTGGTAACAAATCCAAGTCGTGTGTTTGGAATTGGTTCTGACAAGACTGCAATTAAAAAAAACTACCTTGCAATTGTCAGAAAAATTCACCCAGACATTGTTGAATCAGATGAAAAAATTGTTGCTTCAGAAGCAACGGCACATTTAAACAAACTATATAAATCAGCTTGCGAACAAATTGACAAAGGTACTTATGGAGAAGAAATTGAAAATATTAGCCACAAAAGCACAAGTTCTTATACGCAAGAAAATGAAAATTTTGAAAATGAAGAACCAATTTTTAAGCTCAATATAAAGGGTAAAATTGTAAAGATTTACAATCAAATCTTTGAAGGTAAAATTTGCGATGTTTATGTTGGATTGCTTGATGACAAAAAGGTGTTTTTGAAAGCTGGTAAAATTGAAGAAAGTGATGAATTATTACAAAACGAATACCAAATACTTTCGCGCGTTAAACACAGAAGTTTGCCGTCAGTGCTTGAAATGATAAAAATTAACTGCAACTTGGCATTGCTTGAAAATGAATGTGTTGGTCAGCCACTTTCAGAAATTTTAAAAAAACTTAATCATGGAATTTCACAAAATCATGTCATGTGGATTCTTGAAAGGCTTCTTGAAGTTACAGGTTTTTTGCATTCAAACATGATTGTACATGGCAATATTAAGCCTGAAACAATAATTTTGGATACAAAAAATCATAACGCTTCACTTGTAGGACTTTACTTTGGATGTGACAAATCCGTAGGAGTAGAAAACTATAAAGTTAAAAACAAAATTTATTCCGCTCCAGAAATAAGCAAACTTGAAGAAGTTAATCCAAGAAGTGACATTTTCTCAATTGGAAAAATTGCAATTTCTCTTCTTAATGGAAATGAAATTTCGAAGGTTTGCCCTTCTTCAACAAATCGAGAACTAGCAAATTTCATTGAAAAAATGGCTAAACAAGATAGTTGCTCACGACCTTATGACGCATTTAAGCTTTGGGACGAGCTTAGGGAGGTGAGAACAAAAATTGTTGGAAACAAGAGATTTGAAGAATTTGTTATTTAGTTTTCATCACAAAAATTTAATAAAAATCAATTCGTATCACAAAAAATAAGTCAAAATTTCAAAAACAAAAACAAAAAATAAAAAATAAAGGAAGGTATTAATATGGGTGGTTATAGTTATGATAGAGATGTTTATTCATCTTCAAGTTCGTCAAGTTGGGGAAGTAGCAGTGTTTCAGATGAAAAGCTTTCTGCTAGTAGTTTAGATAAATCTATGCTTCCAAAAAAAACTATTAAGTCTGATGCAAAAAATCCAATAGTAATTATGTTAGATGTTACTGGCTCAAACATTGATTTTGCAAAGATTGTTTATGACAAAATGCCAATGTTCTTTGGCAACATTGAACAAAAAGGCTATCTCAAAGATTTTGAAATTAGTGTTTGTGCTGTTGGAGATGCAAATTCTGATTCTTATCCTTTGCAAATATCAAATTTTGCAAAAGGAAAAGAGATTGATTCTTGGCTTGAAAAGCTCGTTCTTGAAGGATGTGGCGGCGGACAAAGAATGGAAACATATGAGCTTGGAGCTTATTATCTTTTGAAAAATGCTGAGTTTAGAGCAGATGCTGAACCCATTGTTTTCTTCATTGCAGATGAATCTCCATATCCATATTTGGAAAAAGATCATGTTGAGAATCTTATTGGTGGAACATTTGATAAAGAACTTATAAACACTGATTCTGTTTTTATGGCATTAAGAAAAAAATGTAAAGGAAATGTGTTTACATATCTTAACAAGTATTCTGGAAGAGAAGATGACATAAAAATCGTAAACGATTGGAACAAAATTTTGAAAAGCGAACACTTAATCAAAATTGGAGAAGAAAAAGCCATTGTTGATTTGATGCTTGGAACAATCGCACTTATTGGAAATCGTACTCTTGAAAGTTACAAAGTTGACATGCTTGATAGAGGACAAGAATATGCAAGAATTTCAACTGTGGCTTCTTCTCTTAAGGGCCTTAGTTCAACAATGCTTCCAGCAATCATTGTTAACAAAGGTTTAACAAATAATTTTGGAGTAGTTAACAAAACAAAGAAAGATGATGAGCAACTGTTGTAAAACAAATTAGACATAATTTTTCAAAGGATATCTTTTTGATATTAGAAATTTAAACTTATAAATAAGCATTTAAACAAAAAATTAATTTTTAAAAACGCACTTATGTGGGCTTGTCCCATTGGTGCGTTTTTTGTTATGGAAAAGCAAAATTATATAATTGTTTTTCATTTAAACAATAAACTTAACTAACATATTTAAGAATTTAAAAAACCACAAGATTTAACTCGTGGTTATTATTTTTATCATGTTGTTATGTTTCTTTCAACTTTTATATGTTTATTAAACCAAATCAAAACTTGTAATTGAAATTAAAATTTGCTTGAAGAATATTTTGTGTTTTTTGCATTTAGCTTTTTGTCTTTTCCAAAGCATGCTTGCCAAATTTCTTCATGAATTTGCTCAATTGGTTTAAGTTCATTTTTATCATTTAGGCATTTAATGACTGTCCAACCAAATTTATGGGCAACATACTTTCCTGCATTGTATGAATCTATTAAATGCTGTTCATCAGATTCATGAATATCTTTTTTCATGCCAGTTTTCAAATCTGGTCTTGAGGCAGCAAGCTTTTTGCTCATTTCAACAGGCCTATCCAAAAAAATCACTTGACTTGGACGAGGAAGAAGAAGAGTGCCAAATTCAAATTCATCAAGCCATTTCAAAAATCTATCTCTTTCAGCAATGTTTGAAATTTTTCCAGCTTGGTGAAGCATGTTGGCAGTTACATACCTATCAAAAACAACAATGCTTTCAGGATATATTTTTTGTTCCATTTCTTTGATTGTGCAAAGCCTGTCAACAGCATAGAGTGAAGAAGCTTGGTAAGCTGTTAATCCTTTTGCACTTGTTGAAAGTTTTCCGTCAAGATACAATTTTACAGGACCAGAAGACAAACTTTGATAATTAGGGAAACTTTGTTTAACGGCTGAAATTTTGTTTGCTGTTAACCTGTCTAAAAGCATTTGGGTTTGAGTTTGCTTTCCGCAACCATCAGTACCTTCAATAACAATAATCTTATTATTCATGTTTTCTCCTATGTTTTTAATTTTTCACAAATTATTTTTTAAAGTCTGTAAGAAAAATTAATTTTGTTTGTAAAGATTGTGGCATTTGCTTTTAATCATTTGTAAAAACACTTCTTTATTTTTTGGTGAAATGTATATTGGTGAAGCACTTCCATATTGCAAAATTTTTATTCTATTAGAAGACATAGCCAAGCTCGAACGACTATTGATGCAATTTTCGATAGATGAAATGTTATTTAGCTCAAGAGTTTCTCTAAATGGCCCATTTCTACATATTACATATTTATCCAAAATCGTGTAAGAAGTTCCGAGCAACATCCAAAGCATAAATGAAATTACTGGCAACATCACAATTAAACAAATTAAGCCCTTAACATGATCTTTTAATATAATAATTGGTAAAATTGCAGTAATAATTACGATTACTAATGAAGTGATAAAGATCCACCCAATTTTTGATTTAAATTTCAAGTTTTTGCCTCCATGTTTTTAATATGTTATCAAATAAACAAAAAAATATCAAGCAAACTAACTTAAAACAATTTTATAATTTAATTTCTTGTTTAATTTGACATAAAAAATAAATAGTGATAGATTAGTTTTTGTGCATGTTTTTAACTTAAACTGACATATGAATTTGTGCATAATTCGCATTAAAGGAAATGTTTAAATTGACAAATGAAATTAAATATAAATTAAATTGTTTCAAAAATTTAAAAACAAATCAAGTGATTTTTTCTTTTGAAAAATCACTTGGAATTGATTATGTGAAAAAAACTCCAAACACAGATGAACTTACTGAAAACAAGCACATACCAAGCATTGAAATTTTTGATGATTGCATGCTTATAACCATTGGAAAAATTCTTCATAACAATTTCATTGAAAATCATATTGAAAAAATTGTTATGCAAAATGGTCAAAATGTTAAAATTTGGGATGTTAAAGAAAAATGCAAAAAAGGTTTTCCAGCTGTTGTAAGTGTTCCTTACAATAAAATTCCTAAGGGTGAAACAAATTTTTTTGTATATTGTTCAGCTCATGGCTTTTTTAAACTAACACAAAACTTTCCAAGCGAATCATATTCTTTTCCTGCTGTAATGTTTGCAATGGACGGAACAAACAAAATTATTGTTAGGTTTTTGGATTTGCCAGATGTTGTGGGAATCGGCTTGTCAAAAGAAGAAGCATATGAAAATGCAAAAAAAGAACTTAGATTTGCCATGATTTGTGAAGATAATAAAAATGTTGTTCCTTCAGCACTTGAAGAAGTTAGAAAAAATCACCCATCAGCTTTTATGATTGAAATATGAAAAACTAGTAAAAAATAATTTAGATAGGAGATAGCAGATGAAAATCAAAATAACAGCAGATAGCACCGCAGATTTGTCAAAGGAGATTTTGGAAAAAGAAAACATTTCAATAAGTTCACTCAATATTTTGCTTGGTGAAAAAGAATATTTGGACGGTGTGAATATCACTCCAACTAACATTTTTGATCATTTCAACAAAACTGGACAACTGCCCAAAACAGCTGCTTTAAACAGTGAAAATTACAAGGAGTTTTTTGAAAAGTTTTTAAGTGATGGCTATGATGCGATTGTTCATTTCAGCATTTCATCTGATTTTTCAACAAGTTATTCAAGTGCAGTCAGTGCTGCAAGTGAGCTAAAAAATGTTTTTGTGATTGATTCCCGTTCTCTTTCAACAGGAATTGGATTACTCACACTATATGCTTGTGATTTGGTTAAAGAAAATGTTGAAGCGGAAAAAATTGTTGAAATGGTTAAGGAAAGAGTTCCTTTTGTTCAAGCATCGTTTGTTGTTGACAGTTTGCTTTTTTTACATAAAGGTGGAAGATGTTCAACAATAGCCTATCTTGGAGCTAATCTTCTTGGATTAAAACCAAGTATTGAAGTTAAAAATGGCAAAATGGGAGTTTCAAAAAAATATCGTGGTCCTCTTGTTAAAGTTGCAGGAAATTATGCACATGACATTCTTGAAAAATATTCCAATCCTAGTAGACGCAGAGTTTTCATCACACACTCTTGCTCTCCACAAGAAGTTGTTGATTGTATATACAAAATTTTGGTTGACAGTGGAAAGTTTGATGAAATTTTGATTACAACTGCTGGCGCAACAGTATCTAGCCATTGTGGCAAAAACACAATCGGAGTGCTTTTTATAAACGACGGCAAATAAATTTGTGAACAAGATAAAATTTGTTTTACAAGGAATAAGATATAATTGTATTTTACAAAGAAGATAATATTTATTTACAATTTAGGCTGAAAACAAATCATTTGTTTTCAGTTTTTTTGAAAAGAAAAAAAATTAGCTTTATAAAAAAAACAAATAAAATCTTTCAATTAAAGTTTAGGTTTAATAAAATTAAATTTTAAAAATTAAAATAAAGAGATTTTAATGTTTTTAGCCTTAATTATTTATTTTAATCATAATTTTTCAATCATTTTGACTTTGTATTTCGGTTATATTATTAATAGAAAACTTATTTAGCTTTTAAAAATTTGCTTTAACATTATCCGCAAAAAAGAATTTTGAAATAATAAAGCTAACAATTTTGCCTTTAAACAAAATTTTCGTTGACAAATGGACTATTGTTTGTTAAAATTCTTGCTAGTTCGTGGAATTTATGTCTACGACGCTCTTTTTTTGCTTAGAGAAAATGCGTTCGCTAGGTTTAAAAAGGGGTTTCACACTTGTGAAACAAAATTTTTATACTTTTTGGTGTGCAAAATTTATAAAAGTTTTCGGCCACGCTGTGAAGCATGGCAAGCAAAATGGAGAAAGGGTTGTTTCAAAATTTTGCAAAAAAAATTATGGAGGAAATATATGCCAACGATCAATCAACTTGTTAGGCAAGGAAGAAAAAAATTAATCGACAAGACAAATGCTCCACTTCTAGGCTCATGCCCACAAAAAAGAGGCGTTTGTTTAAGCGTTACAACAACTTCCCCAAAGAAACCTAACTCAGCTCTCAGAAAAATTGCAAGAGTTCGTTTGTCAAACAAAACAGAAGGCTCAT
Organism: Clostridia bacterium; assembly: GCA_041670165.1. GTDB lineage: Bacteria > Bacillota > Clostridia > Christensenellales > UBA1242 > JBAXZR01. The sequence goes on from JBAXZR010000004.1 coordinate 13,826, forward strand.
GCTATATTCCTGGAGAAGGACACAACTTGCAGGAACACAGTGTTGTTCTTGTTCGTGGCGGAAGAGTTAAGGATTTGCCTGGTGTTAGATATCATATTATTCGTGGTGCTCTTGATGCTTCTGGTGTCGCAAAACGCAAACAAAGTCGCAGCAAGTACGGTGCTAAGAGAGCTAAAGCAACTAAGTAAAAAATATTTAGTATTGTCTTTGCCAAGTCCTAAATCATGAAAATGCTAAATATTAAAATTAATCATATAAGGAGATAATAAAATGCCAAGAAGAAGTGGCGTGCCAAAAAAAGATGTTTTGGTTGATCCAATATACAACAACAAAATTGTAACAAAAATCATCAACCAAGTTATGGAAGATGGCAAAAAAGTTGTTGCTCAAAGCATCGTATATGGCGCATTTGATATTATTAAAGAAAAAACTGGTGCAGAACCTTTAGATGTTTTCTTGCAATCACTTGAAAACTCAAAACCAGTTCTTGAAACAAAAGCACGCAGAGTTGGTGGAGCAACTTACCAAGTTCCACTTGAAATCAGACCAGAAAGAAGACAAACTCTTGCAATTCGCTGGATGGTTATGTTTGCAAGAAAAAGAACTGCTGAAAAAACTATGGATAAAAGACTTGCAGCAGAAATTTTAGATGCATACAACAACACTGGTGCAACAATTAAGAGAAAAGAAGAAATGCACAGAATGGCAGAGGCTAACAAAGCATTTGCACATTACAAGTGGTAAAACGAAATTCGTGGCTTAACAAAGCTAGAAAATTTCGAAAAAATCAATAGTTGGTGAAAACATGTTAGACCCAATTATTCAACCTATATTAAAGGAGAAAATTTATGGCAACCAATAACGACCACCTATTGAAGTTCACACGAAATATTGGAATTATGGCTCACATCGATGCCGGAAAAACAACAACAACAGAGCGTATTTTGTTCTATACAGGCAAAGTACACAAAATTGGTGAAGTTCATGATGGTTCAGCAACAATGGATTGGATGGTTCAGGAACAAGAAAGAGGAATCACCATTACCAGTGCTTGTACAACTTGCAAATGGAGAGATCATAAAATTAACATTATCGACACTCCAGGACATGTTGACTTCACAGTTGAAGTTGAACGCTCTTTAAAAGTTTTAGATGGTGCTGTTACTGTTCTCTGTGCAAGAGGAAAAGTTCAGCCACAAACTGAAAAAGTATGGCGTCAAGCAGATAAGTACAAAGTTCCAAGAATTGTTTATGTAAACAAAATGGATCGTGATGCAGCAGACTTTTTTGGTTGTGTTCAATCAATTAAAGATAGACTTCATGCAAATGCAGTTGCTCTTCAAATTCCTATTGGACAAGCTGAAACATTCACAGGAATCATTGATCTTATCAACATGAAAGCCGAAGTCTACAAAGATGACCTTGGACAACAAATTGAAATTATTGATATTCCTGAAAATCTTATGGCTCAAGCAAAAGAATGGCGTCACAAAATGATTGAATCTGTTGCTGAAACAGATGACAATCTTTTGGAAAGATATTTTGAAGGTGAAGAATTTGATGTTGACACCCTTAAAACAGCAATAAGAAAAGCAACAATAGCAATGAAAATTACTCCAGTTATTTGTGGCTCATCATATAAAAACAAGGGTGTTCAAATGCTTCTTGATTCAATGGTAGACTTTTTACCATCTCCACTTGATATTGATCATATCAGTGGAACAAATCCAGAAACAGGAGATGCTGAAACTCGTGCTCCATCTGAAGATGCTCCATTTGCTGGACTTGCATTCAAAATTATGACAGATCCATTTGTTGGAAGACTTGCTTTCTTCCGTGTTTACAGTGGAAAGCTCACAGCTGGATCATATGTTTACAACCCAGGAAAAGATATAAGAGAAAGAGTTGGAAGACTCATCAAAATGCATGCTAACCGCCGTGAAGAAATCAATGAGGTTGGCGCAGGAGATATTGCAGCAATTGTTGGACTCAAAAACACAATTACTGGCGACACACTTTGCGATGAAAAACAACCAATTTGTCTTGAATCCATGACATTCCCAGAACCTGTTATCAAAGTTGCAATTGAACCAAAGACAAAACAAATGCAGGAAAAGATGATTCTTGCCCTCATTAAACTTGCCGAAGAAGATCCAACTTTCAAAACATTTACAGATGTTGAAACAGGACAAACAATCATCGCTGGAATGGGCGAATTGCACCTTGAAATCATCGTTGACAGATTGCTTAGAGAATTCAAAGTTGAAGCCAATGTTGGTGCACCTCAAGTTGCTTATCGTGAAACAATCAAAAATGCAGTTCGTGTTGAAGGCCGTTATGTTCGTCAGAGCGGTGGTAAAGGACAATATGGCGATTGCTGGATTGAAATGGAACCACTTGAACCTTCAAAGGGTTATGAATTCATTGATAAAACTGTTGGTGGAAGTATTCCAAAAGAATACATCCCAGCAATTGATGCCGGAATTCGTGAAGCTCGTATGAATGGAATTCTTGCAGGATACGAAACAGTTGATTTCAGAGTTTCAGTTGTTGACGGATCATATCATGATGTTGACTCATCAGAAATGGCGTTCAAAATCGCAGGCTCAATGGCATTCAAGGAAGGCTGTGCAAAAGCTGGAGCTGTGCTTCTTGAACCTATTATGAAAGTTCAAGTTGAACTTCCTGATGAATACCTTGGCGGTGTTATGGGAAACATAACTTCTCGTCGTGGAATTCTTCAAGGAACTGAAACAAGACCAGGTGTTCAAATCATCAATGCAGAAGTTCCACTTGCAGAAATGTTCGGATATGCAACAGACTTGCGTAGCCAAACTCAAGGAAGAGGAATCTTCACAATGGAATTTTCTAAATATTCAGAAGTTCCAAAATCAATCGGAGAAAAAATTATGGGAGATCGTGCTAAAAGGGATTAATCAATTTTTAGCATTCCCCAAAAAATTAGTTGCAAGTGAGCTTTACAACAAATAAAAACATGCAAAAAACATTTGCAAATAAAAACAGCTTATGATATTATAATCATCATAAAAAATATAAGGAGAAAATACAAAAATGGCTAAATCAAAATTTGACAGAAGCAAAACGCATGTTAATATTGGAACTATTGGACACGTTGACCATGGTAAAACAACATTAACAGCTGCAATTTGCACTTACAGTGCTCTTCTTGGAAAAGCTGAAGCGATGAGATATGATCAAATCGATAAAGCTCCAGAAGAAAAAGCAAGAGGAATAACAATCAATACTTCTCATGTTGAGTATCAAACAGAAAAAAGACATTATGCACATGTTGACTGTCCCGGACATGCTGATTATGTTAAAAACATGATCACTGGTGCGGCTCAAATGGACGGAGCAATCCTTGTTGTTTCAGCTGCTGACGGTCCTATGCCTCAAACAAGAGAACACATCTTACTTGCTCGTCAGGTAGGCGTTCCATACATTCTTGTTTTCATGAATAAATGCGATCAAGTAGACGACGCAGAAATTCTTGAGCTTGTTGAAATGGAAATTCGTGAACTTCTCACAAAATACGGTTTCCCTGGAGACAAAACTCCAATCATCAAAGGTTCAGCTCTTAAAGCTCTTGAAGCTGCACAAGCTGGAAAGAAAGATGATCCTGCTTGCAAATGCCTTCAAGAACTTCTTGAAGCTTGCGACAGTTACATTCCAGACCCAGTTCGTGCAATTGATCAACCATTCCTTATGCCAATTGAAGATGTTTTCACAATCACTGGTCGTGGAACAGTTGCTACAGGAAGAGTAGATCGTGGTGTTGTTAGAATTAATGATGCTCTCGAAATTGTTGGTATGGGTTCAAGCAAAGAAACAGTTGTTACTGGCGTTGAAATGTTCAGAAAACTTTTGGACGAAGCTCGTGCTGGTGATAATGTTGGTTTGTTACTCCGTGGAATTAACAGAACTGATATTGAAAGAGGACAAGTTCTCTGCAAAAAAGGTTCAATTAAACCTCACACAGAATTTACTGCATCAGTTTATGTTCTTAAAAAAGAAGAAGGCGGACGCCATACTCCATTCTTCAATGGATATCGTCCTCAATTCTATTTCAGAACAACAGATGTTACTGGAACATGCGAACTCGAGAAGGGTGTTGAAATGGTTATGCCAGGCGACAATGTTGCTATGACAATCAGCCTTATCACTCCAATCGCTATTGAAGAAGGTCTTCGCTTCGCTATTCGTGAAGGCGGAAAGACTGTTGGTTCAGGCGTTGTTTCAAAAATTATCAAGTAATTTTTGTAGCTTAAATAAAAATGTCAAACTTAATTGTTTGGCATTTTTTTAAAATATTATATGCAAAAGAAATTTTAGAAAATAAAAAATAATAATGTTGTTAATCATACTTTTAATTAATTTAAGAGAAATTGATAATTTATGAAAAAATTAATTAATTACTTTTTAAATATAAAATATTATTTATTTAATGAAAAGTTTTATGGATATCGCAAAGGAAAAGAAAAAGGATTTCTTATATTTTTTTTAAAAAAAGATTTTAAATTTGATAAATAAGATAAAACTATGTTAATATATAAAAATTAGAAAAAGCTAATTTTTTTATAATTTTAAGGAGTAGAGTATGACTTGGAAAGAATTGTATCATAGTGCCGAAAAATATTTAAATGAAAGAGATATTTCTCCATTTTTACATGGTGGACAAGTTGTTGCTGCAATAGAAACTGACAAGGGAAATGTTTATTATGGAGTTTGTCTTGATGCTGCTTGTGGTTGGGGATTATGTGCAGAAAGAAATGCAATTTTAAACATGATAACAAACGGTGAAAGTAAAGTTGTGAAAGTTGTTGCCCTTGATAAAACTGGTTGCGGTTCACCATGTGGAGCTTGTAGAGAAGCTCTTATGCAACTTGATAAGGATAGTGGAGAAATGGAAATTCTTATTGATTTGGAAACAGAAAAAACTGTTAAATTAAAAGAGCTTGTTCCTGATTGGTGGGGCAAAGAAGAATTCAAAAATAAATAAATTAATTACATCAAATTAAAAAATCAAAATTAAGTTTTTGCTTTTTTAAACATTTCTAAAAACTTTGATTAAATCAAATTTTATGATATTATCTAACTAGAGGTGAAAAAATGTTTGGAGCAATTATTGGGGATATTGCTGGAAGCAATTTGGAAGTTGAAGAAATCTTGGCAAAAAAAAGTCAAAGCAAAATTTCGGCTAATATAAGACGCAAAGTTCTTGCTGACAGTTATGACATTTTTGACAGTAAGGGTTGTGCAACTGATGACACAATTCTCACTATTGCTGTTGCCGACGCAATTTTAAATGACGGGAACTTTGAAAAATATATAAGAGCTTATGGAACAAGAGAAGAAAAATTAGGCAAAGATAATTGGGGTAGAAGTCGTTTCGGTGGTCGCTTTGTTAAATGGCTTAGCCATGAAAATATTGAACCAAGCATTGGAAATGGTGCGTCAATGAGAGTTTCTCCTATCGGCTGGGCATATGATACTCTTGAAATAACACTTGAAATGGCAAAACAAAGTGCCAGTTGTTCTCATGACACTTTGGAAGCAATTAAAGGAGCACAAGCAGTTGCTGGCTCAATATTTCTTGCAAGAAAAGGAAAAAATTTGGAAGAAATAAGGGCTTTTGCAGAAAGAATATTGATTCAAAATTTAAATTTAAATCTTTCAGAGCTTCAAGAAAATTACGCATTCAATGCAACCACATTTGGTAGTGTGCCACAAGCAATATATTGTTTTTTGATTTCAAACAATTTTGAAGATTCAATCAAAAAATCACTTTCAATTGGTGGAGATTCTGACACCATTGCAGCTATTACTGGAAGCATTGCCGAAGCATATTGGGGCGTACCTAAAGAATTTAGAAATAGAGCAAAAAAATATCTTAAAGAAGAATATTTGAAAGTGGCACAAGAATTTGAATTTAGGTATGGCAAAAAAGAAATTTCAAATAATTTTACTAAATAAAATTAATGTTTTCATTTCCTTGTCAAAACCGAAGATAAATTTTTAAGGCATTCAGCAGTTTTCTCCGCAAAGTGAATACAATCAGCATAAAAATTGTTGCCTTCAAAATTTTGTAGCATCAAAATTTCAATTTCATATATATTTGCAAAAATTGCAGGCACATTTTCTTTTTGAACTTTTTGATTTATGGCTTGAATTAAACAATAATCTTTTTGGGATTCAAGTCCAAACATTTCAAGGGCTTCTTTGCTTAAGTATTCAAGATTAGATATTTCATTATGTAAAAATTGTTTTGTGTTATCAAATAGCAATGATAATTTGTAAAAACAAATTGAAAGCTCTTTTACATGCCGTTCAAAAAACTGCGAATTTTTATGTGAAAGAGAAACAATCTTAAACCCACGGTTTTGGAGAGCAGAAAAATATTCTTTGCTCATTTTTTCAACTAATTCTGGGCATAAACAAATTGCATCATCATCGTATTTTTGCATTTATCACCTTTTAAAAATTAAGTAAAAATATTTTTACCTATTTGTGAAAATTATATGATTTAATTTCAATTAATGACACTTTGATTAACAATAACTAGGTTAATTAATCACTAAAATTGTTATTTTTTTATTAAGTTGAATACTTATTTTAATTTTATTGGTTGCATCTATATGTTTTTTAATTGGAACAAATTTTGCCATAAACAAATGCACATTTTTATTTAATGTTTCATTCTTTCACAAAATATTTAAAAAAGATTTTTAATAATGTTTAAATTTTAATATGTAATTTAAATAAATTTTTACATTAAATATTAATCATTAAGTAATTTTAGCTATCAATGACAAATATTTGATTAATCTTTTCTTGAATTATTTCAAAATCTAAATACACAATTTTTTTATCATTGTGAACCAAAGCAAAAATATTATTGTTACTGCTAGTTGGCAAAAAAACTAGTTCTTTTGAATTTTGAAAAGTGGAATATAAACTTTCAATAGTAATTGTGTTTCGTAAATTGGCTGTGATTAGCTTTTCTGCCGTGTAAAAGTCTTGAAGTTGAATGCATTCATAAAATGCAATTGGGCTTATTTTGGGTGAAAAAGCAAAGTTTGGCATGCCACTAACAAACATAAGTTCACTGTTTTCAACAACTTTTTTGTCTTCTTCAGAAATGGTGGTTAAGGTCGAATGGCCACAAATGGTTTGTTCAAAATTGTAAATTTGAATTTTATTGTCTTCAAATCCAAGACTATTTCCAACATAAATTTCAATTTTGTCATCTTTGCAATCAGTAAGCAAAATTGCTTTTTCTTCAACATTTTCACATAAAATTGCTAGTACTGACGCAAACTCAATTGCTTGAATACTATCAGCTAAAAAAGGTATTTTGCAGTGCAAGTTTTTACCCTCATAAAAAAGACTAATCGCAGTTTCTTCGTTGAAACAACTTGCAAAGATTGATGCTTTTTTGCCTTCAAAAACTGCTTCTATTTGCCTTGTTTCAAAAACAAGTGACTGATTGTTTGATTTAGAGATAAAAACAAAAATGTTGTTATCATTTGCAAAATACACTTGAATATTTTCTGATGAACTTGGATTTTCACTGCATGCAAAATCTAATTTTGTTGCATATGGAACACCATCATCACTTTCTAATGGAAAGACTTTTAAAATAGCTGTTGTCTGATTTTTAACTAGAAAACATTTTGGAAAAGATAGCCTTTGAATTTCGCAAGAAATGTCATCTAAGCTAATGTTGCAGTTGTAAGAAGATTGAATACAAACATAAATATTATCTTTCATGGTATTAGTATATTTTCTTTATATTTTATTTAGAAGCTTTGTTGATGTAATAAGAAATTGATTTTTAAAAAAAATCATTCCTATTTTTTTAAATTTTTTAAGAAATCATGGTTCAAATCAGTCCTTATTATTTCATAAGGCACATTGATTATAACAAGTTTAACATTGTCGCATGTAATAAAAGTTATTGTTTGAAATGTATCATATATGGCAATAATTTTTTTAGTGAAGAAAAACTTCAACAAGGAGATTTGTTATGAAAACACAAAAAACTGGTCTTTGGGAAGATAAGAAAGCAAAAGAATTATTTGATTTTATTGAAGAACAAAAGCAAAAAAATATTCCACTTATTAAGGCTTTTGACTTGTTTGCAGAAAAAACAGGAAGAAAACAAAATAGTGTAAGAAATTATTATTATTTTCAACTCAAACATTTTGAAAAAAATCCAACTGAAGCAAAAAAAACAGGCGTAATTTTGAATAATCACAGAAAAACAATTGCAAAGAAATTTTCTGATAAGGAAGAAAAAGAACTCATTGAAAAAGTCGACAAGCTTAGAAGTGAAGGAAAATCAGTAAGAAAAGCTTGTTTGCTACTTGCGAACAGTAACATTGCTGAAATGATAAGACTTCAAAACAAAATTAGACAGCTTAAAAAGAAAAATATGGGGTTTAATTCCACTTCTGTTCAGCAAAAAAATGTTGTTCAAATGCCAATCAAAAAAAACATTGTTTCAGAAAATGAAATAAGCAGTTTGTTTCTTGGTCTTGTAAAAATGGTTCAAAAGAATGCATTGCATTTAGCAGAAACAAAAGTTGTTTGTGAAAAACAAAGAATGCAAAGCGAAATAAATGAAGCACAAAAAAGTGTTAAGAATAAGGAAAATGAAATAGAAGCTTTGAAAAGAGAAAAATCGTTACTTTCCATAAAGTCAAAAGAGCTAGAAAAAGAACTTTTTGATTTTGTAAACAACAATAGCAAACCCACTCCAATTCAAAAAAAATCTGAAGCAAGACAAGAAAAACTTGCAAAAGTAATAAAAAACTTAGAAAAGAAATCAAACAAAACACAAAACAATGCTTAATTAAATAAATTTTTAAATTTTATTGTTAGCTTAATGTAAGCATAACATAGAGTAATCAAAAAAATAATTGACTAAACTTGTAAAATATTTTAATTAAGTAAATATTCAAATTAAACGCAAAAAATATTTTCAAATACAATCTAATCAAAAAAGGTGAACAAATATGTTTGCCTTTTTATTTTTCTATAATGAGTTAATATGCAAAAATCCAAAACAAATTTTTGTTTAAATTTTTGGTTATATTTTTCATTGTTGCCTTCCTCGTTTTATGATAGAATTAGTTGTATGAAAAAACTAACTCTAGTAACATCTCCATCTTTGTGGCTGGCAACAAAAACTTGCATAAGCCAAATTAATCTAACAAAAAACAACATTTTGTGTGAACATGTCATTGTTGTTCCTGATAGATTTTCTTTGCAAGCAGAAAATTTGATTTTTGATGAACTTGGTTTGGAAAGCACAATTAACATTTCTGTTGTTGGGCTTTCAAGGCTTGCTTCAATGGTACTTGAAGAAGCAAATATTGCAGTAAACAATCTTTCAACTCAAGGTTCAATTTTGGTTGTTAGAAAAGTTATATTAGAAAATATGAAAGATTTTACTTTTTTTCAAAAAAAATCAGCTAGTCTTGGTTTTTGTGATGAAATTTTTAAAACAATCCAGCAACTTGTTGCAAGCAAGGTTAGTTATGAAGAACTTGTTACGGACAAGAGCAAAATTTTGGGAGATAAACTACATGATATTGCTCTTGTTTACAAAGCTTATATTGGTGCAATAAAACACAAATTTGTTGACAGTGGTGAAAAATTTGAACTATTTGAAAAAGCTATTGAAAAAAGCGAATTTGTTAAGAGTTCAAGATTTTATTTTTGTCAGTTTGATAGTTTAACTGAGCAGGGTGGAGCAATTTTTGAAAAAATATGTGAATATGCTGAAGAAGTATATGCCGCAGTTGTAACTCCAAATGGACAAAAAAATTCTTTTCTTTTCACAACTGATTTCTATGAAAAAATTTTGCTCTTAAAAAAAATGGATAGTGTAAACATTATAACTGCCCCAGTTCAATCAAATGTATATAAAAAGCACATTCAGGACAATCTTTTTGTTTCAAATTGTTCTTTTCTTGACGGCAAAAACCATTTTGAAGCAAAAAGTGCAATTTCACTTGAAGAAGAAGTGTTTTTTTGCGTTAGAAAAATCAAAGAACATGCTTTTTTGAATGGCACTCCATTAAACAAAATTGCAGTTGTGGTTAGCAATCTAGAAAACAAGAAGTTTGTTATTCAAAACATTTTTTCTGAGAACTCAGTTCCGTTTTTTATTGACTCATCAACTGCATTGTCTTCAACTGCTCTTTCTCAGCTTATTCTCAAAATGTTAAACATTTTCCCTTTGAGCAAAAAAGCAGTTGAACTTGTTAGCTTTTTTAAATCAGAATTCTTTGGCAATGACAATTTGTGTGAGCTAGAAAACTTTGTGCTTAAATATGGAATCAAAAAGAATGAATTGTTGACAACTTTTAAGCGTGGACTTAATGAAAACAATTTTGAACTTATTGAAGAAACTAGAAAGAAAATTTCTGAAATGATTATTTTCATTGAAAATGGCATAAAAGAGGCTGATTCGTTTAAAGAAAAAACTGATTTTCTTTGTTTGTTTTTAGAAAAAATTCATGCCAAAGAAATGCTTGAAAAAATTAGACTTGAAGAAATAGAAGAAAAAAGGCTGTATAGCTCGAGAATATCAGAGCAAACCTTTGACAAATTTCAAGAGCTACTAACAAATGTATCCCTTCTTTTCTCTGAAGAAAAAATTTCTTGGGAAGATTTTTCGATGATTCTTGAAAGTGGAATGACTGCAACAAAAATTTCTGAAGTACCAATTTCAACAAATGTTGTATATATTGGTGATTCTGAAAAAAGCTTTTTTGGTGACTATGACATTATGTTTGTTATTGGTGCAAGCGAAGGAGATTATCCAAATGTAAAAATTGATTGTGGATTAATTTCTGACAGGGAAATTTTGGCGCTTGAAAATCTAAAAATTTCACCAACAATAAAAATGCTAAACAGCAGGGCCAGGTTTAAAGTTTTTGGTGATTTATGCTGTGCTTCAAAAAAGATTTATGCAACATTTTCTTCTGGCGATCAAGGAAAAGAAAATTTGCCATCTAGCATTGTTGTTGCTCTCAACAAAATTTTTTCTGTGGAAAAACGCCCATTACCAATTTTAACACTAAATGAAGAAGAATATGGGGCGTTAGTTGAAATAGAAAAGCTTGCATCTGGAGAGCAGAACATAAACGAATTAAATTTGCCTTTTCTTGCTTGTTCACAAAAAAATGCAGAAATTCTTTCTCTCAAATTTGAATCATATGAATTGCCAGAAGCTTCCTTGGCTTCTTCAATTTTAAACAAACTTATTAATACTCATTTTTCAATTAAAAAATCTTTATCAAAAATTGAAAATGCTGAAAAGCTATTTTTTGGAACAGGTACAACTTCAGTGAGCAAAATTTCAACTTTTCTTACTTGTCCAAGGCTATTTTTCTTGACAGAAGGGCTTAAAGCAAAAAAACGAGAAGATTGCAAAGTTGAATCTAATGACATTGGAACAATTTTGCATAAAGTTGCCGAAAGGTTTGCAAAAGAGAATTTAGCTAGTCTTGGAAAAATGACCAATGAACAAACTTTTTTGTGTGCAACAAAGATGGTTGAAGAAATTTTAAACATGGAAGAATTTTCATTTTTCTCTTGTAGTTCAGAAAATGCCTTTGTTGTTCAAGTTATCAAAAGTGAAGCAATAAACCTTTGCAAAGCAATCAATAATGAGCAAAAAAATTCACTTTTCAAACCAACATGTTTTGAAAAAAAATTTGGCAAAGGTTTTGTTTTTGGTGAAAGTGAAATTTATCTTAACGATAAAAAAATTAATGTTATTGGAACAATCGACAGAATTGATGAACTAGATAATCTTTTTAGAATAATTGATTACAAAACTGGTTCTTCAAAGCAAAGTCTATCCGAAATTTTTTATGGCACAAACATTCAGCTTATGTTATATGCATATATTGCAAAAAAAGCACTTAAAAAAAATCTTGTAGGAAGCTGTATTTTCCCAATTTCAAATGCATTTGATCCTGAAGGTAAAAAGAAAACAAATGGCAGACTTACAGGTTTTATGACTGATGATGTTGAAATCCTTAAAAAAATGGATACAGAAATATCCGAGTTGAATCCAAAAACAAATTTTTTGGACATATCTTTCACATCTAAACTTAAGTTGTACCCCAAAAAAACAATTATGAGCGAAGAAAAACTTTCTTGTTTAAGCGATTATTCTTGGAAAGTGTTTAACAAGGCTGTTCATGATTTGGCAAGTGGATTAATTTCATGTTATCCAATTGCAAGTGGAAAAGATAAGTTGCCTTGCAGATTTTGCTATGCAAAAAGTGTTTGTCCATTTAATGAAAAAGAAAACAGTTTCAGATCTTTTGATGAAATAAATATTGAGGACTTGGAAAGAGCATTGAAAAATGAAGAGGAGAACAAATGATTAATGAAGAAAAAAGCAAAATCAATTTTTTGCCAGAGCAAAACGAAGTTTTGTTGATTAACGGACTTAGTCAACTTGTTTCTGCTTCAGCGGGTAGTGGAAAAACAACAGTAATGATTGAAAAAATTGCAAGAATTCTTAAAGATAAAACAAATCCTGTTGCCATTGATGAAATTTTGGTGCTTACTTTCACAAAGGCTGCGGCAGCTGAAATGAAACAAAGACTTTTTGAAAATTTGTCTGAGAATGCTTTAGAAAATCCAGATTTACAAGCAAAAATTGATGGTTTGCCATCAGCTAACATTTCAACAATAGACTCTTTTTGCCAAAGGCTTATTACAAAATGGTTTTATGTTTTGGATATTGATCCACTTTTTGCAGTTTTGGACGAAACAACAGCAAGTTATTACAAAAGTAAGGCATTTGACAATGCACTTGAAAAGCTTATTAAAGAAAATATTTACGATTTTAATTTGCTTGCTGAAACCTTTGGCGGAAAAAGATCAGATTCTAAGCTAAGAACAATAATTTTTCAGCTTGATAATTTTTTGGTTTCTTTGGTTAATTCTGAAGAATGGATAAATGAGATTTCAACAAAATATATTTCTTGCCCTGAGCTAGGTTACAAAATTGTTAATGAACATGTTTGTTTTGAAATAAGCAAGTTGAAAAATGAAATTGAAAAATTTGTTTTGTTTAGTTCTGAACATGGCTATGAAAAAGCTACAAAATTTTTTAATCAAATTAAGAGCGATTTCGAAAGTGTGAAACTTGAAAAAAACATATTTGAAAATGCTCAAACAATGAGATGTATTAGTTTTGAAAATATAAAGTATTCAAATGACAGTGATGAAGATTTTTATGAAAAATGCAAGAATTTTAATAAATATATAAAAGATACTTTTGCAAAAATTGAAGATTTTTTGCCAAGTGGATCGCCTGAACAAGAAAAAAAAGAAATGAATGAACTTCTTGCCGTAACAAAAATACTATTAAATTTGCTTAAAAACTATTCAGATGAATTTGCAAAAATTAAGCGAGCAAAAAAATGTATGGATTTTAATGATCTTGAACATTTTGCTCTCAAACTATTATCGAACTCTGAAGTTCAAGAAAGCATAAAACAATCTTTTAAATATGTGTTTATTGATGAATATCAAGACACAAATGCTGTTCAAGAAAAACTACTTGAACTTGTTTCAAACAAAAATAATCGTTTTATGGTTGGTGATGTTAAGCAAAGCATTTATGCGTTTAGACAATCAGACCCAAAGATATTCATTGGAAAGGGTGAAAAATTAGCTAGTGGAGAAGGGGTTTTTCAAACATTAAATTCAAACTTCAGAAGCCAGCCAGCGATTTTAAATTTTGTCAACAAGCTTTTTGCCTTTGCCATGACAAAAGAAAATAGTGGCATTGATTACAAATCTTCATCGATGTTTAATCCATTAGCTTCTTTTGATAATTCTTTTAAAAAATTTTCTGCCGTTGAAGTTTTAATTTCAGAAAACAAAATTGAAACAAAAGAAGAAAAAAAACAAAAAGATCATGTTTATTCAATTGCAGAATATATTCCAGAAAAGAATGCAAAAGAAAATGTGATTCAAAAAGAAGCTAAAATTGTTGCAAGTAAAATTTTTGAAATTAAAAATCAAAGAATATATGACAACAAAATCAAAGCATGGAGAGAAGTGAACTTTGGTGATTTTGTTATACTTTTAAGAACAAAAAAATCTTGCTTTGATTTTCAAGAAGCACTTCTAGATTTGAATGTGCCCGTAACTATGGTAACTCAGCCAAAGTTGTTTGAGAACAAATATGCCTTGCAAATGATTTCTCTTTGCAAAGTTGTTTCTTGCTTTCTTCAAGACGAACCACTTATAAATGTTCTTTTGAGTCGTTTTGGTGGCTTTGATGAAAATGAACTTGCACAAATTAGATTAGAAAATTCTTCAGAGCATTTTTTTCATAAATGTTTTTTAAGTTGTGCAAAAAACTCAGAGAGCAGTATTTTTGAAAAAGCAAACCAATTTGTTCGTTTCATTGAAACTTTGAAAAAGAAATGTGGCAGAGAAGGCATCGCAGAAATGCTCAATTATGCTTTGAACGAAACCAACTTCGTTACTCATATCATGGTAGAAACCAAAGGCGACACTTCCCAAAGCATGATTGCAAACAAATTTGCAGAATATTTTAGAAACACTCCTTTTGAATTTGACCTTGATTCATTTTTAGATTATGCAGATAAAAATGAAAAAGAACTTGCTGGTTGGACACTTTTTGAATCAAACAATTCTCAGGTAAAAATCACAACAATTCATGCAAGTAAAGGGCTTGAATTTCCAATTGTAATTTTGCCATTTTGCGGAAAACCACTATGCGATCACAAAGAGAATGGCGATGTTTTGCTTTCAAAAAATCTTGGTATTGCAATTAAGCATTGCGACACAGAAGAAAAGATTTCAAAAAAGTTAAGCCCATGGAAAATAATTAGCATTGAAAAAGAAAAGGAAGAGCTCGCTGAAGAACTAAGAATTTGGTATGTGGCTCTTACAAGAGCAAAAAATCATCTGTTAATTTGTGGAACAATTGACTCCTTAAAAAAAATTGAAATCGGTTCAACCATTCAAAAAAAAGACTCCATCTTGGAACTTATTATGAAAAGTCTTGATAAAAATGAGCTTAAACAATTTAAACAAGAACGCAAACTTAGCTTTTTGGAAAATGGAAATGATTGTGTTTTTGAAATTTTTGATGATTTGGATTTTGCAATTAACAATCAAAGTGTTGAAGAAGAATTGTTTATTGACTCAAAAGAAAGAGAAAAAATTGAGAAACAAATTGAAAATGTTATAAAATTTTCATTTGAACAAAGCAAATTCTTTTTAAAAAACAGTGTTTCATCAATTATAAATAATGGTGAAGAAGTTTTTACAATTAAAGAAAAAAGTGAAGAAAGTGAAGAAAAAGAAAAACCCCAAAAAGCTTCTCTTGGAACTGCATTTCATTATGTTTTTGAAAAATTAGATTATTCAAAACCCGTAACAATTGAAACAATAGAAAAAATTATTGAAAATGGCGAAATTAATAATGTTTTTCATAGAAATGAAAGTGTTCTTGTTTCAAAAGAAAAAGTTCTTGCTTGTGCTAATGTCCTTGCCCCATTACTCAAAGATAAAATTGTTTTAAAAGAAAAAAAATTCATGATGAAAGTAAAAGCAAAAGAAATTTTTGACACTCAAGATGATTCAAAAATTCTTATCCAAGGCAAGGTTGATTTGCTCGCTCTTGGAAATGAAAATATTTTGTTTGATTTCAAGCTAACTAAAACCACAAACCACAAAATTGTTAGAGAAAAATATTCAAAGCAACTTGGGCTTTATAAACTTGCTCTTGAAAAGGCTCTTTATAAAAAAATTGATAAGTGTTTTATTGTTCTTATTGAAACTTCTGAACTTGTTGAGATTTTTTAAAAAAAGTGGGGTTTAAATTTGTTAAAAAATTAAATTGATTTATTCTAAGAATTAATATTAAAATTATATTTAATTAAAAATTAATATAAATTTAAAAATTAATATAAATTAAATTAAAATTAATATTAATAATTAATTATATTTAAAATAATTAAAATAATTTTAAAAATATTTTAATAATTTAATTAAATTAAATAATTAAATGTTTTTTATTATTGCGAAAATATTTTAAATATTCTTTATGAGTCCTTATAATCAGAGCTATAGAAAAAATTGTTTTACTAATTTTAAAATTAATAATTTAATAATAAAATTCAATCAAATATTTAAAAAAATAAAATAATTTAATTAATTAATAAATAATTAATCATAAAATAAATAATTTTAATTAAATTATTAATAAATAATAATATAAATAATAAAAAATTAATTAATTAATAAAATTTTAATTGATTTTTATTTTAAAATAATGCATTATATAGTTGTTTAATAAATTAAAAGAATTAAATTTAATTGATATTAAAAAATAAATAATAATTATTAAAAAATATTAGTTAATTTTATTTCGGTGTGTTATACTAATGCAAAGAAAGGAGATAATTTCATGTTTTCTTTATTAGGACTCAGTATCTTTGATGACTATATTTATCCATTTTTTGTTACTGCTGGTAAACTGTTCACAATTGAGTGGATTTTATGGGGTGCTGTAATTATTGAAGTTGTCTTCATTTTGTTTTTCTTAATAAAATCATTTTTTGCATATGAGCTTAGACTTTTTCGCAAGGTTGACAAATTGAACTTGTGGCTTTTAACCGCAGGTCAAATTAAAGAAGAAAATCTTATTGAATTTAACAATAAGATGAAAAAAGTTCCAAAAATTTTGAGATATCAATGGCAACAATACATGCTGTATCGTGATAAAGCACCAAGCAATTACATGAGTGTGCATAATTGTGTTGAAAATCCAATCAAGTCAAGCAAGCTTACAACAAACATTAAAACAATCACTTCACTTTCCTTTGTTCTTTGTGTTTTCTCATTTTTGTTTTCTTGTGGAGCTCTTGAAGGTGGACAAACTTCTGACTTTTTTGTTCTCTTGTTCAAAGCAACAATCATTCCAATTATTGTTCTTTCTCTTAACACTTTCTACACATCATTGTTAAAAATTCGCCAAAGTAATATTCAAGTTGATTTGTTCGAAACTTTCCATATTTTCGAAAGGCTTATTGACAGAGCAAGCACAACCATTCCTCAATATGTTGACTTTGAAGTTTTGTTTACTAGAACAGAAATTAAAAGAGGTATTCCAGTTTTAAACGAATATCTTGAAAAAAGAGCAAGAGAAGAAGAGTTGGAACTTGAAAAAGCAAGAATCAATTCTGTTGAACATATTAATTATGATTTTGAAGCAGTTGGTATGGACGGTGCATTGCTTCTTGAAAGAGCAATGAAGGAATGTGAAATATACACAAACCTTAGAGCAAGACTTATGCTTGAAATTGGTCAAATTGAATCTGAAATTGAAAGTTACAAAAAAGCTTATGACAACACTCAAAAAGATTATCAAAAGAAATTGCAAGCAAACAAAGAAAATATTGAAAGATTAAGAACCCAGCAAGAAACAACAACAAATCGTATTGAAAGCAATTATATTCGTAAACAACAATCCGATGAAATCAAAAAACAACAACAAGTTGAAAAAGATTTTGACGATGCAACAATTCGTTATAAACAAGAAATTGCAACCATTTCAACGGAAGTTGACAAACGCAAGCAAGAACTTGATGAAAAGAAAAAATATATTGAAAATGTTATGCTTTTGGAATTTAAAACATATTCAGACAAGGTTTACAAAAAACTTGCTTCTCAAGCTGAAGAAAAAAATAAATCGATTGTTGAAGAACTTGATAACATTAACAAACGAATCACAGATGAACTTGAAGAAGCTAATGACAATCTTATTAAAAAGAGTTCTGAATGCGAAATCGCTCGTGGTGAAGCAATAAGATTTTCCGAATCGCTTGTTCAGGCTAATGAAAAAATTTCTGAACTTTTGCAAAAGAAAAACAAAGGAACAGAAAAGTTTGTTGCAACTGTAAATCCTTCTACAAATGAAAATGTTGATGCCCCAAAAGAAGCTAGCTCAGAAAATAACCAAGACGGATATTATGATGAAAAAGGTTATTACATATATCCAAATGGTACTTATTATGACGATAAAGGCAATTTCTTTGACGGAACAGGTGGCTACTTTGATCCACAAGGCAATTATTTCCCTGCTGAATCTAATGATGCATCAGCTCAGCCAGTTTCACCTTCTAATGAAGAAATTTTGAAAGCAAAAGAAGATGAAAAAAAAGCAAAAGCTGAAACAGAAGCATTTAGTAAAAACGAAGAATCACGCAAATTAAAAAAAGCTGAAGATGAAGAAAAATTGAAAGCTGAGAGAGAAAAACTCGAAAAAGAAAAGATTGAAGCTGAAAAGAATGCTAAAGCCCAAATGGCAGAAGCAAAACCAGAAGGTGAAGGTCATTACGATGAAAAAGGCAATTATATTTATGCCGATGGTTCTTATTATGATGAACGAGGTTATTTCATCTATCCTGATGGCTCTTATTATGATGATAAAGGAAATTACTTTGACACAAAGGGCGGACATTATGATGCTGCAGGCAAGTATTATCCTTCCGAAGAACAAAATGTTGTAGAAACAAAACCAGAAACATTAGAAAATGAAAACAAAGAAGAAATTTCTGATTATGTTGAAATTCCATCTGTTCAAACAGCTTTAGAAACTCCTGTTGAAACTGAACCAGAAAAAGCTGAAGAAACAGTGGAAGCTGAAGAAACAGAAGAAACAGAAGAAAAAAGAGGAAGAGGAAGACCTAAAAAGCAAGCTTCTGAAATCGAAGAAGAAACTCCTTCAGAAGAAAAGAAGGGAAGAGGAAGACCTAAGAAACAAGCATCTGAAACTGAAGAAGAAACAGCTTCAGAAGAAAAGAAAGGAAGGGGAAGACCTAAAAAAGAAGTCGACACAAGTGAAGAGCAAAAACCCAAAGGCACTCGTGGAAGACCAAAAAAAGAAGCTGATCCAAGTGAAGACCAAAAACCAAAGGGAACTCGTGGAAGACCAAAAAAAGTTGTCGATGAAAATGAAACGATGAACGAATCTCAAGAAGAAAATGTTGAAAATGCAAAAGTAGAAAATCAAAAAGTGAAAGCATTAAAAACTGAAATGGAAAACCTTGTTAACCAAATCAATATTCTTTCAGAAGAAAAAGGTAAACAAGAAGAAATTGACCAAATCAATAAGAGATTGAGTGAAATCGTTTTGGAAATCGAAAAACAAGAAAAAAAATAAAAATAAAAATGGCTGAATTTTTGTTCAGTCATTTTTTCTTTTTTTTGTAATATAAGGTTTTATATTTGTGTTTGTACTATTCGGACAGAAGCATAAGTTCTCTAAGTTTTCCATGTTGTTTAGAAATGGCTATTATTTTTTCCGTTATCGTTTGTCCTTTTCTTAAAATTAGTTCATTATTTAGTCCAAGAATGTTAGTGATTGCTTTTTTGCCAATTAAAAGTTCACTTGAACTTAAAACTCTTGATGGAACGGCAACTCTAGGATTGAATTTTATTTTAGGTTGTTCTTCAATTTTTTGTTCGTTTTGTGCTGGTGTGATTTCAATGGCATTTTTTTGCTCTTCCAAAACTCTTACCATGATTTCTTGTTCATCTCTTTGAGCAAACACTCTTATTCTCGGCTTAAATGTGTGAAGAGCTTTTTTTGTGTCAGTGCAAAATATAATCATTTCTTTGTCTTCACATACAATTTGAGAAGGAGATATTTTTGTTCCATTGTTTGAAACGAGTTTGATGTCATGACCTCTTTCATCAAATTCAATGTCAATTAAATTTCCAAAACTAGTTCCAGAGATTGATAAAAGTGAAGCACCCATATTAAAAGGTTTGCAAATTCTTTTCAATGATTTTATGCAGTGTGTGGTGTTTCTTAACATAATGGCATTTTCACCAAAAGAAAAAATTCTTCTCAGTTCAATGAAAAAGGTTTCTCCTGATTGTTCTTTTCCGCAAAATCCGACGACTCTTCTTGAGTCTTTTGAAAGCATGATGCTTTCAATTGTCCCAATTACTTGGTTCTCAAAAATTGCTACAACCTTTTTGTTACATACATTACTATTTTTCATATTCATTTTTCCTCTAACTCCATTTTATTAAGCAAATTGCTTCTTTATGATAAAATGAATTTAATATTTTAAAAATAATACAACAAAAAATAATTGTTTTTTTTACTCTACAGGGTTATACTAAATTATGGGATTTTTTCAGAGTATTAGAAATCTTTTTTCTAGAAATGCAAGGCTTACTAGTGACAAAAAAAATGAGCTTGTTTTGGTTTGTAGACAAAAAGGAAAAAGATATTTCATAAATACAAAAGTAATAGTTCCAAAGGGTTTCGCTTTTGTTTTTGCTCATCGTGGAAGAGTTCTTGATGTCCTAAGTGAGGGAACACATATAATATCTGCTGTTACCTTGCCAGAATGTTGCAAACACTTCAAGTTATACAAACTTGTTGATAACAAGCCTAAAAAAAACTTTGTTGCAAATGGTTATTTTGTTTTGATTGATAAATGTGATGACCTTGTTTGTGGAACAAATGAAAAAGTTTTTGTTTACGAATATGGTAGAAAAGTTGATTGGATAAAAATGGAATTCACATTTTCATTAAGAGTTGCAATTCCGCAGACATTTATGAGAACAATGTTTTCTGAGTACGAGGTTTTGTATGACGGAGAATCAAACAAAATAATTTCTTGGTTAGCTTCAGATTTAATCACAAGCTATCTTAAAGAAATGGATATTTTAAAAGATGAAATATATTCATTGTTAAGTACAAGGCTGGCTGAAATTCAAGATTATTTCAAATTGGCAATGGCAAAATATGGAGTTGAAATTGAAAGTTTAAGTGTTAAAAAGCTTCAAACAAAGACAAACAAAAATTGGCTTATCGAAGATTATTCTTCGTTAGATAATTCAATTTCTAGCAATGAGAAACCAAATGAAGAAACTGAACTTAATCCATATATCACACCAAAAAATGTGATTGGTGGAAATGGTGAAGATGATTTCATGTTTGAAACGGTTTTTCCAAGCACTGAAAATCTACATTTTTCAATGCCTGAAAAAGATGTTGAAGAACCAGTGTTGGCACAAGAAACTATGAATCAAGAAAAAGCTTATTTGAAAGAACAAATTAAAAAAAGTATTTCTGGCGATGGTAAATTTGTTGATCTCAATGTTGTAAACACCTTTAAGCCTAGTTCTGAAAAATTTATTTGTCCGTTTTGTGGAGAACCAATTCTCACAAAAGCAAAATTTTGTCCAGCATGCGGAAAACCACTAAACTCAGAAGATAAATCACAAAATTTATAAACAAAACAAAAGGAGAGATTTATGGAAAAGAAAGTATACGACAAGGATTTTACAATTGGGGAAGTTGTTGATGCAGACGAAAAAAACATTGAAATCCTTAAAGGATTTGGAATGCACTGCTTTGGTTGTCCAATGAGTAGAATGGAAACTCTTGAAGAAGCTGCTGAAGCTCATGAGATTTCACTTGAATTCTTACTTGAAAAACTTAATGAGAAAAAGTAAACAACTAAAAATTTAAACTTGGCAAATGCCAAGTTTTTTATTATTTTGCAAATGTGCTATTGAAAATGCCTATTTGTGGTGTTAGAATACAAATATATATTAATTTGTTGACACACAAAAGAAGGTATTTATGACAGACTTGGAACTTTTGCAACTAGCTTTAAAAATCGCAATCAAAGCACATGCTAACCAATTTGATAAAATTGGAAATCCATACATTAAGCACCCTGTTGCAGTTTGTAATATGCTCACGGACTTAAAGGACAAGCAAGTTGCTCTTCTTCATGATGTTTGTGAAGATAGTAGCATAACTCTTGATGATCTTAAGGCTTACGGTTTTTCTTTTGAAGTTGTGTCTGCTGTTGAAGCAATTACAAAAAGAAAAGATGAACCATATGAAGAATATATTGCAAGGGTTAAGAAAAATAAAATTGCTACAAGAGTCAAAATTTGTGATATAAAACACAATCAAGACCCAAGCCGTATTTGTTTGGCAACTGAAGCAGACAGACAAAGACAAGAAAAATATAAAAGAGCTCTCATTGTTCTTCAAAGCAAAAATGACAGAATTTTATAACAATTGCAAACAAAAATTGAGAAATTTACTCGAAAAGTTTAAATCTTTAAACTAAGTAATTTTATGATATATATAATATAGTAGGAGAAGCTCTAAAAATTGGAGCTTTTTTTGTTGCAAGAATTTTGAAAGATAGTTATGGTTAATATCAATTAAATATTTTTATAAGTAGGTATTAACAAAATTATGCACACGGAAATTTTAGCAAAATTTTTCAACAAACAATAAGGGTATAAAAAAACAAAAGATTAAAAATATAACATAAAAATCAATTATAAAAATATAACCTTAATTCTTGCGTATCTACTTATTATTTTGGTGCTGACCAAATAAGAAAAACAAAATAATATAATTTTTATGGAAAAAATGATTGACAAACTTGCTTAGTTTTGTTAAACTGCTCAAGCTGTTAAGTATGGGAAGAAGCATGAGGTTACTTTGGTTAGCAACAATCGAAGAGAATTTATGTGGACCAGCGCAGGAGATTTATCTGCGTGACCAACATTAAAAATCGCGCATACAACACTAGCTCCGAATTCAAAAGATTTATCTATAGAATGTCGGAGCATATGTTTGGCTTACAGCATGACACACACGGACTCGTGTATCGTCAGTTGCGTGAGTTGGAGTGTTTTCACAGGAGGTATAAAAATGGCAACACAAAAAATCAGAGTTAAGTTGAAAGCCTATGATCACCTCGTTCTTGATGCAGCTTGCGATCGTATTATCGACGCAGCAATCAAGAGTGGTGCAAAAGTCGCTGGGCCAATTCCTCTTCCAACAGATAAGGAAGTGGTTACAGTAATCCGTTCTCCACACAAATATAAAGATAGCCGTGAGCAATTTGAGTGCAGAACACACAAGAGAATGATTGACATTTATAATCCATCACCAAAAGCCGTAGACAGTCTTATGAAGCTTGATCTTCCAGCTGGTGTAGATATAAATATTAAGTTGTAAGGGAGAAACAAGAGAACATGAAAAAAGCTATAATAGGAAAGAAATTGGGTATGACCCAAGTGTTCACTTCAGACGGTCAGGTTGTACCTGTAACTGTTGTTGAAGCAGGCCCTTGCACAGTAGTTCAAAAGAAAACAACTGAAAAAGAGGGATACGATTCAGTCGTTGTCGCATTTGAAGAAGCAAGAGAAAAATTAATCAATAAACCTCAAATGGGTATTTTCAAAAAAGCAAGTATTGCTCCATGCAAAACCCTTAAAGAATTGAGATTGGATTCTTGCGCTGAAAGAGAAATTGGAAATGTTATTAAAGCAGACATTTTCACAGAAGGCGACATGGTTGATGTTAGTGGTGTTACTCGTGGTCGTGGATTCACTGGTTGCATTGCTAGATGGAATCAACACAGACTTAAAATGACTCATGGAACTGGACCTGTTCACAGACAAGTTGGTTCAATGGGTGCAAACACAACCCCAGGACATGTTTTTAAAAACAAAAGAATGCCTGGACATTATGGACAAGAAAAAGTAACAATTCAAAACTTGCAAATCGTAAAAGTTGACGCAGAGAGAAATCTTTTGCTCGTTAAAGGTTGCGTTCCAGGTGCAAGAGGATCTTTGGTTTTCATCAGAGATGCAAAGAAAGCGTAAGGGGAGGAGAAACAAATGGCAAATATTAAAGTTTATAACATGCTTAATGAAGAAGTTGGTTCTCTTTCACTCAATGACGAAGTGTTTGGTGTTCCATATAACGAACCATTGATACACGAAGTTGTTGTTGCTCAAGATGCTGACGCAAGACAAGGAACAAAAAGCACTCTTACAAGAAGCGAAGTTCGTGGACATGCTAAGAAACCTTGGAAACAAAAACATACAGGCAGAGCAAGACATGGTTCAACCAAAGGTCCACAATGGACAGGTGGTGGAATTGTATTCGCTCCAAAGCCAAGAGACTTTTCAAAGAAAGTTAACAAGCAAGCTAGAGTTGGAGCATTTGTTAGTGCTCTTAGCCAAAAACTTGCTCAAGATGAATTGGTTGTTGTTGATAATTTTGTTATTAATGAACCAAAAACAAAAGAAATTGTTACATTCCAAGAAAAATTTAACCTTAAAGGTAACACAGTGCTTGTTTTAGCTAATAAAGATGAAAAAGTTTTGAGAGCTACAAACAATATTCCAGATTTTGGAGTTACAACTGTTGATATTCTTAATGTTAAAGACATCGTTGGAAGCAGCAAACTCATTTTCTCACAAGAAGCAATTAAATCAATAGAGGAGGCCTGTGGAAGATAATGAAAGCATATGAAATTATAAAGAAGCCAATTCTTTCTGAAAAAAGTTATGCAGGCATCGCTAACAAAACTTATACTTTTGAAGTTTCTAAAGAAGCAAGCAAAGTTGAAATCAGAAAAGCAATTGAAGAAATTTTCAAAGTTAAAGTTGAAAATGTTAACACTCTTAATGTTAAGGGACACGAAAAATCACAGAATACAAAAACTGGAAGAACAGTAGGAAAAACTAGCGACTACAAAAAGGCAATTGTTACTCTTACTAAAGAAAGTAAACCAATTCCGTTCTTCGAAAGTTTGAAGTAATTAGGGGAGGAAAAAATGAGCATTCGTAAAATGAAATCACTTACGCCAGCTACAAGATTTAAAAGCCTTCCTTCTTTCGAAGAAGTTACAAAGAAGAGCCCAGAAAAATCCCTTCTTGCTACAAAGAAAAAATTTGCAGGAAGAAACAATGCCGGCAAAATTTCCGTTCGCCATATTGGTGGTGGAAATCGTCAAAAATATCGTATCATCGATTTCAAGAGAAACAAAGATGGCATTCCTGCCAAAGTTGTTGCAATTGAATATGACCCAAACCGCACAGCTTATATTGCACTTCTTTCTTATGTTGATGGAGAAAAAAGATATATCATCGCTCCACTTGGACTTACTGTTGGTGAAACAATTGTAAGCGGAAAGAATATTGAAATTAAAGTTGGAAATGCAATGCCTATTGGTGAAATTCCAGTTGGAACATTTGTTCACAATGTTGAACTTATCCCTGGAAACGGAGCTGTTATGGCAAGAAGCGCTGGAGCAAATATTCAGCTTATGGCAAAAGAAGACGGTTTCGCTCTTCTAAAAATGCCTAGCGGAGAAATTAGAAAAGTTCTTCTTAACTGCAAAGCAACAATTGGACAAGTTGGAAATTTAGATCATGAACTTGTTTCACTTGGTAAAGCAGGAAGAAAACGCCATATGGGAATTCGTCCTACAGTTCGTGGTGTTGTTATGAACCCTTGCGATCACCCTCATGGTGGTGGTGAAGGTAAATCACCTGTCGGAATGGCTGGACCTGTTACTCCATGGGGTAAACCAACTCTTGGCTACAAGACAAGAAATAAGAAAAAATCTAACAGATTAATTGTTAAAAGGGTAAATTAAGGAGGCGAAGTTATGAGTAGATCATTAAAGAAAAAACCTTTCGTAGACGAAAGACTTCTCAAAAACATTGTTTCAGCTAGTGAAGCTGGAAGTAGAAAAGTTATCAAAACTTGGTCTCGTGATTCTGTAATTTATCCAGAATTCGTTGGATCAACAATTGCTGTTCACAATGGCAAAAAGCATATACCAGTTTATTGCACAGTCGACATGGTTGGACATAAGCTTGGTGAATTTGCACCAACAAGAACATTTAAAGGACACTCAGGAGCAAAAAGTGCTAGCATAGCATCATCAGCACCTGCAGCTGCTAAAAAGTGAGGCTGAGGAAAAATGGCAAAAAGAATTAGAGAAAAAGCAGAAAAAAGAATTGCTGAAAAAGATCCACGCCCATTTGCAAAAGCAATGCATGTTGGAATTAGCAGTTCAAAAGTACGAATTGTTCTTAACACAATTCGTGGACAAAAGGTTGAAGATGCAATTGCTATCTTAGAAAACCTCAACAATATAGCTGCAGAAGCAACACTTAAAGTTGTTTCTTCAGCAGTAGCAAACGCAGAACACAACAAAGGGCTTAATTGCGAAGATCTCTTTGTTGCTGAAGCTTACGCTTGCCCAGGTCCAACTCTTAAACGCATCATGATTCGTGCAAGAGGAAGAGCTGACAGAATTTTGAAAAGAACAAGCCACATCACAGTTGTGCTTGATCAAAAGAAATAAGGAGAGTGCATTATGGGACAAAAAGTTAGCCCAATAGGGTTTAGAGTTGGCGTTAATAAAGAGTGGGATTCCACTTGGGTTGCCGCTAAAAAAGATATTGCTACATGCATTCTTGAAGACGACAAAATTCGCAAATTTATTAAAAAACAGTATAGTGCTGCCGCTATTGGAAAAGTTACTATCGAAAGAACAAATTCAAAACTTGTTGTAAACATTTTTACAGCTCGTCCTGGTGTTTTAATTGGTGTTAAGGGTGCTGGAATTGAATCTTTGAAAAAAGATCTTGCCAAAGTTCAAATTGACAAATCAAAAACACTCTTTGTTAACATCAAAGAAATCAAAAAACCAGATCTTGATGCAAATTTAATTGCTGAAGGAATTGCACAACAACTTGAAAAGCGTGTAACATTCCGTAGAGCTCTCAAAATGGGACTTCAAAAAGCAATGAAATCTGGAGCAAAAGGTTGCAAAGTTCAAGTTAGTGGTGTTGTTGATGGAGCAAATACAATTGGTCGTACAGAAAGATATATGGAAGGAACACTTCCACTTCACACTTTGAGATCTGACATTGATTATGGAACATCTGCTGCTTACACAAATTTTGGTAAACTCGGAGTTAAATGCTGGATTAACAAAGGTGAAATTCTCGGAAAAATAGGCAAACAAGAACTTGCTGCCAAAGGAGGACAAAACTAATGTTAATACCAAAAAGAGTTAAAAGAAGAAGAGTCTTCCGTGGTAGAATGACAGGAAGAGCTCATCGTGGTAATGTTCTCGCTTATGGAGACTTTGGTCTTGTTTCAACAGAACCATGTTGGGTAAAATCAAATCAAATTGAAGCAGCCAGAATTGCTATGACAAGATTTATCAAAAGAGGCGGAAAAGTTTGGATTGACATTTTCCCAGACAAACCTGTAACTAAAAAACCTGCAGAAACCCGCATGGGCTCAGGAAAAGGTTCAGTTGAATACTGGGTTGCTGTTGTACAACCAGACAGAATACTTTTTGAGATGCAGGGTGTGCCTGAAGAAATAGCTCGTGAAGCTCTCCGTCTTGCAGGAAGCAAACTTCCTTGCAAAACAAAGTTTATTAAAAGAGAAGCTAATACTAGCGAAGGTGGTGTGACAAATGAGAATTAGTGATATTAAAAATCTCACAAATGAAGAACTTTCAGCTAAGCTCGAAGAGCTTAAATCTGAACTTTTCAATTTGCGTTTTTCACACGCTAGCGGAAATCTTGCAAATCCAATGCTTTTAAACATTGCAAAAAAAGATATTGCAAGAATTAAAACCGTTATTAGAGAAAGAGAAATTGCTGCGAAAGCAGTAAAAGCGTAAGGGGGAGGAAAAATGGAAAACATTGAAAGAAACGCCCGCATAACAAAAGAAGGAATTGTTGTTGGTGCTGGTAAAATGCAAAAAACTATTATAGTTGCTGTTACTTCTGATAAGAAACATCCACTATATAAGAAAGTTGTTTCCTCAACCAAAAAATTTAAAGTTCATGATGAAGAAAACATGGCAGGAATTGGTGACAAAGTTGAAATTGCTGAAACTCGTCACATTTCAAAAGACAAATATTTCCGTCTTGTAAGCATCATTGAGAAAGCAAAATAAGGTAAAGGAGAAAACAATATGATTCAACCAGAAAGTAGATTAAAAGTTGCTGATAACACTGGTGCGAAGCAAATTAAGTGCATTCGTGTGCTTGGCGGTTCATTCCGTCGTAGCGGTAGCATTGGCGACATTATTGTTGCATCCGTTACTTCAGCAATACCAGGTGGTGTTGTTAAAAAAGGTGATGTGGTGAAAGCAGTAATTGTTCGCACTGCACAAGGAATTAGAAGAGCAGACGGAACACACATTAAATTTGATGATAACGCAGGTGTTATTATTGATGCACAAAAACTTCCAAGAGGCACTCGCATTTTTGGACCAGTTGCAAGAGAACTTCGTGAAAAAGATTTTATGAAGATTATATCACTTGCACCTGAAGTTGTTTAAGGAGGAAGGACGAAATGATTAAGAATTTAAGCGTAAAGAAGGGCGATAAAGTCCTTGTTATTGCTGGAAAAGATAACGGCAAAATCGCAAATGTCATCTCAACTCTCCCTTCAAAAAACAAGGTTGTTGTTGAAGGCGTAAATATTGCTACAAAGCATAAAAAAGCTCGTAAACAAGACCAAAAGAGCAAAATTGAGAAAGTTGAAGCTGCATTTGATGCTTCAAATGTTATGGTTGTTTGTGGATCATGCGGAAAAGCAACAAGAGTTGCTCATAAAGAAGTTAATGGTAAGATGGTTCGTGTTTGTAAAAAATGTGGACAATCACTTGACAAAGCAGTTGTTAAAGAAGCAAAAAAAGCTAAGAAACCAGCTGTTAAAGTAGAAGAAAAAGAGGTTGTTACTGAAGCTAATGAACAAGCAGCTAAAGTTTCAACAACTAAAAAGCCTTCAGCTCCAAGAGCAACAAAAAAAATAGCAACAGTAAAAACAACAACAGCGAAAACAGCCACTAGAGTTGCAGTTAGAAAAACAGCACCTAGTTCAGGAAAGTAAGGAGGAAGAAAAAAATGACAGAAACAGTTAAAAAAACAACAAAAAAAGCTTCCCCAGCTCCTGCTGTGAAAGCTGAAAACCAAGTTGCAAATCTCAAAAAGGTTTACAAAGAAACAATTATCCCTTTTCTTGTTAAAGAATTTGGATACAAAAACATTAATGAAGTTCCAAAGATTGAAAAAGTAATTATCAACATGGGACTTGGTGATGTTAAAGACAATTCAAAAAGCTATAACATTGCATTTGAAGAACTTGCTCTTATCGCAGGACAAAGACCAGTTCCAACACTTGCAAAGAAAGCCATTTCAAACTTCAAACTTAAGGAAGGAATGAAAATTGGTGCAAAAGTAACTCTTCGTGGAAACAATATGTATGAATTCATTGAAAGACTTATTAGCATTGCACTTCCAAGAGTAAGAGATTTCCATGGTGTTAATCCAAAAGCTTTTGATGGCAAGGGAAATTATTCTTTGGGAATTAAAGAACAGATAATCTTCCCAGAAATTTCCTATGATAAAATTGAAAAAATTCGCGGAATGGATATTTGCTTTGTAACAACTGCAAAAACCAACGCTGAAGCATTGTCATTGCTTAAGGCAATTGGCATGCCATTCAAAAGGTGAGGTGAATTATGGCAAGAACTGCTCTAAAAAATAAACAGGCTAGACCTCAAAAATTTGCAACTCGTGAATACACTCGTTGTTCAATATGTGGTCGTCCACACTCTGTTCTAAAAAAATATGGCATTTGCAGAATTTGTTTCAGAGAAAAAGCTAACAAAGGCGAAATCCCTGGAATAATGAAGGCAAGCTGGTAAGGGGGGAATATGATAGTAACAGATCCAATCGCAGATATGCTTACAAGAATCCGTAATGGACTCACTGCAAAACAAGCAAGCGTTTTAATCCCAGAATCAAAAGAGAAAAACGCAATAGCATCAATTCTTCTCAATGAAGGCTTCATTGCAAATGTTGAAAAAGTGGAAATTGATGGATTAAAAAATATTAAAGTAACTTTCAAATTTGGCCCAAGTAACGAAAGCGTTATTCAAGGACTTAAGAGAATTTCAAAACCAGGTCTTAGAGTTTATGCTCCAGCCGAAAAACTCCCAAGAGTTATTGGCGGACTTGGAATTGCAATTGTTTCAACAAACAAAGGAATTATGACAGATAAACAAGCTAGAACTGCTAATGTTGGCGGCGAAGTGCTTGCTTATGTGTGGTAATAAGGGGGGAGGAAAAGTATGTCAAGAATCGGAAGAACACCAATTACTCTCACTGCTGGAGTTTCAGCCAAAATTGAAGGGAAAAAAGTTACAATTACTGGACCAATAGGAACTCTTTCTCAAGAAGTTGATAACTGCATCAAAGTTGAAATTAAAGATAATGTTATTCACCTTACAAGAAATAGTGAAGAAAACGAAGTTAAGGCAAAACACGGTTTGTATCGTGCACTTATCAACAACATGGTTAATGGAGTTGTTAAGCCTTATGCAAAAAAACTTATTATTAATGGTGTTGGTTTCAAAGCTACAAAAGTTGGACAAAAACTTGTTTTGAACCTTGGATTTTCACATCCAGTTGAACTTACACCAGAACAAGGAATCAATATTGAATGCCCAAGCATAACAGAAATTGTAGTTTCAGGCATTAACAAAGAAAAAGTCGGACAATTCGCAGCTCAGGTTCGTGATTTGAAAAAAGTTGAGCCATATCATGGCTATGGAATTCGTTACTCGGATGAAGTTGTTGTGAAGAAAGAAGGAAAAACTTCTGGCAAAGGCAAAAAGTAAGAGAGGGAAGGAATATGTTTAATAAAGAAGATAAAAATGAAATCAGACTAGCTCGTCATGCTAGAGTAAGAAAAACAGTTTCCGGAACTGCTGAAAGACCAAGACTTTGCGTTTATCGTAGTCTTGTTGCAATTTATGCTCAAATCATTGATGACAACACAGGTAACACACTTGTAAGTGCTTCTTCAAAAGAAAAAGATATGCTTGCTAAAACTGCTGGCAAAAACAAAACACAAGTTGCTGAAATTGTTGGTAGTGAAATTGCTACTAGAGCAAAAGCAAAAAAAATCAATGCAGTTGTTTTTGATCGTGGTGGATATATTTATACAGGAAGAATCAAAGCTTTGGCTGAAGGCGCAAGAGCCGCTGGCCTTGAGTTTTAAGGAGGATGAGCAAAAATGGAAAATAGAGAAGAAAAGAAACCATTCAACAGAAAAAGAGATGACAGACCAAGAAGAGAAGAATCTGACATTGATAAAAAGCTCGTTTCATTACGCCGTGTAACAAAAGTTGTTAAAGGCGGTCGTACAATGAAATTCTCTGCCGTTGTTGTTGTTGGTGACAAGAAAGGCTCAATCGGAATTGGAATGGGAAAAGCAAAAGAAGTTCCTCTTGCAATTGAAAAAGCGACAACTAATGGTCGTAAGAACATGCAAAAAGTGAATGTTGTTAATGGAACAATACCTCATGAAACAACTGCTGCTTATGGTGCTAGCAAAATTATTTTGCTTCCAGCCAAAGAAGGAACTGGTGTTATAGCCGGTGGAAGTGCCAGATCAGTTATTGAACTTGCAGGAATCAAAAACATTGTGACAAAAATTCACGGTTCTTCAAACAAGACAAACTGCGTAAAAGCAACACTTAAAGGTCTTTTGAGTCTTAGAACAAAAGAACAAATTGCTGCACTTCGTGGAAAGTCTGTTGAAGAAATTTAAGAGAGGGCAAAAAAATGGCAAGCAAAAAACAAACAAATAAACTTAAGGTAACGCTTATCAATAGCCCAATTGGCTATGATAAAAGCCAACGCGAAGTATGTGTTGCTTTGGGACTCAAAAAAATAGATTCATTCAATATTTTACCAGATAATGATGCTGTTCGTGGCGCTATTTTCAAGGTTAAACACTTGGTAAAAGTTGAAGAAGTGAAAGGAGAAGCAAAATGAAATTGCACACACTTTCTCCCGCAGCAAATTCTCGTACAAAAAGCATTCGTAAGGGTAGAGGAACGGGAAGCGGAATTGGAAAAACAAGCGGAAAAGGATCAAAAGGTCAGAACGCAAGAAGCGGTGGCGGAGTACGCCTAGGTTTTGAAGGCGGACAAATCCCATTGGTTAGAAGAATTCCTATTCGTGGTTTCAACAACTATGAATTCGATAAAGTATATGCGATTGTAAACATTGGTGATTTAGATATCTTTGATGCTAACACTGTTGTTACACAAGAGTTGCTTTATGAAAATAGAGTAATCGGAAAAATTCAGCCTTATGGTTTAAAAGTTCTCGGAAATGGAGATCTTACAAAACCATTGGTAATTAAAGCTAAAAAATTCTCCGCATCAGCTCTTGAGAAAATTGCTAAAGCTGGTGGTAAAGCTGAGGTGATTTAATGTTCAAAACATTAATTAACGCATTTAGAATAAAAGAAGTTCGTGCCAAAATACTTTTGACACTTCTTCTTTTGTTAGTTTATCGTGTAGGTTGCTTTTTGCCTGTTCCCGGAATTAATGTTTCAGTTTTTACGGAAGCAGCATCAGAAGGCTTTTTGAACATTTTAAGTTCAATCAGTGGTGGATCACTTAGTAATGGAGCATTTCTTGCTCTTGGTGTAACACCATATATTAGTGCGTCTATCATTATTCAACTTCTTTCAATTGCTTTGCCAAGTCTTGAAAAACTTGCAAGACAAGGTGAAGAAGGCAGAAAGAAAATGAACATGTACACCCGAATTGCAGCACTTGTGCTTTCAATCGGACAGGCAGGCGGAATTGTTCTTTCAATAGCTGATTCAGTTAAACCAATTTGGTCAGGAGCTTCAACAGCCATCACAAGCATTTTCGTTGCACTAATTTTAGTTGCTGGCGGAATGTTTACAGTTTGGCTTGGTGAAAGAATTTCTGACATAGGTGCAGGCAATGGACTTTCTCTTCTCATTTTTGTGGGAATTTTGAGTTCAGCAGGTGCAAGCCTACTTTCATCTATGCAATCAGTTTTTGCAGATATTGAAAACATATATCCAATTCTTGGTTTCTTGATTGCCGTTATTGTAATTTTTGCTCTAATTGTTTTTGTTGATATGGCAGAACGAAAAGTTCCAGTTCAATATGCAAAACAAATGAAAGGCAGAAAAATGTATGGTGGACAATCAACTTACATTCCAATCAGAGTAAATGCAAACGGTGTTATTCCAATCATCTTTGCTTCAGCGCTCTTAACATTCCCTCAACTTTTGATGAGTATGTTTTGGCCAACTAGCAATGCAATGGTTTGGTATTCACAAAATCTAGGAATGGGCTCATGGCTCAACTTGGTTTTGACAAGTGTTTTGATTTTATTCTTTGCATTCTTCTATTCACAAATTTCATTTAATCCTGAAGAGATTTCAAAACAAATTCAATCCAATGGTGGCTTTATTCCAGGAATTCGTCCCGGAAGACCAACCACAGAACAACTAAAAAAGATTTCTAACAGAATAACTTTGTTTGGTGCCATATTCCTTGCGTTTATTGCACTTGTACCAAGCCTTGTATTCAAGGGAGTTGGTGGAACAAGTTCTCTTATCAATGCGTTTACCGCTACAGGAATGTTGATTGTTGTTTCAGTTGCACTCGAATTTGATAAACAAATACAATCACTTATACTTATGAAACAATACAAAGGATTTTTAAAATAAGAGATTATTTTGTAAATAGTCAGTATTGAAAATTATAAATATTTGATTGGAGGATTGATGAGAATCGTTATGCTCGGAGCTCCTGGTTCTGGAAAAGGAACTTTGGCTTCAAAAATTTGCGAGTTATATAGAATTCCACACATATCTACAGGTGAAATATTAAGAAATGAAGTTAAAAATGAAACACCAATTGGCATTGAAATTAAAGAAATTATGACTTCAGGTAAATTAGTTCCAGACTCATTAATTATTGACATCACCAAAAACCGAATAAGTGAATCTGATTGTAAAAATGGATTTATTCTTGATGGCTTTCCAAGAACAATTGAACAAGCAAAAGCTCTTGAGAAAATTACATCAATTGATTTGGTTGTTTCAATCAGAATTTCAAATGAAAAAGTTGTTGAACGAATTGCAGGTAGAAGAACTTGTCCAACATGCGGAGAAATATATCACACATCATGGCACAAAGAAAACACCTGCTCAAAATGTAATTCAAAACTTGTTCAAAGAGATGATGAAAAAACAGAAACTGTTTTAGACCGACTTGTTGTGTTTGAAAAACAAACTGCCCCTCTTGTTCAGTTTTATGAAAAAATGGGAAATTTGATTTGGGTTGACAGCGGTAACACTGCTGAAGAAACCTTTAGGGAATTCCAAACCAAACTTTCTTAAAATGGAGAACAAAATGACTTCAAAAACCCCTGCAGAAATCGTGCTTATGCGTATGGCTGGCAAAATTACCGGCGATGCACTCAAAGTAGCGGAAAAAGCAATTAAACCCGGTGTTTCCACTTTGGAAATTAATGCACTTGTTGATGATTACATTCGTTCACAAGGTGCAATTCCTACCTTTTTAGGTTTTGATGGCTATCCATTCTCAATATGTGCTTCAGTAAATGAAGCAGTTGTTCATGGATTCTCTAATAGTGAACCTTTAAAAGAAGGCGATATTGTTGGAATTGATGTTGGAGCTTGTTACAAAGGTTTCAATGGAGATGCAGCAAGAACATTTGCGGTAGGAAAAATTTCAAAAGAAACTCAAGAACTCATCGATGTTACAAAACAAAGTTTTTTTGAGGGTATCAAAGCTCTTAAAGTTGGCGGTAAAATTTCTGATGTATCAAGAGCAATTCAAACTTATGTTGAAAATCATGGATTTTCAGTTGTTAGAGAATTGGTTGGACATGGTATTGGAAGAGAAATGCATGAAGATCCACAAATACCAAATTATGTTGACAAGCACTCTTCTCCAACCGTTGTTGAAAATGCGTGTCTTGCAATTGAGCCTATGGTTAACCAAGGCAAAAAAGAAGTTTGGTTGCTTGAAGATGGTTGGACAGTTGTAACAAGAGATGGTAAACCTTCAGCCCATTATGAAAATACCGTGCTTGTAACAAAAGACGGAGTGGAGATTTTGACAATATGAAACAAAAAATTGACTACTCAATAGGTGAAATTGTAACCTCTATAAGCGGTCGAGATGTCAACACAAATTATATAGTGATTAAAAATGTTGATGATGACTTTGTCTATGTTGCAAATGGCAAAACAAAATTTTTGGAAAAACCAAAATTAAAGAGAAAAAAACATTTAAAATCAAAAAATCAAATTTTGGAAGTAATAAAAGAAAAACTTGTAAGTAACAAAAAAGTGTACGATGAGGAAATATTTAGTGCTTTCCGCAAAAATAATATTGATTTTTTTGAAAAGGAGATTGAAT
This sequence comes from Clostridia bacterium, assembly GCA_041670165.1. Lineage (GTDB taxonomy): Bacteria > Bacillota > Clostridia > Christensenellales > UBA1242 > JBAXZR01. Next base: position 49,054 of record JBAXZR010000004.1, read on the forward strand.
GTCAAAAGAAGATGTGATAGAATTTGAAGGAGTGGTTGTGGAAGTTCTTCCTTCCACAACATTTAAGGTGCAACTTTCCAACGGACATATTATTAGTGCTTATATTTCAGGAAAACTTCGCCTTAACTCAATTAAAATCTTGGAAGGAGATAAAGTTAAAATTGAAATGAGTCCATATGATTTAACCAAAGGTAGAATCACATGGAGAAGTAAAAATTAACTAATGCCTTTCATGGCATTCGTGCATTGAAATTTTTTGACTTATTCAAAAAAATATATGCTCAGAAAAAGTTCTACAATGCTTTTCACTCTAACATTGCAAACTAATCCCCATTTTCAAAAAAATCAGAAAAAAGTGAAATAATAATATAAGGAGAATTAGTATGAAAGTAAGTCCATCAGTAAAACCTCGTTGCAAAGATTGCAAGATAATCAAAAGAGAAGGCAAGGTTATGTGCATTTGTTCAAAAGTTAAAAAACACAAACAAACTCAAGGTTAATCATAATAAGCTAAAAGAGCTCGCATAAATGGGCGGCTGGTGATTTTTATGCAAAACATAAATGTCACTACCATTTTGCGTTTTAATAAATCGCAAACATAGGGTTTGCATAAAACAAAATTTTCGGAGGAGAGAATATGGCAAGAATCGCTGGTATTGATTTACCTAGAGAGAAAAGGCTTGAGATCGGCCTCACATATATCTATGGAATTGGAAGAGCTGTTTCAAATAAAATTTTGAAAGAAACTGGACTTAATCCAGATATCAGAGTAAAGGATCTTGATGAAAACGATGTTGCAAAACTTCGTAACTACATTGAAAAAAATTATCCAGTTGAAGGAGATCTTCGTAAAGAAGTTGCTCTCAACATTAAAAGATTGGTAGAAATCGGCTCATACAGAGGCGTACGCCATCGTAGAGGACTTCCTGTTCGTGGTCAAAACACAAGAACTAACTGCAGAACTCGTAAAGGACCAAGAAAGGTTGTAGGCGGAAGTAGTAAAAAAGGCCTTGTATCAAAGGGCTAAAGGAGATAAAACATGGCTGCAAGTGAAAAACCAAAAAAGAAAAGAATAAGCAAAAACATTGAAAAAGGCGCGTGCCACATTTTAAGTTCCTTTAACAACACAAATGTAACTTTCACTGATTGCGATGGCAATGCAATTGCATGGGCCAGCTCAGGAAAGCTTGGTTTTAAAGGATCAAAAAAGAGCACTCCTTTCGCAGCTCAACAATGCGTTGAAGATGCTGCAAAAGTTGCTAAAGAACATGGTATCAAATCTGTTGATGTTTATGTTAAGGGTCCAGGAAATGGAAGAGAAAGCGCAATTCGTGCTTTGCAAACTGCTGAAATTGGAGTAACAATGATTAGGGATGTAAGCCCAATCGCTCACAATGGATGTCGCCCACCAAAAGTTAGAAGAATCTAAAAAGGAGAAAATTTATGGCTAAATTGATATGCCCAGATTGCCGTCTGTGCAGAAGAGAAGGCTGCAAGCTTTTCTTGAAGGGTGAAAGATGCACTAGCAAGAAATGTGCCTTCGAGAGAAGACCAAGCTTACCAGGACAACATGGACTAGGCAAAAAAAAGGTTACTGAATATGGAGAACAACTCCGTGAAAAACAAAAAGTAAAAAGAGCATACGGAATTTTGGAAAGACAATTTTCAAATTACTATGACGAAGCTGCTAAGAGTAAAGCTGTTACAGGACTTGCACTTCTTCAAATGCTTGAAAAAAGACTTGATAATGTTGTTTACAGAATGGGAATTGCTTCATCAAGAAGCGAAGCTCGTCAAATTGTAAACCATGCTCAAATCACAGTTAATGGCAAAACAGTTAATATTCCTTCATTCCAAGTTAAAGTTGGAGATATAATTGCTGTTAAAGAAAACAAAAAAGAACTTGAAATGTTTAAACAACTTAAAGGTATGAAAACTATTATGCCTAAGTGGGTTGAATTCAACAGTGAAACATTGTCAGGAAAAATTTTGGCTGAGCCAGCGCGTGAAGATATTGACCTTTCAATTAGAGAACACTTAATCATTGAGCTCTATTCACGTTAAAAAATAGGGGGAACATTTAAATTATGATGCAAATTGAAAAACCAAAGATTCTTTGTGAAGAATCAAACAATTCAAGTTTTGCCCGTTTCACCGTTGAGCCTCTTGAAAAAGGCTATGGAATCACACTTGGAAACTGCATGAGAAGAGTTCTTCTCTCATCTCTCCCAGGTGCTGCTGCCGTTGCAATAAAAATCAAAGGCGTTCGTCATGAATTCACAACAATTCCTGGCGTTGAAGAAGATGTTGTTGACATTGTTCTTAATCTTAAGAACTTAGCTGTTTCAACAAGCAACAGAGATGATAATTTCACAACTGAAATTCATCTTAATGCTGTTAAAGGCGGAAAAGTTTATGCAAAAGATTTTGAACCAAATGATCAAGTAACAATTCTTAACCCAGAACTTCTTATCTGTACACTAGCTGAAGGAGCAAAATTTGATCTTACAGTTCTTATTGGCAGAGGCAGAGGTTATGTTGCTGGTTCAGTTAATAAAGATAAAATTCAAGACATTGAATACATAGCAATTGACTCTCTTTTCTCACCAGTTAAGAAAGTTAGCTACAGTGTTGAAGCAGTTCGTAAAGGTCAAAATATGGACTTTGACAAACTTATTCTTGAAGTTCAATCAAATGGAACAATGCCAGCAAGAGAAATCATTAGCTTAGCAGGAAAAATTATTCTAGAACATATTTCTTTGTTCACAAGTCTTTGTGAAACTATTGAAGGTGTTGGAGATAAAATTCTTGTTAACAAACAAAGTGATGAAACAACCAAAACTATGGAATTACCAATTGAAGAGATGGATCTTTCAGTTCGTTCTTACAACTGTTTAAAAAGAGCAAACATCAACACAATTGAAGATATCACAAGAAAAACCAAGAGCGAAATGCTCAAGGTTAAGAATCTTGGACAAAAATCACTAGAAGAAGTGATAATCAAGCTTGAAAGCATGGGATTGTCGCTTAAATCGGAAGAAGATTAATAAAGGAGAAAAATATGGCAATCGAAAAATTGGGAAGGCCAACAAAAGCAAGACTTGCGGTTTTAAGAAACCAAGTTTCTCGCCTTCTCTGGGACGGAAAAGTTGAAACAACTGTTGCTAAAGCAAAATCTGTTTCAAGTGCTGCTGAAAAAGTTCTCACTCTTGCAATCAATTCATACAACGACACTGTGAAAGTTACAAAAACAATCACAGATGCAAATGGAAACAAAGTTGAAAAAGAGTTTTTGAACGATGGTGCAACAAAACTTGCTGCAAGACGCCAAATTTCAAAAATCGTTTATGACTTGCAAGAACAAAGAAAACCAAAAGAAGCAATCGCAGTTTTCAAAGCAAGAACAGAAAATATTGCTCACCCACTTGTTGAGAAAATATTTAATGAACTCGCTCCAAAATTCGCAGAACGCGCAAAAACCACTGGAAATTTTGGTGGATATACACGAGTTCTCAAAATCGGTCAACGCCGTGGTGATGCTGCTGAAATGGCAATCATTGACCTTATCTAACAAAAAACAAAAAGAGCTTTGGCTCTTTTTTTTAAAATACTGGGGTGGAACTTATATTGGGGTAGCACTAAAAAAAATACGCAGGTACGCAAAGCTTTGCTTTGCTAATTTGTTATTTTTTGGTTTCCCTCTGGAGCTCCCTTTCCTTTAAAAGTGTTCGTTCAAAAAATCTTTTGCCCGAACTTTAGTTCGGGCAGATTTTTTGAATTGCATTTTTTTTAAAATATAAATAAAAAATATAAAATGGTTAAAATAATGATAATTTAAAAAGAGTAAGGCGAGAGCGGTTAAACGTGGCTGTCTTGAAAACCGTTAAGATGAAAGCCTCCATGGGTGCTTCAATTCCACTTTCTTCGCTAGAGGGCTTGTAAATTTTATTATTATATTTATATTATAATTTCCCATTTGCTAATATTTAAAATTATATTAAAATATTAGTTTAAAAATATATACAAAAAATTTTTAATATTGTATAATAAAAAAACAAGGAGATATTTTGGAGCTATGAATAAAATTTTTATTATATCATCAATTGATGAAATAAAATTATTGCAAGGCTTAAGCATGAGTAATATTATTGAAGTTATTAAAGATTATAAAAAAGTTTCAAAAAAGAATAAAATTGAATTGCAGTATTCTAATATTTTAAAAAAAATTAGTAATAATACTTTAACCATTCAAGTTTTAAATAAATTCTTAAATAAAAAATATAAAGATGGCAAAGTTTGCGATTATATTAATATCGTAAAGGACGATAAGACAAAAGAATACAAATTTTGTGTTAATAAATATGACGAAATATTTGATTTAAGTAAAGGTTTGTCAAGTTTTGATAAACTTGATTACAAACTAAAAATTTCTATAACAACACCTATAATTAGTATTATAACTTTATATGAAAGTTTTATAAGAAATCTTATTATTACTGATTGTTTAGAAGGGAATTTTGATTTAATTAATAATGAAACTATTAATTTTTCTCATTTGTCTTCATTAAAATATAACGAAGAAGCAATAAAAAATTATTTAATAGAGACATTTTGTAATAATAAACTTTATGGAGATAATAAAAGAATAAAAGAAATTATAAAAACTTTATCTATTGATTGTAATGATTGTAGTTCTTTAATTGAAGATTTTAATGAAATCTATTTTCGAAGAAATATTTATGCTCATAGTATTACAAATTTAACAAATGATTATCAAAATTTGCCAATTGAAATAAAAGAAAAATGGGCAAAAAATAATAGTCTAATTAATACTCCAGAATATTTTAAGCATGCATTTAAAATTTTAAATAAAATAATATTAATGATTTTAATAAAAAAATGTTTGTATAAGAAAAAGGATAAGGCTGATTTAGATACAATAGACGAGATTATATATAATAAATTTTACTATAAAGGCTCATATGAAGTTGCATGTTTTGCCTATAATCAGTTAAAAGGTTTAAACTGGATAACTGATACTCAAAGATATCAGTATTTTGTAAATTATATGGTTTGTTTAAAAAATACAAATCCAATTGAATTAAAAAAAGAGTCGATTTTATGGAATACAAGTACTGTAGCTCCAATTTATAAACTTGCAAAAAAATTAATAATTGATGACTATGAAAATATAAATAATTTAATTATAAATATATATAAATCAGAAGTCGATTATTTTAAACTAGATATTAGCGAAAGAGAATTTTGTATTAGTAAAAATTGCATAACTGAATGGCCATTATTTATAGATTATAGAAAAACAGAATATTTTAATCAACTAAAAATATTATTAAATTTTTAGTTAAAAATCGCTTAAAGATAATAATTGAAAATTAAAGGTTGTTGATCTATAGAACAATAATTTCTATATCAATAAAAATTTCTGGTTGATTAAGAATGTATATTCTTAAAACAAAGCTTGTTGTTTTCGTAAAATACATTGTAATTTTGTTTAGCTTTTTAAGAGAATTGTTATAAGTTACAATTCCCAAGTCAGAAGTTGAAACCAAATTGTCTACTGTGTCTTGATACAAAAGGCAATCAAAGGCAAGATTTTCATTGGATAATGACACGACAATTCTTAGCTCTGTTGAATTTACAGTTATTGAATTTGTTGTCAGTGGTGCATAGGTTTCAGCTGTTGCATAGGTAATTGTTAAACTAATCATTTCGTTTGTAATTATCACTGGAATTGAATATATCTGATCTCCAAAAAGTATAAAACATAAACCATCTTCACCTGAGCTAATTGCACAAATATTGTTATCACTTATCTGAAACAATCCCATATTGCTTATTGCTGTAATGCTTGTTAGATTTGAAAGATAAGCATTTAAAGTCGGTATTTCGAATTGGTAAGGCTCATAAGGAAGATTGTTAAAAGTTTTTATTTCAATTGCTGATGAACTAATGGGATTTGTGAAAATTTCTTGCACAACAAAATTTATTATTTTTTCTTCGACCTTACTTAATAAATCATAAATTCTAATCGTTGCTTGTCCAATTCCTTTTGCCATAATTGTGTCGCCAATTATGTTTATGACTTCATCAATTTGATTAATATCAATAAATAATTCTCTAGTAAAATTTTTTTTAATAACAAATTTTGTTTTTGAAACACTTAATGAAGATTGAATGTTAGCATCATAAAACAAAAAGTATGTATCATTTTGATATGGTGACTCAAAAACTTGTTCGTTTTCAAGTTCATTGTTTTGTGCAACGAAAGTAAATGTTTCAGCTTGTGAACAAACATTTATAATTACTGTGTTGGATTGTTTGGTAACATCTTGATGGTTATCCCAACTTTGAATACTAGTGCAAGTGAAAGAAAAACTACTAACTAGTTCAACTGAAACATTGAAAGTTATTGTTTTTTCACTTGTCAGAACTGTTTTATTCAATATATTAATATTTGCATTTGACGATAGAATTGTTTCAATATTGTTACTAGTAAAATCTAAATTCGCAACAACATAAAACGATCTTGTTTCAGTTTCTTCTTGTTTTTGAATGCTTGAAATTTCTTGAAAACTGTTGTCATATACCTTTAGTTCTATGTTGTTAATCTCATTTTCAACAACAATATGTGTTGTGTAGTCTAACCAATGATTTTCTGAAGCCTTGACTCTTAAAACAACATTTGTTTCACCAATACAAACAGGAGTAATTAATCCATTTTTGTCAATACTTGCCACAAGGTTGTTTTCTGAAGTAAAACTGATTTCTTGATTAAAGTTATAAGGAAAAACGGTTTGTCCCAAATTGTGGCTTTCTCCGTTCAAATTTAAGGTTAGTGAGCTTGGAACCAAAACTGAAGATGCAAACACTTTTGGTTTGCTTTCTATTGCAATATTTGTTGATGTGAAAGTGAAATTGTCATATTGAAAATATAGGGTGAGATTATATTTTCCCTCGGTCAAGAGTTTAACTTTTCCTGTTGAAGTTGAAAAAGAACATTTTTCTGAAGATTTTGCAAAATAAGCTGTGTTGCCGTTGGTATTAAAAACTGCAATTTCTTCTCCGACAAAACCAGATATATTTTTATTCATGTTGGTTAGAGTAAAATTTTTGTTAATAAATTGTGGATTTTCAAGAACAACTATTTTAAAACAAGTATTATTTCCGTCATCATTATAACTAATTAAAGCACTGCCAACATTTTTAGAATAAAAATTATCATTATTAATATCGACGATTTCATTGCTGTTTGTTCGTAAGCTACTGAGACTGTTTTCACTTAAATCATTGGTGAAAACCTTTTCAAAAGGTAGCGTTTGATTTGTCGAAACAAAAAATATTTCAGATTTTAGCGAAGCATCTAAATCAATATCATTCTTATTCAAACAACAAAACCCAACAGCGCCTGCAATGACAGCAACCACAGCCAGTACAACAAGAAACTTTTTCATTTGAGAAATAATAAGATTTTTGTCTAATTTTGTCAATACATATACCACATATTTATATAAAATTATTAATTAATATTTAATTTAAAAGATTTCTAACAATTTGCACACAAAAATTATTAAAAACAGTCTAAAAATTGTTAATTTTAATACTTAAAAACATTAATAAATAATTAATTAATCTCTTTTAGTACTAAAATTATATAATCAAAAACAAACTAACAAATTTATGGCTAAATACTTAAAATTTTAGATAGAAATATGGAAAGAAAAACTAAAATAATTACAATAATTTTAAAAATTGAATTTCAAATGATTGTTACATTATTTAAGTAGCAAAAAACTGGATATGTATATATTGAACTCGCTAGAAAAAGGCATATAAATCTAATAAATTTAATTGTAAAATACTTGACAAGAAAGGGACTATATGTTAAAGTGTCAAAGCATTTGAAAAGCAAAAAAGTTGAATATGGAGAGTTGGCAGAGCGGTCGAATGCGGCGGTCTTGAAAACCGTTAAGGTGAAAGCCTTCTGGGGTTCAAATCCCTAACTCTCCGCCAGATAAGAAACACCCATTGGGTGTTTTTTTGTAAGGAGAGTGTTTGCAAAGCAAACGAGCGAAAGTAATGAGCGGGGGATTTGAACGAGCGGTAAAGAAAACTTTCCAGTGGAAAGTTTTTACGCTCCGCCCTGCAAGCGAACGAAAGTGAGTGGGGGAATCCCTAACTCTCCGCCACATGAATAGCCCATAAACACTAGTGTTTATGGGCTTTTTTAATTCGTTTTTAAAACTGCAATAATTTTGTCAAAAGTGCCATTTAACCCCATTAAAACCCATATAAATTTGTTAAATCTGCAATGATTGTGCAATATAACTGCAACTGCACTGCAATAATACTGCAATGACACTGCAAAAATACCGTAAAAATGCGGTAATAGATTCAGAAAACTTTCCAGTGGAAAATTTTTACGCTCCGCCACAGGAAAAGCCCATAATCTTTTTTTAGAAACATTTTCATTTTTTACTACGGAAAACAGAAAGTTGTATGATACAATTAATAAGAGGTATTTTTATGTTTTTAGGATTTTTTAAAAATGCAGATTATTCTAATCCCAGTGTTTATTTAAAACAAGGAGAACAGACAAAATTTATTTTTAATGAAACTGATTTAAAATCTTTTAAACAAGAACTCGGCGAAATTAAATTAGATAAAGATTTATTTAAAATTATCACCTATATTAATTTAAAAAAAAATTATTCTTCGAAGAGAAAATTTGAAAAGTTTTCAAGGACGGCAAAAGAAATTTTTTTAAGTGGGGATTACTCAGGAGGTTGTACGGACTACGCTTTGGTATTTGAAACAATAGCAAGGCAACTAGGAATACCCACTATTCATGTTCAGTTGGCTGATTTAGATTGGATTGAAGATTTAAATTCTGGATTAAATGGCGTTAGAGGACATCACATATGTGAGTGTTATATAAATAATAAATGGGTGTGTGTTGATGTCGTAGAAAATAATATTAATGGAATTTATGAAAAAGAATCCTTAATAGTTGGAAATCGAAAGTGCTTTGCAAAGTCTTTAGATGTTTTTGAAACAGGTATTCATTCATTAGAAGAAAATAACAGAATTATGAAAAAATTATTTTTGCGAAATAACAATTAATTAAAGGGATAATGGAATTTGATTATTTTGCAATCTTTTTGATTTATTTTGATTATTCAAAAAAGTTAGGAAGAATGTAGTGAACCCCAAAAGTTGGACTAAATGAGCTTTAGATTAAATACACTTACGCTCATTTCTTTAAGTAGCTTTATAGTTTTATCATATTGGTCGGAAGAATTAACAAGAAAACAAATTTCTTCTAAATAGTTTTCATATTTACGAAACAAATTATATTTACCATCAGGAATTAAAAGGCTGGAAAAAGAGTGTAACAATTCTTCTACACTGTATTGCTTATTTTTATATTTTTCATAAATAATTACTAAATTTTCCATAATATCTCTATTATAACATTTTTAATTTTTTTGTAAAGATTTTAAGCAGTATTTTGCAGCCTAAACTGTACGGGGCTCATTTTTAGTTTTAGTTGAATGCGGTTGTTGTTAAAATAGTGAATGTAGTTGTGCAAGGCCTCAATAAAATCTTCAGAAGATTTGTAGTGGTGGTTGTAATACATTTTTTTTTTAATGCTGGAGTGTTAGGGATTTAATGAGTTTTTACTATTTTTTGGACAAATCTTTTATTTCCTCATATATTTTATCAATTAACTCTTTTTCATAACCCCTCCAGCACAAAGATACATCACTATCAACTTTTTTTGAGATATAAAACTTAAATTATTATATAGCAAACTCCATAAATCTGAAAGCAAAATATATAAGTAAAAAAAACTGAGAAAATCAGAATAAATTATTATAAGGAGATAATTTATGACAAAAACACACAATTTTTATTTTGAGGGTGGAGAAATATTAAGTAAAATATCAGCATCTTGGTTTGTTGCGTATGCATATTATATTTATGTCGATTCTTCGTTTAGAGCTTGGGATTGTAAAATAACCACTTTAAATTTTCGCATGTCAAAGTTTGTTTGCTCTAAGCGATATCATAATATTTGGCTTGAGCAAGTATTAAAAATGGAACAATTAGATAAAAATTTAAATAGTGTTGGCTTAAATTCATGCGAAATAAAATTTTTAGCAAATGAAATTCTTAAAAAAATCAGCTAAATATTATTTTCATAAAATCAGTGATATGAATATTTAACTTTTTTTCAATGTAAAATTTTTATTATAGAATGCATTGAAATGTTTTTCATGATACAATTTATGTTAGAGGTGAATATGGAAGAAATGCTTGATGTTTTTGATGGAAACGGAAATTTTGTAAAAATAGTTTCAAAAAAAGAGGCTCACCAAATTGAAAATGGGAAAGTTGTCTTTCCTTATTATCATAAGAATGTTCATATTTGGTTTGTAAACGATAAAGGAGAATGCCTTGTTCAAAAGAGAGCAGCTTGCAAAAAAAATTTACCAAACTTGTGGGATATTCCAAGTGCAGGACATGTTCAAGCGGGCGAAGATTTGATTTCAGCATGCCAGAGAGAAACACTTGAGGAATTAGATTTAAAATTTTCAGGATCAAAATTTGAATATTGTGGCGAATTTGTGTATGAAGAAGCAAAAGAATTTACTTATCATTACATGGTTCATGACAACACCCCAATTGCAAAATTGACACTTCAAAAAGAAGAAGTTGCAGAAGCAAAATGGCTTCCTTTTGATGAGTTTAATAAGTTTATTTATTCAAATGAATTTTGTCCTCACCCAAAAGAATACAAAGAGTTTGTTTTGAAAAACATTATGCAATTTTTAAAACAAACCATTAATAATTGAATGGTTGTCAATTGTCATTTTTGTTGCCGCAGGCTCTTTTGAAAGCCCCGGCATAAGCATGATTTTTCCGCAAATTACAACCAAAAATCCTGCTCCATTTCTTATTTCAATGTCTTCAATTTCAACAACAAAATCTTTTGGAGCACCTAGCAAATGCTCATCTGCACTTAAACTATATTGAGTTTTTGCAATGATTATTGGAATTTTGTTTAGTCCTAGCTTATAAATATAATCCAAGCTTTCTTTGGATTTTTTGCTTAGAGAAATTTCTTTTCCACCATATATCTTAACAACTATATCTTTAATTTTGTTTTCAACAGACTCATTAAGGTCATACGAAAATGAAAATTTGGAATTGTCTTTTTGGCACTGTTCAATCACTTTTTCAGCCAAAATTAGTCCACCTTTTCCACCTTTTGCCCAAACTTCATTAACCACCAAATCATCACCGACAAGTTCTTTTAAAAGTGCAATTTCTTTTTGTGTGTCAGAGTCAAATTTGTTTAATGTAACAACATATGGCAATTTGAAAACATTTTTGATTGTGTCAATGTGCTTTTGCAAATTTGCGTAACCCATTTTTACTGCCTGCAAATTTTCAGTTTTGACATTTTCAATTTTTACACCACCATGCAGTTTTAATGCTCTTATGGTTGCAACAATCACCACGCAACTAGGTTTTAAATTTGCAATTCTACACTTAAAATCCAAAAACTTTTCTGCACCTAAGTCTGATCCAAATCCCGCTTCTGTAACAACGAAGTCAGCAAGTGAGCACGCCATTTTTGTGGCAACAATGCTGTTGCAACCATGTGCAATATTAGCAAAAGGACCGCAATGAATAATTGCTGGTGTTCCCTTAAGTGTTTGCACAAGATTTGGCTTCAATGCATCATTCAACAAAATTGCCATGCTGTCTTGAGCGGATAAATCTTTGGCGTAAACAGGTTCATTTTTGTAATTTAATCCAACAATAATTTTGCCAAGTCTTTCTTTTAAGTCTTCCAAATTTTCAGCCAAACATAAAATTGCCATGACTTCGCTTGCGGCAGTAATGACAAATTTTTCTTTTCTTGGTTGTCTTCCAAAAATCTCAATTTCTCTTAATGCTCTGTCATTCATATCAAGGCATCTGTTAAACAAAACTTTGTCGGGGTTTATATTTAATGCATTCCCTTGAAAAATATGGTTATCAATCAATGCACATAGCAAATTGTTGGCTGAAGTTATGGCATGAAAATCACCATTGAAATGCAAATTTATATCTTCCATTGGAACGACTTGGCTTAATCCACCACCAGTTGCTCCGCCTTTAACTCCAAAAACAGGACCAAGAGAAGGCTCTCTAAGTGCCAAACAGACTTTTTTATGTAAAATAGACAAAGCATCAGCAAGTCCAATTGAAACAGTTGTTTTGCCTTCTCCAGCTTTTGTTGGATTGATTGCAGTAACCAAAATTAGATTTGATTTTTTAGTTGCAACTTTTTTATCGATTTTTGCCTTGTATTTTCCATACAAAATCAAATCGCTTTCAGTTAAACCTAGTTTTTTTGCAATGGTTACAATTTTCTTTGGTTTATAATTTCTTGCAATTTCAATATCTGTCATTCTTGGAACTCCTTAATTAAAAAAAATTATATCACAAACAAATGAGCAAGCAAAATCTTAAAACAAAAATTTACTTTTTCTAGTCCATTTTGGAATTTTTTTTTAATTTGTCAGTCTGTTTTTAATCAAAGAATTTCATGTTTTGTTTTTGAAGAATAATTATTTTGACATTTTTTTGATGAAAAGGATATAAAGAAATGTTGGAGAGATTGTATGCTCACTGAAATTAAATATAACCGTGAAAAAGTGTTTAATTATGCTAAGAAATGGGCTTATAAAAGAAATCCTGAATATCTAAACTTTGACGAATATGGTGGAGATTGCACAAATTTTGCTTCTCAATGTTTGCTTGCGGGTTCTTCTGTTATGAACTTTATACCGATTATGGGTTGGTATTATCTAAATGCGTATAACAGAACTCCATCATGGACAAGTGCTGAAGCTTTAGGACAATTTTTGTTAAATAATAAGGGGCAAGGACCTTATGCCGTTGCAGTATATCCAAATGAAATACAAATTGGAGATATTGTGCAATTACAAGATTCTTCAGGAACACATTATCACTCTTTTATTATTTGTGGGGTTACGAGAAATGAAATATATGTTGCAGGACACAGTGAAGATAGGTGGATGTATCCCTTATCTAATTACAAATTTGTAAATTTTAGATTTATTCATATAACAAACGCAAGAAAAGAAAAATAAATTTAAAATTTGAATAGTATGAGATTAAATAAATTCCATTGTAATATTTCACAATTTGAAGTTTAATCATAATAATTTTTTTTAAAAAATTATAAGAATCATTTTTTAGTAGATATTAGATATTTTAAATGTGTAACTAAAAAATTAAACATATATTTACATATTAAATTATATATCAAAAAAATTCTTATACACAAAAATGAAAAATTAACATAATTTTATATATTGTCATTTTCTTTATATCTAATATCATATTAAATATAATTAAGGAGATAAATATGAAATTGTTGTTTAAGTTTATTGCATTTATTATCGTTTTGGCAGTGTTTGGTGCTGTTGAATTTGTTTTTGTTGCAAACAGATTTGCCATGCTTGCAGTTTTCAATCAAGACAGAGCAAGATGCACTGAAATAATTCAGGACTCATACAAAATTTATGAGGACAATTCTTTTTATGACATAACTTTTGATTTTGCAAATGAAAACACTGAAGAAGGAAACACGGATTATTCAAAAGGTCAAATTGTTTTGAAATATGCAAAAATTGATACAACAACAACAAATTTTATCACAACAACAAAGATTGAATCCCGAACATCTGGAACAGTAACGAGTGATGAATACACTTTGTACTATAAAGATGGTGTGTTGTACAAAAATGATGAAGGTGTAAAGACTCAGCAAACCAAAACTTTGTCAGAAGCAAGTTCTGAAATTGGTATTGGATTTTATGCTTTATATTTAACACCAGCACTATTAACTTTTGATGATTCAAATCCAATGAATGCAACTATGTGCTTTGAGTTCAAACCTTTCTATGTTGGACAATTGTTTACATACAACACTGAAAATGCTGATTTCAAATTTTCTGTTGATTATTTTGGAAATTTAAGAAAATATGTTGTTGATGGTCAAACAACTTCAAATGCTTACACCACAACTTCTGTATACAATGGTTTCACTGCACCAACCTTGGTTTTTCCAGAAGATTTAAGCACTTATGGAGCCTAATATTGGAGAAAATATTTATATTCATTAAAAAAAATAAACATATTGATGTTAATTAATAATATTGATAATATAATTCATTTTTTATCTAATAAAAATAAAAATATCAAACCACAGGATAGAAATTTTAAAACCAACACAAAATTCTTTTGAAACAAATTTACTTATACAAGTTAAAAGGATAGTCATAATCTAAATTGAAAAATTTAGATAGGTTTTGCTGACACAAAAGAGCAAATTATATGATATTATTAAAGCATGAGTTTTGAAAAATACTACAAGCTAGTTGAAGAACAAGCAAAAGCACACGATAAACAACAAAATTGCAATATTGGACAAACATGGAAATACCATTTGTTTCCTGTAATTAAGAACGCCTGTTTTTTGGCAGAAAAATATGGAGCAAATAAAGATATTGTTGAAGTTGCTTCAATTTTTCATGATTATGCAGACTTGATTGATTATGCCAACAATGATAATCATCATGTTTTAGGGGCAGAACTTGCTGGGGAAATTTTGCTTAAAGATGGCCATGATAAATCATTTGTTGAACATGTGCAAAAATGTATTTATAATCATAGAGCAAGTGTGGTTAAAGACAAGTTTAGTATGGAAGAAATATGTGTTGCTGATGCAGATGCAATGAGTCACCTAGACAATTTTGTTGAGCTTTTGCTTTGGAGAGGCTATATTTGTGAAAGTGTTGAAAAAGCAAACAATTTTGTGAAAAGAAAAATTGAAAAAAGTTATGCAAAAATGAGTGAGCAAACAAAACTACTTATGAAAGATAAATATGATGCAATTATGAAAGTTCTTTTGTAATCTTATTATATTTTAACCGCAAAATCTGAACATAAACATACAAATTTTATAATTGTAATATGTTATTATATATTTTTTTATTTTAAGGAGTTATTAATGAATAATTTATCCAAAAACAATAGGGATTTAAGCAAAAAAACGCAAATTGAAAATATGGAAACAAAAATGGAAAATCATTCAAACAATCTTTTAATTAATAAAATGAAAATTTCAAATCTGGAATCAAAAAAAGAAAAACTTGTTTGTGATTTATATGTTTGCGACAATCTTAAAAAAACTCCGATAAATATGATTAATGCAATATATCCCGTTGAAAAAATTAAAAAAACACATTGGTCCAGAAAAATAATGGCAATTCCATTATACATTTTAACTTTTCCTGTAACTTTTAGTGGCGTTTTTGCTGCCACAACTTTTTGTGCATTTCCAGCAAGTATAAGTCATTATTTTGTGAGCAAAAATTTGAAAAAAGTTGAGATTAAAATTAAGGACTTGAAAAAAGATAATGAATGTCTTAATGCAAAAATTGATGCTTTAAAACTAGTAGAAAACAAAATAAATAATGAAATTTCAATAGAAAAAATTAATCATCAAACACTTGACAAACCAACAATAATTTCTAGCAAAGTTAAATGTGAGAAATTAAACAAAAATTCTGACAAAGATATGAGTTTGTAAAGGTTCGTTATTAGAACCTTTTTTATTTTTTTTAACAACTATAAATTCTTTTTTAATTTGAAATTCAAATCACAAATATTGTACAACCTTTGCTCATTTAAAATTTTTATGGTATAAATAGTGGCAAACATTTTTTAAATTACATACAAAGGATAGATTATGGAAAATATTTTTGGATTTGAAGGAACTTATACCGAAGCTGTTAAATATATGTTTAACACAAATCATATTTTGCTTGTGCTTTTGGTTGCTGCGTTTATTGTAACTTTGTACTTTGCGCTTTGCTCCAAAACCGAAAAGGGCAAGAAAATTACAAAGCTTGCACTAGCTGTTGTGTTAATTTCTCTCGAGCTTGGCAGAATTGCGTTCAGGTTTGGACTTGATGCTTTCAATGGTGTTGAACCAAATCTCGCTCGCTCTTTAACAATCATTTCTTTTCAAATGTGTGCAATCATGACTTGGACAACCGCAATAACACTTATTGTTAGTGCTTTCAAGAAAAAGCAAGGCAAAGTTATGCAATGCATGTTTAACATTTTGTTTGGTGGTGCTTTGGTTGGTGGAGTTTTAACATTTGCATATCCAGACTGCATTCATGGTTTGTACCCACTCTATCATTTTTATAATGTTCAAACAATAGTAGTTCATGCTCTTTTAATCTTTGTTCCTTTGTATTTGTCTAAGATTAAAGAATTTAAAGTTGAAATTAAAAACATTTGGAAACCACTTGTTGGCTTTATTGGTGTTGGAAGCATTTCAATGACAGCATCTCAGTTTTGCGGTGCAACTTTTGCCTATTCACTTAGATGCAATTTGCTTGAATCAGTTGGATTAAACATTCCATTCCCATGGCATCTTTTGGTTGTGTTTGGAATTGTTTATGTTTTGACAATAATATTGTATGTTGCTTTTGGAATAAGAAAAAGGCATACTGAAACAATGGAAATCAAAAAGACATTCCTTTCAAAATTACTTAAATTTGTTGCAATTGTTGGTGGTGTTTTGTTTGTGTGTTTGATTCCTTACTTGGCTTTTGGAAGCACTCCAATTCTTAATTACTCAGCTTTTATTTGTCTGTTTCCAATCTTGTTTACAACAATTCTTTTAATTATTTCAGAAAAACCTAACAAACAAAAATTAGCAAAATAAATAGTAAAAATCTCTTTTTCTTTAGAAACCCTTTGTGGGTAACAATAGAAATTAAGAGATTTTTTTGTATTTAAAAAAGAGTAAAAATTATGGTGAAAAGTAAAATAAAAACCTACATAACAAGTCAGATTAAAAAATTATAAATCATAAATTAAAAAATGTAAAAATTAAAGTATTAAAAAATATTAGAAATAGTAATAAATTTAAAAATTAATTGCATAGCAAATAATATTCTTTTCTTAAGCATTTTATTATTTAGTAAATATGTGTTTGATTATTTAAAAAATTGTTAACAATAAAACATGAGTTCAATTTGGGAAAATGTTAAAGTTGAGGGTGGAAAACCACTTAAACAAAATATTGAAAGAGATATTGTTGTTATTGGCGGAGGAATTGCAGGTATTTTAACGGCTTTTCAACTTTCTGAAAAAGGAGAAAAAGTTACTCTTGTTGAGGCAAAACCAAATCTTTGTGAAGGTGTTACAAAAAATACAACCGCACACATAACAGCACATCAAGGTCCAATCTATTCAAATTTAAAGGCAAAACATTCCTTAGATTACGCCAAAAAGTATTTTCAGTCGCAATTAGATGCAATTGATGAATATGAAAAATTGATTAACAATTATAATATTGATTGCGATTTTAAAAGAGTTGATGCTTACTTGTTTTCTAGAGGTGAAACAAAAGATTTACAAAATGAATTTAAAACATTATTAAGCATTGATGCTAAGCCAGAATATGTTATTCCAAAAATAAATCTGGAAATGACAAAAGCTATTTTGATTAAAAATCAAGCCATTTTTCATCCATTAAAATTTTTAAATTCACTGCCTAAAAAATTTGAAATTTATACTTCTACTTGTATTATTGATGTTGATTTAAACAAAAAACTTTTGTTTACAGAAAAATTTGTTATAAAAGCAAACAAAATCATTTTTGCCACAAACTATCCAATTGTTAATGTTAGGGGTAGTTATTTTATCAAGCTTTATAAATCTTCTTCATATGCAATTTCCACAAATGAAATTGTTGATATTGGTGGCATTTTCAATGAAGATATTGGTGAAGGAATCACACTTAGAAATTATGGAAGACAAATTATAATTGGCGGGCTAGATCATAGAACAGGAAGAATGAAAACATGTGAAGCGTTTGAAACACTTGAAAAAACTGCTAGTCAATGCTACAAAAATGCGGAAATTGAAAACAGGTGGGACGCAAACGACACAATGACAAGTGATGAAGTGCCGTTAATTGGACAATTTGATTTGAAACATAAAGATATTTATATTATAACTGGTTTCAACAAATGGGGCATGGCTAATGCAATGATTGGTTCTCTTCTCATTGTTGACTTGGTTCAATCCTTGCAAAGCAAATATGCTGACATTTTTTGTCCACAAAGGCACAAATTTAAGCTAGGATTCTTTTTTGCAAACATGGGAGTTGTTATCAAAGATTTGTTGTTTAAACCACTTTCTATACCTTTTAATTCCTACAAAAATCTTAAGCCAGATACTGGCGATATTGTTTCGTATCACGGAAGAAAAAGAGCAGTTTATAAAGATAAAAATGGAAAACTTTTTGTTTGCAAACCATATTGTAAACATTTAGGTTGTCAGCTTCAATTTAATTCCAACACAAAAACATGGGATTGTCCTTGCCATGGTTCTCGATATGATTTGAATGGAAAAATAATTTGTTCACCAACTGTAAAAAATCTTGAATCAAAAAACAATTCATAAAAACTTGTCAAAACAAATAGAATATTTTTAATGGCTATATTTTTTGGCTTAGCCACTCTTGACTATCATTAATTGTATGATAGTATATATCTATACGAATTTTTAGGTGGTATGGTACATGACAAGTTTTTTTAAATTATTTAATAAAAAAAGTAATAATACAGGTTTGAAAAATGAAACTTCAATGATTTATGATGTGAATGTTTTCCAGCATTTTAACAATCAACCTGATTTACACTCTACTTTAAGAAGTAAAGGTATAAATTTTTATAGAAATTTTGGAAATAGAGATATTATTAATTTTGAAATTAATGATTATATTTTTTCTGAGAACACAATCAAAATTGATAGTAGAATTTTGAACGATATCACAAAGTTTCTTGTCAAATTCAATTCTTTAACAAATGGCAAAGTTGACTTGAATAAAGAAATAATTTATACCGTTGCATACATTCTTCACAACGGACAATACACATTTGATGGCAAAAATTTTGTTGGTAAATATAAAAAAAGAGACGATAAAGGTGTTCAACTTTTTATTTCAGAAAACGAAAATGGTTTTAGCATAAAAAAAGAAAGCCTTAGCAGAGATTTTGACGAAGTTATTTCAGAAAAAAATATAGAAGTTACGCATGATGATTATTTAACCAATATTAAGATTGAAAACTCAAATTCTTGTCTTATGAATTCCTTTTCTTACGACTCAAGGAAAAATGTAGCAATGTTTCAAAATGTAAATCTTGGAATTCAAATCAATAATGAAAACATTTCAATTGTCAATGGAACAGAAATTAGAAGACAAAGCATTGAAAAGAAATATGACTATATTTGCTTAAATGGAAAGGCTGTAAAAAGAGAAGATGTGGATTTTTCAAATTTTGTTGTAACCAAAAATTTTTATAGAGCTGGAGATTACATACTCTCAAAGAGAATAGAAGAACATGATTTTCCAAATGGCTTAAGTAAACCAGCCCATATTGAAAGTGCTTATATCATGAAAGACAATCAAGAGAAAGAAATTGAAGGTGAAGTTGGAAACTTTTTTCCACTAGAACAATTTAAGCCAGCTTTGGAAGGCACAATCTCGCTTGACCAAGTTTACAAACTTTTATTTATTAAAAATGCTGTTAGAAAATTAATACATAAAAATAATTAACATATTATTGTTAATAATATTAAAGGAGAATTTTATGGACGAAAGACTTGTTAAACTTGCAAAAAACATTGTTGACCAAAGCCTTATGATAACTTCAAAAGAAGGGCTTTATGTTTCAATTAGAGGTGAAGATCAAAAGCCTCTTGGTGATGCTGTTAAAGACTATGCTGAATCAAAAGGTATATTCGTAACTTATAAATATCAATCAATTCAAGAGTATTTTGATTTTTGGGATAATGCCACTCCAGAAATGGTTGAAAAACTTATTAAGGAAGAAAGTGCACTTATGGCTCAACCTTGCGAAGCCGTTTTTCTTGCAAGAGATTCTCAACTTAAAAACTTTCCTGATGCTCAAAAAAAATTACTAGATCATTACTTTCATGAAGTACATCAAAATATTAGACTTAAAAAAAGATGGTGCTTAACAATTGTGCCAACTGTGAGAGAAGCTGAAAGCAAAAATCTTAATTATCATGACATGCTTAACACATATCTTAATGCTTGTGCAATTGATTATTCAATTTTGGATAAAGCAATGGATAATTTGGTTAAGTATATGAACAAAGCTGATAAAGTTAAAATCAAGGCTCATGGTACAAATTTGGAGTTTAGCATCAAAGGCTTGCCAGCAATTAAATGTATAGGAAAAAGAAATTTGCCAGATGGAGAACTTTATACTGCTCCTGTTAAAAACAGTGTTAATGGTTACATCACATACAATATCCCTTCTTATGAAAATGGAATCATTTTTAAAAATGTGTTCCTTGAATTTGAAAATGGAAAAATTATTAATGCAACAAGTAATCACACAAAAGAAATGAATAAACTTTTTGACACCGATGAGGGTGCAAGATTCGTAGGTGAATTTTCATTTGGACTTAACCCGCTCATAAAATCTCCACAAAATTCAATTCTTTATGATGAAAAAATTAGCGGAAGCATTCATTTTACCCCTGGGGATAGTTATGAAAGATGCGATAATGGAAACCATTCCGCTCTTCATTGGGATCTTGTACAAATTCAAACACCAGAATATGGCGGCGGTGAAATTTGGTTTGATGACATTTTGATTAGAAGAAACGGCTTATTTGTTCCGAAAGACCTTGAAATTTTAAATCCAAAATCACTTTTGAAAACAATGGGTATTATAACTGAGGAGAAAAACGAAACTTCTAAAAAATATAATGAATATGTAAGTAATCGATAATCTTCATAAAAATTTTTCATTATAATAAAAAATATTATTTTAGTTTAATTCAGTTCTTTAAATAATGTAGACTTAATTTAAATATATTTTAAAATAAGTTATTATTTTAAAAAAATAATTTTCACAAATGATTTTAAAACAAATTGGACTAACAGCTGAAATATATAATAAAAAGGTTTTGATTTTCAAAAACCTTTTTTATTTAAAAAAGTGCAAATATTATTTGTAATTGACAAATAATATGATATAGTGCTTAGTCAATAATAAATATGTAATGAAAAAGGAAATTTTATGTGGGATTTAATTTTAGATGCATTTGTTGATACAATAAAAATTATGCCAATATTATATTTGGTATATTTGCTGGTTTCATATGTAAGTCATAACAATAACGAAAAATTTGGTAAATTTATGAAGAAAACTCAAAAAGCAGGACCATTTATGGGAGCTGTGTTAGGTGTTGTTCCTCAATGCGGTTTTTCTGGAGTAATGGCAGATTTATACTCAAAAAAATCAATTACACTTGGAACTCTTATTGCAGTTTTTGTTGCAACAAGTGATGAGGCAATTCCAATTATGCTTGCAATGCCAGAAAGTTATTTGTCATTGTTGTCATTAATTTTGATTAAATTTGCTTCAGCTATTATTTTTGGTTTTGTTATTGATATAATAATTTCATTGATAGAAAGAAACAAGTTGCAAGTTTTGGAAATGAAAAATAAAACAGTTTCAAAAGAAAAACACAATCATTGTGAGTGCGAACATTGTTGTGCTGACAACATTTTTTGGGGAGCTTTTGTTCATACAATAAAAATATCTATATTTTTGTTCATTGCATCTTTCATTATAAATCTAATTATATTTTGGGTTGGGCTAGATGCATTAACTGCAACCCTTAACACAAACAAATTTTTGCAACCGATAGTTGCTTCAATTATTGGGCTTATACCTTCTTGTGCTTCTTCAGTTTTGCTTGTTGAACTTTTTTTGCAAAACACCATAACCTTTGCTTCTGTTGTTGCAGGTTTGTCAGTTGGAAGTGGGATTGGACTCCTTGTTCTTTTTAAACAAAACAAAAATTTCAAACATAATATTTTAATTACATTACTTGTCTTTTCACTTGGAGCATTCTTGGGAATTTTGATTTCACTTTTTTAATTTTGACAAAAAAACTATTGTAAAAAAAATAGCACAATAAGAAAACAAGCAAATATATATAGAAAGAGATTCTTAATAAGGGAAACAAGAATGTTTAAAAAAAACCGCAAATAGCGGTTTTTATTTTGTAAATTCTTTTTCATAATAAGGTGAGCAAAGTTTAAAAAATTTAGAGTATTCAGGATAGCAATTAATTAGCCTATCCAATCTGTTTTTTGAGCCATAATCCCTATACCACTGTTCATAAATTGTTTTTGTTCCTTTATGATAATAATTCCCATTTAATCGAATATATTGAAGATTTTCAACTTTATCAATATCAGAAGGCAAATATCTAAGTCTGTAAAAATTCATTGTTTCAACACTTGAATTTATAAAAGCATTTTGAGCCACAAACATACAATCATGAGCATACAAATTTTTCATTTTTATGTCTTTGAATAAAAAGGGTGGAATGACAGGTGAATTAAGTTGCATAAGCACAGAGGTGGCTTGATCTTTTGCTTCAATACGACTTTTGATAGCTTCAAAAGCTAACTTAAGATCATAATTTGTTGCATTCTCGTATATTATAATCAAGTTTTCACCTTTTTCTTTACTGCCAAGTTTGATTCTTATATTTTCCAAAGCCATATTTACTCCTTATTTGATTTTTTTAAAAGTATTGATTTCATTTTTTAGTGAAGAAGCTAGTTCTGCGATTTGTCTTCCATCAACAAAAGAGTGATGAGCAGCAATGATAAAGTGCATAAATGTTTTTCTGCCTTTCTTGTAAAATTTGTCCCAAATCACTTGTGGAATTGTGTTCTTTTTTGTGGTTGGAACATTAATTGAAGTTACTGTGAGCCAAGGAATGCAAGATGTCCAAATTGTTCCTTGTTCATCGCTTCCATAATCTTTTGAATTTTTATAGCAAAAGTCTGAACCTTTTTTGAACTCAGCTAAAAAATTTTCCAAGTTTGGTTCATAAACAAAAGTGCCAAAAACAAAGCCATCATTAGCAGTTGCAAAAGTTGGACCAACACCAACATTTTCATAAAGATAAATTTTTTCATCTTCAAATCGATATCTAAATTCTTTAATACTATTTGTTGCTTTCATAACGATATAGTTAACAACACCATAAAAGTTTTTATGCTTATTTGTGTATTTTATAATTGGCGAAATGTCCATTTCAAAAGTTACAGAAACAAAAGGATTATCATTTTCCATGAAATGAACAAATCTATCCTTTCTGTCAAAAGTTTCAAGGTCAATTAATATTTTTTCTGACATTTCTTGCTCCTTGGTTTCAATCATTTTTTAATATAGATTTTTTAAATGTTCAAGCATAATTAATATATCACAAAATCTATAAAAGTTAAATATCATTATTTAGTAAACATATAATTCTTTAAAGCTAAAAAATAAATATTATTTACAAAATATTAAAAATATGATAACATAAATATGTAGTACAAAAAATAACAATTTAAGGAGATTTATATGAATCATCTTGAAGAAGCTACCATTGAAGTTATTAATCGAGAAACAGGTCATTTTGAAAGTTCATTGTTTGATAAAAATAATGGTCTAATTTCTGAAGAATTAGCTGAGCAAATTCTTTCAAGAGTTTTGCTGGAATTTTATGAACAATTGATTTCAGGTTACATACCATCAAATTACAAAACAATTTATGATGCAAAAATTTTGGGTGAAGCAATTAAAACTGCTCAAAACACATATAAAAACAAAAAAGACACATTGCTCTTTGATTTGAATGTTAAAAAATTAGTGAACATTCTAGAATATTATGTAAGATTCGACACTTGGAAGAGCGGAAGTTTCAAAGCTTTCAAATGTACAAAAATCTTGCCACTAAATGAAGAAAAAAAATTGTTTATTGAAAAATTTAATAGTAAAAGTCAAATAGCTTTGCCAACAAAAAATATAAAAGAATTATAATTTAAGGAGAAAATATGGATAGAAAAGAAAAAGCAACTGAAATTCTGAAATATTATGGAACAGGAGCTTACTCAAGTAAAATTTTTGACGAAGATTTTTCAAGCAAAACCGAAAAAGTTGGAAGGTGGATTTTTAAAACCGATTTTACAACATTTAACCTGTCAGAAAGACTTGTTAACCAAATTCTTATACGCAGTGATTTGAGATTTTTTGATAATCTTATTGGAAAATTTGAACCAGCTGATAAAGTAAGAATTAAAACTGAACAACAGGCTCTTGATGTTGCAAGAATGATTAGAGACAGAGATTTTTTGCGTGGACCAATTGGTTATTGTCAAAATGTTTATAAAAACAAAAAAGACAGTGTTTCTTTTGATGAAAAAGTTGCAAAATACATCGAAATTCTATTCATGCATGTTAAATATGAAAGCTTAGGCGATTATGGTGTTGAATATTGCAAAAGTTGCACTGAAATCACTGCACTTGGTGAAGAAGAAAAAAAGTTTATTTCTGAATTTAATGACACTTTAGTAAAAAAATTATTTCAAGAAAAAGAAATAAAAAAAGAAAGCAAAAAAACTTGTGAAGAAAAATCAATGTAAAAAAATCAGCGAAAGCTGATTTTTTTTGTAGTAGTTTTTAATTTAATTGTAACAAAACACAAATAAATTTAAACTTTGCTAATTATCCATTTTTTTTACATAGAATTGTTTTTTAAATAACATGGCTTGCATTAAATGTTTTTTAACATTTTGTCTATTTTTGCAATTGTCTTATCAATTTTTGAATATATTTTTTTGAAATTTTTGTTTGTGTTAACTTTTAAGACTGGGCATGATATGAAATCTTTTATAAATTTTTTATGAAGAGCAAGGCTTCTAAAAGATAAATCACCACGATTGTAATGCTTTGCATACCACAAAAAATTGACAAAATTGTCGTGCATATCACCACTTGGAAGAACTCTGTTTCCATGAAGAAAAAATTCTCTTTCTTTAAGTCTTTTTACTCTCACCCTTGTTGGAGCTTTTAAAAAGATAACCAAATCAAATTCACGAGCAAATTCTTGTCCCCATTTTGCAATTGAACCGCAAAGAACAAGATTTTCGTAAGCTTCAAACACTTCTTTTAAGAGTGCTTGACTTTCTTTTGCATCTCTATATTCGCTAAAAGGTGGATCTGTTAATTTCCATGCATAGTAATCTGATTCAATTTGTTTGTAATTATGTTTCGAAGCAATATATTTCCCAATTGAAGATGTGCCACTTCCTGCAGCACCGATGATATGAATTTTCATTTTTACCTTTCTTTAGTTAAATTTGTTTGAAAGCTGTCATGGTGATTTGTTTGGTTATCTTTTTCCTTGTTGCCAAACAACATCTCATTTTTCAAAGCAGTCAATTTCTTTGACAAACTTATATAGTACTTATGTGGGTTTTCTAATCTTTGTGCTTCTTCCCAAAGAGTCTTAAGTTCATCTTGTACATGTTTTGCAGTGTTAGCGATTGTTGGAACAGTATAAATTTGTTTTCCGTTCTCAATCATTTTTACTTTCAAATCTTTAACAGTGAAATTTGTGATTTCTTTTTTTCTAAATGGCATTTCTGGGTGAACAAATTCATGTTTTCCCATTGGAGTTGTTTCATTGAAAAGTGCAATTTCATCTGTTATAAACATTCCGTTTTCATCATAGAATCTAAAAATTTTTTTGAATGCTGGGTTTGTTGTTTTTTCAGGATTGTCGCTAATCTTGATTTTTGGAATAAGTTTGTGTTCTTTTTCAATTGCAACAAGCTTGTAAACTCCACCAAAGACTGGATCGCTTTTGGCTGTAATAAGATTTTCACCAACTCCAAAACTGTCTATTGGTGCACCTTGATCAAGAAGAGATTCAATAACTTTTTCATCAAGAGCATTAGAAATAATTATTTTTGCATCTTTGATTCCTGCATTATATAGCATTGCTTTTGCTTGTTTTGAAAGGTAAGCAAGGTCGCCACTGTCAATTCTGATTCCCTTAAGGCTTTTGCCCATTGGTTTCAAAACTTCATTGTGAACTCGAATTGCATTTGGAATTCCGCTTTTAAGAGTGTTGTATGTGTCAACGAGCAAACTGCAGTCATCAGGAAAAGCAAGAGCATATTGTTTAAAAGCTTCATATTCTGTGTCAAAATATTGAACAAAACTGTGAGCCATTGTTCCAAGAACCTTGATTCCGTAATTCTTTCCTGCAACTGTGCAAGCAGTTCCTTTGCAACCAGCAATAATGGCTTCACGAGCACCTTGGACTGCTGCATTTTCACCTTGAGCTCTGCGTGTTCCAAATTCCATAACTGGTCTGCCTTTGGCTGCTCTAACAATTCTTGAAGCTTTGGTTGTTATTAAGCTTGAATGATTAAACATATTTAAAAGTGCTGTTTCAACAAGCTGTGCCTCAAGAAGTGGAGCTTTAATTGTTACAACAGGTTCGTTTGGAAACACAACTGTTCCATCTTCAACTGCCCACATGTCTCCAGTGAATTTGATGTTTTCAATTTCGTCTAAAAAATCTGGTGTAAATTGGTTTAATGATTTCAAATAATCAATATCTTCTTTTGTGAGAGTCCAATTTTTTAGGTATTCAAGAATGTCTGCCATTCCATTTGCAATGGCAAAGCTTCCGCCGTCTGGACATTTTCTGAAGAAGATATCAAAAACTGCATTATTGTTAGATACCTTGCTTTTAAAGTATGCTTGACCCATTGTGAGTTCATAAAAATCTGTTAATAAATTATTCATGTTCTTTTGTTCCTTTTTTTGTTAAAATTTTTTCAAAATATACTTTGCTTTGTGGAAGAAGAAAATTGAAATATTTTTTTAGGTCATTCCTAATCATTGTTGCACTTATTGGAATCACATTTCTGTCAAATGGAACAAATGTAAATTCTGGAAAATATTTTTCATTCAATTCTCTGTAAGTTTCATCGGCAAATTTCATGTTAACATTTTTGGGCAATATTTTTTTAAGTTTTTCTGACCATTCTTTGAGCCCTTTCGGAAAGGCTTCAAGCCCTGTTTCATCAAAATACAAAAATTTGATTTTTGGATTGTCTTTAAAATGCTCTTTTAACCAAGAAAGTCTTTGCTTTGCTTTTATGTTTGGAAACCCAGCTTTTTGACAAAGTTTTTCACACCTTTCAGGATTTTCAGCAAGGATAACATACAAAAAGTCGCATTGTTTTGCTGATTCGTTTATGGCATAAACATGCCCTAGATGTGGTGGCAGAAATTTTCCGCACAATGCTCCAATTTTTTCCATTTACATCTCCTTGTTGTCAAATTTTTCAAGTTTCTTTTTGTAATAGAAACTTCTGAGTTGAAGTTTGCTTTGCATACAAAATTCATTTTCATCAAGAAATTTGTTAAGCTCACCAAGTTCAATAACAAATTTTGTTATGTTTTCTGTTGGCTCAAGCTTTTGCTTTTCAGTGAGTTCAACTTTTGCTTCAAAAAATTCAATTGCTTCATCACTAAGTCCTGCACTTGAGAAACATGCTTTTTCAGTTTTCTTAATTTCTAGTGTCTTTGCTCCAATTTCTTCAAGAAGTTCTCGTTTCATTGCTTCTTCTGGTTTTTCACCATTGTCAACAAGCCCTGCAGGAACTCCATAAATAAACTTGTTAATTGCAAATCTGTATTCTTTGATTAACACAACGAATGTTTTTCCATTTTTTTCAAAGTATGGAATTGCTCTTACGGCATCTGAACTAGTTTTTCCAGTCAAGATTGTGAGTTCGTCATCTTTTTTTCTTGAAGCAAATTCATAATTCATTTTTCCGTTTGGCAAATCGTATTCTGCAACAAACATGTTTAAATATTTATTTTGTGTAAGCTTCTTTAGTTTAACAAATTTTGCCATCGTTCTCTCCAAAATATTTTTCATCTTTAATTGTGATGCCAAGGGCAGTCATTCTGTTGAGTGATTTTGCTTGCTCAATTTTTTCATTGTGATTTGGAGCATTGAAAGTTGCAACCGCATTTTTTGGAACAACTATTTTGGTTTGTTTTCCGTTAAGCTTGTTGTAACGAGCAAAATTTGTTGCAAATTGTTCAACGCAAATGTCTGTTAGGCAACCAGTAACTTTTACTTCTTCAAAATTAGCTCGCTTTGCAATTTCTCTAAATTCTGGTGTGTTAAATCCGTTTGTTGTGTTTTTGGGAATCATAATCATGTGTTTTTCAAATTTTTTAAGCTCTGGAACAAGTTC
>JBAXZR010000005.1:0-65427 GCA_041670165.1 Clostridia bacterium
GTAACAGGATTAACTTCAGTTAATGAAAAAAATGTTGGAGTTGTTAGAAAATTTATTGATAAATTAGGAAAAGAAATGCTTGCAACATTTGATTCTTATTGGGCTCATGGAGATCAGGTTAGATTTGGGCAAATTACCGAATTAAGGAAAGTTTCATTAAATGCAGAAAAAGGAGGTGCTGAGATATGATTAAAGAAAAACTTGCAATGTTAAAAGATTGTATAAAAAATAATCTGTCTCCAATCATGATTGAAAATGTTACAAAAATTGCATTTAAAAATGCAGTTGTTATTCCAGCCGATTGCAAAATTGATGAGCTTGGAGAAAAATTGATAAACAATGAATGGACAGAACCATCTTGGCTTGTGGAATTATTAAACAAATCAAACAAAGCTAATAACATTTTAGTTATTGATGACTTAACAACCATTTCCAAAGATGAACAAGCAAAATTTTGCGAAATTTTGAAGTATAAAAAAGTTGGAAAATTTGAATTACCTAGAAATTGCGTTATAATTGTTTTGGCAAAAAAAGTATCATCAGACACCATTAATCCATTGTTATATTCATTAACTAGTCATATTTAGGAGATATACATATGGTAGATATTCTAGCTATAAAAAGAAAAACTTTGGTAAAGTACGGCTACTTTGGTAGTGTTGTTTCTGGCTGCAAGTTGATTTCTACTTCAAATATCAAAACCGCATCAACTGATGGTAAGTATATATATTACAATCCTAACTTTCTCGAACAATTAGATGAAAATGAGCAAGTATTTGTTTTATCTCATGAAATATGTCATGTTGCTTTTAATCACATTTTAAGAAGTGAAGGCAAAAATACAGAAGTGTGGAACATTGCAACAGATGCAGTTATTAATGCATTTTTAAGAAAAGATGGATTGTCAATTAATGGTGGTGTTGATATTAAAGATGCCATAAACTATGATTCTGAAGAATTATATAATAAACTCTTAAAAGAAAATCAAGAAAAACAAAACAATCAAAAACAAAAGAACAACAATGAAGACGAACAAAACGGAAATGATGAGCAAGGTGGTGAGCAAGTTCAACAAAACAGCAAAGAACATCAAAATGGCGCTCAAAATGATGAACAATCACAAAACGATAAAAAACAAAAAGCGAATGGCAATCAACAAATAAGCGGTAAACAAGATTCTCAAAATAATGAAAAAAAATCGGAAGAGAATAGTCAATCTCAAAACAATTCAAGAGAACAATCAACCGAAAATTCTGATGAAAACCATGAAATTAATGATTCCCACAAATTATGGGAAAAAGCACTTAAAAATTATAAAAATGGAAAAGGTTTGTCTTCTGACTTTGAAAAAGAAAAGCAAGAAGAAATTAATAAATCTGAAGATATAGAAAAAAAACAAGATGAAAAACGCCAAGAAAAAATTGAAGGACTTTCCAAATTAGGCGAAAAAGAAGGTTTCAAAAAAAATAAGATTGAAAGAAAAAAACAATTAGAAGAATTGGAAGAACAACTTGCAAAAGAGGCACAAGAAGCTGGCTTTGGAACAAGTTTGGAAAACAAAGAATTAAATGACATTGGGGTTGCCAAACCTTTAATTGATTGGCGATTATATTTAAAAGAAGCAATTAGACTAAATGCCGATTGGTCTTTCAAAAATGCAGAATTTGAAGACAATGTTTTAAATGCTAAAATTGAAAAATATCCAGTTCCTGAAACTGAAATTATGCTTGATGTTTCGGGCTCAGTTAGTGAAACTTTACTAAAAAACTTTTTAAGAGAATGCAAAAATATTTTGCAAACTTCAATAATTAAGGTTGGGCAATTTAACTCACAATTCATTGATTTTCAAGAAGTAAGGCAAGCAAAAGATATTGACAATTTAAAATTTAACATTGGTGGCGGAACAGATTTTAATATACCTGTGGATTCTTTTTCAAAAAGAGCTGCAAACAAAATTATTTTTACTGATGGTGATGCTTCAATGCCAGAAAAAAGTTGCAATGCAATTTGGGTTGTTTATGGAAGTAGAAAAATCTATCCAAAAGGTGGAAAAGTTATAAATATTGATGAAAGCTTTTTAAGAAAATTAAAGTATGTTGAAAAAGAGCGCTCAATGTAATGGTTTCATTAACAAATTAATATTTATCTCATTATCTTTAATGATAAAAATTGAAATAAAATAATCTGATATATTAGACTGAGTACCAATTAAATGGAAAGTTTATATTTAAAGAAAATTCGGCAGTTTAAGTAAATTACTAAAATATTCTCTAGATTTGTTTATAAAGGCGAATACAAAAAAATTATAATACTAAAAAAAAGTCATATTAAAGTATGACTTTTTTATTTTTGCTTTGTTTTGTATCATTAGTTGCACATCTATTCAAATTTCCAGCCAAAACGATTATTTTAACTAATAAATAATTTTAATAATTAATGATTTTTACTATAAATTTATAATGATTTTTAACGATTTGTAATTAGGCATTGTTTTTTCAATTATTATAATTTTTATGATAAGTAAAAAATGCTTATAAAGAAAAACTATTTTTCACCCTTCCATTCTGAAATAAATTCATCAACGAAGTTTTTTATATAAGCACATCTTTGCTTGCAAATTTCTTTTCCTGTTTTTGTGTTCATGGTTTGGTCAAGTCTCATAAGTTTGTTTACACAATGGTGAATTGTTGATTCATCGAAATTTCCGCTTTCAGAATATTCACCTTGTTCCATGCTAAGATTTTCATCATACAAAGGAATTTTATATGCAGAACCAAAAGCAAAAGCTCTGGCAACACCTATTGCACCTGTTCCATCTAGATTGTCAGCATCTTGCAAAATTTTGCTTTCAATGTCATTAACTGTTACCTTTCCACCGCCAAACGAATATTCTTCATGGTGTTCAATAGCATAACAAATATGGTCTTTTTCTTCATTAGTTAAATCAATGTCGGCAATCAATTCTCTTACTTTTGGCAGACTTTCTTTTGGTGAAACAAAATTTCTGTTTTCATCAACCATTATTCTATGTATATCATGAATTAATGCACTTATTGCAACAACTTTTTTGTTTCCACCTTCTTGTTTTTGTAGTAGAAGTGCATTTTTCATTGTTCTCAGCAAGTGATCAATACTATGTCCTGATTTATCTTTTGA
Source organism: Clostridia bacterium (assembly GCA_041670165.1). Taxonomy (GTDB): domain Bacteria; phylum Bacillota; class Clostridia; order Christensenellales; family UBA1242; genus JBAXZR01. The sequence continues at coordinate 3,157 of JBAXZR010000005.1, forward strand.
AAACATTGTTTCAAGTCGTTCTTTTAATATCTCAATCATTTCATTAAGTTCCATATTTAACCCCTACTTTTTTATTCTATCACAAAACAAAATAATCTTCTATTATTTATATTATTTATAGGTAGACGAAGCATAAATATTTTTTATGGATAATTCAAATATAAAATTGAGGATAATGATTAAATAGTTTTATAAACTTATTATAAATTTTTTAAATACTTTCTTAATAGAAATTTTAAGACTTCTTGTGCAATTTAAAAAACAGTGTTGATTGTTCTATGAAACCATTTTTAATTTTGTAAAAGCAAATGATTTTTCCTCTAAATATAAAATTTCTATATTGACTTGTGTATAAAAAGCCTATATAATCCAACTTATGAAAATGCAATTTGAAGACACAATAATTGATTTAGATAAAATTGAATGTATCGCTCTTAATTCAGTATGTTGGATTGGTGGTCCATTGTCTTATAATATAACTGTTTTTTTGAAAGATGAATCTTTTGATTTTTTTAAAACAAGACAACATAGTGCAATTTTGAATATATATGAAGAAATACTTAAGTCTTTACTTTCAACTGGTAAAAAAAATTACGCCAAGATTGGTGAATTTATTGTTAATCTTAACAAATTGGAAAGATGTAGGAATCAGTCAAATAGTTTAGGTCAACATAGAATAAAGCTCGAATTTAAAAATGGAAAAACTTTTGAGAGTGATTATGGTTTTGACTCAAAAAATTGTGATGAGGATTACAAAAATTATAAAAAACAACTTGTTGCTTACATATCATCTTCCCAAAATCATGAACAATAAAAATTACAAGTTAAGATTTACTACTATAAAAAAGAAGAAGTTTAATCATAAACAGATAAAACTTCTTTTTTAGTTTGGATTGTTACAATTATTTGTTCCAGTAAAAATTTCTATTTAATGCACATTGTCTTTATTTATAAAACAATATAGATTATATTTTTAAAAGTCAAAAACTTTGTTTTAATTTCCACTAAGTTAAAATAACCTAAATGTTAAACATCAACAACTTCAGCTCCAACATTTGTGAATTGGCTGTTGTATAGGTTTGCATAAAATCCATTTTGCTCAATTAGTGCTTTGTGGTTTCCTTGTTCAATAACATTACCGTCTTTCATAACAAGTATCAAATCAGCATTTTTAATTGTTGACAATCTGTGAGCAATTACAAAGGTTGTTCTTTTTTCTGTTAGTTTGTCCATTGCCTTTTGAATAAGCTCTTCTGTTCTTGTGTCAACAGATGAAGTTGCTTCGTCAAGAATGAGCATTGGACAATTTTGAAGCATTGCTCTTGCGATTGTCATCAATTGTTTTTGTCCTGCAGAAATTGAAATGTTGTCGCTAAGAATTGTGTCATAACCTTGAGGCAAGGTTTTTATGAAATGGTCAACACCAACAACTTCACACACAGAGTGAATTTGCTCATCAGTTATGTTAGGCTTGTTGTAAACAAGATTTTCTTTTATTGTTCCTTCAAAAAGCCAAGTATCTTGCAAAACCATTCCAAACAAATTATGAATATTATCTCGTGTCAAATCACAAACAGAATTTCCATCAATAAAAATTTCACCGCTGTTTACATCATAAAAACGCATAAGCAAGTTTACCATTGTGGTTTTTCCAGCTCCAGTTGGTCCAACAATTGCAATTTTTTGTCCTGACTTAACATTTGCAGAAAAATTATGTATGATTGTTTTGTTAGGTTCATAACCAAAAATAACATTTTTAAATTCAACTTCACCTTTAACATTTTGTGGAAGTATTTTAAGAGTTTTAGAATTCTCATCAGAAAGTTCATTTTCTCTTAAAAATTCAAATACTCTTTCACCAGATGCACCAGCAGATTGCAAACTTCTTAGGCATTGAGCAAGGGTTGAAAGGGGAGAATTGAAAAGTCTAATATACATCATAAATGAAACAATAACACCAAAATCAATATGTCCGTTTATGCACATAACTGCACCAACCACGCAAACTCCAACATATCCTAAATCGGCAATGAAACCCATAAGTGGCATCATAAGTCCAGAAAAAAACTGACTTTTCCAACTGCTTTTATAAATGTTTTTATTATATTTTGTGAAAACTTGCTTTTCTAAGGCACTTCCATTGTAAGCTTTGACAATTGTATGATTTGTGTAATTTTCTTCAATATGACCGTTTAAATCACCAATGTTTTTTTGTTGAGCGACAAAGAATTTCTGTGATTTTGCCATAATAGCAAACATTGCAACAAAACCAACCAAACTTGCAAAAATTGCAGTGATTGCCATTAACCAATTAGTTATAAACATCATAACAATGCAACCTAAAAGCAAAACACTGTTAGATATTAATGAAGTTACACTGTTACTTAATGATTGACCAATTGTGTCAACATCATTTGTAACTCGGCTTAGTGTGTCCCCATATGGGTGAGAGTCAAGATATTTCAAAGGTAACATATTGATTTTTGTTGCAATTTCTTTTCTTAATTTCTTTGAAACCTTTTGTGTTACACCAACCATAAGATAGGCTTGAACATAGTTGAATACACCACTTGTTGTGAAAATAACAATTAAAAACAATCCAATAGATAAAACTTCGGACATATCAATGCCTGTCAAAAGACCATTTGTTATTACATTTGTTAAATCACCCAGTTTATTTGGCCAAAGTAATGAAAGAACAGCTCCAATAACAGCGAGTATCAGCGAAATGATAACAATTGGTAAATGCGATTTGCAATATTTTAAAATATCAATAATTGATTTTTTAAAGTTTTTTGGCTTTTCAACAATTTGCATTGGACCATTTCTTCTTTGAAATGTTGGCTTTTCGTCTTTGTTACTCATTTTAGTTCCTCCTTTGAAAGTTGTGAAAGTGCCAGTTCTTTGTATATTTTGCAATTTGCCATTAGTTCTTCGTGCGAACCAATTCCAACCATTTTGCCATTGTCCAAAACAACGATTTTGTCAGAATCTCTTATTGTTCCAATTCTTTGAGCAACAATGAAGACTGTGGTGTCATTAATGTTGTTTTTAAGTGCGTTTCTAAGCATTTTGTCAGTTGAATAATCAAGTGCTGAAAAACTATCATCAAAAATCAAAATTTCAGGTTTCTTTGCAATTGCTCTTGCAATTGATAATCTTTGTTTTTGACCGCCAGATAAGTTGTTTCCACCTTGAGTAACTTCACTATCAATTCCTTTTTCTTTTGTTTCAACAAATTCTTTTGCCTGAGAAATTTCAAGTGCTTCGATAATGCCATTTTCAGAAATTTCATCTTTGCTAATACCATAGGCAATGTTTGATTTGATTGTCCCACTAAAAATCATTGCTTTTTGAGAGATGTAACCAATTTTGTTATACAAATCTTTTAGATTGTAGTCTTTGACATCAATTCCATCAACAAAAACATTGCCTTCAGTTGTATCGTAAAATCTTGGTATCAAATTTATCAGCGTGCTTTTTCCACTTCCAGTTGAACCGATAAAAGCTATTGTTTGACCTTTTGACACTTTGAAAGAAATATCTTTAAGAATATACTCATTTGCATCGGGATATTTGAAACTAACATTATTAAATTCAACTTCGCCTTGTAACTCTGAGTTTGAAGCAATTAATTGTCCGTCATTAATGCTGGACTGAGTGTCAAGCACTTCATTTATTCTTTTTGCAGACACACTTGCTCTTGGTAGCATAATGAAAATGATGATAAGCATAATAAATGCCATGACAACTTGCATTGCATATGAACCAAAAACAACCATATCACTAAATAGCAAAAGTTTGTCGAGTCCAATTGCATTTTGAATTAAAACTGCACCAATCCAATAAATTGCAAGAGAAAGTCCACTCATCATAAATGCCATAAATGGTGACATGATTCCAAGTATTCTGTTTGCAAAGATTTGGTTTTTTGTGAGTTCTTTGTTGATATTATCAAATTTTTCTTCAGAATATTCTTCGGCATTGAAAGCTCTAACAACTCTAACACCAGTTAGGTTTTCTCTTGTAACTCTGTTCATATCATCAGTTAAAGTTTGAATTTTTCTAAATCTTGGCAAAACAAAAACAACCAAAATTGCAACAAGTGTCATAAGAAGCAAAACGACAATTGCAGTTGCAACACTCCATTGCCAGCTTTTTCCAAGGATTACACAAATTGCCCATATTGCAAGAATTGGAGCTTTTATAATTATGTTTAAACCCATTGTAACAAACATTTGAATTTGATTGACATCATTTGTTGTTCTTGTGATTAAACTTGCTTTTGAAAACTTTTTGATTTCATTTTCAGAAAAATTTTGAACTTTGTCATAAACATTTTCTCTAAGTCTTGCACTGAATCTTGAACCAACTTTTGAAAAAAGAAAACCAACAACAACGGTGATTAATGCTGATCCAAGTGTGCATGCAAGCATATAAGCACCTTTTTCAAGAATGTTTTCAATTTTTCCGCCAGTTTGGATAAGTTTTGTTATATCCGACATATAAGATGGCATTTTTATGTCAAGCCACACCGATGCAAAAATTAAGCCAAGGCATATTAAAGAAAACAACCATTCTCTTTTTTTAAAATTTTTAATTATTTGTTTAAACATAATTTCTCCTTAAAATATTAACAAAGTATTTAACTAATTTAATCTTAATTTTTAGATTCATTTTTTAAAAATTCATCTATTCGATTTTTTATTTTAATTAATTGCATTGTGTCTTCTTCACCCAAAAATTCAACTATAGATTGAATTTTTTTTAAAGCATTTTCTTTTTCTTCTTCAACAAATTTTTTGCCTTTAGCTGTTAATTCAACTTTGACAAGTCGCATGTCAGATTTTGCATCATTTCTCATAATTAGTTTTTTTTGTTCTAGTCTATTAAGTGCTCTTGAAATTCGAGCTGATGAAACATCAAGATTTTTGCATAGTGTTCCAGAAAAAACTTCGGTGTTTTGATAAGTATATAGATAAATCATAATTCCAATTTCGCCTCTAGCTATTTCTCCATTTATTTCTGGTGGCAAAGCTCTTGGTTTATGTTCAAGCATATAATCCAGAATTTCAATAGCTATTTTTTTTGAATTCATATTTCTCCTATAATAAATTTACTAACAGTGTTAGACAAATTATACTCAAAAACAATTATATGTCAACAAGTTTTTTAAAAACACAATTAGTAATATATAATTTTTTTTGGGGTTCAATCAAACAAATAATTAACAAAATTATTAACAAAATCCTAAAAATATTTATAAAATGTTGATTAAATTAAACAAAATCGTTTGTTATAAAATATTAATTATATTATAATAAAAAAAAGGAAGGTTTTTGTATGAAATTGAGAAAAAAATATGTTTGGTTGTTAATATGTTTGATTTTTTCAAGTTTTATGTTTTCTGCTTGTGGAGAAAATGTACCAAGTGAACAAGAACTTGTTGCAAATGGATTAAGTTTAAATGAAGCATTAACAAGTTTTGTAGAGTTAGAAGATAATTATTCTTATAAACATAAAATTTGGCAAACAAATGGTGAGGATTGGTTCAACTATAGCATTGTTAAACTTAACAATGAAAACATATATTTTCAATCAAGATATTTTTACGGAAACACGGGTTGGCAAATTGAAGAAGATGCTTTCACATATAATCCTGAAGAAAAAAGTTATATAGTTTATGCAAAGCAAAATGAAAATTACATTAAGTATAGAAAGTTCAAATACAACGATACAGATGAAGAATTTATGAAATATTCCTATTCATATGATCTTTCTGCAAATAACAACGAAGCTAGCGGAAATTATTTTGATTTTTCATTTTTCAATGCAAATTTGTTTGAATATTATGAATTTGATGATCAAAACCAAGTATTGAACAAGGTTTGGAGAGTAAAATCGTCAAAACTCATTGAAATTGCTTTTAAAACAAGTTTCTTTTCTGCATTCAACATTGAATGCGAAACTATTAATGACTACAGGATTGATTTTGCTTATCTCTTTGTAACGAATAACAAAGTGTCAAAAATTTTATATGATTATTGGGACGGTGTATTTCAAAATTCATACAAAATTGAAATTCGTTTTGATTATGAGAATTATGATATTAATTTGAGTAATTTAACTACAAATTTTGTTCCATACATTCCAGATTAATCAAAGGAGCGTATTTATATTATTATAGTAGATTTTATAAGTGAATTTATAAAATATTAAGAATTATGTAGCTTAGAATAAAGATTGAAATGTTATTAATGTAATAATTTATTTAAAAAGATTTCATAAATATATTAAATTCTTGATTAAACTTATTAATCAAGAATTTTTATTTAAAAGCAAATCGTTTTGTTTTAATGAACTTGCTTATTGAATAACAAAATGCTTTGTGCTATTATTACTTCAAATTATTGGAGTTGAATATGGAAAAAGTTGCATTGTTTATCGGTAGGTTTGCACCGCCACATAAAGGGCATATTGTTGCCATAAAAAATTTGCTTAAAACAAATGACAAAGTTGTTATTGGACTTGGCAGTTGTTACAATGTTGGAATTTCAAGACACCCACTTTTAGCCGTGTTTAGAGAAAAAATGATTTTGTCTAGCTTAAATAGTGAGCAAATTGATTTGAATAAAATTGAATTTGCACATGTCCCTGACTATCCAACTTTTGAAGAATGGATTGAAAATGTGCTTGTTTTGTGTAGGCAAAAAAAAGTAACTCACTTTGTAACTGGAAACAAAGAAGATATCTTGAATGTTTTAAACGAAAAAAAGATTGAACTTCCTTTTGAATTTATAAATCCTGAACTTAGCAGTGGAATTGAATATCATGCATCAGACTTAAGAAAAGCAATTATTGATGGTGATTATGAAAAATTTAATAGTATTGCATCTTTTGGAACTGTAAATTTGATGGCAAATGTTAAAGGCTTCAATGGTATTCGTGAAGCAATTGAAAATGTTGGACCAAGTTTTTATGGTGGCAGACAAACAGCTGATTTGGTTTTTACTTTGCAAGAAAGAATTGTTCCAGAAAATAATGTGCCTTATTACAAAACATTCGTTCTTTGTGGCACAAGAGATAAAAACAAATTGAGCTTTCCTTCATATTTAGGTTTGCTTGGGGACGAAATCAAATTGTTTGAATCTCCACTTAGCACTGTGGTTAGGGCAATGAAAGAAAAAACAAATATAGATGTTAAAGTGTGCAACAACACAATTGAGCCTGCTCATGTTCTAGTTGACACTGGTTCAAAAAAAGAAATTGCTGAAATGAAATTTTTGAAACTATATAGTTCTCCTAATCTTGCCGGAGTGCAAGGTGGCTCAAGTCAATGTTTTTCAATGAACATAAAAATCTCACCAAAAAAATTTACAAATATAAAAAGCTTGTCTTTATATAAAAATGTTGGCTTTGTTCCTGTTAATGAAGCAATTGAACAAGGACTTGCATACGAACAAACTCAAATGGTTAAAGATGCAATCAAAGAATTATAAGTTTTAATTAAAAAATACATTGACGCATTTGTTTCAATGTATTTTTTTGTTTTTATACTTTTACCAAAGTCCTAGGAAAACATGATAAATAAAATTTTTTAAAATTGATTTAATTCGGTTTTTAAATTATTTGTTTTTTTAAATTTAATTAATTTAAATTTTAAGTTTTGATGTTAATAACATAATATAAATAACTAAAATAAATTTCGTTTTATTTGAATTTTTATATTTAACTTGAAATTTGGCTTTCAAAAACTTCCAAAATAAAATCTTTTTGTTTGGCTAGTTCATCAGCTTCATAATTGTTTCTTTCAACAATTGTCATTTCACTCATGAACTTTCCCGTTTTTTCATCAAACGCAATGCTGTCAAGGGGAATACCTTTTTTAATAATTTTACTTGCTTTATTAATAAAAAATCTTTTTGGGCAGAATTCACGAGTGTGCATTTGTCCATGTTGGTCAACAATTGCAAGTCCAACATTGAAATGCCCATTACTTGAACCTCCAACTGCACTAATTTTTTCAATATAAACATTCAGAAGTTCTTCGTCAGTAAGTTCTTTTCCATTATGTCTACGAACAAAAACACCTGGTTGTTCTTCTGGTTTAAGTTTTTCAATAATTAGTCCACTATCATTGCTTATCACTGGCATGTCTGTTGCTTTGTAATAGGCAAGTGCTTTAATTAAGGCATTTTCAACTTCAGTTTTTCCTGTTTCTTCAACATCAAGTTTGCAACCTATGTCGTTTAATCCAACACATTCAATTTGTGCTTCTTTCAAAATTTCTTTGTATATTGCAATTTTACCTGCATTTGTTGTTGCAATCAAAACTTTCATTTTTTAATTTTTCTCCTTTGCTTAATACAATGATAACATTTTTCATACTGATTTTAAAGTATTTATTCTTTTTATTATAACAATTATATTTTTTTTGTTATAATATTAAAAGGTATTTTGATGATAATTTTTGGAAAAAGATGTCCTGTATTACTAATTAAAATTTTCGCTGAAAAAAATTATAGGGATGATTTTATTAAAGGTAAAATGTATTTAAAAGAATGCGGTTATTTTTCTAAGTTAGAAGATACATATAGGGGTGATAAACTTGATAGCAAATTAAAAATATATAATGCTAAAGTTATTATAGAAGGAGAAAAATTTATATTTCCAGAAATGGAGCAAGGTTTTGTAGGTGATGAAAAAGTACCGATTTTATGCACAACAATACTAAATGAAATTATACTAGAAGATATTGGAAATTGCGAATATAAAATAAAAAAAGAATATAAGGATGAATTAAAAAAATTTGGGGATTATGCATTAATATTTTATTATAAAGATTTAAAAGATAATTTAGATCTATATGCAGAACAAAACAATTTGGCAATTGATCAAGGCATTGTCGATTATACCGACATTAATCCAAATCAAAAAGAGTATTTAAATTTATATAGAGGAAATTATCTAAACAAATATTTCATCAAAAATATTACTTATAAGTATCAAAATGAATGTAGATTTATTTTGTTGAAAAATAATAAAATAAAATTTATTCCATTAGTTGAAAAAGATTTAGGTTGTTACATATTTAAAATGAATCCACTAAAATTCTATAAAAAATATCAAACTAATGAACTTTTAGATGGAATTATCCAATTTGTTCCAGAACAATAAAATAAAATTAATTTATATAGAGCAATTTTTTTTAATTCATTATTTTTAAAAATGTAATATAATTAAATATCAACAAAAGATATATTTTTTAGTTGATATTATTAAGATATGCAAACTTATACATAAGAAAGGAAAATTTGTATGTTAGAATCTTTAAAAGATTTCTTTTTGGGAGATACAGTAAGAAGAAATGATTATTTGTTTGACACTCCGCACCTTGTAACTCTGATTATTGTTGTTTTTATAACAATTTCTTTAATTATTGTGTTTAAAAATAAAAGCAAAAAACAAAAAGATGTTTTTTTGTGGGTTGTTTGGTCAATTCTTTTAGCCTTTGAAATTCTTTCAAGATTAATTAATTTGATTAAAGGGAAAGATTTAATAACAACACTTCTCCCTTTCCACTTTTGTTCCATAATGGTTTGGGTTTTTCTTTTTACAATTCCAATAAAAAACAAGCATTTATACAACATTTCTGCAATGGGTGGTCTTGTTGCAACCACAGCTTTTTTGTTGTATCCTGCTGTCGGATTTAATGTTGAAGTTCTTAAGTTTTCACAATATTATAGTGTTATTAGCCACAGCCTAGGGTTTATGCTTTCAGTGTTTGTTATGGCGGAAGGCTACACTTCTTTTGAATGGAAAAACGCATGGTCAATATGTGTGTTTTTAGTGGTTGTGTATGCGCATTCATTTTTGTGTAACTACATTTTTTATCCCGGTTCAAATTATATGTTCTATGTGGACAATCCATTGCCGGGGAATTGGGGCAGTTTGTATGTTCCATTTTACATTTTTGCGGTTGTTATTTACTTTTTAAATTTTTTTGTTATCTACAATCTAAAACAGAAACGAAAAATAAAAAGATAATCACTTGTTACTGATATTTTAAAATTGCAAGAAAATTAAATTATGGAGCTTACAACTCCAACGAAAATAAAATTTTATACTTAAATTCTTCAGACAAATAAGGAAAATATTAAAAAAATGCCAAAATTTTTGGCATTTTTTGTTAAAATTTTATTAATTTTTGAAAAGATTAAAATTTGTTATAAGATTTTCAAATGACAACAAATTATAGCTTTTTAAAATTATTTAGAAATTTGATTGTTATCTTTTTTGCCACAAACTTTTTTTTGTGAACATTCAAGTTCAAACTTTGGACTAATTAGGTAATCTTTTAATGGTTCATTAATAGTTCCATTCAAAATTTTGGAATTTTCTCTAATAACTTTTGCAACTCTTTCAAGTTTTTCTGTCCAAACAAAATATTTTTCAACATATGCCTTTGCTTTTTCACTTGACTTTGAAAGTTGAAGTTCAACAATTTCTTTCATCATATCTTTTGAAACTTCAATAGCTTTTTTGAAATCAACTGAAATTTGAGCTTTTTCATTAACGCTAATTGCTTTGTTTTCAATCATTTTGTTTGTAATCATAATTCTTTCAACAACATGAGGTTCTTGTAAACTTGGTTTGCTTTTAACAAAATTTGTAACAATTGTAGAAAGTAGAATTTGTTTGCATTGTCCATTGTTAAAAATTTTCGCTTTAACCATTTCAGGCAAAAATGCAAATGCTCCCAAATCCGCTTTGTTTTCTTCAATAATTGAATTGTATGAACCAAGGAATGTGTTTTCTTTAGGACCAAATGGGTGAGTGTTTTCATGGCAAATAGTTTGCCAATGTTTTGATTCATAATTTAGATATTTTTTTAATTCTGGAACAACCAATTTTTCAACAAAATATTTTTGTTTTGAATCTCTGATTTGTTTATGATAAACATTGCGTTTGCCACCGCCTCGTTTGATTGCAAGTTTATCATTGTTTGGCAAGGATTGAGCAAGAACAATACCCGCTTGATAGCAACCTTCACCACCTGTTAAACAAACAAGGTCAAGTTCAATGCTACTTAGTTTGTCTTTTCCATCAAACAAATTATTTTGTTCATATCTGTCTTGAAAAGGCATGTTTTCATATATAACTTGTGCAATATTTTTTGCAGTGAGTTGTAAAAAATTCGTACCTTCTTTGTTAATTAATCCAACTCTTGCACCAAGAGTGTCTTTTGAAGTGTATTCAATGTTTAAATTTTTCAGTCTTTCAGCTAAAGAAAAATTTTCGCCAATAGATTCAGTCATTTGGTCATCATATGATTCACGAGTCAATGTGAAATCAATTTTGCCATTTTTAAATTTTGCCCATTGCAAATCAGCAAGACAATCATATTCAAGATTGTTGTTGCGAAGAGCTGAAACTTGATAGGTTAAATATTTTTTTAATTCCGGATCTTCGCAAGTTTTGCTTGCTTGTTCCAATTCGTTTGCACAATCCTTTAGTTCAGTAAAATAATCGTTATATTCAATTCCTTTTAAAAACTTTCCATCTCTAACAACCATAGAATGTTGTGTGAGCATATTTTTAATATCTTCAACTTTTTTTTCATCAAGCATCTTGTTTATTATGCTATGAAATTCTGGAATAGTTAAATCTTCAGGATAAAAATTCATTGAAACGGGTTGGGTTAAATTTTTTACAAGTCTAATATGGTTACCTTCACGGTCTGCTGAAAACATGCTCTTTTGTGCATCAAACAAAATTTTTGTAAGTTTGGCTTGCTCATTACCTTTGCTTATTTCTTCTTTCAAAAATTTTTGAAATTCTATGTTGTGTGAATTCTCCATTTTGTAATATGCTTTTTCAACAAACATACTTGCTCTAGCTAAATGAGCTAGAGTATTTTTTTCATTTACAGAAAGTTCTTTGAATTCTGTGTCAGACTCATTAAGAAAATCATTTTTTTCAAAGCACTCTTTACTTGTTCTTTTATTCAATTCTTCTAGTGACAAATTTAGTTCAAAATCCATATTTTTACCTCTCCGAATATTATGTATTATATCATTTTTAATAATCTTGTAAACAACAAAAATTTTATTTGAAATAATAATAAAATTGTTTATCCTATTGTAAAAAAAAGATACATATGTTAAAATGATGCCAACATAAATTTTTGGAGATGAAAAATGAAATTTAATCATTTGAAATTTGTTACTTATAATCACGAACTTCCTAGAATTGCTCAAAAATATCCTTTTACTGTTTTTGGCATGATTTATGACATGTTTGACACTGAAGAAAAGCTTGAAGTATTTACAAAAAAATTAAATTATGCTATATACAAAAAAAATATTTTAGGTTATATAAATTACAAGAAAAATGTAAAAGAATTTTTGCTAAAAGAATTGTGTGATGGAAAAAACACATCTCTTGAAAAGAGTATTTGCTCTGAAGTGGCTTATGCAAGCAAACAAAATCCCGAACTTTTTAAACAAGCTTGTGAAACTTCAAAAGATCTTTTTGAACAATTTGTTCACGCAACCGTAAACATGGGCATTGCATCAACTAAAGAAGATATTATGGAATCGGAAAGAAAATTGGATTTGGTTACTAAATGTATTAGCCAAAAAAAGCAACCAATTCAAAGAAGTAGAGAAATTTAATTTTTATAAAAAACAAGCAAAATTCAGTGCTTGTTTTTTTGTTTTGACAATTTGTATTTTCCTAAAAAATTCTGTTTAACAACTTTATAGTTTGTTTAATTTGTTTAAATGATTGTTTGTTTTTATTTTGTAAAAGGTTATTTACTTGCGAAAATTTTTTTTTAAATGAAAAAGTTTATTCATCTTCTTTCTGTGAATTGACAAGTAAGTGAGCAATACCTTGCATATTGCTTACTGGCAAACTGAAGCAAAGTCCTTTGCCTTGTTCATTTAAGTGTGCACTTGCACATATCTCAGTCATGATTCGATTTCTATCTTCTTTTTTAACAAGCACCAAAATTAGTTCTTTTTCTGGTTGAATGCTAATGCCCAAAAATTTGTCAGTTTCATGAATGCTTGTGCCTCTTCCTTTAATTATTGTTGCTCCAGAAGCACCTGCATTTCGTGCAGTTTCCACAACATAATCAGAAAACCCGTCATTAACAACTGAAACAATCAAATCAAACGCGTATTTTTTTGCCATATTTTAACCTCTCATTTTTAACAAGTTATACAATTTTTTTTCAATGCTATTTACTGGAATTGTAAAAGAAATACCATTATTTTTTTTGTTAAAATCAAATTTTTCATTTAATTTTTTTAAAATTTCAACACTATTTTCTGATTGTACAAGGCTAAGCACAACATCTCTTTCTGAAATTCCAAATCCAAACAAGTCAGCAATTTCTGAATCTGCCGTGCCGTAACCAATGCAATTGATATGTGTTACATCTTGATTGGTATTTAGAATTTCACACACCTCATGACCTCTGTGGCGTTCAACAATGGTGATTAATAATTCAAGTGGTGATCCGTTTCCTTTTTTATTCATGACACAACTCCAACATCAAATTCAAGAATTTCGACTTTTGCTGATTTTAGTTTTCTTATTTTATTTTCTCTTCTCTTTTTAGTAATTTTGTAGATTAGACCAAGACACTGCAAAGATAAAATTGGCACGGTGGCAACTAATGCAATTGTTCCAAAAACACTCACCATAATGTCATTTCCAAGAGCAGTGCAAATGCCAATTACAAAAGGAAGAAGAAAAGAAGCAGACATTGAACCCGATGCAACTCCGCCAGAATCAAAAGCAATTGCACTAAAAATTCTTGGTGAGAAAAATAGAAGAATGCACATAAGTGCATAACATGGCAAAATCATGTAAAGAATGTTGATTTCAAAAATAACTCGGCAAACTGCCATAACCATTGAAACTGAAATTCCGATTGCCAAGGTTATAAACAAAACTTTTTTTCTTATAATTCCGCTAGTAATATCTTCAATCTTTTTATTTAAAATTTGTATTGCTGGCTCTGCAAAGGCTATAACCAATCCAAAAATTAAGCTAAGAGGAATGAGTAACCAATCATAATTTTTTGCAATTTGATAACCAATTATGCTTGATAATTTCAAATAGCCAACAGAAACTCCAGACAAAAACAATGTTAAGCCAAGATATGTATAAATTAATCCCATAACAATTTTTCTTATTCTGCTTCTTGGCAATTTTAATTCTTTTGCATTGAACACAAAAAAGATTAGTGCAATTGGTACTAAGATAATGAATATTTCAAACATATTATCAAGTATTGCTTTGCCAAAATCACCAAAAATATTGATGAAATTTTGATTGACTGACTCAGTTATTACAGTTCTTGTAACTTCAACATTAGGTTCTATAAATAAACATAAAATCATGGTTACAATAATTGGTCCAGCACTTGTAAGAGCAATCAAACCAAAACTGTCATCTTTTGAATTTTTTGAAGCACGAACTGCAGAAATTCCAGCACCTAATGCCAAAATGAAAGGAACGGAAATTGCTCCAGAAGTAACAGCTCCCGCGTCAAAAGTTATGGCAAGCAAGCTTTCTGGAACAAAAAACATCAAAACTATAATTGTGAAATATGTGATAAAAAGAACATAAGTAATTTTCACTTGAAAAATTATTCTTAAGACTGCAATCAACATATAAATGCTCACACCAATTGCAACGGCAATAATAAAAACCCATTTGTTTATGCTTAAAACTTGTCCAGCAAGAACCAATAAATCAGGTTCAGCCAAAGTGATAATAAATCCAAACAACAAACTGCAAATAACAAAGTTTGTAAGTTTTCGTGATTTTGAAAGATTGCTTCCAATATTTTCTCCCATTGGTAGCATTGATCTTTCAGTTCCACGGTTAAAAAGTTCCATTCCAAAAACAAGAAAAATTGTTGAAATAACAAAAAGTGTTAAATCATAAGCTGAAACTGGAACAATTGTTATGCTTAGAAAAATCACTATTAAAGCAATTGGCAACACAGACATCAAAGAGTCATTGAGTTTGAATTTTTTCATCTTTCTCCCATTCAAGAGCAATTATAATTTTTTTTAAGCAAATAAGTCAATTAAACAAGGAAATTTTATTAAAATATATTAATTCTGTAAAATTTGTTTTTAAAAAAAGTTTTTTTATATTATAATTAAAGCATGAAAAAATGTGTTTTAGCAAATGTAATTTTGAAATTGTTATTAAAAAGCACAATTTATGCTTTTGACAAAGACTCAGAAGTTAAAGATGAACTAAATTCTTTGCCTAAACCTTTTGTTTTAAAAATCAACATTCTTCCATTTGGACCAAGTGCACTTTTAAAAATTGAATCTAACAAAGTTGAAATTGTTAAAGCAAGTGACCGCATAAGTTTGCTTGTTGAATTTAAAAATATAAAAAATGCAAAAAAAGCACTTCTTGGCAAAGAAAGCTTGTCAAAAAGTTTTGCAAGGCATAACCTTTTGGTTAAAGGCGACATTTCTAACGCCATGGCTATAGTTAGAATAATTAACAAAATTGAATGTTATCTCTTCCCAAGATTTATTACTAAAAAAATCAATTTGCCAAAAATCAAAAAACAATTTTGCAGTTTAAAACTTTATCTGTTTTTGCTATTTGGAAAAACCAAAAGGAGTAAAGAATGAACTATTTTGAATTTATAAATTCAGTAAAAATTTTGTCTGGTGAGAATGCTTTAAACAACATTCCATATGAGCTTGATTTTTTTGGTGCAAACAATCCTTTAATTATAAGTGATAGAGGACTGGAAAAAGTTGGTTCAGTAAAACTATTAATTGATACATTGAAAAATTCAAAGCTCAACCTTGGCAATCTTTTTTTGGACATTCCAACAGATTCATCTTTTTCAACAATAAAATCAATTATTGATTTTTACAAACAAAACAATTGTGATTCTCTCATCGCTCTTGGCGGAGGTTCAGTGATTGACACCGCAAAAATTGCTAGGCTTGCACTTAGCCAAGACAAAGATAACCTTGAAGATATTATGGGAAACGAAATTATTAAAAAAGGAAAACTAATTCCTTTTATAGTTATTCCAACAACTGCAGGAACGGGCAGTGAATGTACAAGTGTGGCTGTTATTAAAAATGAAAAAACAATGATTAAAATGGAGTTTATCTCACAAGAAATTCTTCCTAATGTTGCAGTTATTGATCCAATTTTAACAAAAAATTTACCACTTAAACTTACTGCGAGCACTTGTATTGATGCACTTTCTCATGCAATTGAAGCTTTCAGTGGCATTCAAAAAAACATTATTTCCGATGGTTTTGCCATTTCTGCAATCAAACTCATCAGTCAAAGTTTGCCACTTGTGATTAAGGATTCAAGTTCTTTGGAACTAAGAAACAATCTTGCTGTGGCTGCCACTCTTGCAGGAATATCCTTTTCAAATTCAATGGTAGGAGTTGTTCATGCAATTGGACACTCAATTGGGGCAGTTTGTGGAATTCCTCACGGAAACGCAATGGCAATTCTTCTTCCGCACTGCATGAAATTCAATCTTGACACTTGTGAAAAAGAATATGCCGAACTTTTGTTATATTTAACAAATGCTGAAACATTTGCTAGCACGCCAAAAGAAATCAGAGCAAAAAAAGCAATTGAATATGTTGAAAATTTGATTTTGATGCTTAACAAAACTGTAGGTTTGCCAATTAAACTTTCTGAATATGGTGTTTCGGAAAAAAAGTTTGATGAAATTGTAAACAAAGCATTAAACGATGGAGCAGTTATAATTAATAAAAAAAATGTAACAAGTGTAAATATCAAAAAAATTCTGAGTGAAGCTTTGTAACTATGTGTATGTGTACTTTTTAAGGAATTAAGAATTAATATAATAATTTTTTTAAAAATACAAATTTCTTATTAACAAATCATAATAAATAATTATTTTTCATAAGAAAAGCATTTTCTTATTATTCAAAAAATCTCGCATATTTTCAATTAAAGCGAGATTTTTTTGGGGAAACTAACAAAATTATTATTTTTTGTTTTGATATTCTTTTCTAAGCTTTTTGCAAAACTTTTTTGCATGGCTTCTGAAAAAATGATTTTCAATTTTCATAAATATTTTGTCCCCAAAGATTTTTTTTATAAATTTAACAAGCTTGTCAACTCTTTTAAGTTTTGGACTAAGCCAAGAACCTGCAAAGTGGTGAATTGCATGTGTGTTTTCTGTCAATTCAATTTTTTCTGATACATAATTTTTTGGGCAAAAATAGTCATTTGAATAAAAATATAATCCATCTTTTAACTGTTGATTTTTATTGTTTAGTTCAATATCATAATAAATTTTTGTAAGTGCTGAAATGATGTCAACATTTGTTGTTAAATCCATTTTTCCATTATTAACAAAATGCCTATTTTTATAATAATCAAGAAGAAGTTTTGTCCATGAATGACCTTTTTCTGAACCCATAACGGCTGTTGGAATCCAAACAGCATTTTCAAATCCAGAGAAAGCATTGTGAATTAAAAATTCATCTAATGGCTTTGTAAGTTCAACATCAGTATCCATATATATGCCACCTTCATTAAAGAGAGCATACAAACGAGCATAGTCAGATACAAAAGCGAATTTTTTATTTTCATAAGCTTCTTTAATAAAAGCATTTGACTCAAAGTCAATATTATCTTCGTTCCATTCTTTGATTTCATAATCAGGACAAAATCTTTTCCAACTTTCCATACATTTCTGAATTTTCTCTGATTTTGGTTTTCTACCCACCCACACATAATGTATTATTTTTGGTATCTTTTGTTCCATTATTGCTCTCCGTTAAAAAATTTGTTTGTAATTTCATAAATCTTTTGACTTGTTTTGCCATCGCCATAAGGGTTTACTGCTTTACTCATTTTTTCATATTCTTTTTTGTTGTCAACCAAGAGTGTAAATTCTCTATAGATATCTTCTTTGTTTACTCCAACCAATTTTAATGTGCCTGCTTCAACACCTTCTGGTCTTTCCGTTGTTGTTCTCAACACGAGAACTGGTTTGCCAAGGTGTGGGGCTTCTTCTTGAACTCCACCACTATCAGTTAAAATCAAATAAGCTCTTGCCATGAAATTGTGGAAATCAATTACATCTAATGGTTCAATCAATCTTATTCTTTCATGGTTTTTTAGTTCTTCTTGTGCGGCTTTTTGAACAATTGGATTAAGGTGAACAGGATACACAACCTTGATATCTTTATGCTCATCAACAACTTGTCTTATAGCTTTAAAAATGTTGTGAAGATTTTCTCCAAGATTTTCTCTTCTGTGTGCTGTTAAAAGAACAAGCCTACTATCCTTTGCCCAATCCAAAATCTCATTTTTGTAATTAGGGTTAACTGTTGTGTTAATTGCATCAATAACAGTGTTTCCTGTAACAAAAACATTTTTGTCTTTGTGTTCATTTAACAAAGTTTGTTTTGCAAAATTTGTTGGAGCAAAATATAGATTTGTAATTATGTCAATTGCTTGTCTATTAAATTCTTCTGGAAATGGAGAATAAATATCATAAGTTCTTAAACCTGCTTCAACATGAGCCACTTTGATTTGTAAATAATATGAAGCTAAAGCACAAACTAATGCAGTTGAAGTGTCGCCATGAACAAAAACCATATCTGGTTTTTCTTTCATTAAAACTTCTGTAAAAGAACCTAAAAGTCTTGTTGAAATGTCTGCAAGAGTTTGTCCTTGCTTCATGATTGATAAATCATAATCAGGCACAATGTTAAAACATTCAAGCACTTGATCGAGCATTTGTCTATGTTGCCCTGAAACGCAAACAATTGTTTGAATTTTATCTTTGTGTTTTTGAAATTCTTTAACTAGTGGTGCCATTTTAATTGCTTCGGGTCTTGTTCCAAACACCATAATAATTTTTTTCATAATTTTTCCTTTTAAGTTGAATTGTATAACTTTCAAAGTATAATGCTTCACAAGTTTTTTTACAATCATTTTTTAATATTTAAAATTTTAAAAATTAATTAAAGTTTTAGTGATTATATTCAACAATTATTGGTAAGTGATCGCTGTATTCAAGTTCAAGAATATCAGAAGAAATGACATTTTCAATTAAATTATTGTTCACAATAATGTAGTCAAACCTAAATTTCCAACCGAAATCACTGTTAAGAGTTCGAGATTTGTATGAACGCCATGAATACACTTTTGAATCAGGGTTCTTGTGCCTAAAAGTGTCTATGAAACCTTGATTTAATAAATTGGAAAGAGCTTCTCTTTCAATTGGAAGAAAGCTACTAACATGGCTACATTGTTTTGGGTGAGATAAATCTTGCTCTGTGTGAGCAATGTTTGTGTCGCCACAAACAATAATTTTGTTGTTCTTTGCTAACTTTGTTAAGTAATTTGTTAATGAAGTAAAATAATCGAGTTTATATTGAAGTCTTTTTGCTCCATTTGGAACATAGGAATTAACAACAACATAATCATTAAAAAACAAAGTTATTGTTCTTCCTTCAATGTCGATTTCACCCATTCCTAGCTCAACTTTTGTTGGCAAAACTTTTGTCAAAACAACTGTTCCAGAATAGCCTGCTCTTTGTCCACAATTGTAAATAATGTTGTATCCAATGTCTCCCAAAATTTGTTTGCAAATTTCTTCATTTGCTCTCACTTCTTGCAAACAGTAAATATCAGCATCATAAGACTTAAGCCATTCAACAAGCCCAATCTTTTGTGAAGCCCTTATTCCATTTATGTTGTAACTAACAATTTTCATACAATGATTGTATCTTATATGGATTAATTGCACAATTAAATTTTTAACTAAATAAAATATTTTTACTTTTTTCTATTAAGAATAATATTAATCATTTTTTATTAATAACATTTAATTTGTATATTTGTTTAAAAAAAATAAAAAAGCTGAATAATTATTACAGCTTTTATACTAATTTACAAATAAATTCTTTTGTTAAACAATGCTAAAATTATAGTTTTAAATAATGGCTTTCTTTTTCTTTTTAATAAAAACAAAGCAAAGATTTATTGTTAAGAACACTAGTGTTGAAATGGCTACAACCAAAAACATTTGCCACACTTCAACTTGACTACCAAAAAAGAACAAATTGCCATCAAAATTGATTTTGATTGTTTCAATTACTTCAGTAGGTAACTGATTTGACATTTCTCTTAGAACTCCACCCATAAATAAATTTCTAATTAAGCCAACACAATAAGTTCCGGGTAAACAGGAAATCAAATTTCTTATTGCAAGGCTAAATTGTGCGAGAGGCATATACGCTCCACAAATGAAACCATACATACTTGAAACAAGAGTCGAAATTGCACTTATTCCGCCAATTGTTGAAATGTAATATTCAAAAACATTCGCAAGTGTTGATCCAAACAAACAACTGAGTATCACAACTGAAATTATGGCTAGTACATCAACAAAACTGAAGAACCAACCGACAAATGCAAAATATACAAAGGCAAGAATCATACAAGACAAACAAATTATCATTGTTGAAAAGAAATTTGAAAACAAATAACTTAGGGAAATTACATTTTTCTTGATTGGAGCAACATAAAAATCATTGATTGTTTTGTTAAATTTGTCGCTAGCCATAATTATGTTTGAGCAAAACGCAATTGTTACACACGAAACACCCAAGATTGAAGAGATTAGCCAGCAACCTGTGAAAGCATTCACAACTGAACCGTCAAGAACAATGCCTTCTGGAATCATGGTAAGTAAAACACTTGAATAAACATTTTTTAAAAATGTAATAAACAAAACAACCAAAATTACTGGTGTTATAAGAGAAGGCAAAAAAGCACCTTTTTCTTTGAAATAAAGTTTGGTGTGTCTTTTTGTTAGTGTAAAAAAGTCTTTTATATTTTTATTCATCGATTGCCTCTAAATTGTTGTTTGTTACTTGCAAGAACACATCGTCCATTTTTCCTTTAACAACTTCAAAGTCTTCAAAAAATGTGGAGTGCTTAACAATTAAATCTCTGATTTGCGCAGTATCTTCGAGTTCAATTTGAATATAGCCCTTTTTGCTTGTTGCATCATAGCCTTCATCTTTCAAAGTCGTCAAAATTTCTTTTTTCTTTTCTTTGTTATAAATTTTCACAAAATCATTTGCATACTTTTTTTTGAGTTCGTTTGGTGAATTTTCTGCAACAATTTTGCCCTTATCTAAAATAACAACATAATCGCAGTCGCTTGCTTCTTCCATATAATGGGTTGTTAAAAAAATTGTAAGATTTTCTTTTTCTTTCAATTCATTTAAAAATTTCCAGACTTTTTGTCTTGTTTGAGGGTCAAGTCCTGTTGTTGGTTCATCTAAGATTAAAATCTTAGGGCTGTGAATAAGTGCACGAGCAATATCAATTTTTCTGTTTTGTCCACCGCTTAATTTTCTAATTTGACGAGAAAACAAGTTTTTGAAATCTAGCTTTGAACTCAAAATTTCAAGTTTGATCTTAAATTCATTTTCGTTCATTCCATATAAAAGAGCTTTGTTTCTTAAGTTTTCAAAAACAGTTAAATTTTTGTCTAGTACTGAATTTTGGAAAACAACACCAATCTGTTTTTTTGTTTCAAAAATGTTGTTTTGTGTGTCAATACCGTTAATTAAAACATCACCTTCATCTTTTTCAAGAATGCCACAAATAATATTTATTGTGGTTGATTTTCCTGCACCGTTTGAGCCTAAAAAAGCAAAAGTTTGCCCTTCACGAACGCAAAAAGAAATGTTGTCTACAGCTTTGACTTTTCCATAACTCTTCTTTAAATTCTTAATTTCAATAATATTCATTTATTCTTCCTAAAAAGTATATTAAATCTTTAGTGAAATATTGTCAATTTATTTTAAATAGTATAATAAAAAATGCCAATTCAATTGGCAGAGAGTGAAAATTAATAATTAAATCATTATTTTATTTATTGAATTTAAGTATTTAACTAAAAATAATATATAGTAAAAGTTTAACTTAAATTTATTCCATTTCCCTTGACACCAGTGATATCTTTGATGACTTCACCGGCTAGTATAAGTCCAGCTACAGACGGAACAAATGCGTTGCTACTAGGAATTTGTTTCCTAATTTTACAATTTTTTTCAGTTATTTCAGTGCAATCACAATCAGATTTGCAATTTTCTTGGACGGGTGTCATTGCGTTTTCTTTTGAATAAACAACTTTGAGTGAATCTATGTTGTTTTCTTTGCAAAGTTTTCTCATTACTTTAGCAAGGGGACAAATGCTTGTTTTATATATGTCAGAAACAATGAAAGCGGTTGGATCAACTTTGTTTCCTGCACCCATACAGCTAATAACAGGAATGTTACATTTTTTTGCATTGCGAACAATTTCTATTTTGCCAGTTACTGTGTCAATTGCGTCAACGATATAATTATATTTTGAAAAATCAAATTGAGATGAAGTTTCAGGGGTGTAAAAGCACTTGAATTTGGTAACTTCGCAATTTGGATTAATTTCATGAATTCTTTCTTCACTAGCATCAACTTTATCTTTTCCAATTGTTTTGCTTGTGGCAAAAATTTGTCTATTTAAGTTTGTTAAACAGATTTTGTCATCATCAATAATATCAATTTTTCCAATCCCACTTCTCACCAAAGCTTCAACGACATAACCTCCAACCCCGCCAATACCAAAAACTGCGACATGAGAATTATATAGTTTCTCCATGCCATCTTTGCCAAACATAAGTTGAGTTCTAGAAAATTGATTTTGCATAATAATTATTATATCAATAGTTTTCTTTGCAAGTCAATAAACATTATGATTTTGTGGTTATATTATTTTTTTTTGTGTTTGTTTTGCTTTTTGTTTCAATATTTTAATTAGAAGTAACATGGTTAAATATCAATTGAAATATTAATACCTAAATATTTATGTTTCAAAAATTTTTATATAAATTTGTTGAATTTTTTATATTTTTTCTAGCAATTTAATTTTTTTTTAAGCTAACAATATTGTTCGGCTCATCATAAACTGAAATGAACATATATTTTTGATTTTTTACATAGCATGAATTTTTTCTGCTATGTAATTTATTTGTTTGTAAAACTAAGGAGAAAATAATATGTCAAATAATTTTCCACGATTTTGTGATTGCTTCAAAAGACCGTGTTCGCCACCATTTCCGCCAACACCATGCCCAAGACCTTGTCCAAAACCATGTCCGCCCCCATGCCCAAGACAATGTCCTCCGCCACCATTTCCGTCTCCATGTCCTCCGCCCCCATGTCCAAAACCGTGTACTCCACCACCATACCCATGTCCTCCGCCCCCATGTCCAAAACCGTGTCCTCCACCTCCATGTCCACCACCACCTTGCCCAAGACCATGTCCTCCACCATGTCCATGTCCTCCTCCTCCATGCCCACCACCATGTCCATGTCCTCCTCCTCCATGCCCACCACCATGTCCATGTCCTCCTCCTCCATGTTGTCCACCACCATGTCCATGTCCTCCGCCCCCATTTCCACGACCATCATTCAATCCTGTTGATGCAATTCAAGTGCAGCTTCGTGGCTTAAGTGGTGAAACAGTAGCAAACGGAGCAAATGTTTTGTTTGATTCACTAGTTTTAAGCACTGGAGATGGAATCACATACAACAGAGATACAGGTGTTTTCACAATTCATAATTCAGGAATATATGAAGTAAACTGGGTTATAAACACAAATGGTGCTGGAGAAGCAACAAGTGTTAGTTTTTGTGCTGAAATTGGTGCAACTGTTATTGACGAAACATCTAGTGCTCCAATAACATCTTTGAGATTGTATGGGCAAGGACTTTTTGAAGTTGGACGCAGTCCTGCTTTACTCGCTCTTGTGAATAGAACTGGAGCAATTGTGACTTTTGGAACTTCTGCAATTCAAGCCAGTTTTATTATTCATAGACTATAAAATTTATATTTAAGGAAAAATTTATGGAAAATATATTATATGTTCAAAAAACAACAGCAGGAAATGTTGACATGTCAGAAAATGTTGTTTTTGATAGTGTTTTGATTAACAGTGGAAGCATCACTTATAATTCAACTTCTGGTGAAATTACACTAAATGATATTGGAAAGTATCATATAAATTGGTGGATTGCCACTCAAGCTGTAAATAGTAGTGTAGGTGCTGTCTTTGCTCTTTCCGCTTCTAATGGGGCATTAATCAAAGGAAATTCACCAACAAATCTAAATTCTCTCACAGGGTTAGGCATTGTTGATGTTACACTTGCTCCTGTAACCATTAAGCTTGTAAATTCCAGTGATGGAAGAGCATATCTTGCTTCAACAACTCAAATTAAGGCTATGCTGTCTGTTGATATGGTTATTGATAATGGTTCAAGTGATACAATGTACAATTTTCAAATGTTGCAACTTGCAAATGTGATTTCTCAAATAATAACTTTGTATCCAGAAAACACAATTTCTGTTTTTGTTCGTGGATTATATTTTGTAACTGGAACGCCACAGTCACTATATAGTTCACATAGTGGAGCAGGATTGTTTGTGGTTTTGGAAAATGAAGAGATTCAGGCAATTCCTCTTAACATGATAACGGCAATTGATATGGGTGTTGGCTCTGTATACAATCCAAGCATTTCGTATCTTAGTGCGCCTACACCTTTGCCAACTGGTTGGGACGCTGGTGTTATAACTTCTGTGTATGATTATTTGCCAGTGTCTTCGCCTGCAAGTGTGTTTTTTGGTATTGGCACATCATCTTCAGGTTTTGTTTTCAAAAATGAATTAGGAATGCTGGTTGTAACAACTGACTTAGATGGAAACAATCCAACATTTATCCCTGCCTCAGAATCTTCAATCATTCTAACAAGCGGTAGCACTTCAAAAAGTGAAAAAAAAACTAGTCTTAAAAAAATTGAATTATTATAAATTATAAAATATTCACTTTGAAAATAATTAAAATTAACCTTAAAATGGTGAAATTAATTTAATTCGTTTGAAATGAACGACAACTAGCACATTGAAAAACTTTTATGAATAAAACTCATAGAAGTTTTTTTAACAATTATTTATATTTTTAAAAAATAAAAAATCATAAAAATATACAAATTTGTCAAATACAAGCATAGTACATGATTTTGTTTCTGTTGGTTTAAAAGATTTTAAAAAATGTTAAAAATTTTTTTTATATTAAGTTTCTTTTTTAAATTTAACAAAAACACAATTTGACATATTTTAATAGAAATGATAAAATATAAAAAATGTTAAGGAGATAGAAATGGAAAAAGAAAACAAATAGCACATAAAACTTTTACAACTGGTTTTATGTGGTGAAGTGTACAGATTTGCATATAAAACTGGTGATGCTATTTTTTTCGATTTCGAACGCATAGAAGCTCACCAAGACTGTGAGCTTTTTTATTAGTTAATATGTGAATCACTTTTAAAAAATATTTAATATATTTGGAGGGTGGTAATATGATTATAAACATAAAAAATTTAACCTTTTCTTATGATGGAAGTTTTTTTAATATATTCAATAATGTAAACTTGTCTTTGGACACAAGCTGGCGACTTGGACTTGTTGGTAGAAACGGAAAAGGCAAAACAACTCTTTTAAAAATTTTGTTTGGAAAACTTGAATATTCAGGAAAAATTGAAACAAGTGTAAATTTTGAGTATTTTCCATTTCTTGTTGACAAAACAAAAACGATTAGTGAAATTTTTTGTTCGGTTTGTCCAAAAATAGAAATGTGGAAAGTGCAGAGAGAATTAAATTTGTTAGAAATTGAATTGAGTGTTTTGCAAAGACAATTTTTGACATTAAGTTTAGGTGAGCAAACAAAAGTGATGCTTGCCATTCTTTTTGCAAAAGAAAACTCTTTTCTGCTTATTGATGAACCAACGACCTACCTTGACATTTTGGGCAGAAAAAAACTATCGGAATATTTGAGCCAAAAAAATGGGTTTATTATTGTTTCTCATGATCGCAATTTTTTGGACGGCTGTGTTAACCACATTTTGTCAATAAACAAGGCTAGTCTTGAAATTCAAAAAGGAAATTTTTCTTCGTTTTTATTAAACAAAGAACTTGAGGACAATTTTGAAATGGCAGAAAATGAAAAATTGAAAGGTGAAATTTCTAGGCTTGAAGAGAGCAGTAAAAAATCAAGAGGTTGGGCAATGAAAAACGAGAGTACAAAAATTGGCTTTGACCCTAGCATTACTGAAAAAAGCATTGTTAGAAGAGTTTTAATTGGTGCTAAAACAAAAAAGAAAATGAAACAAGTCAAAGCTCTTGAAAAGAGAAATGAAAAAGCAATTGCAGAAAAAGAAAAACTTCTTAAAAACATTGATATAAGCGAAGATTTGTGTTTGCGAAACTTAAATTTTGGTGGTGAAGTTTTTCTAACAATTAAAGATTTAGTGATCTCGTATGACAACAAACAAATAAACAACCCAATCTCTTTTGAAGTCAAAAAAGGTGACAGAATAAATTTGATGGGAAAAAATGGTTGTGGAAAATCTAGTGTTATAAAAGCCATTTTAGGACAAATTGATGGTTTCTCAGGAAAAATTCTGTTGCCAACAAGATTAAAAATTTCATATGTCAGCCAAGACACATCACACCTAAAAGGGAATCTACAAGATTTTTGTTCAGAAAACAAAATTGATCGTTCAAAGTTTATGATAATCCTAGATAAACTTGGTTTTGAAGAAAACAACTTCGATGGCTTAATTCAAAATTTTAGTGATGGGCAGAAAAAGAAATTGCTTATAGCCAAAAGTTTGTGCGAAGAAAGTAATCTTTTAATTTGGGATGAACCACTAAACTATATTGATATAATCTCTCGTGAGCAAATTGAAAAACTTATTTTAACTTACAAACCAACAATGATTTTTGTTGAACACGACAAGTTTTTTTGCGACCTTGTTGCAACAAAAAATATAATTATGTAAAAATTTTAGCTTAACTATAAAATAAATTATGAGAAATAGTGTGATAAAAATTGTTTATGGTTTTATTTAATTTTTGCTTAAGTTTTATCTTATCTTAAATATTGATTAAATTGCTTTCGTGGTTTATTTACAAAAATTTAAATTTATTTGTTTCTGCAACTAAAAACACAGATTTTTTATTAGCATTTTTCAGTTTTATTTTATTAAACTATTGACAATAATCAAAACAAGCCTATAATTTGAAAATGATTATCATTTTCAAAAAGGGGAAATAAATGTATAACACCAAACAAAAACAACTTTTGCTTGAAATTTTGGTTGAGAATAGTGAAAAATGTCTTAGTACAAATGAATTGTTTGACATATGTAGAAGCAAAAAATTAGATATTGGACTTACAACAATTTACAGATATTTAAACGATTTGGAAAAAAAATTTAAAGTAATTAAGTACACAAATGGCAACGGTGAATCAAGCTATCAATTAAATAAAAATAATTGTGGGGAAGATTTGCATCTTAAATGTAATTGTTGTGGAAAAGTTATTCATCTTGACTGTGAAATTATTGAGGAATTGAAAAAACATGTACTAAACGAACACAAATTCAAAATTGACACAATGAAAACAGTGATTAATGGTTTGTGTGAAAATTGCAATAGGAGAGAAAAATGAGAGTAACATTTTTGGGAAAAGGTGGAAGTGGAAAAACAACAATGGCAACTTCCTTTATTAAATACTTAAACAAATCAAACAAAAAAGTTTTGGCAATTGATGCTGACATCAATGTTCATCTTGCCGATGCACTAAACATGGATACCAAATTTTTGGGAGATAGTTTTGAAGAAATTTCAAACTATTTTGAGCATAAAAGAATTTTGCAAGGAAAGGCAATTATTGGTTCAACTCCACCTTGTTATGATTCAAAATTTATTAAGCCAACTTTTGACGATGTGTTTTTTAAATGTCTTGCAACTTTCAAGGAGAACATTGCTATGTTAACAATTGGTTCATACACTGACAAAAAGGTTGGCTTTGCTTGTTATCACAGCAAGCTTGGAAATGCAGTGTTGATTTACAACAGGCTTCTTGATGACAAACACTTGTTTGTTGTTACTGATGCAACTGCAGGAATTGATAGCGTTGGAACATCAATGTTTTGTGTTTCAGATGTAAACATATTTGTTGTTGAGCCAACAAAAAAAAGTGTTGAAGTGTACAAGGATTTCAAAAAAGTTATTAAAGATTTTAAAATTAAAACAATGGTTATTGCTAACAAAATTGTTGATGAAGATGATATAAATTTCATTAAAAGTGAAATTGACGAAAAAGATATTCTTGGATTTGTTAAAGAATCCAAGCTTCTTAAAAGATATGAGCAAGGCGATGTTTCAAACTTAGATACATTTGTTGATGAAAATGAAGAAATTAACAAAAAACTTCTAGACTTGTTAGAAAACACAGATAAAGATTGGGACAATTATTATTCAATGATAAAAAAAATTTATGTCAACGATGCAAAAGATTGGTATAGTCAATATTATGGTCAAGACTTGCCTTCATTTCTTGACTCAAACTTTTCGTATAAGGAGATTATTAAAAAATGAAGTTTTCTCCCAAAACAACTATGCAAATGGATTTGTTGCTAAATGACAATTTGCAAGTACGCTCTTTGGTTGATTGTTTCTCTTCTCCGCTCAACATAATATTCCCGCAATCAATTGAAAATAACATTTTGGAATGTGAAAAAGTTTTTAAAAAATTTAGCATCAAAGGGCATATATATTTTGCACACAAGTGTAACAAGTCAGATGCAATAATAAATCAAATGATAAACTCGGGTGTGAATGTTGATGTTGCATCAGTGAACGAACTTAAACATTCGCTTTCTTGTGGCTTTGTTGGAAAACATATTGAAGCCACTGGTCCAAAAAATGATGACTTCATTTTGCTTGGGTTAAGACACAATATTTTGTTTAATGTTGACAATTTTGAAGAATTGCAAACCTTATTAAATTTTCACAAGGCGATAAACAAAAAAGACAAAACAAAACTACTTATTAGACTTTGTGGATTCAAATCTGGTGCAACAAAATTTTTGGCAAAACAGAGTAGATTTGGAATTGATATTGAAAAAATCGACACAATCTTTGATTTTTTAAAAGAAAACAAAGATATTTTTGAATTTGTGGGCTTTTCTTTTCATTTAGACACAGTAAATTTAAATGAAAAAATAGTTGCAATTGAAAATGTAATTAATTTGTTTAGTCGTGCCTATGAACTTGAATTAAATCCATATATCATTAATATAGGTGGCGGCTTCAAAGTTAGTTATCTTAAGAATGGAAAAGAATGGAATGAAAGTGTAAGCGAATTAAAAGAAGACATAATTTCTGGAAACAACAAACTTACTTGGAACAAAGCTTCATTTGGTTTGCACAGTGAACAAGGTGTTTTAAGGGGTGGACTGAACATTTACAACTACTATGAAGAAAGTGTTAAAGAAAAATTTTTGAATGATATTTTGTCAGCTAGGCTAGAAAAATATCAAAACAGAATGGTTGGCGAAATCTTGTCTGAAAACATGATTGAACTTGCTATTGAACCGGGTAGAAGCTTGTTGGACGGAGCTGGATTAACACTCGCTGAAGTTGTGTTTAGCAAAAATTCATCTAGTGGCGACAATTTGATTGGTGCTAGTATGAACAGGAGCAACTTGCTCATTGGCGAACAAGAAATGTTTGTTGATCCAATCTTAATTGGCAAAAGTGAAAATGAAACAAATAAAGATGGTTTTTATTTGCTTGGAAATTTGTGCCTTGAAAGCGATTTGATATTTAAGCACAAAGTTTTTATTGACAAGCTTCCAAAAAAAGGCGACATACTTGCATTTGTAAACACTGCTGGATATTTTATGGATTTTTCTCAAAGTGAAACAATCATGCACAATGTTGCCAAAAAAATTGTTGCAGTTGAAAACAATGGCAAACTAAATTTCTTCTTAGATGAAAATTTTGATAGCATAAAACAAAAGGTGAAAAATGAAAGTAAATAGTGTTTTGGAACTTATTGGTAACACACCAATAATTGAAATTGGAAAAGAAATAACAGGCTTACAAAATGTGAACCTTTTTGTTAAGTGTGAACTATTTAATCCTTTTGGCTCACTTAAGGACAGACCTGCATATAACATGCTAAAAGATAATATTAAGGAAATCAAAGAAAATGGTAAAACTGTTATTGAGTCTTCAAGTGGAAACACTGCCAAAGCTCTTAGTATAATTTGCAACATGAATGGAATACCTTTCAAAACAATCACAAATAGAATAAAAATTCCAGAAACAAGAGATGTTTTAAAAATTGTTGGAACAGAAATTGAAGAATTGCCTGGAATTTCTGAATGCCCTGATCCAACCGACCCAAATGATCCAGTTTCTTACATTGAAAACATTGTTTCAAAAGACCCTGAAAAGTTTTTCCATTGCAATCAATACACAAATTTGAAAAATCCTGAAGCCCATTATCTTGGAACAGGAAAAGAGATTTTTGATGATATTGGCAATGTTGACTATTTTTTTGGTGCTTTAGGAACAACAGGTTCAACAAGAGGGACAATTGAATTTTTGCTAACAAAAAACAGTGATTTAAAAAAAGTTGGAATAATTGCTGAAAAAGGCGACAACATTCCAGGGATCAGAAACAAAGATGAAATGTATGAAGTGGGTATTTTTGATAAATCATTGTATGACGAAGTTGTAAGTGTAAATTCAATGGAAGCTATTGACGGAATGCTTACTTTGAACCGAAAACTTGGAATTTTGGCTGGACCAACAAGTGGTTGTGCTTTTTTTGGTGCACTTAGATATCTCAAGGAATTAGACGGCAAATTAAACAAAAAAATCAATGCTGTTTTTATTGCTTGCGACAGAGTTGAATGGTATGTTTCTTACATAAGAAAAAGAAGACCAGACATTTTTGACAGTGATATAAAAGTTGATTCAGTAAGAAACATTAAAGAAGAAGATTTAAAATTTGCAAAAGTTGTTGAATGTGAAGACATAACTAATTTTATTTCAGAAGAAAAACCAATTATCATTGATTTAAGGGGTAATTTGGCTTATAAAAATGGACACATTAATGATGCAATGAACATAACCGATACTTATTTTGATGATATTGTAGACAATGGAATACCATTCTCAAAAGAAAGCAAAATTTTGCTTGTTTGTGCTGTTGGCGACAAGTCTTATAAATTTAGTGCATATCTAAACAAAAAAGGTTTAAATGTTTACTCTTTAAAAGGTGGAATGACTGAGTATCGTGAACAAGGTTTGCCACTTGTTAGAATGATGACAAGAGCAATTATTTAATATAATTTTTATCAAAAGTTTTTTAGTTATAAAATAACAAATATTTCAAAAGGAGTATTTTTGTGATTGATGTAAAAAAGGATTTTGGAATTTTAAAAGATGATTTAATATATTTAGATTCTTCTTCTACAAGTCTAAAGCCAAATGTTGTTGTTGATGAAATTTGCTCTTTTTATTCTTCCTGCCAAATGAACGCAGAAAGAGGAATTTCTAATAACACAATTTCAATTGCAAAAAAAATACAAGAAACAAGAAAATTAGTTAAAGATTTTATATGTGCAGACAATGAAGATGAAATTACTTTTACAAGTGGAGCAACTGAAAGCTCAAATATGATTGCGCTAAGCTATGGATTAAAACATTTAAAAAATGGCGATGAAATTCTTTTGTGCAAGGGTGATCACAAATCAACTGTGTTGCCATGGCTAAATGTTGTTGAAATTTTGAAAGTTTTTGGCATCAATATTGTTATTAAGGAAATTTTAATTGATGTTGAAGGCGATTACAAAGAACAAGATTTAATTGGCAAAGTCAATGATAATACAAAAGTTATTGTTTTAACGCACATTCACAATATGTATGGGCTAGAAATGGATATACAAAAACTTATTCCACAAATTAGAGAAAAGAATAATAATGCAATTATTGTTCTTGATGCAAGCCAAAGTGTTGGACATATAAATGTTGATGTGCAAAAACTCAATCCAGAATTTTTATATTTTTCTGGACATAAAATGTTTGCTGGTATGGGTGTTGGAGTTCTTTACACAAAAAGAGAACTCCTAAAAGAGATGCAACCTTTCAAAATTGGCGGCGGTTTTAAAAATGAAAATTTAGAAATCAAAAAGGGCAGTGATTTTGAAAGTGGAACTCAAAACATAGCTGAAATTTTATCACTTAAAAAAGCAATTGAATATATAAATTCAATTGGCATGCAAAACATAGAATATCATATTTATGAAATTACAAGATATTTGTTTGATAAGTTAAATCTAATTAAAAACATTGAGTTTAATAAAGGTGTTGCAATGTGCAAATGTGCACTTGGTTATGGAATTATAAGTTTCAAAATTAATGGCATTTCATCTTCAGAGCTTGGAGAAATTTTAAGAGATTATAATGTTGTTGTTAGAACTGGAAACTTTTGCAATACAAGTGAAAAAGATGACTTTGTAAGAGTAAGTTTGCATGTTTACAACACAAAAGAAGATATTGACAAATTTGTCAAAATTTTAAATCATATTTTAGAAAGCTAATTTATTTATCTTAAGTGTGATACTAATTCTAGTCATATTTTTAAGATTGTTTTAGACATTTAATCTATGGAAAAGTGTTTTTATTTTTTTTATTATAAATAACTACTAAATATAGTAATTTTTATGATTTGTTCTACAATAAAGGCTCTCATTTTTGAGTTTAATTTTTTTAATTAATTTTGAAAATTATTTTAATGAATAAGTGATTTCGCCTTCGTAATTTTCATAATTTACTGTTGCAATTGCTCCGTTAAGAACAGGCATGGTTGGTGGAAGATGCCCAATGTCTGCGTTCATAATGATTGGAACATTTAAATCACTAAGTTGTGAAACAACTGCTTTTCTGTTAGTTAAATCACAAAATGTTTTACTTATTAATGGTCTTCCAAAAACAAATCCTTTAACATATTTAAACCAATCAGCATTTTTAAGTTGCCACAAAGCTCGAATTGTTTCGGGAACGGTCAAATCACAGGTTTCAAGATACCAAATGATTCCATCGCTAGCATATTTTTCAATAAATTCTTTTGTTTTGTCAAATTTTGTGCCAAGAATTGTAACAAGAATATCAAGACAACCGCCAATCATTCTCCCAGTGAAACTGACTTTTTTGTTGCCAGCAACATTTGTCCATTTAACATTTTTAGTTAAATTGAAACCAGACAAAATTTTTTTTGGATTTTTATATCTTTTTGTTTGATATTTCTCCATGCTTTTAAAAGAAAAATTTTGCCCAGTAAGAAGAGAGAAATTGTCATTAAGAGAACCATGCCATTTTTTCATTCCAAAATTCAAAAAATTGTAACCATAGATTGTTGCAATGTCTAAGGAAGTTGTTAAATAATAAACAAGAACGGTGTTGTCAGAAAACCCTTGAAAAAATTTTGGTGTAGATTTTTTAAATTCTTCAGCTTTCAAAAAAGGAAGAATTTCAACCATAAATTCTCCACCACCAAGAGAAATTATGGCATTTATGTTTTCATTTTTCCACATTCTCAAAAATTCTTCAGCTCTAACTGAACTGGTTGCACTAACATGAAAATCATCACAAAATCTATTTTCACTTTCAACAGTTTTGTAACCAAGTTTGTGAACAGATTTAAGTGCTTGATTATATTTCAATATCTTATCTTCCACAAGTCCGCTAGATGGGGCAGGAATGCCAATTGTTTGCCCCTTTTCTAAAAATTTTGGATAAATCATAATTTTCTCCTTGTTATTAAAATTAAAATGAAATAATAAAACAAAATGTGATTTTTTGTTAGTATAACATGATTTTTTTATTTTTATATTTTAAAATTTTTATAAAAAACACCAAAATATAAAGAAATTATTTTTCTAATTGTTTTTGCATTTATATATAATTTTGATACATTTTTTTAGACTAAGGATTTTTTAAACATAAAAGTTATAGTTTATTAAACAAATCAATTGAAAATATAATCAAAATATTATAAAATTATTTAAGAAGATAAAAACACAGTTCTGGTTGGTAGTCCAGACGCTAATAAATTAGCCAGTAACCTGCCTCCTAAGGTTGTCCGTTCTTCATTCTATTTTTTAGGAGGATTCCTTATGGAAGAAGAAACTATCAGTTTGACCATTTTTTTTGATGGGCAATTTTGGGGCGCTTTGTTTGAAATATTTTCAAAAAAGCAAATGGTCGTATGCAAATATGTTTTTGGAGCTGAGCCAAGCGATGCGGAAGTTTTTGAATTTATTAAAAGCAATTGGAAAAACTTGAGTTTTTGTTTAGCAGTAAAAAATTTTCAAAAAAACAAAAAAATAAACCCCAAAAGAATGAAGAAAATCATTAATTTAGCTCTTAATCAAAAAGGAATTAGCAAAAAATCTTTTCAAGTTATCAAGCTACAACAAGAACAAAAAAAAATTGAACTTAAGCAAATTAGAAAAGAAAACCTTGTTAATGAAGAACAAAAAAAATTTGAGTTAAGACAACAAAAAAAGAAACAAAAAAAGTGTGGTCACTGATTAAAAAATGAAAGAATTATCTTTCATTTTTTAATTGGTGTTGTAAAAAAATGTTAATAAAAAAAAGTTACTTGACATACAATGGAATATAGTTATAATAAAAAAGTTAAAGGAGATTTACATGGGCGATTCAGCGGGTCATAGTAGAAAAAATAACAAAACTTGCATGTAAATTGAAAAGTTGTTTTTCTCTTGCATGCAAAGTTTGTGCAAGGGGGAAAAATGGCAAATGAACAAATACTTGATTTAATTAATCAAAAAAAGTTTTCAGATTTAAGAACTTATTTAAATGGTTTAAAAGAAGCCGATATTGCAGATGAAATTGAAAAAATAGAAGAACCAGATGTTCTTCTAAAAGTTTTTCGTCTATTAAAAAAAGATATTGCAGCAGATGTTTTTACTTATTTGGATTTTGATATTCAAAAACATTTAATCGAAACAATTTCAGAACAAGAATTAAATTTAATCATGAACGATTTATATCTAGATGACACAATTGATTTAATTGAAAACTTGCCAGCAAATGTTGTCAACAGAATTTTGAGAGTAACTAAAGCCGAAAAAAGGCAAGAAATCAATCGCTTTTTAGGCTATGAAGAAAAAACTGCAGGCAGTTTGATGACTTCAGAATACCTTGACTTAAAAGGTGACATGAAAGTTTCTGATTGTTTCAAAAGAATAAGAAAGCTTGCTCAAGACAAAGAAACAATCAACACATGTTACATTGTTGATGACACAAAAATGCTTATAGGTGAAATATCAATTAGAGATTTGATTTTGGCTTCACCAACAAAACTTATTAAAGATGTTATGTCTTCAAATATAATTCCTGTAAACACAAGTGAAACTCAAGAAGAAGTTTCTTCGCTCTTTAAAAAATATAATGTGAACGAATTGCCTGTTCAAGACATGGATAACAGAATGGTTGGAATCATAACAATCGATGATGTTATTGATGTTATTGAAGAAGATACAACTGAAGATTTCCATAAAATGGCGGCAATTATGCCAAATGATGAAAGCTATTTAAAAACATCAGCTTTCACACACTCAAAGAAAAGAATTTTGTGGTTGACATTGCTTATGATTTCTGCAATTTTTACAGGAATTTTGCTAACTAGTTATGAACAAATTTTGTCTGACCAAATCATTCTTGTTTCTTTTTTGCCGTTACTAATGGGACTTGCGGGAAATTGTGGCTCTCAAGCTTCAACCCTTATGATAAGAGGTATGGTGCTTGAAGAAATTTCAATGAAAGATTATTTCAAAATATTTTTCAAAGAGTTTTATGTTTCTTTGTTTATGGGTTCATTTTTGGCAATATTTAATTTTTTTAGAATTTTTATTCAGTATAAAGATTTTTTAATCGCTACAATAATCGCTCTCACTGTTATTTTAATTGTTTTAATTGCAAATTTAATTGGATTCACAATGCCACTCTTAGCAAAAAAGTTAAAATTAGATCCAGCTGTTATGGCAGCGCCAATCATAACAACCATACTAGATTGTTTGGTTATTTTAACATATTTTAATATTGCTCAAATGCTACTATATTAATAAATATCCGTGAAAATATTGTAAAATATAAACAAATATTGAACATTATGTCAATAAATTTTTATGTTAAAAAGAAGTAATAGCAAATTTATCTAAGCAAAACAAATTTAGCTTATTTGTTTTATTTTGTTGTTACTAATATAATTTCCAATAAAAAAATTCATATAACATAATGTTTATAAAATTTTATGTTTTTGTTTGATATTAATTTTTAAGTTTTTAAAAAATTATTTGATTTAGATTAATTATGTCTAAGTATCTCAGTGCTTCTTTGCTGAAAAATGATTCTGGTGCAATTAAACTTGCTTCGTCAGGCACATTTTGTTCCTTTAAACTGAAATGAACATGTGCAGAATCTTGGCATGCAACTAAATTTCCAATTATAGTCCCTTGAGTTATATAGTCGCCAACTTTTACAAATAAATTGTTTTCTTGCTGTGTTTTTACTTCTGAAGAATAACCCCATGTTTCAAATTCTAGCAAGATTGAATACTTTGAGTTTAACATAATCCAAATTTCAAATGCCCAATTGTCAGTTTCACCTTGGTCAAGAATAAGCTTTGGTTCAACATGAGTTATAATTCCATTATACATTGCTCTAAAAGTCAAAAAACCGCATCCATTTTTACAAAAAAAATCAATGCCAACATTCTCAGGTGTTGAAAATGAGCGAATGCTATATTCGTCAATTTCTTCAAAAACAAATGGAGTTGACAATTCAAAATTATCTAATCCATCAAACATTGAATCAAGCTTTTCAACAGTTATTACTTCGTTGTTTTTAGCAACACAAACAATCACGGCAACAATCAAAATTAAGAAGAAGCTTGTGAAAAGTTTGATTAATTTATTTTTTTTCATATTGTTTATATTAATGATTTCTTATTATTATGTCAATTGTTTAAATCAATAAAACAAAGTCGTTCAGCCATAACATTTTTTGTGCTATCTCAGTATTTCACTCTTCGCTTTCACTATTCACTAATCACTATTAAGAAATGGAGTTCAAAAAATCTGCACGAATTTAGTTCGGGTAAACACTACCAATTAGATATATACATAAGACATTAATTAAAACATGGAGTTCAAAAAAACAGGCTGAATTTAGTTCAGCCTAACTTTTTTTAAACGAACATTTTTTAAGGAGGGGGAGCTCCAGAGGGGAACCCAAAAATAGCGAGTTAACAAAACAAAAGTTTTGCGTACCCGCGTATTTTTTTTGGTCCACCCCAATATCTAAAATGCGAATAGTAAAAAAGCTGCAATTGATATTTGACCTGCATAATATAAAGCATGATTGATTATGCAAAGAATGTTGTCGTTTCCTTTTCCACCAAAGTACATTTTTGAAAGAACCAAATCACTAAGCCAAATAAGAAATGTGCCAAGGAAAAATGGAATTAATGAAGCATTTATTGTTGCTTGCCAAAATGAAATTATGGATAAAAAAGTGAGAATAAATGTGTAACTAAGAATTTGTAGATAAAATCCTTTGAAATTTAGTTTCATTAATTTTCCAGCTTGCATAATGAGCAAACTTAAACCAATAGCAGCTAAAACAGATATAATAACTGACAAAAATGTCATATTTGGGGAAGTTAACATAATTAAGGAAATAAAATAAAAAATATGTCCAATTCCAAAACTTGTCATTCCTGCATTTAAGAATTTTTTGTTATCTTGCCTGTAAATAACTTTTAAATCTAGTAGAATGTCGCCAATTAGTCCGCTTGTTAAACCTAAGATAACAAAAACTATTGAATTGTTGAAATTTGTTGCATTGATTAGCGAAAAAACTCCCGCAGAAACAAAAGCAAATGAAGCTAGTGTTTTTGTGATTAAACCCCAAAAACCACCAACTTTAACTCGGACAACCAAAAAAAGTACTGCAAAAACTGCACATAAAATAATAAGAGCAATTTCCATATTATCAAACTCCTTTTTGTATAATAATCATATTATACCTAAAATAAAAATTTTTCTCAAACAAAAATAACATTTAAATTTTTATTATTTTGTCCTTATATTAAATTTTTTATAATTTTGAAGACAATAAAAACATTATTTTTGTTTTTATTATAGTTAGGACAATCGAAAATTAGTAAAGTCTAGGATTTATTTGGTTATCAAAATTAATTTTTTAAATTAAAACTAAAAGCCGATTTTTTATATGATGTTATAGATTTTTAATATTATAAATATATCTAAAAGCCGATTTTTTATAGTGTACTTAATATTTTAAGCTTAAACTAAAGTCTGATTTTTTTATTATGTATATAATATTATAAATTGAAACTAAATGCCGGTTTTTATATAATGAAATAGATTTATTTAATTTTTAATGTTCTTAAATATGTTTTCCTTTCATCGCTTACTCGAAAGCTTTCAACAGCTTTTTGAATTGATTTGTTTTGAATCCATTTGCTAAGTTTTTTGCTTTCAATAATAGGCAAAGTTTTTTCATATTGTTTAATTAGTGCAAAGCTATAAAACCATGCAATAGCAATGTTAATATAGTATTCTTCTGATTCAACACTGTTAACCAAATCAAAAATTTCTTCTGAAAAATTTTCATCTAGGTAAAATTGAAGAAGAGAAACAATTCCAAATCTAACAGTGAAAGTGTTTTTGGATTTAAGCCAAATTTTGATTTTGTTTAACACTTCTTTTGGATACTTTTTAAAAATTTTTGGAGAAATAACATCACAAGCTGCCCAGTTATCAATGTGGGGTAAATATTTTTCCAAATAGTCTATAAAAGTTTTGAAATCAAGCTTCATTCCTGTTAATAATGAAGAATGAACAATATTTTCCTCATAATATTTGTGAGGCAATTCTTCCAAAAACTTTATATGATCGTCATCTTTCAAAAATTCTTTAACAAAATTGCGTATATCTGGTGTTTTTATTCCAATCATTTTTTCTTTGTCAATATTAATAATCTTTGCACCAAAATCTCTTGCTTTTAAATCTTGCATTTCGAACAATTTTTTTGTTACTTTTTCCATTTTCTTCCTCCAAATTATGTTGTATTTTATCATAATAATAAAAGTAAAGACAACAATTTCTAAACATAAAAATCTAAAATTAATCAATTTAACCAATAAACATTTAATTATAATAATATTTTTGAAAAGATTAATTGACATTGTGTTACAAATTTGTTATCATCTTAAAGCTTAATTGAAAAAAGATAAAGTGAGGAAATTATGGAAAGAATATATAATGATATTCTCACATATGTTCGAAGTTTAACTAATATTCAGAAATTTGGAATCATTGGTGTTGGTATAGTCATTGCATTCATTTTGCTTAGTGCAATTATTCAGTTCCACTACAATCCCAAAAATGATTTTAAACTAAAATTGCCACTTTTTGTTTGCCTTGCCATC
The DNA here is from genome assembly GCA_041670165.1 of Clostridia bacterium. Lineage (GTDB taxonomy): Bacteria > Bacillota > Clostridia > Christensenellales > UBA1242 > JBAXZR01. Next base: position 42,691 of record JBAXZR010000005.1, read on the forward strand.
ACGGTTGGACTTACAATATGGTTTGCACTTGTGTCAGGTTAAAAAACATAAATTTTGTTTGGAGGAAATATGTCAGTTTTCAATGCATTAATATTAGCAGATCGTGTTCCTGAATGGGTTTCAACCTCATTCCCTATCATCAGAACAATTATGATTTGTATCATGACTGTTTGTGCAGTATTTTTGATTATAACGGTTCTTATGCAATCAAACACTTCTGGTGGCGGAACAAATGTTATTAGTGGAACTCAAGAAAGTTATTATTCACAAAACAAGGGTTCAAACAGAGAAGGTCGTCTTAAAAAAATCACAATAATCACCACTTCTATAATCGCAGTTTCAACAATTATTTTTGCACTTATGCAACTTGTGTATTCTGGTTATTAATTCTTATATTTGTAGGGAAATTGCCAATCAGATTTGAACGCGCGTTCACTTTGATTGGCAATTTTTATGCTTATTTATGCTTTAAAAATTTTTGGTTATAATAATGTTGAAAAAAATAAACAAATTAATATCATATGATTAATTTTGAAAAAGTAAAAATAAACCAATATTTGTTTTGAAAAATATCAAAATTGATATATTATTAAAAAAATGGAGAAAAAATGAACGAAAAAGAAAAAATATTAGAATTGATTGCATCTGAAAAAATTAAGTATGACAGCAGTCAAAGACTTTGTGAAATTATTGCAGCAAAAATCAATTCTGACAAAAAAACTGTAACAAAAATTTTTAATGAGCTTTTGGCAGATGGTATAATTGTTGAAAATGGCAAAAAGAAATTTGTTTCTTGCCAAAAATACAATATTAAAAAATGCAAACTTATTGGCAACGCAAAAGGTTTTGCATTTTGTCAGGTGTTAGGGCTTGGAGCAAACAAAAAGGACGATCTTTTTATTCCACCAAACAAGCTTTGTGGTGCAATGGACGGCGACATTGTTCTTGTTAACCCTGTTAAAGGACAACTTGGCAAAACTGAAGGCGAAGTGATTAAGATTCTCAAAATCACTTTTGATAAAATTGTTGGAACAATCAAAATTGAAAAGACTGGTTATGGCATTGTTCAATCAGACAACAAAAAGTTTTCAAAACCAGTATACATACGCAAAACAAAGCTTGGTGAAGCCGTTGAAGGCAACAAAGTTGTTGTAAAAATCACAAAACACCCTGTTGGAATTAAATTTGAAAAAATTGAGGGTGAAGTTGTTGAAGTGTTAGGAAATGAAGGTGAAAAGGGAGTTCTTGAACTTTCAATTATTCGTGCTCACAATTTGTACGAAGAATTTACTGAACAAGTTATTGAAGCAAGCAAACTCATTCCACAAGAAGTAAATCCAAACTTGTTTAAAAACAGACTTGATTTGACAAAAGAAACAATTTTCACAATTGATGGAGCAAATGCAAAAGATTTTGATGATGCTGTTTCAATTGAAGTTTTGTCAAACGGAAATTATAAACTTGGAGTTCACATTGCTGATGTTGGTGAATATGTCAAGCAAGGAAGCCCAATTGATGAAGAGGCTTATCTTCGTGGAACAAGTTCATATTTCCCTGATCTTGTTTTGCCAATGCTTCCAGTTTCTCTTTCAAATGGAATTTGTTCGCTTAATCCTAATGTCCTGCGTTTAACACTTTCAGTGTTTATGGAGATTAATGATAAAGGTGATGTGGTTGATTACTCAATGTACGAAAGCATCATTAAAAGCTGTGCAAGACTTACATATAAAGAAGTTGCTGATGTGCTTGATGGCGATGAAGAAACAACAAAAAAATATATTAGCCTTGCACCAATTTTCTTCAAAATGAATGAACTTGCCAAAATTTTGCAAAAAAAGCGAACTCTTGATGGTGCACTTGATTTTGATTTGCCAGAAACATACATTCAAGTTGACGAAAATGGGGAAACAGTTGCAATTAAAAAAAGAGAAAGAACAGATGCACATAAATTCATTGAAAGTTTCATGATTATATGCAATGAAATTGTTGCAAAGCATTTCAACCAAAAGCAAATTCCTTTTATGTATCGTGTACACGAAGTTCCAACAAGAGAAAAAGTTGAAAATCTTTTGGAGTTTGCTTCTTCACTTGGACTTCATGTTGACCCATTGCCAATTGAAATCACTCCTAAATATATTCAGTCAATCATTACTGCTTGCGAAAACAAGCCATACACTGACACAATGAACAAAGTTATGCTTAGATCAATGCAAAAAGCAAAATATTATGAGAAATGTCTTGGACACTTTGGACTTGCTCTCAAAAATTATTGCCATTTCACTTCACCAATTCGTAGATATCCTGACCTTTGCATACACAGAATTTTGAAAGCTGAATTAAACAAAAAAATCACTTCAGCAAGAGCCAAAGAAATTCTTGAATTTGTGATTGATGCTGCTTTCCGTTCAAGTGAAAGAGAAAAGAACGCAGAAGAAGCAGAAAGAGAAGTTGATGATCTTAAGAAAGCACAATTTATGGCAAAGAAACTCGGAGAAGAATTCGACGGAAAAATTTGCGGTGTAACAAACTTTGGATTGTTCGTTGAACTTGAAAACACAATTGAGGGATTTGTTAAAATTGAAAGCTTACAGGGAATGGAATATATATTTGATGAAAAACATTACATTCTTAAAAACAACGCAAACACTTATCGCTTAGGTGATAATGTTAGAATTAAAGTTGTTGCTTCAAACCCTTACACAAGAAAAATCGATTTTGAACTTATCAAAAGGTTATAAAAAAAAAACTCTCAATTTGAGAGTTTTTTTACAGTGCCTTTGACTAATGAAAAAATGAATTTTTAGTGTTACATATAATACAAAACAAATGCAATGAAAGTATAATTTTTTGCAATTTTTCATTTTTTTTAAGAAAAAAATGTAGAAAATATTCAAATTAATTTAAAAATACTTTCAAATATCATTTTTTATAGGCAACTTCACTTGAAAATTAATTGCAATAATGATACACTCTCTTTGAAATGAAAATGATAGCAAGTAACAAAAGAGCATACTATGATTATTTTATTTCAGATGTTTTAGAAGCAGGCATTGTTCTTGTTGGTAGTGAAGTTAAAAGTATAAGGGCAGGTGGCGTTAGTTTAAACGAAAGTTTCATAACAATTAAAAATGGAGAAATTTTTTTAAAAAACGCATATATTAAACCTTATGATAAAGCTTCAGCATATCTTCCAGAAGAAAGACGAGATCGCAAACTTCTTTTGTCCAAATCTCAAATTTCCACTTTCGAAAGAAAATTAAAAATGAAAGGGTTCACAATTGTTCCTATCAAAATTGGACTTGCACATTCGTTTGTTAAGGTGGAAATTGGACTAGGCAAAGGTAAAAGAGAATTTGATAAACGAGATGTTTTGAAAGAAAAATCTTTGCAAAGAGAAGTTGACCGTGCCATAAAAGAAGACAACTGAAATTTTTTTCATTTCATTTTCATGCTTGGGGGCGATACGGCTTCGACAGGTGATGAAAGAAAAGTGCAAAGCGTGTGGCGGTTGGGCCCGCCTAATGAGCTCAAAAAATAATAAATAACAATTCAAATCTTAGCGCGGTTGCTGCTTAATGTAACTGGTTCACTCTAAGCTGCTCACAACTTAGTTATTGAGCCTCATGACTGTGAGGACCGTTTGTGTTTTTGTTTCGGAAGCATAAATGAATTAAGAAACTGGCAAGATGAAATTTTGTTTTTGGTGTTTCATTTTGCAAGATAAAATCCAAAAACTGCACACGGAGAAAAGCTTTTCATAATCATTTGGACGCGGGTTCAACTCCCGCCGTCTCCACCAATTAAAAGGGCACATTTGACTTTGAGTCAAGTGTGTTTTTTTAATAAAGATTTAGCAAGAAAATCTTTAAGAATTTTTAAATTTAGATTGCAAAAAATATTATTTAAGAAGATTAAAATCTTAAAGGTGAAATTTATGGCGAAAAAACTGGAAGAATACAAACAAAAAAGAAACTTTGTAAAGACAAAAGAACCTGTTGGCGCAAGTTTTGATGAACAAGCTTTAAAAGAAAAATCAAAACAAAAATTGAGATTTGTTGTTCAGCATCATATTGCTCGCAAAGATCACTTTGATTTTAGACTTGAATGGAACGGAGTTCTTGTTAGTTGGGCTGTGCCAAAAGGTCCATCATATAATCCTAATGACAAACGACTAGCTATAAAAGTGGAAGATCACCCATTTGATTATAGAAATTTTGAAGGAACAATTCCAAAAGGTGAATATGGTGGAGGAACTGTCATGCTTTGGGACGAGGGGTTTTGGGATTCAAAATATGATGTTGATAAAGGGCTAAGTGATGGAATTATTAAGTTTTCCTTACAAGGAAAAAGACTTAAAGGAAGTTGGGCGTTAATAAAAATTAAAGATTTAAAAAGTAAAAAAGAAGATAGCTGGCTTTTACTTAAAGAAGAAGATGAATATGCAAAAAAAACAAATGGAATATCTTCGTTTTTAACAAGCATAAGAACAGGACGCAACATGTCAGAAATTGAAAATGGAGTAATTGAGAAAATTGCTTCTAATCCTTTTAGTCATACCGATGTTCAGCTTGCAAAGCTTGTGTCAAAAGCACCAAAAGGCAATGACTGGCTTTATGAAATTAAATATGATGGTTATCGAATAATGGCATTCGTGGAAAATGAAAAAGTTATGCTTATGACAAGAAATAAACACGATTATTCTGATAAATTTTTTAGTATTGCTTCTTCAATAAAAGATTTTGCGGGTAAAAGAGCAATGATTTTAGATGGGGAAATTGTTGTTATAGACAAAAACGGCAAAACGGATTTTCAGGCACTTCAAAACTATGTTAGAAATCCAATAGACAAAACACTTACCTATGTTATTTTTGATATTTTATCTCTTGATGGAATTGATTTAAGAGAACGCAAATTGATTGAACGGAAAGCGATTTTAGATTCACTTTTAAAAGATGCACCAACCAATCTTTATAACAGTCAATATGTCATTGGTAAAGGAACTGAAAGTTTTGATGCAGTTTGCAAATTAAATTTGGAAGGAATTGTTGGAAAAAATATAAATTCGAATTACAGTGGAACAAGAAACGGAGACTGGATAAAAATGAAATGTCAGAATAGACAAGAGTTTGTAATTTGTGGTTACACTTTAACAGACAAAAAAACTAGTGGTATTAGCTCACTTATTCTTGGCTATTATGAAGAAAAAAATCTTATTTATGCGGGCAGAGCAGGAACAGGGTTAACAGAAAAAAGCATGAAAGAACTTGAACAAAAATTTGAAAGTTTAAAAATTGAAAAATCGCCATTTATTCTTTCTCCTAAACTAAATAAAAATGAAAAAATTTTTTGGTTGAAGCCAAGCATGGTTGCAGAAATTAAATTTGCTGAATGGACAAAAGATAATCTTTTGAGGCAAGCAAGTTTCAAGGGCTTAAGAACAGATAAAAGCCCAGAGGAAATAACTATGGAAAAAGAAAATTTACAAAATGAAACAAACAATCAAATAATAACCGATAAAGATGATTACACAAAAAATCAGACAACTAATGATGAAGCTGAAAACATAAAAACAAAAAATCAAACAACTCGTGATAATAACAAAATAAAAAATAAAGTTGCTATTGTTGACGGAGTAAAAATTACCAATCCAAACAAAGTTGTTTTTGAAGATCCAGAAATAAAAAAAATTGATGTTGTTTCGTATTATTCAAAAGTTGCTAGAAGAATGTTACCGTTTTTGAGTCATAGAATTCTTAGTGTAGTTCGTTGTCCTAAGGGTGCTAGTGAGCCTTGTTTTTTCAAAAAACACCCTGATTCATTTAGCAAAGGAATTGTTAAATTTCCTATTGTATCAAATAAAGGTGAAAAGGAAATCTATTTTTACATTGAAAATTCCGTTGGAATTGTTTCAGAAGCACAAATGGGCACACTTGAATTTCATGTTTGGGGAAGCCGTATAGATGATTTGGAAAAGCCTGACATGATGGTTTTTGATTTAGATCCAGACGAAGGAATGGATTTAAAACAAGTGCGTCAAGGTGTTAAAGATTTAAAAAATATTCTTGATGAGCTTTCATTAACTTCCTATCTCAAGACAAGTGGCGGAAAAGGCTATCATATTGTTGTACCCTTCAAGCCAGTCGTGGAATGGGACAAATTTTATGAATTTGCAAAGCATATTGCTGAATATATGGAAAAAAAATGGAGCAATTACTATACAAGCAATGTTAGAAAGAATAGTCGGAAAGGTAAAATTTTTGTTGATTGGATACGAAACGGTAGAGGCTCAACAGCAGTTGCTCCATATTCAATTAGGGCAAGAAAAGGAGCTTGTGTTTCTATGCCTATAACATGGGAAGAACTAGACACTATTGCTCCAAATGAAATTAGTATGGCAGATGCACTACTTAGAATAGAGAAAAAAGACCCTTGGGAAAATTTTTATAAAAACAGTCAACAACTCAAATTTTAAAAAAATTACATCAAATGCAGAAATTAAAGACAATTCATAAATAATTTTTTGGTTAAAATAATTTTTTATTATAGTAACTTGTTTTTAAATATAAAAGTTAAAAAAGAAAAACTTGAAATTTGATAAAAATATAGTAGAATGATAGTTATATAAAATTTAAATGAAATGGAGAACTAATATGGTAGTAGGTTTTGACATTGATGACACATTAACCGACAAAAAGCAATATTGCATTGATTTATGTGAAAAATATTTTGAAGAAACTGGAAAAAGATACAATCTCCTTGATGAAAATGCTGAACTTATGACAAAAATGTATGATTGGACTTTCGATGAATTTATGATTTGTTGGAATAAAAAAGGTCAAGAATATTTGGATAACTTGCCTGTGAGAAAAGAAGCCAAATTGGTTTTTGATATCTTGAGAGCTCAAGGAAATAAAATTGTTATTATAACTCAAAGATACACAATGAATCCTTATGAAACTTCAGACAAATGGCTTAAAAAAAATGGATTGTCATATGACACACTTGTTGTTGAAGCAAAAGACAAAGTTGAAGCATGTCGTCTTCACAAAGTTGATTGCTATGTTGATGACAGAATTTCAACATGTGATAGTTTGAATTCTAGTGGAGTAAAAGCATTTGTTATAAACACATATTTCAACACAAAAACATTAAGTCAAAGCCCAAGAGTTAATTCTTTAATTGAATATTACAATCAAATAAAGAACAACAATCAAATAATTTTAAAAAATCAAAATGAAAGAATATTATAATAATTAACGGAAAAAAGACAAAATTTTTTAAAAAAACATGACTTTTTGTTGAAAAAACTCAAAAAAATGATTGTTTTATTATTCTCGAGTATTGCACTTTAATAAGAAATTTGTTATAATACAAAACAATTAGATAAATATTATTTGCTTAAAATTTTAACATAAGGAGAAAAACATGTTTGTCGATGTGCTTTTAAATGTTCTTGCTATTATTGGAATTATAATTGCAGGTGGATTCTTGATTTTTTTTCTAGGGGATCTTGTAATCTCCATTGTTGATGGAAAAAATTCCATTATTTTTGGTGGGAAGAATAATAAAGAAAAAAATGAAAATGAAAGACCTTTGATAAGAGAAAATTTAAACACTGCTGAACAGCATCAGGTTGTTTCACCTTTTCCTCAAGTGAAAAATGAAGATTCTTCAAAAGGAATTCTAGAAGTTGGCGGAAAAGAAAAATCTGAAATTTTTTCAAGCTCAAATTGGCAAGATATTGATGAAGAACAAGCAAAAATTGAAAAAATGATGCTTGAAAATTCAAATTCAACAGACAAGTCATCAATTGAAAACCTTAGAAAAGAAGAAGAAGAATTTAAGAAAAAAAGACTTGAAGAAGCAGAAAAAAGAAAAACTGAAAGTATTTTCCCAAAACAAGTTGCAAAAGAAAATAAAGTTGATGAAGATTTGGATTTTGGTGATTTGTTTTTTGACGAAACCAAGAATGAACAAACTGATGATGACAATGTTGATTTTGAAGCTCTTCTTGCTGAGTTAACAAGCAAATCTGAAAAAAATGCTCTTGCTAAAGAAGAAGAAAAATTGGCTGAAAAAAAATCTGAAGAAAATTTGATTTTAAATGAAGTTCTTGAAGAAGAGAATGAAGCTGAAGAGGCTCAAATATCAAGCTCTGAAATTGCAAAAAAAATTGAAAATGACATTGAAAAACAAAAAATTATCTTTTCTGAAGCTAACAATTTAATGGTTGCAAATGAACAACAAAAAGATGAAGAAATTGTTGTGGCTCAGGAAGATGATGAAAAAACAAAACAAATAAAAGCATTTGAACTAGAAAAAGAAAAAATAATTGAAGAACTTGAATCGCTTAAAGAAATTCTTGCTAACAAAGAAAGAGAAAATGAAGAACTTAAAACAAAGGCGTCAGAAGAATTGGAGCAAACCAAATCTGATATATTAGTTCTTAAAGATGAACTTGAAAAAGCAAAACAAGAAGAAAAAGTTGTTGTTGAAAAAGGTCCAACTCTTAGTGAAGAAGAATATTTGAATCTTATTGAAAAGACTACTATAAGACTTAAAGCAAACGAAAAAGAACTTAAATCTGTTAAAAGAGAATTTTTGCCACTTGCAAGAGTTAAGAAAAGTCTTGATAACGACAAGAGAAAGCTTCGCAGAAAAGAAGCAACAGTTGCAAAACAAAAAGTTGTTCTATATGGTGTCAACAACTATGTTGATATTGATGAAGAAAAAGCAAAACAACTTGCAGAAGATTTGGATTTGTTAGACGGCTTGAAACTTTCTGTTGAACATTGTGAAAGTGTTATGGAACAAAACAAAGAACGATACCCACTTCTTGAAAACACTTTTCGTATTCTTAAAAATACAAACGAATCACTTAAAAACGATCTTGAAGAGTTAAATGCTCAGCTTGCAAAATTAAGAGATGATTCAAATAACTAATTTAAGAGAAACAACTAAAAATTGTTTCTTTTTTTGTTAAAAACATTTGATAAAATTAATATTCTGAATTAAACTGATAATATAGTATTGAAGAGGGTATGATGAAATTTTTTGATATTTTTAAAAAGAAAAAGCCAACAATGAATCCTTTTAAAAAAAGGAAATTTAAAATTGGGCTTGCACTTGGCGGTGGTGGAGCAAGAGGAATTTCTCATCTTGGAGTAATCAAAGCATTTGAAGAATTTGGACTTAAATTTGATGTTATTGCTGGAACAAGTGTTGGTAGCCTTGTGGGTGCTTTTTGGGCATCTGGTCTTTCTTTTGAACAAATGAATGAAATTGCAAAAGAAATTCGCAAAAAAGACATTAAAACAAACAAAATTCCATTTATGACTTCAAGCACGGAAGGTATTGAAAAAATAGTAATTAATAGCCTTGGTGATATTGATATTAAAGACTTAAAAATTCCATTTGCTGCAGTTGCTGTTGACATAAAAACAACAGAAGAAGTGGTTATTACAAAAGGAAATTTGGCAAAGGCAGTTGCGGGAAGTTGTTGTGTACCGGGAATTTTTCAACCAGTTGAATTTGAAGATATGCTTCTTTGTGATGGTGGATTGCAAAACACCCTTCCGGGAAATGTTCCAAGGCTTATGGGTTGTGACTTTGTTGTCAGCGTTGATGTTAACTCAGCAAGGATTTATGGAACTGAAAGTTCAAAGGTTTTAGATGTTTTGTCAGCAAGCATTCGTACACTTATGAAAAGTAATGTTGTAAAAGGTTATCTAAACTCCGATATTGTTTTGCAACCAAACACAAAACGCTTCAAAAGCACAAAATTAGATGATTATGAATTAATGATAGAAGAAGGCTACAACGAAGCACTTAGCAAAATTCCTGAAATAATGAAAATATTTTCTTCTCTTAAAAAAAAGAAAAAAAACATACCTAACACTGATGAAAAAATAAATTTTTTGGAGTAAATAATGGCTTCACAAACTAGCAAAAAAAAATCAAATAGCAAATCAAACAAAAAAACAAATTTAGTTTTTCCAAAAGTAAAAACGCTTATATTTTTGATTTTTTGTTTGGCTTTGGCAACGGGGTTTTTCTTTTCAGAAATAATTGAAAAGTTTGTAAACTTTTCATTTTTTGAAAACAACATAAGCGCAAGCATTTCAGATGATGGATTAAAAGTTCATTTTATTGATGTTGGGCAAGCAGACGCAATTGCTATTGAATTTCCAAATGGCAAGCATATGCTCATTGATGCGGGTGAGTCAAAAACCACAACACAAATGAATAATTATTTAACTTCAACAGTTTTTACTAACGGTGAAGAAAAAGTTTTTGATTATTTTTTGTTAACGCATAGTGATGCAGATCATTCTGGTGGAGCAAAATTTGTTTTTGAAAATTATGTAGTAAACAAAATTTTTAGACCAAAAATCTATACAGAGCAAGAAGTTACACAGCAAAGCCTTACTAATGTTGCCGTACATAACACAAATACTTACAAGAATTTTGTTTCTTACGCAAATGCTGAAATTGATGAAAATGGTTCTTCCAGTGAAATTGTGTTTTCAACAGTGAATATTGATTTTAATGAAGGGGGAGCAAGAGTTCTTTTCCTTGGTCCAATCAAAGATTTTTATGGTGCAACCAAATATAATGAATATTCGCCAATAGTCCTAGTTGAATATGAAGAAAAACGAATTTTGTTAACGGGTGATGCAACAATTGAAAATGAATTAGAAATAATTGATGTCCTTGGCGAATACTGTTATGATGTTGATGTTTTAAAAGTAGGACACCATGGAAGCTCTTCAAGCACAAGTGAAGAATTTTTGGACGCTTTTAAACCAGAAGTAGCAATCATTTCTGTTGGTCCAAAAAGCGAATATGGACACCCATCTGACACAATTTTGGATAGGCTAAATGAAAATGGTATTAACGATAGCAACATTTACACCACATTTGTAAATGGTACAATTGTTGTAGGTGTCTACAGAAATGAGATAAGTGAAGTTGTGATTGGAATTGTTTGTGGATACACAAATGAACAACCTTGGATTTCTTTTTGGCAAATTTATGTTTTAACAATTGTTGTGGCTTTTGGTTTTATGTTCTCTAGTGAAATTAAACAATACAATACAATTTATAAAAAGGTTAAAAGAAAATTATCTAAATAAACTTGCCTATGGCAAAGATATTTGCAAAAGTGAAAGTGATGTTTGCTGGTTTTTCTTAAAATATTTGATACATTTTTTTAAATTATAAAGCTCTCATATTTTATTGAATAGACCTTAATGAAAAAACAATCAATTTTTATTGATTTAAACTGATTTTTTAAAAAATTGATACTAATTAATAGTATAATTTTGCGTGTAATTTCATTTTGCTTAAATTACATTTTTTTGTAAAAAGCAAGTAAATTTTAAATATAAATTCATTATGGTTGACAAAGAAAATTTGCGAATAGTTTAACTTTTTGTAGTGATTAACGGCTTGAAATTTGATTTATTTTTAAATATATTTGTTTATATTTTGTGCATTTTGCACAAAGGCAACATTCCAACCTATAGTATCTTGCATGAATGCTTGACACAATATATAGTATTTTAGTATGATTTTTTCAACGAAGAGGAGATTAACATGATTGCTCAAGTACTAAAAAGAGATGGCTCTTACCAACAGTTCCAAAGAAACAAAATTGCTGACGCAATTTTTAAAGCTGCTGAAGCATGTGGCGGAACAGACAGAAAGATAAGCGAAAAGCTTGCAGTTGAGGTTGAAGAAATGCTTGTTACAAAATTCAACAACAAAGTTCCAACTGTTGAAGAAGTTCAAAATGTGGTTGAAAAGGTGCTTATTGAAAATAGACATGCCCAAGTTGCGAAGGCTTATATTTTGTATCGTGAAAAAAGAAAACAAGCAAGAGATAAAAATGCTCTTATTGGTGCAACAATCAATATGTTCGAAAATTATCTTGGCGAAAAAGATTGGGCAGTTAAAGAAAATGCTAATCAACAAAGAAGCATAGCAGGTCTTAACAACTATGTTCGTGAAGCATTTACAAAAGGTTATTGGTTAAACGAAATATATCCAACAGAAGTTTCTGAAGCTCATGAAAGTGGTGCGCTTCACTTGCATGATTTGGGCTTTTTCGGTGCTTATTGTGTTGGTTGGGATCTTAGGGCAATTTTGGTTGATGGCTTCACGGGAGTTTCTGGCAAGGTTTGTTCAAAACCACCAAAACATTTACGCTCTTTTCTTGGTCAAGTGATAAATGCAACTTTCACAACACAAGGAGAAACAGCTGGGGCTCAAGCTTGGAGCAGTTTTGATACTTATGCAGCTCCTTTTGTAAGGCAAGATAAATTGAGTTTTCATCAAGTTAAACAATGTTTACAAGAATTTGTTTTTAATATGAATGTTCCAACAAGAGTTGGATTTCAATGTCCTTTTTCTAACATTACATTAGATATCACCGTTCCAAACACTCTTAAAGATCAGCCAGTCATTATTGGTGGTGTTCCTCAAGAAACAACATATGGCGACTATCAAGAAGAAATGAACATAATCAACAAAGCATTTTGTGAAGTTATGCTTGAAGGTGATGCAAATGGAAGAGTTTTCACTTTTCCAATTCCAACAATTAATGTAACCAAATCATTAGACTGGAACAGCGAAGTTGTTGACAAAATTATGGATATCACATGTAAATATGGTGTTCCTTATTTTGCAAACTATATCAACAGTGATCTTTCTCCTGAAGATGCAGTTTCAATGTGTTGCAGACTAAGGTTGAATGTTAAAGAGCTTAAAAAACGAGGCGGTGGTTTGTTTGGAAGCAATCCGCTCACAGGCTCAATTGGTGTTGTTACAATTAATTTGCCTAGAATTGGTTATCTTTCAACAGATGAAAATGAATTTTTCAAAAGACTTGCAAAGCTTTGCGATACGGCAAAAATATCTCTGGAAATTAAAAGAAAAATAATTGAAGAAAACACAGAAAATGGATTGTATCCATATTGCGCTTTCTATTTAAGAGATGTTAAAAACAGAACAGGAAAATATTGGAGTAATCATTTCAACACAATTGGAATTGTTGGAATGAATGAAGCAATTCAAAATCTTTTTGGTAAAGATGAAAATATCACAACCCCAAAAGGTCTTGACTTTGCAAAAAGAGCCCTTCTTTTCATGCGTGATTTAATGGTTAAATATCAAGAAGAAACTGGAAATTCATACAATCTTGAAGCAACTCCTGCTGAAGGAACAAGCCCAAGATTTGCAAAAATTGACAAAAAACGATTTCCAGACATAATCACTGCTGGAAAAAATGAAGTTATATACACAAATTCATCTCAAGTTCCTGTTGATTACACTGATGACATTTTCAAAGTTGTTGAGCTTCAAGATGAACTTCAAAGTTTGTATACAGGTGGAACTGTTTTGCATTTATATTTAGGTGAAAGAATTGAAGATAAAGAAGTGTGTAAAAAACTCATTCAAAAGATTTTTTCAACAAGCAAAATGCCATACATTTCAATTACACCAACATTCTCAATTTGTCCAGAACACGGATATATTGCTGGTGAAAAATTCACTTGTCCAGAATGTGGCAAAAAAACTGAAGTTTGGAGTCGTGTAACAGGATATTTAAGAATGGTTCAAGACTTTAACAATAGCAAGCTTGATGAATTTATGGCAAGAGAAAAATTTGTAATAAAATCGGAGCAAATTTAATGCGTATTGCTGGATTTGTTAAAAATTCATTTGTTGACTATCCTCAGCAAATTGCTTCAGTAATCTTTACGAATGGGTGCAATTATAATTGCTCCTATTGTCATAATCATAAACTAATTGACGGAAAAGCTGGCTCAATAGATGAAGAAACTTGTTTTCAATTTTTGAAACAAAGAATAGGAAAAATTGATGGTGTGGTGATAACTGGCGGAGAACCAACAATTCAATCAGATTTAAAAGAGTTCATAAAAAAAATAAAAGCTCTTGGCTTTCTTGTTAAACTGGACACAAATGGTTCAAATCCTCAAGTGATTGAAGAACTTTTGAAAGATAAATTGTTAGATTTTGTTGCTATGGACATAAAAGCTCCAAAGGAAAAACTAAAAATTGTTGCTTGTGCTGAAGAGTTTTTTGAAAAAATTGAAAAAAGCATTCAAATAATTATTACTAGTGGAGTGAGCCATGAGTTTAGAACAACAGTTGTTCCTTCATTGAACCTAGAAGATATTTCTTCAATTGTAAAAATGATTAAAGGGGCAAAATCTTATGCTCTTCAAAAATTTAATCCTGTTCCAGGATTGAATTGTGCTCCATATTCAAAAAGTTTTTTTGAAGAAGCTTTGAAAATTGCACAACAAATTGTTCCAAATTCTTTCTTGAGAGGTTTTTAAAGACAGCGAAAGTTGTCTTTTTTTGTCAAAAACTCGTTTCATAGTTATGTTTGGTTTGCATGTGTAAATATTTTTTGCTACAATTATTCCTAATAGGAGTGTGCAATGAACATTGCGATTGTTTGCCATGAAAGAAATTTGTTAAAAGATGTTGCTTACAAAGTAGCTTTGGCTCTTGGAATGTTTTTTGTTGACGCATCAGATTTTATTGAATATGATCTTGTTGACAAAGAAAGAGCAACAAATTTTTGCTCTAAAGATTATTTAGAAGTTAGAGAAAAAAAAGCAATAGAAAACATATGCTCATATGAAAACACGCTCATATCAATCACAGACGAACTTTTTGTTTCATCACAAAATTTTGAAAATGTTCGCAAGCAAAGAGCAATTTTTTTCTTAAAAACTGACAAAAAATTCAGTTTGAAAGCTGAAAAAATTGTTTCTAAGCTAGGTGAAGAAGCAAGAGAAAATGAAATTGCAAACATAAGTGATTTTGTGATTCTTCAAGATAAAAAAACAAACGAAGTCTTATGTAAAGAAATTGTTGGAAAAATGAACGAATATAAAGGAGTTAGGAATGACAAATAAATGTGTTAATGAGCTTAGAGTTGTTTCAGCAGAAATTATTGAAAAAGCTAAATCTGGTCATACTGGTGTTGCTTTGGGAGGAGCTGCAATAATGTATGCTCTGTTTGCAGACCATTTATCTTTTGATAAAACCAATCCTCAAAATCCACTTCGGGACAGATTTATTCTTTCGGCTGGACATGCAAGTGCATTATTATATGCAACATTAAATCTCTTTGGTTTGGGAATAACCAAAGATGATTTGCTTAAATTCAGACAACTTGGTTCAAAAACACCGGGACACCCAGAACTTAGTTCAACTCCTTTTGTTGATGCAAGCACTGGTCCTCTTGGACAAGGAGTTGCCATGGGTGTTGGTATGGCTATTGCAGAAGAATATTCAAGAGCTAGAAGCGGAAAAGGACCTGTTTTTACATATGTTTTTGCAGGAGATGGGTGTTTGATGGAAGGAGTGGCAAATGAAGCTATAAGCCTTGCTGGGACGCTTAAACTCGAACGATTAATTCTTTTGTATGATTATAATCAAATCACAATTGATGGAAGTCTTGACATTTCAAACAAAGAGCATGTAAAAGAAAAATTTGTTAGCCAAGGTTGGAATGTTGTTGAAGCTAAAGACGGCAATGATGCAGAAAGTGTTTCTTGTGCAATTTCTCAAGCAAAAGAAGTTTGTGGAAAACCAACACTTGTAATTTGTCCAACAACAATTGGTTACGGCAGTCAATATGAAGGTTCTTCAAAAATTCATGGATTGGCTCTTAGCCCAATTGAAATTATTGGTTTAAAGGAAACATTAAATGTTACCAAAAAAGAATTTGGTTTTTCTGAAGAAATTTTAAACCACTGCATAAAACATGTTAATCAACGCATGCAAGAATTGCCATTTATGCAAATATCCATTGAAAAACAAGATGATTTATGTGAATGGCAAAATCCAAATCTTGAAGACAAGCTAGAAAATGCTCTTCAATTGGAAAATCAAGCAATGAGCGGTAGAGATGCAAGCAAAATTTTGTTAAATCAAATTGCAAAAGCTTTTCAAGGTTTTATTGGTGGCACAGCAGATTTGGCTTCAAGTGTTAAAGCTTATATTACTGATGGTGGAGATTTTTCTTTTGAGAATAGGAAAGGAAGAAATATCCGTTTTGGAGTAAGAGAGCATGCCATGGGATCAATTGCAAATGGAATTGCTTTGTTTGATGGCAAAAAAACATTTGCATCAACATTTTTGTCTTTCTCAAATTACATGATTCCAGCAATTAGAATGAGTGCTTACATGAATTTGCCAGTTATTTATATTTTCACGCACGATAGTGTTCTTGTGGGAGAAGATGGACCAACTCACCAACCAATAGAACAAATTGGAATGCTTAGATTAATTCCAAATTTAAATGTTTTCCGTCCATGCGATGTTACTGAAACACGATACGCTTGGAAAAAAGCTTTAAGCTCTAGTGGACCTTCAGCCATTATCTTATCCAAACAAAACATGTTACCGCAAGATAATTCACTTAATCAAGTTGAAAAAGGCGGTTACATTGTTAAAAAAGTAAAAGAACCCAAAGCTGTGTTAATTGCTTCAGGAAGTGAAGTTGAACTTGCTAACATGATTTCAGCATTATTAGAAAATGAGCATATTTCAGTGCAAGTAAGCAGTGTGCCATGTGTTGAAGATTTTGAAAAACAATCAATTGAATATAAAAACAAAGTTCTTTGCGACAAAGTTCCAAAATTTGTTTTTGAAGCATCAAATGACAATATTTGGTATAAATATATTGCAGGAAATGGTATGTTCTTTGGAATTAATGAATTTGGAAAAAGTGGAAAAGGGGAAGATGTTTATTCTTTATTCTTTGACAAAAAAAATATATGTGAAAAAATCATAAATTATATAAATAATTCAAAAAATTAATGTATATATTTTTTATAACAGAGCAAAATATCAATGTGAAAGGAGACCAAATTGGTTTCATAAAAACTTTCACATGCCGTAAGCCATAGCCTAGTAACATCTTTTCATGTGAAGAGAAACGCTTGGGCTATGGAACGGCGCAGGAAAGGGGTTAGGCAATTTATTGCCTAATCCCTTTTTCCTACTGGGGTAGCACCAAAAAAATTACGCGGGTACGCAAAACTACTGGGGTGGCACCAAAAAAATCAAGTGGGTACGCAAAACTATTGTTTTGCTAACTCGCTATTTTTTTAATTCCTCTCCCACCTCCCCCTCCTAGTTGTGTTCGTTCAAAAAAATCTCACGGCTGAACTAAATTCAGCCTGTTTTTTTGAACTCCTAATTTTAATATTTGGGATTTGCTTAATTAATATAAACTAGTTTTATTGCCCCGAATTCGTAAAAGAGCAGTTTTATTGCAATGCTGAACCTAAATTCGTGCAGATTTTTTGAACTCCATTATTTATAGTTAGTGATTAGTGAATAGTGAAAAATGAAGAGTTAAGGTAAAATTTGTAAATGTGAATTAAAATAGTATTTATTTTACTAAATTTTTCACTTAAAAATTGACTTCTAATAAAGATAAAAATAATTAAATATTCTTTGAATAAATATTTTTAACCTACACATAATACTGTCGTGAAAGGAAACTTTCACATTCAAGATTTGTCTAGTTTCAAAGAGCTTTTGTAATAAAAAGTTTCACCATTTGAAAAGAGCAAATTTAGAATTAAACAATTTTGCCATTTAATTTCATATTATCTGGCAAATTGTTAATGATTAAGGCGTATTAATTTACGCCTTTTTCTTTTTGTTTATTTTTCTAAACAATTTTTCAATATCATTAAAAAAGCTCACATAATGAGCTTATTTTATTGCCATATTTTAAAATTTAATTTGTTTGTTTAATTTCGTTTTTGTGCTGAAAATGGATTCCAATATGTCCAATTCCTAACATGATTATTGAAATAATAAGCCAAATATTTTTTCCATATATTCCAAGTAGAAAAAATCCAATGACAGGTAATGTTGCGCCAGCAACAGGGACTCCAAGAATTGAACTATAAAAGTCTTGCAATTGTTTTTTACTTTTGAAATATCTTATCCACCAAATCTCATATAAAATCATAACCAAAAATGAAATGACTAGCCATATGCTCCAAAGTGAAATTTCATTAATATTAAAATCAATAAACATCACAGAAACAGGAGTAACCAAAAATTGACCAATCCTTTCGAAGTAGCTTAAAATTTTATTTTCATTTTTTGCAGTATAGTTTGCTGGTTGATGTTTTGTCCAAATTAAATTTGGAATTGTAATCATTGCAATATACAACAAACCAACATATGAAAATCCTAAATGTCCTAACCACATAATAATAACTCCAATTATTTTTTTTGATATTATTTTTGATCCAATTTAACCTATGAAAACTCGACAAAGTTATTTTGATAAATATTGTGTATTATTTCCACTCATTGATGATTAAAATTTCCTCGTTAAGTTATCTTATTATATATTACTTTTTAAAAATTTGGAATCTAAAAAATATATAAAAAAATTTAATAAATACAAATTTTCAAATCAAATCTATTGTTAGTTATTTGGGAAAATACATATTGGTACTTCCATTTCCTCTTTTGTATATCCTGAATGATTTCCTTTCAGTCTGTTTAAATCATCACAAAAGGCAAGTGCTTTAAAGGTGTTATTGCCGATTACAACAAAGTCGCCCAAAAATTCTTTTATTTTTTCTTTGTTTTCACCATTTCCAAAAATTCCTAGATTAATAAGATAATCACTTTCATACAAATCAAAATCGTTCCCATATTTTTCAATAAAAAGTTTTTTAAAAAATGAATCTTTTCCTTTCTTAACCTTAATACTTGTAAATCTATTTTCCATGCTTAATGGTCTTTCAATCAAATCCATAATTTCTTCATCTTTATAAATTTCAATATATTCTGAAATATCAATATGTCCATGATCAGCTGTTGTAATGATTAAAATATCACTATTTTGCTTTAAAAAATCTTCTAATCTTGTTTGAATTTCTTTAAATTTTTCTTTTGTTTCTTTGCTTTTAATTCCAAACTCATGCATTGTGTGATCAGGCTCGTCGCAGTAGCAATATACAAATTTATTATTATCGTTATTGTTTACAACAAAATCCAATTTTTCAAAAAGTTCTTGAATTGAGTTTGCATTTAGTTTTTCAACTTTTTCAAAATTTTTAACATAGCTTGGGGCAATCACACTTATTTTTCTATCAGTTTTTGACTTATCGACAAATGCTGTGATATCTCCGCCAATATATTTTTCTGTTGGCAAATGAGTGTAATAATCTCTTGACAAAAAAATCTCAGAAACTTTATTTTGTTCTTTTAAGAACAAACTCCATGATAGCCACAAATGCTCATCTGGATATTTTGTGGAAAGAAGGGAGGTTGTTGCATTTGTTGTGGTTGCGGGAATTGTAGATTTTATTGTATCAATAATATGATTTTTATAAAAAGTGTCATTATTTTCAGTAAGTTCATTCACATTATAGAGTCCAAGCCCATCAAAAATAATAAACACAACATTTTTTGTGTTTTCATTTAGTTTGTTTTCTAGTGATTTTAACATGGTAATTCCAGTTTCAACACCAACAAAGTTAGCAAGTGTTGCTGACAAATTCAACAAGCTATTTTCGAAATTTCTTTCAATCATATTCATCTCCATAACAATTATTATATCATACAAAAATTTGATTACAGATAAAAAATTTCAAAAATTTTTACGATATAATGTATTATAACATTTTGATTTTAGTGGTGGCATATTTATAAAAAGAAAAAATTTTTAAATTTATCCTTTTTCTTATTTTTTTTAAAAAGCAAACTTGATTAGTAATCAAAAAAATTCTAATATAAAAAATATTGACGGAGAGTGTTGTTAAATAAAAATCACCACTTTTTTGATTACTGTAAATCTCTTTCAACATAAGTTGTTGATAGTGGCAAGATTTATTTGGTTTTCCTTTATTAAGTTATAAAATTAAGATTATTATTATAAATAATAAATACAAAAAATATTTTCATTTTATTTTAATTCATTTTGCCAAGATACAAAATTAAAACGGGTATTTGCTGGACTTGTTGATGGCAACAAAACAAGTGGAATGGAAATATTGTTTTGTAAACAATATTTTTTTGTTAAATGATAAGCAGTTGTTCCGTTGCATAAAATTTTTCGAATGGTAGTGGTTTTCAAAACAAGTTTTAAATTGGAAAAGATAATGTCTTGTAAATGATTGTCTGCACTGTCTATGTTTTTACAACTTTGTATTATATCCCAAAGTGCAATATTGTTTTTAAGTAATAACGCCTTTTTCTCTAAAATAGTATTAGCATTTTCATGAAAAAATTTTATTAATAACCCGCCAAAAACGATTTCGTGGATTCCCATAATAAAACTCGTTTTTGCGACTTAAAACACTTGGAAAACTGCCTAAAATTAACACACTACAATCACAATCAAACACAGGTTCAAATCCATTTAAAACATTCATTTCCATAAATCTAGTCTACCCAAAATATTCATTCAATAAAAAAAAGATTAACAAGAGTTTTAAAGATGAAACAAAAAAAATAGGAGCATTAAAACATTTTATTTTATTAAATAAATCTTTTCTTTATATTTTTTAGTATAGTTTATTTCAATAAAAAAGAGAGTTATAACTCTCTATTTTTAAGGGTAAAAATTAAGGGTAAAATACATCTGTAACTTTTTAAATTTTTAAAACCCATATAAATCTGGCGGGAAAGTGGTAATTGCTTTTGAACTAATTTTGCAAGACTTGCAGCTCCTTGTATTTCGGCTTTTGTAACAGCCTCACCATCAGGCATATTGCAACCTCTGAAGTTGAAAGTAACTATTGTGTCATCATCTGCGCAAATCACTAATGAAATCAAGTTTTCAATTACGCTGCGTTGGTATTCCTTATCATTTGGGTCACCATTAACAACATCACCGATGAATTCAGTTATATCTTCCTTTCTTAATCTATAGGCTCTTTCAAGTTCAAGTTTAGATTTTTGTGTCAATAGGTCATCAAGAAAGAATTCATAGTCATTCATTTTTTGCTCTATCGTTTCTTGAAGCAAACTGCTCTTAGCTTTAACAAAAGCATCGGCAAGTTCAGCAACCTCTTTTTTTGCATTTGCAATTTTAGTTTCAATGCTTTTCAAACTGTCTGTGCCTGTTCGGCTTTGATAATATTTGACCGTGTCATTTGCTACCATTTCTGCATTTTCTGGTTGACGTAAAAACTCTACAACACATTCAACAACGTATTTTTCGAGATGTTCTTTGTGTTGATGCTTTTTAATACATTTGCCCTTTTTCTTTTGTTTACAAGCATAATATTGATACTTCTTTCCAGTTTTACTCGTTCCGCCATCTGAAACCATTGCTGCTCCGCAATGCCCACAAAATAGCTTACCAGTTAGAAGATATGGTTCTCTTGCTGTCGCCATACCACCTGCAAAGTATTTGTTCTTTTTTAGCCTATCTTGAACACGCTCAAACAATGCCTTGTCAATAATAGGTGGGTACATATTGTTGCAAAGTCTTCCACCAAAATGAAACTCACCTGTGTATTTAGGGTTGTTTATCCACTTATCAAAATGTTTAGCTTGAAATGGCTTGCCATTAAATCGATATCCTTGCTCGTTTAAAGCTATTGCAATATTCTTTTTCGTATCGCCCTTGTCATATTTTTCAAACATGTATTTGATTATTGCTGCTTGCTCTTCCTCAATAGAAACGCGCTTAACAAATCTTCCAGTCTTTCCAGTAACTGGCTCAAGGTCAATCTTGTATCCATAAATCAAATATCCGCCACAATATGTGCCATTTTCTACAGATATATCTAAGCCATCTTTGACACGCTTTGAAAGTCTTTGCGAATATTTTTCGTCATTCCATTCAAGGAACATCTCGTAAATTTCGCCACCTTCATCGTCACTGACTGGCTCAGTTGCAGATAAAACTCTGATGCCGTGCTTTTTCTTTAATTGTGCCTTATACATCATGCTGTCAACGCGGCTACGCGAAAAACGGTCAAACTTGTAAACAATGATATGCTTAAAAGCATTACCATTTGCTTCGTCTAACATTTTTTGAAAGTCAACACGCTTTTCGCTTTCAGTCCATGCTGATTTAGCTTTGTCTATATAGACCTTAATAACATTAAAGCCCTTGCTCTCTGCATACTCTTTACAAATTCTTAGTTGCCCTTCAATGCTTTGTTCGTTTTGTCCTGCCGAACTGTATCTTGCATAGATAACTGCGTTTTCCATACTCTTTTCTCCTTAGATTGTTTTTGGCATTTGCTTTTTTGCCTTACGCCTTAACCTTAAAAAATGCAGTTGCCGTAAAATTGTCAAGGAACAGGCGAGAGCTTATGCTTAACGAGGGATAACTCTCGCCCCTTGATAATTTTACAAAACTGCGATACCTCCAAAAGGCGCAAGGCAAAGCAAATGCAAAACTATTTTAAAATATTTCATTTTTATTGTTGACAACATGTAATTGATGTTGTAATATTATTGTAAGGAATTAGCGAACAAAAGTCAAGCGCTTTTAACTTAAAAGGAGGAAATTATGCCAAAATGTAAAACAACAAGTAAAAGTGTTGCTAGTAAAGCGTCATCAATCTTGCGTGATGGACGGACTAGCAAAACAAGCAAGAGCGTTGCAGCATCTGCTCTAAGTCAACGCAAAAAAAGCAAATAGAGCTTATTTTTCAAACAGGGGATACAAAACTAAAAGCCCATCAATGATGA
>JBAXZR010000006.1:0-62787 GCA_041670165.1 Clostridia bacterium
AGGGGAGCTGGGAGGGAAACCAAAAAAAAGCGAGTTAGCAAAGCATGGCTTTGCGTACCCGCGTGTTTTTTTGGTGTCACCCCCAGTTGCTTTTCTATGATATATTCTATTAAAATATGAATTCCAATATTTTTATTTTTTAATGCTCTAAAATCTAAAAGTAATTATTAACGAAATAATTTAGTCTTTAAAAGACAAAACATGGAGTTCAAAAAAGCTGCACGAATTTAGTTCGGGCATAAGATTTTTTGGACGAACACTTTTGCAGGAAGGGGAGCTGGGAGGGAAACCAAAAAAAAGCGAGTTAGCAAAGCATGGCTTTGCGTACCCGCGTGTTTTTTTGGTGTCACCCCAATAAAACTTGCATAATTTATCATCAAAAGAACAAGACTAACAAAAAAAGGAGTAATTAAATGAAAAAGATTATAACAATATTTTGCTTAGCTTTTTGTTTTATGTTTGCACTTGGTTGTTTTGCGCCAAACGATGCCGTTTGTGCTGAAACTGCAAATTCTGCACTTAACATAACTTCAAAAGCAGCAATTCTTATGGATATGGAAACTCAAACAATTTTACTAAGTAAAAATGAAGAAGAACCAAGGCAAATTGCCTCAATGGTAAAGCTTATGACAATTCTTTTGACACTTGAAGAAATTGATAATGGACACTTGACATTAGACAAGATGGTAACAGCATCTGAAGAAGCTCAAGGAATGGGTGGCTCTCAAGTTTTTGTTGATGCTTTTTCAGAATATTCAATTTCTGACATGTTAAAAAGTGTCATTGTTGCATCAGCAAACGATGCGGCAGTTGTTCTTGCTGAAGCAATTTCAGGCTCGGAAACAGCCTTTGTTGACAAAATGAATGCAAGGGCAAAAGAGCTTGGACTTGTTAACACTCGTTATTCAAACGCAACGGGTTTAAATGCTCCAGATCAATATTCAACTGCGAAAGATGTTGCATTGCTCTTATGTAAAGTTGCAAAGTATGAAACTTTCTCAAATTTTAGTTCAATTTGGATGGAAGACTTTGTCCACCCATCAGGAAGAAAAACTGAGCTTGTTAACACAAACAGACTTTCAAAATATTTTGCTGGTTCAACAGGTGGTAAAACTGGATTTACTGATGAAGCACTTTTCTGTTTATCAGAATCAGCAAAAAGAGGTAATATGCAACTAATCGGAGTTGTGCTTGGTGCAAAAGATTCAAAAACAAGATTTAATGAATGTGCTTCAATTTTGAATTATGGTTTTGCTTCATTTGAAAAAACAGATGTTCTTAGTTGTACGGAAAAATTTGCAAGTTTGCCTGTTGTGAAAAGTGAAACACAAACAGTTGATGTTTTTGCAAAAGAGAGCTTTTCTTCAATAGCTAAAAAGGGTGAAAAATCCAAATTTGAAGTTGTTACAGAAATGAAAGATAAAATTGTTGCTCCATCAAGAACTGGCTTTGTTGTTGGAAAAGCAATGATTGTAAAAGATGGACAGATTGTAAAAGAAATTGAACTTGTAATAAATGAAGATATTGATTCGATCACACTTATTGGTGCAAGCAAAAAAATTGTTAAGGCTTGGAAGTAAAAAATAAACGCTTTGTTTTAACTGAGTAAGATATATAAATAATATAAAAAAGCAGAAAATTATTTCTGCTTTTTTGTTAAAACAACAAAAAAACAAACAAAGACGGAGAAAATGAAATCACTTTGTCAATTTTTGACAATGGGAAATTTGGTGTTGCCTTATTAAACAATTAAATATGACAAAATAATTTAGAGTTCCAGTCAATCAAGGTTGCAAAAATCTTTTTGGTGATATATACTGAAAAAGTATGCTTTATTATTTATTAAACCAAGAACTCTCAGGGGTTAGCGGTGTTATTTTGTTTTTGGGTTATATCCTTGCGATTGTTGTTTCATTAACAGTGCACGAGTTTTCTCATGCGTTTGTTGCACTTCAATTTGGCGATGACACAGCAAAACTTAAGGGAAGATTAACTTTCAATCCTTTTGCTCATTTCGATATATTAGGTATTATTTGCTTTTTATTTGTGGGTTTTGGTTGGGCAAAGCCAGTTCCAATCAATCCTTTAAGATTCAAAAAATTTAGAGCAGGTATGATTTGGACTTCACTAGCTGGCATAATTTCAAACCTTTTGCTTGCTTTAATATTTTCTCTTGTATATATTTTGCTCACAGTTGTGTTCAAAGTTGGAACAACTGAGATTGGTGCAGCTTTTATATCTGTCGCATCTGTTTTCACAACACTAAATGCTTCTCTTGCGGTTTTTAATTTTTTGCCAATATATCCACTTGACGGTTTCAATTTTTTAGCTGCAACCTTGAAACAAGGAAACAAGTTTTTGGAGTTTATGGCTAAATATGGTATATTTGTTTTGTTTGGACTCATCATCTCTGGCATTTTTGACTTTTTAATTCAAATTGTTGCGGGTGGAATTCTTACACTTTTTTCACTTTATTGGCAAACAGTTTTAATGATTATAATGAGAATTTTCTAAACAATCCATTAAAGGAGCTTTGCGGTGGAGAACACAAACGAAGAACAATTAGATTTGTTCTCTGATAAAGATCAGTTTAAACTAGAGAATTTTGAAGGTCCTCTTGATCTTTTGCTTCACCTAATAAAAGAAGCCAAACTAGACATTGCAACAGTTAAAATTTCAGAGATAACCGAGCAATACCTTGAAATTCTTAAAGATATAGACAATTTAGACATGGATAAGGCAAGTGACTTTATTGTTATGGCTTCAACACTAATTGAAATTAAAAGCAAACAGATTCTCCCTGTTGTTCAAGAAGATAATTCTGAAGAAGAAAGCAGTGAAGAACTTTTGTTAAGACAACTCAAGGAATACAAAATTTTCAAGGAAGCCAGTGAAGAACTAAGAAAAATTGAAGATATAAATCGGTTGTGGAGAGCTCCTGATGAATCGGCAGGAAATGTCAAGGTTGTTCTTAAAGATATGGCTCTTGATAGTATGTTGAATGCTTTTGCAATGCTTCTTCAAAAAGCCGCATTAAAAGAAACAGTTGTTGCGCCAAAACAAATTAATAAAGACAGATTCACAGTTGCTGAAAAAATTGCAGCGATTAAAGATGCAATCATGATTAAGCCTACCGTTGAGTTTGAAACACTTTTTGAAGAAGAGCAAACAAAAAGTGAAATTATTGCAGTGTTTTTGGCAATTTTGGAACTTTTAAAAATGCAAATTATCACTGTTAAACAAAATGAAATTTTCGGGAAAATCGAAATTCATAAAAATGAAGGAGAATCAGCAAATGGAAAACTTGAATCTTGAATCTATACTAGATAATATTGTTGAAAGCATTTTGTTCATTTCTGGAGAAGGTGTTCTCATTTCTGATATTTCTGAAAAACTTGGTGTTGAAATCAAAGATATTCAAAACGCAGTTGAAAAATTGAAAACAAAATATTCTGAGCAAAGCGGAATTCAACTTGTGTCATACAACAACAAAATTCAATTTTCTTCAAATCCTCAATATTCTAATTTTGTTGAATCGGTTTTGAACCCGATAAGAGAAAAAGCACTTACAAAAGCCACACTAGAAACCATTGCAATAATTGCCTACAAGCAACCAATAACAAGACTTGAAATTGAAGAAATTCGTGGTGTAAGCAGTGATTATTCTGTTCAAGTTTTAATTGAACACAACCTCATTGAAATGGTTGGAAGAAAAGATGCACCCGGAAAACCAATTTTGTTTGGCACAACAGATGAATTTTTAAAAAGATTTAATTTGCCAAATTTAAATTCTCTTCCACAGCAAGAAGACCTTATGGAAAGAATTAAACTTGTTAAAGAAAATTCTTCTAATAGTCTATATAATGATTTTAAGCTTCCTGATGAAGAAAAAGAAAATGAAAATGAAGAAATTATAAATATTGACTTAGATGAAACAGATGAAAATTTGGAAGAAGAAAGCATGGTTAAAGAGAAAATTTTAGAAAGTATGTTAGAAGATGAAGTTCCAGCATTTTTAAAAAGTGAAACAAATCTTCAAAAAGTTGAGTAAAACAAGACAAAGAAGCATAAAAATGCTTCTTTTTTTAATATTTTTTTAAATTTTGAAAACAATACAATTATGGAATGGATTTTATTAGGATTATTTATTCTTGTAATCATTTTATTCCTTCCAATAGAATTTGATTGGAGGTTTATTTTTAACATTTTTGAAAACACTGGCGAAATTGAATTAGATATTTTTAAAATCAAAATGCTTGGTGGAAAATTGAAAATGCAAAACGGCGAAATAATATTGCTAAGAGAATCAAGATTTCAAAAAAAAGAAGAAATTGAACTTAATTCAGAAAAAATTGTATATGCGTTTAATATTGGAAAAAGAATGGCTGAAAAAGTTGATGTCAAAAGCATTTCACTCTCAGCTGAAGTATCTCATGAAGACCCAATGCTTGCTTGCCTAACCAAAACTGCAATCGAAATTTTGTTTTTACAAATATTAAGTATTTTAATTACAACCAAAAATACTAGTGTCGCTAAAAATAATTGCACTGTTGAGTTCGGAAATAAAAAATTAGTTTTTGCAATAAAAACAACTTTTTACATTTCATTATGGAATATTCTAATAACATTTTTGATTTCCAGATTTAAGGCATTAAAACAAAAGAAATTAAAAGAAAAGAAAGGAGAAGCAAAATGAAAGAATTTGAAAATTATGAAAATCCTATTGAAGAAATAATTGAAACTTCTATCGACAAAATCAAAACATTATCAGACACAGAAACTGTTTTTGGAGAACCAATAAAATCTCCAAATGGTGCAACAATAATCCCAATTTCAAAAGTTACAGTTGGCTTTATTGTTGGTGGCGGTCAATATGTTATGTCAAAGGATAAAAGAGCAACTTTGCCATATCCAATGGCTGCAAGCACGGGCGGTGGAATTTTGTTAACTCCAATTGGTTTTTTAATTGAGGAAAAAGATTTGGCAATTAAATTTGTGCCTTGTTCAAATTTGACAGCCAATGATGCAGTTGTTTCTTCAATCATTTCAATTGTTTCTGCAATTGTTAAAAATTCTTCAAAAGAAAATAACAAAGAAAAAGATAAAGACAAAGAAAAGGAGTAACCATGAAAAAGCTCTGTTGTTTTTTGGCATTAATATGTTTGCTTGTTTCTTTAAAAGCAAACTTTGGCACAAATTTTTGTTCATATGCCGAAAGTTCAAGTGCAAAAGGAATGTGCGTTATTGAGCAATCAACAAAAAGAATTCTATATGAGAAAAACGCAAACAAATGCTTGGCGATGGCTAGCACAACAAAAATTATGACTGCCTTGACAACCCTTTCACTTTGTACAAATCTTGATGAAAAAGTTAATATTGACCCAAAAGCTGTTGGAATAACTGGCACAAGTATGTACTTAAGAAAAGGCGAAGTGTTAACAGTTAGAGAACTTTTGTATGGAATGATGCTTCCAAGTGGTAATGATGCTGCAGTTGCACTTGCAATTCACGCAGCTGGAAGTGAAGAAAAATTTGTTGCAGAAATGAATTTGCAAGCAAGCAAACTTGGAGCAAATTACACTCATTTTGCAAATCCTCATGGACTTGATGAAAGGGGGCATTTTACAACTGCTTTCGACCTTGCCTTAATCACTGCAAAAGCTCTTGAAAACAAAGATTTTTTGGAAATTTCAATGACAAAGAGCAAACAAGTCAAAGGAAGTAAAGAAGGTACAGTTAGATATTTAAAAAACAAAAATAGGCTTCTTAGTTCAATGGAAGGTTGCACAGGTGTTAAAACTGGGTTTACAGATGATGC
The DNA here is from genome assembly GCA_041670165.1 of Clostridia bacterium. Taxonomy (GTDB): domain Bacteria; phylum Bacillota; class Clostridia; order Christensenellales; family UBA1242; genus JBAXZR01. Next base: position 5,819 of record JBAXZR010000006.1, read on the forward strand.
TGGTAGATGTTTTGTTGCATCAATAGACAAAAATGGGCTTAAAGCAGTTTGTGTTGTTCTTGGTTGTGGACCAATGTTTGAAGAATCCCAATATCTTTTGCAGTTAGCCACAAATGAATATCAAATGTTTAATGTTTCAGATTTAATGAAATCAACTCTTCCAGTTGAAAACAGTGCCATAACAAGTTTGAATGTGGAAACAAAAGATGAAATTTTATATCCATTTAAAAAAAGTGAGATTGACTCATTAAAAGTTGAACTTGATTTACCAGAAAAAATTGTTGCACCCGCTATTAAAGGCACAATCATTGGAAAAGCTAAGGTATTCTGCTCGGGCCGCTTGCTTTTTGAAAAGGACATGTTTATAATGGAAGATGCAAAGCCAATTCAAACTCCTGAACCAACAAAAAGTATTTTGAAAAATTGGTTTTAGCAACTAAGGATAATAAATGAGATTAAATAAATTTTTAGCAAGCTGTGGAATTGCAAGTAGGCGTAAATGTGATATTCTAATTCAAAATGGACAAGTTTCCGTAAATGGCATTGTATGCACAAATATGGGAACTCAGATAAATGAAAAAAAAGACAAGGTTACTGTTGATGGTGCACCTTGTTCTTTTCAAAATGAAAAAGTGTACATAAAGCTCAACAAACCAAAGGGAGTCGTTTGTTCATCAAGCGATGACAAGGGTAGAAAAACAGTTTTGGATATTGTAAAAGTTCCAAATGCACGCATATTTAATGTTGGAAGACTTGATTATGACACTGAAGGTCTTTTGCTTTTGACTAACGATGGTGATTTTGCTCAACTTATCACACACCCATCTTTTGAAATTGAAAAAACTTATGTGGCAAACATTGAAGGAACAGTTAAAGAAAGCGAACTCGCTGTTATGAGAGCAGGTGTTGTTATTGAAGGCGATAGGCTTCCACCATGCAAAATTAAACAAGTTGCTTCACTTAAAGAAAATGAAACAAGACTTGAAATCACAATTAATGAAGGCAAAAATCGTCAGATAAGAAAAATGTTTGAAGCAATTGGAAGAAGAGTTCTTTTTCTAAAAAGAATAACAATTGGTCCAATCTCTTTGGGCGGACTATCACGAGGAGAATTCAAAGCACTTACACAAGAAGAAATTGCATCTATAATTAGGATGAGTAAATGAAAGAAAGAGTTTCTTATGATGTTGTTGTAATCGGCGGTGGTCCTGCTGGCCTTATGGCGGCGGGCAAAGCTAGTGAGAGTGGCGTAAATGTTGCTCTTGTTGAAGCGAATGAAAAATTTGGTAAAAAAATATATATAACTGGCAAAGGTCGTTGCAATGTTACAAATGTTTGTGAAAGAGAAGAATTTCTTTCAAATGTGGTTAATGGCAACAAATTTTTGTTGTCGGCAATTTCAGCCTTTTCACCATACGACACTGTTGATTTTTTTACGAGTCAAAGCACTCCCATTGAAATTGAAAGAGGAAACAGAGCTTTTCCAAAATCCAACAAAGCAAGTGATATAACAAATGCACTTGTTGGTTTTTGCAAAAAAAATCATGTTAATTTGTTTTTAAATGAAAAAGTTTTTTTAATAACAAAAAACGATAATTTGTTTGAGATTGAAACAGAAAATCAAACATTCATAGCAAAGAAAGTTGTTGTTGCAACGGGTGGAGTTAGCTATCCTGCAACGGGTTCAACTGGATTTGGCTTTAAAGTTGCAAAAAAATTTGGGCATAGCGTTTTGCCTTCTGTTCCAGCTCTTGTTCCAATTGTTTTAAAAAGCGAAATGCCAAAAAAACTTGAAGGGATTTCTCTTAAAAATGTTTCTCTTATTTGTGAAAAAGGTAACAAGATTTTTAAAGAATTATTTGGAGAAATGCTTTTTACTTCTGATGGTATAAGCGGTCCAATTGTTTTAAGTATGTCAAGCTTCATAAACAAGCTTCACGCAAATGAAATTTCATTATTTATAGATTTTAAACCAGCCTTATCTATTGAACAAATTGACGCAAGACTACTTAGAGAATTTGAAAATGCAAAAAACAAAAATCTTGAAAATATTTTTCCTGAAATTTTACCAAAAAGATTAATTGATGTTTTTTTTGAAGAAATTGGTATTGATTCAACCAAAAAACCAAATAATCTTCTCAAAGAAGAACGCGCCAAAATTGTTAAAGCTCTTAAAAAATTTCCACTTAAATTTGATAGGCTTTATGATGTAAGTGCAGGAATAATCACAAGCGGTGGAGTTGAACTTTCTGAAATTAATCCCAAAACGATGGAAAGTAAACTTGTTAAAAGCTTGTATTTTGCAGGTGAAACATTAAATGTTGATGCTTTGACGGGTGGTTTTAACATTCAAATTGCATTGTCAACTGGCTTTTTAGCTGGAAAAGCATGCGGGGAGAAAATATGATTGTTGCAATTGATGGTCCATCAGGCTCAGGAAAAAGTTCTGTTGCCAAAAGAATTTCAGACGAACTTAATCTAGTATGCTTAAACACAGGCATGATTTATCGTGGTGTGGCTTTGTTTTTTAGTAGAGAAAGCATTTGTAACGAAAATGATTACAAAGACGCATTAGAAAAAATTAAACTTGAATTAAGCTTTATTAGTAAAGAACAAAGACTAATTCTTGACGGAGAAGATGTAACAGATTTGCTTATGGCAAATGAAATAAGCATGCTTGCTTCAAAAGTTTCAAAAAATGCTTTAGTTAGAGATTTTGTTTCCAATATTCAAAAAAAAATCGATCCAAGTTTAGGTATTGTTGTTGAAGGAAGAGATGTTACAACAATTATTTTTCCAAATGCTGAGCATAAATTCTTTTTTAACGCGAGTTTCAAGACAAGGGCAGAAAGAAGAAATCTTCAACTGGGAACAAACAACGACCTTGGATTTGTTGAACTTGTTAAAAGCATGTGTGAAAGAGATTTGCAAGACATGAAAAGAGAACTTGCTCCTTTGAAACTTGCTAAAGATGCAACATACATTTCAACTGATAATATGAGCCTTGAAGAAGTTGTTTCTGAAATTATAAACATAATAAAAACCAAAGAAAAAAATAACATTAAGTAGTAAACTAATCACAAAAAAATAAAATATAAAAATGATTTAAAACAAGTCTATATAAATTAAATTTATTTAAGCCAAAAATTTATTGTTAAGTAAAAAAGTTTTAAAAATGTTTTAACTAATTTAATTTTTGAACATATGACTTTTGCTTAAAAAATAGGTAAAATATAATTTCTAAAATATTTTTAAATAAAGGAGCAAAAATGTTTTATAGAATTGCATATCTATTAGTTTGGTTGCCAATTAAAATCTTTTTTCCAACCATAATTTTGGGCAGAAAAAACCTTCCTAAAGGTGGTATGATTTTTTCTTGTAATCACTATTCAAATTTAGATGTGTTTATTGTTGGGCTTGCAACATTTAGAAAACAAAGATTTTTAGGAAAAATTGAAATTTTTGCAAATAAGTGTTTGGGCTTTATAGCAAGAAAAATTAAGGTTATTCCAGTTAATCGTGGAAAGACAGATATGAATGCTGTTAAAGAATCAATTAGAGCTTTAAAAAACAATGAAATTTTAACTGTTTTTCCTGAAGGAACAAGAAACAAAACAAGTGAAGAAATGGGTGAAATTAAAAATGGAATCATTATGTTTGCCCTTAAGGCTGGAAAACCTATTGTTCCAATTGCCATGATTAAAAGACCAAAAATGTTTTGCTTTAACAAACTTGTTTTTGGTGTGCCGATTTCACTAGACAAGTTTTATGATCAGAAAATTACTAAGGAAATTCTTGATGAAGGAAGCCAAATTTTAACAAAAGCTATGCAAGATTTAAAAGCAAAATATCAAAAATAACAGTCTTAAAATGTTGCTTTTTATATTCAATTTTGATACTATTATTAAGTTTAAAAAGCAAAGATTTGCTAGTGTGGCTCAGTTGGTAGAGCGACTGATTCGTAATCAGTAGACCGGCGGTTCAATCCCGCCCATTAGCTCCAATTAAAAAAACTAAAGGAGAAAAATATGGAAAGAACTTATATCATGATTAAGCCAGATGGAATGAGAAAAAATTTGAAAGATGAAATTGTTTCAAGAATTTCTAAAAAGGAATTTAAAATTTCAAAAATGAAGCAATTTTCTTTAAACAAAAATGTGCTTCTTGAACATTATGCACATGTTGCGAACATGCCTTTTTATCCAGACATGGAAAAATTTATGCTTTCAGGACCTGTTCTTGGAATGATTGTTGAAGGCGAAAATGCAATTCTTGGTATGAGAGAACTTATGGGACCAACCAAAAATGCTCCAAAAGGAACGATTAGGGGTGATTATGCTGAAAGCACAACTTTCAACATTATTCATGGTTCGGATAGTCCTGAAAATGCAGAAATTGAAATCAAACGGTTTTTTGGAAATCATTTTGATAATGAAATAAATTATTAATAAATAGTGGCACAGAATTGTGCCTTTTTTATAATACTTTATAATATAATTTTTATAAAAAAGTATCAATATTTGTATAAAAGCTTACACTAAAATGTAATGCGATATTGACATTGAGACACAATATGTTATAATTCTTGTAAAAATGAGGTAGATAAGATGACTTTTTTAACAGCCATGTTGATATCAGCTGGAATACTTGGAGCTGCTCTTGGGGCTTTGTTTGTTTCAAAAAAAAGCTTCAATGTTTATCGTAGACGCAGTTTAAAAAGAGATGAATTTTATAATGCTTCTAAGCTTGAAAAATTCAAAGATCATAATAGAAAATTTTGCAAATTGAGTGCTAAGCTTGCAAAAATCAGAATGAAACTTAGCAAATACAATGTTGCAGGTTTTTCTGAAGTTCGTGATATTTCAAGCATGACAAGAAGAGAAAAGAAAAATTATTTTCAATACAGCTTTGCAAATCACAGACTTGAACATTACAACGCAAAAGTTGAAGGCAGATTTATTAGTCCAAACAAAAAGAAACTTAGAAAAATTGAAGATAAAGTTGAAAAATTTTCAAGTAAATTGCCACTCCTTCATTCATCAAAAATTTTACCAGGCACATATCTTGATTTGAATAACAACGGAATTATGGACACTCGTACAGGTATCAATCTTGGGCTTGATAACAAGCAAAAAGAAACAGATTTTATTAAAAAAGTTGAGAATTCAATTAAAACCACGAAAAAGATTGTTGCTGATAACGAATATATTTATGGAGTACAAATTGAAAGTAATGACCAAAACATTGACGGACTTGGTGCTTCAAGCAATTATAAAACAGTTTACAAAGATGGAAAATCTGAAGTTTTGAAAACAGTTTCTGAAATTAAAAATTCTGAAAGTTATCCAATTACGGTTGTTGATATAATAAGAAATATTTTTGGAAAAATTATTGAAAGAAACCCAAGAAGATTTTCTTCGGAAAAAGATTTTAATAATTATGTTACAGAAATTACAAAAAACAGTGAAAAAGATCAAGAAAAATAATTTATATATGCACTCATAAAAAAATGAGTGCATTTTTTTTTGCAATTTTGTGTCAAATCACAAAAAAATATCATATGAAAGAACAAGGTTAGGTGGAGGTTTGATGGAAACTTCTTTTTTGGAACTAAGGTGTAAAGAAGTAATCAATGTAACAAATGGCAAATGCTTAGGAAACATAGTTGACATTGTTTTTGATTGTAAATGTGGACGAGTAACTGGCTTTATTGTGCCGGGGTGTCGAAAGTTTTTTAATATTTTTAAAAACCAAGATGACATTTTTATTCCCTACAATTCAATATGCAAAATTGGTGAAGACACAATACTTGTTGAGCTTTTTGAATGCGATCAAAGAAGAAATGCTTGCATTTGTGAAGCAGACGCTCCAAAAGCCCATAAGTTAGGAGAAGAAATACAAAATTAATTTTTTCATATAAATCATTTTTAATGATTATTTTTTTGTGTTAAAATTGGGTATAGTTAATTTATTTAATAATATTTAAATTATATTTTTTAAATTAATAATTTGTTAAACAAGAATTGTTGCAAACAAATTTTATTCATGTTAAACTATTATTAATATGGAGGAAAAATGAAGTGCAGTGTATGTGGCTGTGAAAATAGCCGTGTAATTGATTCAAGATCAACTGATGAAGGAAATTCAATTCGAAGAAGAAGAGAATGTGAAAAATGTGGAAAAAGATTTACAACTTATGAAACAGTTGAAACAACTCCAATATTAGTAATCAAAAAAAATGGGGTGCGACAACCTTTTGATCGTGAAAAAATTAAAAGAGGACTGATTAAGTCTTGTGAAAAACGCCCAGTAAGTTTGGCACAAATTTCATCTGTTGCAGAAGAAATTGAAAAAGAACTTTTGAACAATTTAGTTCAGGAAATTGAATCAAAAATAATTGGTGACATGGTAATGGAAAAGTTGAAAAAAATTGATGAAGTTGCTTTTGTCAGGTTTGCTTCTGTTTACAGACAGTTTAAAGATGTGTCAAATTTCAAAAATTTTATTAATTCAATTTAATTTAAACAAGCTTAAAAGATGGGCTTGTTTTTTTCATAAGCAAAATTAATATTAATATAATACCCTATGAAAAAAAGCCTTTCTGATTGCAAGAAAAATGAAGTAATAATTGTTAAAGATATCAATTCTTTGCCTTCACCAATTCAAAGAAGACTAGGTGCTTTTGGCATTTATGTTTCTTCATCTATGCAAATAATAGAAATGTCGATTTTGCAAAAAACGGTTCTCTTGAAAGTCAATAAAAACATTTTTGCACTTGGCAAAAGCATTGCTTCGCAAATTTTTGTTGAGGTGAAAACATGAATTTGCTTCTAGTTGGTTCACCAAACACGGGTAAAACAACGCTTTTTAACACCTTAACAAAAAGTGAAGAGCATACAGGCAATTGGCATGGTGTAACAGTTGAAGAAAAAAAGAAAGCTTTTGTCTATGGCAATGCTAATCACATTCTTTCTGATTTACCTGGAACTTATGGACTGAGTCCCTTTAGCCTTGAAGAAGAAGTTACTTTGGAAAGAATTTTAAAATGCGATGACCAAATCATTAACATTTGTCAAAGCTCTGATCTTGAAAGAAATTTGATTTTAACGCTTGAATTAATTGAGCTTGGAAAATCTCCAATTGTTTTTATTAATCAAATTGATGGGGACGACACAAAAATCAACACAAATAATCTTGAGAAATGTTTGGGTACAAAGGTGGCTTTGTGTTCAGCAACTCAAAAAAAATGTAAGAGTGTTTTGTGCGAAAAAATTACGAAAGTAACAGAGAAAAGGCAAGGACTTCCTTCATATTTAAAAAATATTGGAATTGAAAAAATTGAAGAGATAATATATAAAAATGCAATTCAAAAAAAATTGCCGACTTCATTTTGTGCAATCAAGATTTTTGAAAGAGATCAAAACATGGCAGATAGACTTGAGCTAAGTGATTTGCAAAAGCAAAAAATTGAAGAAATTTTACCCTACAATTCAATTTCAATCGTTGCCGAAAAACGAAATAGTTTTGCAAAAAAAATATATTCTGATTCAACATTTCCTTTAAAATCAAAAATAAATATTTCGGAAAAAATTAATAAAACTTTGGTTTCAAAGCTTTGGTCTTTTCCAATATTTTTTGTGATTTTTGCTCTTATTTTTGCTCTTAGTTTTTTCTTTCTTGGAGCATTTATAAGTGAATTTCTTGAAAAATGCATTGAGCAAATTAAATTTGTTGTGTCAGATTTTTTTGCTTCTTTTGGAAGTGTTTGGCTTCAGGATTTAATTGAAAATGGAATTTTTGGTGGTGCATTAAGTTTGGTTTCTTTTTGCGGGCAGGTTACACTTCTGTTTTTGTTTTTAGCAGTCATTGAAGACACAGGTTATTTTTCTAGGATAGCTTTCATTTGGGAAGATTTTTTGCAAATGATTGGACTTAATGGTAGAAGCGTTTATTCAATTCTTCTTGGATTTGGTTGCTCAACAAGTGCCATGCTTACAGCAAGAAATGCAAGTAACAAAACTTCAAAAATCAAGACAGTGCTTATTATTCCATTTATGAGTTGCTCGGCAAAGCTCCCAATATTTTTGCTCATTTGTTCTGCTTTTTTCAAAAATTCGTTTATGATTGTTTTATGCCTTCTGTTAATTTCGCTAATTATTGGAATATTTGTTTGCATGTTTTTAAGCAAAACAATTTTAAAATCAAAAGAGAGTGAATTTATTTTTGAACTCGCTCCATTAAGAATGCCAAGTTTCAAAAGAGTTTGTAAGCTTGCTTTCACAAATATAAAAAACTTTTTTGTCAGAATTTTTGGAGTCGTTTTAATTTCTTGTTTAATACTTTGGTTTGTTCAAAAACACTCGTTTTCTCTTGTATATTTGCCTCAAGGGTTTGAAGGCAGTATACTTCAAAAAATTTCTAGTATTGTCAGCCCAATATTTTCTCCTTTGGGACTTGGTTCAGCTGCTATTGTCGCCGCCATTTTTTCTGGATTAGTAGCAAAAGAAGTGGTTGTTTCTTCAATTGCACTTTTCAATTTTGCTTCAATTTCAGCAGGTTTGACTCTTTCAGAGAGCATCATTTCACCGCAAAGTGCAATCTTTTTCACGCCTACAACTGCAATCACATTTCTAGTTTTTTGTCTTTTATACAGTCCTTGTGTTGCAGCAATTGCAATGTGTGGCAAAGAATGTGGGCGAAAATGGGCAGTTCTCATGGTTGCTATGCAAACAATTGTTGCATATATTTGTGCTTTATCCGTCAAACTTATGCTTGATATAAGCTTTGCTTGGATTGCAATTCCGCTAACAGTTATAATTCTTTTACTGTTTGGTTCAATTTTCTGGCAAAAAAAATGTAAAAACTGTGATGGATTATGTAAAAAATGTACATATGGAGTATGAATATTTGAAAAATATTTAAGCAAAATAAAATAAGGAGATAATATGAAAAAACTCATTATTTTATTTGTTTTGATTTGCTCATGTTTCACATTAAATGCATGTGGTTCACCAATGATTGAAGTTGCGACTTCAAATCATCATATTGAAGGTGGAATAGAGGGGATAACTTCTTTGTGGAATGCCATGTACAAAGATGACAAAGTCTTTAAATATGGCAATGAAAAAGAAACTGATTTCATTTCTTATGTAATGACTCCAGCGGCTTTTGTTATAAACATAAAAAAAGAAGTTCCAGAAGATGCGCCAAGTGGAATACAAATGCTTTGCATGGCACCAAAAGATGCTGTATTCATAAAAGTGTATTCTGATGAAGCAGATGATGGTGAAGTTTTAGATAATGTTGAAATTGCAAACAGAACCGCTGGATTATTTGAAGCAAGAAGTGCAGTTGGAAGGGTGGTTTTTGTGCTTGAATTTTTGGGAGTTGACACAAATGATGATGGTGTGATTGAAGGCGAAGAGCTTAGAGAACCAAAATCCAACTTTAAATCAACAGTTGCTTTTTATGATGCTGAAGGCAAAAAACTAGACCAAGAAAGTTTTGATGTGGTTGTGAAACAAGAATTTTAACATAAAAAAATTATAAACAATAAATAAGCTTTATTTTATCTGAAAAAAATCAAAAACAAACTGATTTCACACAGATACAAAGCAAATTTGTTGTTTTTTTTAACAAAATTTTATCCTTGCTTGTTATTTTCTTTTTTATGTGTTAAGATTTCGGCATGATTAAAATACTGAAAGTTGAAAAAAATTCGATTGCATATGACCTTGATATTAAAAAAGGTGATTTTTTGGTAAGTATAAACAAAAAATTGCCAGAAGATAAACTTGAATATCTATATTTTGATAGTTTAAATAAGTTGAATGTAATCATTCAAAATGCTGATGGCGAGCAGACCATTTTTAAAATTAAAAAAGATTCAGAAGAAAAACTTGGGCTTGAACTTCAAGGCTTTGATGATATAAACACAAAGTGGTGTAGAAACAAGTGTATGTTTTGTTTTATTGACCAGCTTCCAAAAAATATGAGAAAAACTCTTTATGTAAAAGACGATGATTGGAGATTATCTTTTGTTAGTGCAAACTATGTAACTCTTACAAATTTAACTCCCGCACAAATCAAAAGAATTATAACTCAAAAAGTTAGTCCTCTTTATGTTTCTGTTCATGCCACAAACGAAAAAATCAGAAAACAAATGCTTGGTATAAAAGAAAGTATGCCAATTTTAAGACTCTTAAAAAAACTTACGAGACATAAAATTATTGTTCATTGTCAAATTGTTTTATGTCCCGGAATAAATGATGGAGCAGTGTTAACAAAAACAATTAAAGAACTTTTGAAATGTGGCAAAAACATGAAAAGTATAGCCGTTGTTCCTGTTGGACTTACTAAGTACAGAGCATCTTTGCCACAAATTAAACCTGTCAACAAGGAATGTGCAAAAAAGACTCTTCAAATAATAAACAAATATTCTGAAAAATACTTTCCAAAAAGAGGCGAGCATTCAGTTTTTGGTTCTGATGAGCTATATTTAAGAGCAGAAGAAAATTTGCCAAGCTATTCTTATTATGGAGAATTTTATCAGCTTGGAAATGGTGTTGGGATTCTTGCAAAGTTTCAAAAAGAATTTATTGATGCAATGAATGATATCACTGTTGAGCCAAAGGCATCTTCATACACAATTGTAACAGGTGTTTCAGCTTTCAATTTCATGACGGATTTGGCAAAAATGTTTTCAGAAAAATTTCCAACTGTAAATGTTAATGTTGTAAAAATTATAAATAATTTCTTTGGAGAGAGCGTAACGGTTGCTGGGCTTTTAACTGGTGGCGATATTCTTGGTCAAATCAGTTCTTTTCTATGCAACAAAAACATAATTTTGCCTCGTTGCATGCTTAGAGAAACACAAGCTGTTTTTCTTGACGACATGACTCTTGATGAGTTCAAAACATCTATAAACAAAAAAGTATATATTTCTGGCGAAACTGGTGATAGTCTTGTTGATATTTTAATTGGAAAAGGAGGAGAAAACGCGTGAAAAAACCGTTAGTTGCCATTGTGGGCAGACCAAATGTTGGCAAAAGCTCCTTTTTTAATAAAATTTGTGGCAGAAGAATTTCAATTGTTGAAGATACTCCAGGGGTAACAAGAGATAGAATATATGGAGATGCTGAGTGGACAGGTTACAAATTTTCAATTGTTGACACAGGTGGACTTGATCCAAAATCTTCTGATGAATTTCAAAAAAATATTAGACAACAAGCAAACATTGCAATTGAACTTGCTGATGTTATTGTTTTTATGGTTGATGGAAGAGAAAGTGTTTTGCCTCTTGATTATGAAGTTTCAAAAATTTTAAGAACTTCAAATAAACCAATTGTTTTGGTTGTAAACAAACTTGATAATAATGAAGAATATAACACATATGATTTTTACAAACTCGGTATGGGTGTTCCATATGGAATTTCTTGTGAACAAAGCAAAGGGCTTGGCGATGTTCTTGATGAAATTGTGAAACATTTTGAAAAACAAGAAAGTGAAGAAAATTATGCTTCAAAACCTAAAAAAATTGCAATTGTCGGAAAACCAAATGCAGGCAAAAGTAGCATTACAAACAGAATTTTGGGTGAGGATAGAGTTGTTGTCAGTCCAACAGCTGGAACAACAAGAGATGCAATTGAAATTCCTTTCAAATTTAATGGTGAAGAATATATTGTAGTTGATACAGCAGGATTAAGAAGACAAAGAGGCGTTGAACATGGAACTGTTGAAAGTTACAGTGTTCTTAGGTCAATGGAAGCTATTGAAAGAGCAGATATTGTTCTTATTGTTCTTGATGCTTCAGAAGAAATTTCTGAACAAGATGTCAGAATTGCTGGCATTGTTCATGAAAGCGGAAAACCTAGTGTTGTTGTTGTTAACAAGTGGGACAAAGTTCAAAAAGACACAAACACAATAGAAACATTTGAAAACAAACTTAAAGACAAACTTTCTTTCATGTCATATTTCAAAACCGTTTATGTTTCAGCATTAACAGGAAAAAGATTTGGCGAAATTATGGAAACAGCAAAAATGGTTTATGAAAATTCAAATCGAAGAATTACAACAAGTGTTCTCAATGATCTTTTGCAAGAATGCTTGCTTTCAAGCGAGCCACCAGTTAGACATGGAAGAAGATTGAAAATTATGTATGTTACTCAAACTGATATTCACCCACCAACATTTGTTTTTTTTGTTAATGAAGCCGCTCTTATGCACTTTTCATATTTAAGATATCTTGAAAACAAGTTTAGAGCTTCAATTAATCTTGTTGGAACTCCAATAAAAATTGTTGTAAAAAATACTTCTGAAAAATAATTAAAATTTGTTTTTTTAAAAAGAAATTTATTTTTAAAAAGGGAAAAAATATGTTTTGGAAATATTTAATTGTGGTTATCATTTCATACTTCGTTGGCAACATTTCATTTGCAAGGATAATCTCCAAATTTATTAAAGAAGATATAACCCAAAAGGGTAGTGGAAATCCTGGGACTATGAATATGATGAGGTCTTTTGGTTTCAAACTAGGACTTCTAACTCTTTTTCTTGACGCCTTAAAAGGATCAATAGGTGCTCTTTTTGGTTTTTTTGTTTTGGGTGGAGCTTCTGCAGTTCCAGATTGTTACATAGGAATGTATGTTGGCGGACTTTCAACAATTCTTGGACACATATATCCTGTTCTATATAATTTTAAAGGTGGCAAAGGTGTTGCAACAACACTTGGACTTTTTATGGTTGCAAATCCACTTTGGACGGGTATTTCCTTTGTATTTTGCTTTTTCTATTTGTTATTCTTTGATTATGGTTCAGTGGCATCTTTTATTCTTATTACAACATTAACAGTTGTTGAAAGTGTTAAACATGGCGGTAATGTTGCCATAAGTATAATGCTTTTTGCAATATTCTTTTTCACTTGGTTTGCCCATAGACAAAACATTCTTCGTTTGCTCCTAGGAAAAGAAAACAAAGTTAATTTCAGAAAAAGTTTGCAAAAATTGCAAAGAAAAAAATTTGGAAAAGAGCAAGCCAAATTAATTGACAAAGAAAAAAAGAAAGAAGAAAAAGAAAAAAGCATTGGTTAATAATTTAACTCTATACAATGATTAAAATAATGATTTATTTAAATCATATAAACTATTAAAGATTTAACTTAAAAACTTAATCAAAAAAGATAATAATTTAACTTAAAATAAAATCATAAAAATTTCAAATTTATAAAAAAAGAAGATTAAAACCACTTATCTTCTTTTTTTATGTTTTTTTTCATAAACTAAATATAGACAAGTCTTTTTTAAAAAACAAACGATTGTTTAATAAAAAATATGGCTAAAAATAGTAAAAATTAAAAATATTGTTCATATTTGTTGTAACCCCCGCATAAATTTTAACAATCATGGAGGGATTATGGAAAAATTGAGCATATATGAGGATATCTCAACAAGAACAAATGGAGACATCTATTTGGGAGTTGTTGGTCCTGTGCGAACTGGAAAGTCCACTTTCATAACAAAGTTTATGGAAAATCTTGTACTTCCTAATATAAATAACAAAAACACAAGAGATAGAGCGATTGATGAGCTTCCACAAAGTGCAAATGGAAAAACAATCATGACTACACAACCAAAGTTTGTGCCAAATGAGGCGGTTGGAGTCAAAATTGCAGGAAAAGTAAAAATGAATGTTCGCCTAATAGATTGTGTGGGCTATTTGGTTGAAGGGGCAATTGGACATATTGAAAACAATATGCCACGGCTCGTTAGAACTCCGTGGAGTGCAAGCCCACTCCCTTTTGAAGAAGCAGCAGAACTTGGTACAAAAAAGGTTATTGAAGAGCATTCAACAATAGCTGTTCTTGTAACAACAGATGGAACAATTTCAGACATTCCTCGTTCTTCCTATATTAAAGCTGAAGAAAGAGTTGCAAAAGAGCTTAAGGAAAATAATAAACCTTTTGTTGTCATTGTTAACAGCAAAGATCCACAATCAGAATCAGCACAAAAACTTGCTTCTGCACTTTCCAAAAAATATGAAGCTTCAGCAATTGCACTTGATGTAACTCAGCTTGATGAAAACGGAATTCAAACAATTTTTTCTCTTTTACTAGAAGAATTTCCAATTGAATCAGTTCAAATTAAAATGCCAAAATGGATGCAAGCACTTTCATTTGAAGATGAAATCATAAAATCAATTGCTTCTGAAAGTACAAGATTTTGTGAATCAATTACAAAAATTGGTGAAATTGACGCAAATGCAAAAATATTTGAAGAAAGCGAAAATTTTGAACCTCTTGGTGTTGAATCAATTGTTCTTGGTGAAGGAAAAGTATATTTTGAACTCAAGCCAAAGCCAGCATTGTTCTACAAAGTTTTGACTTCTCAGTGCGGACAAGAAATTTCTGATGATTATCATCTAGTATCATACATAAAAAGACTTGCACATTGCAAAGTTGAATATGACAAAATCAAAACAGCACTCAATCAGGTGGCAGAAACAGGATATGGTGTTGTCGTTCCAACCATGGACGATATGATGCTTGAAGATCCACAAATTGTTAAACAAGGTTCACGATTTGGAGTCAAATTGAAAGCAAGTGCACCAAGCTTGCACATTATGAAAGTTGACATTGAAACTGAAGTTAATCCGCTTGTTGGAACAGAACAACAAAGCGAAGAGCTTGTAAAATTTATGATGAGTGAGTTTGAAAACAATCCAAAGGCGATTTGGGACAGTAATATCTTTGGAAAAAGCCTTTCATCACTTGTTAATGAAGGAATAAGCAACAAGCTTGCAATCATGCCAATGGACGCACAAAGAAAAATGAGAAAAACACTTGGAAGAATTGTTAATGAAGGTAAGGGCGGAGTTATTTGCATTTTACTTTAACAAAAAAAATATAACTATAATTTAAAGTTAATAAAAAGCCCTTCTTTAAAAATCAAAGAAGGGCTTTTTGTGTTTTAAAATTTTAAGTTGATGTTATTCAACAACTTTTTCATAGTAAGATGAAATACATTCTTGCATTTCTTCTCTAAAAAATTTTATACATTTAACTTTTCTAAACAAAACATTGAAAGCAACAATGAACGAGCTTAAAATTTTTGTGTTTTCAATTTTGCATGTTTCAATCATTCCAGAAAGAAAACAAAGTAATTCATTTTTTTCTGAATCCCTAATTCGTTTGTCAGTTTTTACTGCATCGTGCATTTGTTGCAAAATTATAATCATGCGAGAAAAAAAATCATTTTCTTCTGAACCATCTGTGTCAGGTGGAATAATTTCTGGTTCTTCATGCTTTTTTTGTGGTGTTCCGTCCCAAATCTCCATATCAAGTATGTTTGCAACTTGCATTTTGAATGAAAGTATAACTTCATTGCAAAAAACTTCAAAACTTGTTTTGTCTTCTGTTGCGGGGAAAAGCTCTTTTAAAAATGCAGGGAAATTAAGCTTTTGACTCACAATTTCTCTGATTAAACACACAGACAATCCAATAATTTTCATTGGTTCATCAGGAAGTTTAAAGTTTTGACCTTTGCTTTTTGCACCTTGTTTTGCTTTTTCAAATTCTCTTTCAAAGGAAAATCCTGAAAGACATTCTTCAACGAGAGTGCTAAGCACTTCACTTTTATCAATAGAATTTAAAATTTTTGCACTTTTTGAGTCAGCAAGAATAAATTTTCCTGCTGAAAAATCATCGCATGCATTAAGAAAGTCAACAAGTTCTTTTTTTTGTTTTTCAGAAAGTTCCACAAATTTTCTCCTTACATTGTTTTTATTAAGTATACAAATAATAGCACATACAAAAAATTTTTAAAAGTGCTTTTTCAATTTTTAATTAAAAGACTTTATTTTTTTGAATTCTTGTGGTATAACACACAAAGTAGAGCACCAAACAATGGTGCACTTTTTAACAGATGAGGTGGCAAATGAGTATTTACGGAGATTCAACTACAAATAAACTTGTTGTTTTGTTTGTGCTTGAAAAAATGGAAATTCCATTGACCGAAAATTCAATTCTTGATATTTGTTGCAGTTCAAACAATTGGATAAATTACATGGATTGCAAAGAAATTCTTTGGCAACTCCTTGAAAGTGAACTGATATACAAATCAGAAAACGGAAATGGTGAAGAAAAATATAACATAACATATGAAGGAAGAAATTGTTTGGCAAGCTTTTTCACTAGGATTCCTCAATCTTTCAGAGATACAATTGCTGAATATATTCGCCAAAACAGAATGCACTTCAAAAGAACTCAAGAATACTTGTCTGATTATTCAAAAAATGCTGATGGCTCTTACACCATTACACTTAAAATTCAAGCAGCATTTGTTGACCAACCATTGTTTGAAATCAAAATCAAAGCTCCTTCACGCCACAGTGCAATTGAAGCAACAAAAAAGTGGCACGAAAAAGCCCCAATCGTATACGAAACCATGTTTGACATGTTAATAGAAGAATAAAAATAAATTAAAAATTGATTCACAGAACAAAATTAATTTTTACAAATTAAACACACAACTTTAAAAATTTGTGTGTTTTTTTAAATTCACTAGCTATAAAGGAAGTGAAAAATTAATTTTTAAATTTATTTTAGAGCAAAAAATATTTTGTATAAAAGTTGCGAATTTTGTCAAATTTTGTTATAATGAAATTATCAATTGGAGGTTTCATGAAAGTATGCAAAATAGGTGGCACAAAATTTGCGGCTGTTCCACATGGGGTTCTTTATGGAAGAAATTTTGGTGATAATGAAAACCCAAAAAGTATCTTAAACCAAAAAGAAGATATTAATAATTTTGTAATTAAAAGACTTGAAGAAGTCAAAATTAATGGCACTGTTTTTACAAAACTACAAAATGATGAGTCAAAACATTTTTCTCAAGAAATGGAAAGAATGTATGACGATAAAAAAGTTTTTTCTCTTAAAGATTTTCTTTCTTTAAAAGCTTATACAGAGAAAAATAAAGCATTTTTGAATAGACAAATAGAAAAAACAATCCTGCCTTTTTTTGCAGTTTTGCAAGACAAAATTGGCGAAGTTGATTTAAATAAAATTGATTACAAAAGCGCTTATAGTGATGAAAAAACTAAAAATTTTCAAAAAGAACTTGAGTTTTTTAGAAAAAAATCAAAATTTATTAAAGAGCCAAAACCATATAATGCAGAAAATATAACAAACTCAATAATCAAGCAAAGAACCTTTGTTTGTTACAAGAATAATCAATTTTGCTTTAATGGAAATAAGAACAATTTTGGTCTTGAAGCTTTTTTGACAAAATTTGCAAAAAATCCAAAAGAAATAAAGGATCTTTTCAATATGGTCAAAGTTGAACTTTTTGGGTTTTTAGATGATTCATCAAAAGATATGCCATTTATAGATTTGAATAAAGTTAACAAAAGTGAATTAGATAATATACGAAATGAAAAAGATAAAAAAGAATATTTAAATAAAGAACTTTCCACATTAATAACTAACAAACTTGGGGAACTTAGCGGAAAAATTAAAAAACTTAAAGATCAAACCAATGACTTAGAAAACAAAAACTTCAAATTATTTTGGTTTTATAAATCTTATGAATTTACAAAAGCTTTGATTAAATCAGTTAGTAAAAAATATACTTATGTTTTTAAACGAGATTATAATAAGGAAGAAGAAAGAAAAGAAAAAGAAAAAATTAAAGTTGAAAGATTTACAAATCAATTTGTACTTAATCATGTTTTAGGCAAACTTAAAAATTATATTTGCTCAAAAATTATTGCACTAGGAAAAGCATTAAATCTTAAGTATGACACCGCAAACAAAAAACTTATTGAAAATGATTTGACTTCAATAGACTTTGAAACTCAAAAAGCTTATGATTCAGTTAAACAAAGTCAATATGTTGCAATTTCATTTTCAAAAAACACAATGATTAATATTTTAAAACCACAACCACAAAAAGAATTTTTTTTAGAATCTCAATCTTTTGCAAAAAATATTAATGATAAGTATATATTATTTAAAGGTAACATAAACAATGGTATTGAATGCAATTTTCAAGAAAAAGATATTGAAAAATACTTTTTTCCAAATGTTTTTAGCGGAGTAAACGAAGTAGATTTCATAAACGAGTCTATTGAGGCAATTGATTCACTTAGAAATGACAATTTTCATTTTTTTGAATCAAATGCAAATCCAACTATTTATACGATTAAAGAAGTTGTAAAAAAAGAAATTAAAAAACTTAATGAAGTTGTTATTGAAAAGTTAAATTCTGTTGAAGCAAAAAGATATTTTTTTGTAAAAGACATTAACAATTTAATCAACAAAGCTTATGAAAATGCTTCAAGTGTTTTGTCTTACATTCCAAAATTTACTTCAATTTTTAATCAAATAAAAAAAGAAGAGTCTTTTACTAGCATAATTTCAAGAATACCCTCATCTGAAGGAGCAATTGAATTTTTGCTTGAAAAACTTTATTATCACAATTTTTTATCAATTAAAAATGGAACTATTATTGCAAATGAATTTTTTTGGGAAGCAATAAAAAAAGCTAAGGAAAAAGACTTTGAACACAAAAAAGAAATAGATATTTTTTGTGAAGTTTTTGGAATTGACATTGAAAGCAAAACTGGCTTTGATTCTTTTAATAACCTTTCTTGCTTAATTTCACAAGAAGTTTCAAGACTTATCAATGATTCAAACAAAGACGGTGAATTTATAAAGATATTTTTTGTAAAGATTATCTCAGAAGCATTTTTGCTTTTTGTTAACAAAAATTACTCATTTGTTTTTAACCCACAAGTAATTGAAAGTCAGGAAAATTTTAACATATCAATCATCAAAACCATTGATGAAAGTGCTTACTCAATGTATCTTCTTGCAAAATTAATCCCAAACTCAACGCTCAATTTCTTAATCAATGATTACAGAAAATATTTGCAGTTTTTTCAAGATATAAATTTAAGGAGTAATAGCCTTAATCAAAATGAAATTGAAAATACTAATGAAACTATTTCGAAGTGCTTAAATATTATAAATGCCTTGTCACTTGCTTCAGAATTTAAAAGTTATGAACTTAGCAATTTTAAAGATATTGATGAAAAAAACAAAAAAACTTATGAACTAATTTCACCATATATAGGTTGCCAAGAAAAAAGTTTAAAAGAATTTTTAAGCAACCCAAATTATGATGGAGTTTATCATGATGGAACAAATATAATATTGCAAAATCATTTCTCCAAATTAGAATTTTTTGGAATAGAAAAATTATTAACGCAAATTGTTAAGAGTTCAAATTATATTGTTTCTATAGATGAAATAAAAACTTATAAAAACTTTCAGGCTGACAAAGATGTTAAACTCCAAAGCAAGAAAATCGAAAATCAAGATGACATAAATAAATATCAAAATTTTATTCAGAACAAAAACAAAGTTGAATTGCATGATATTTTCTCATTGAATTCGTTAATTATAGAAGCAGTTTCATCATTGATTGAATGCTCTTACAAATGGGAAAGAGATTCATTTTATTTTTTGTTTGGCTTACAGTATTTGTTAAAAAATGATTTATGTGATATTTTTACAATTTTTGACTACAATTCAACTGTGAATCCAGCCACAGGAGAAGGAAAAGCAGTTACAAAAAAATTAGAAAGCTTTTTTTCAAATTCATTAATAAAAAATATTTATGAAAATTTTTTTGGAGCTTTTGATTCAATAAGACCAATACAAAAATCAATAAAATCTATAAAACCTATTCGAAATTCAATTGACCACTTTGATTATATTAAAAAAACTAACGAAAGTATTATTGAAATGTTCAGCGATGCAAGAAAACTTAATTCTTATGATATAAAAATAAAAAACGGAATCATGCCAAAACTTTATCATTCGTTAGAAAAAATGCAATTGAAATTTCATTCAGATTTTGTAAATAAAGATGTTATTTCAATTGTAATTAAACCAATTTCATCAATTTTTCAAAAAATTACTGAAAATAATTCAACAAAACAACAAAAAGAAAAAGCAATTTATTACACGGGCAAATCAGAATCTTTCTCAGATTTAATCGGTTGTTTTCTAAAATATAAGAAATAAAGTATTTGACAAAATATAGTATCAATTATATAATCCAGTATTATCTAACCCCTAAATAACGGGGGGCTATAACGAGAAATAAGTTCATCTGCCATGCATTCCAGTATTATCTAACCCCTAAATAACGGGGGGCTATAACTCAAAAGTTGTTTCGGTATAATCAAAAATAGTATTATCTAACCCCTAAATAACGGGGGGCTATAACTCAAGTCCAAATGAAATCACAGCTTGAGAAAGTATTATCTAACCCCTAAATAACGGGGGACTATAACTCTTTAAGGTCTATGTTATCTTTAATTTTCGTATTATCTGACCCCTAAATAACGGGGGACTATAACTTCACCTAAACACTTAAAATCACCAACATAGTATTATCTAACCCCAAAACAATGGGGGACTATAACACTTTTCCGTTAGAATCATAAATGAGTGAAAATATTTGAACATTCTTGTATGACATGTATTATCTAACCCCTAAATAACGGGGGACTATAACCTGTTTTGCATTTTTCTTGTTTATCAATTGGTATTATCTAACCCCTAAATAACGGGGGACTATAACTGCTTGTCTTTTCTACTTTCGGACTGTCTTGTATTATCTAACCCCTAAATAACGGGGGACTATAACACTTGAACATTCTTATATGATATTTTGAGTGTATTATCTAACCCCTAAATAACGGGGGACTATAACCATAAATCCAAGCGAAAAATTTTCCTATGCGTATTATCTAACCCCAAAACAACGGGGGACTATAACGCTCTCATGATCATTTCAACAGCTTATCCAGTATTATCTAACCCCAAAATTACGGGGGACTATAATACCTTTCTCTGCGTTATCGTATTTTAATTGGTATTATCTAACCCCTAAATTACGGGGTTAAAGATTAAAAAAACTGGCAAAATTTTTGTCAGTTTTTTTTCAATGAATTATTAATGTGATGATTATAGATTTAATATCTAAAGAAACAAGAAACAAAGCAGAATGCTGATGAGAGTGGAAAGAAGAGCGTGGGAGAGTTTGGAGAAAAGGTAGAACCATGCGGGGACATTAAGCTTAGTGAGATATGAAAGACTTTGCAAGGCTATTGAAATGCCACCAAATGAAACCAAAAAGGTGGAGAATATTGTTTTTGAAGCAAGAGTCAATGAGCTTGTGGAAAGCTCAAAACAACCCCTTGTAACTTCCAAAAAGCCATAGAGCAAGCTTTTTAAAACTTGTGGATTAACGAAACTAGAAAAAATGTTAGTCAAAAAGGTGTCAACTGATAAAAAAGAAAAAATTTCACAGACAATAAAGAAAATTGTGATATAACCGCCGATTGCTAATGCTGAAGAAATTGAAGAAAACATTATATTTTGCAATGAAGAATCTTGTTTGAAAGAGTTTGTGTTTTTGGAAATTGTTTCTCCATTATTAATTTTGAAATGACTGAACAAAATCCCATTTAAAAATGAACCAATAATGTGGGAAACAAAAATGATTATTCCTGCTGTTTGGCTTTTTAATAAAATTGCTCCAATTGTTCCAAAAATGAACATTGGACCAGAATTTGAACAAAATGATGCAATACGGCATGCTTCATTTTTTGTTAACGGAACTTTTTCTGACAAATCATAGGCGGACTTTGAGCCAACAGGGTAGCCAGAAAACAAGCTTGAAACAAAAACAAAACTTGCTTCGCCCCTTACTCCAAAAATTTTTCTCATTGGAGAAGCAAAAATTTTGGCTAGCACTTTGTCCGCTTCAATTGAAAAGAGCAGTTTTGTGAAAAATATAAAAGGAAAAAGGCTGGGAAAAACTGCAGTTGCAAACACAAGTGTTCCGTTTGAGGCTGCAGAAACAAACCTTGATGGAGAAAAAATCATGCAAACAATTGCAATAACGCAAAAAATGGCAATAAAAATAACTTTTCTTTTCACCTTGTCTCAATTTGTTTGATTTTTTTTTGCTATTATGCTAAATTTACTAAGAAAGCAATATGTTTTCAAAAAAACTAACATAATAAGAATAAGTTCTTAAATATAAAACCTATCATTCCATTTTACTTTATCAAAGGTTGGATTATGAAAGATTTAAAAATTGGTGTTGCCTTGGGTGGCGGTGGGGCTAGAGGTTGCTGTCATGTTGGCGTACTTAAGGTTTTAGACGAGTTTGGCATTGTTCCTTACGCAATTTCTGGTGTAAGTATGGGAGCTTTGGTTGGCGGGCTATACACAAGTGGTTACACTCCAAAACAAATGGAAGAATATTTACTAAATTTCAGACAATCAAAAGTTTTTGATTTCAACATTTTTAAACTTCTTAGAAACGGGCTTTTTAAAGGCGACAAAATTCATGCCTTTATTGATGAGTCAACAAAAAAACAAAAGATTGAAGATTGCAAAATTAAATTTTTCACTTCTTCAGTTGACATTCTTTCTGGAAAAACTTGTGTAATTTCAAGCGGAAGTTTTGCTGATGCAATATATCCTAGCCTTGCAATTCCTTGTGTTTTTACTCCATTTGAAAGAGATGGAAAAGTTTTGATTGATGGCGGAATTGTTGACAATTTGCCTGATGGAATTTTGAAAGACATTGGTTGTGATGTGATTATCACAATTGATGCAATGGGCACTTATGAGTGTTCAAAAGCTCCAAGAAGCACATTTGAAATTGCAGAAAACACTTTGTATATCTTAGCTTTTCAAAATCAACAAAGAATTGAAAAGTGTAGTGATATTATTATCACTCCAAAGCAAGACTTGAAAATGTATCACTTAAGGAAAAATGACATGATTGAGTCGATGAAAGCTGGAGAAGATGCAACAAGAAAATGTATTGATGAAATTTTAAAAATCATTGAGGAGAAAAATCATGAATAAATTTGAAAGAGGATTGTTAGCAAAAGCAAAAGCACTTCATAAAACACTTGTGTTCCCTGAAGCAGCATTTTCAACCAGAACTGTTAATGCTTGCAAATTTTTGGCAAAAAAGAAAATTGCAAAAGTGATTTTGATTGGTGATGAAAGTGCACTTATGCTCAGCCACAAAAGGCTTGACAAGTGCGTCATCATAAATCCAAAAACAAGTGTTCACAAAGATGAACTTGCGAGCGAATTATATGAGCTTAGAAAAGGAAAAGGGCTCACAATGGAAGAAGCTAACAGGCTCATCTTAGATCCATTCTATTTTTCAACAATGCTTCTTAATAAAGGGCTTGTTGATGGAATTGTTGCTGGAGCAGAATCTCCAACTGCAACAACTCTTAGACCAGCTCTTCAAATCATTAAGGCAAAAGAAAAAGGCGGACTTATTTCTTCTTGCTTTGTTATGACAGGAAAAAATAAGATGCTTGGAAAAAATCCTGCAATTCTTCTTGCTGACTGTGGAGTCAACATTTCTCCAACAAGTGAAGAACTTGCAAAAATTTGTTCTTCAACCATTGAAACAAGCATAAAACTTGGTCTAAATGTTCCAAAGGTTGCGTTTGTGTCATTCTCAACACTTGGCAGTGCTTCTGGAATTGAAGTTGAAAAAGTTCAAAAAGCAGTAGCAATCGCCACAGAAAAACACCCAGATTTAATTGTTGAGGGTGAAATGCAAATTGATGCAGCAATGGTTAAAAGTGTTGCTGAGACCAAAGCTCCAAAAAGCAGACTTAAGGGAGAAGCAAACATTTTAATTTTTCCAGACTTGCAAAGTGGAAACATTGCGTATAAAATAATGCAGAGATTTGGAAATTTGAACGCATACGGACCAATAATTCAAAATCTCAAAAAACCAGTTAATGATCTTAGTAGGGGCTGTACAGTAGAAGAAATTGAAATTGTTGCAGCCATAACAGCGTTGCAATGCGACAGCAAAGGAGAAGAAAAATGATAGTATTAGTAGTAAACGCAGGTTCAAGTTCAGTCAAATATCAACTCATAGACATGAAAGATGAAAAGGTTATTGCAAAAGGAAATTGTGAAAGAATTGGAATTTCTGGTTCATTTCTTAAACACAAAGCCAATGGAAAAGAAACAATAATTGAATCGCAATTTGCTGATCACAACGAAGCAATAAAAGCAATTCTTGATGTTTTAATCAGCAAAGAATACGGAGTTATTGTTTCACTTTCTCAGATTGATGCAATTGGACACAGGGTTGTTCATGGTGAAGAAAAATACTCTTCAAGTGTGATTATTGATGAAGAAGTTATGAAAGACCTTGTTAAATTCACACCACTCGCACCACTTCATATGCCAGCAAACATAAATGGAATTTTGGCTTGTCAAAAAGCAATGGCAGGAAAACCAAATGTTGCTGTTTTTGACACAGCATTTCACTCAAAAATGCCAAAAGTAGCTTTTTTGTATGGAGTGCCATACAAAGCATACACAGATTGGAAAATTCGTAGATATGGTTTTCATGGAACAAGCCACAAGTTTGTTGCAAATGAAGTTGCAAGAGTTCTCAATGAGCCACTTGCAAATTTGAAAGTAATCACAGTTCACCTTGGAAACGGAAGCAGTATCGCAGCAGTTAAAAACGGTGTAAGCATTGACACTTCAATGGGCTTCACTCCACTTGAAGGCTTGATTATGGGAACAAGATGCGGTGATCTTGATCCAAGTGTTCTTGAATATATTAGCTCTAAAACTGGTTGGGATCTTAAAGAAATCACAAATTATCTCAACAAGAAAAGTGGAATACTTGGTTTAACCGAACTCACAAGTGACATGCGTGAAATTGAAAGTGCATATGCACAGGGAAATGAAAAAGCAGCACTTGTTATTGACATGATCGCTTATCGCATAAAAAAATATATTGGTTCTTATTCTGCAATTATGGGCGGGGTTGATGCAATTGTGTTCACTGGTGGAATTGGTGAAAATATGCCACTTTTAAGAGAAAAAGCTCTTGAAGGGCTTGAATATTTGGGTATTGAAATTGACAAACTTGTAAACAACACTCTTCCATATGGAACAATTGCACCAATAAATTCAAATGGTTCAAAAGTACAAATTTTACGCATTCCAACAAATGAAGAACTTATGATTGCAAGAGATACAAAATTTCTTGTTACTAAATAATAAATTCAATTGACAAAAATAATTTTTGTGTTAATATAAAGTGGTTATTTGGGAGAAAGGAATGATTTTAGAAGTTGGCAAAGCCTTGCAGAGCAGAAATCCAGTAACTTTTAAGGCTATGATTACACTAGATCAAAATCTTCTTTCAGAGAGAAGAATTACAATCGTTAACTATGGTGAAGCAAATGGTAGTTACACAGTTGATGACAAATGCTTGATTGTGAATGCAAAATGCTCATTGAAAACAAAAAATGTTTGCGATGTATGCAACAAAGAATTTGAATCAGTTTTCAAATTTGATATTAATGAGCAAATTCCACTTCAAGTAACAGAAGAATCATCATATGAAGTTGTTAACGGAGTAGTTGATTTTGATAGGATATTTTTGGACGAATTTTTACTTAATTTACCATCACGCTTGCTTTGCAACGAAAATTGTGAACTTGGCGATGAATAGTAAAAATTTATAGATACCAAAAAATATAGGAGGAAAAAAAGATGGCAGTTCCAAAGGAAAAGGTTAGTAAGGCTAGAAAACACTCAAGAAATTCTAATAATTACAAGGTTGCAGCACCAACTCTTGTAGAATGTCCAGCATGCCATGCTAAGAAAGTTCCACATCAGGTTTGTCCAAAATGCGGAATGTATGATGGCAAACAAAGAATTGAAATTAAAAAAGAAGAAAAGTAATTTTTCCAATTTTTGATAAATTCTTAAAAAAGTGATGAGTTAATTTCATCACTTTTTTTTTAAGCCAGCTACAAAATTTGTTTGTATCATTTATAAGTGGACAATAAAAAAATAATAATTGTGAGAATTTTTTTTCTCATTAATTCTAATTAAAACAAAACATATATTGAATTTTAGCTTTTAATGTTTGTCTACATTCTTTATAAATAATATTTTAACAATAAGAAATATAAAATGCTTTCAAAATAAGGCATTTTTTTTATATTTGTTTTTCATTTTGACTTGAAAGGTTTTTATTTTTTTGGTATAATAAAGAATAGAGGTAAAAATGAAAGTTGTGTTAGACTGCTTGGGTGGAGATAATGCTCCAGTCGAAATGGTTAAAGGAGCACTCCTTGCTCTCAAAGAAAATTCCACACTGAAATTGGTTCTTTGTGGTGATCAAGAAGAAATCAAAAAGATTTTAGCTGAAAATGGCAACACTTTTTCTGATAGAATTGAAATTGTTCATGCTCCAGACAAAATTGTAAACAATGAATCACCAACGGAAGCTATTAAGAAAAAAACAAATAGTTCACTTGTTGTTGCATTTAATTGTATGAAAGCTGATGAGGAAATTGTTGGGCTTGTTTCTGCTGGTTCAACAGGTGCGGTCCTTACAGGTAGTTTTTTGAAAGTTGGAAGAATCAAAGGTGTTTCAAGACCAGCTCTTTCACCACTTATGCCAACAAAAAAGAATGGAAAAGTTTTGCTTGTTGATTGTGGCGCAAACATGGATTGCAAACCAATTAATCTTTGTCATTTTGCAGTTATGGGCAGTGAATTTATGAAAATTGTTTGCGGTGTAAAAAATCCAAGAGTGGCACTGCTTAATGTTGGTGTTGAAGACAAAAAAGGTAATGAACTTTGTTCTCAGGTTTTCCCAATGCTCAAAAAACTTGACATCAATTTTGTTGGAAACATGGAAGCAAGAGATTTTTGTTCAGGTGATTATGATGTTATTGTTACTGATGCTTTTGCTGGAAATGTGCTTCTTAAAGGAGCTGAAGGAACTTTTTCACTTATTAACAGTGAACTTAAGAAAAGCATAAAATCAAACCCAATTTCACTTCTTGGTGGACTATTATGCAAAGGGGCTTTCAAAAAACTTAAAAACAAATTTAATCTTACTAATCAAGGTGGCTCTCCTTTTATCGGAGTCAAAAAAATAATTATCAAATCGCACGGCTCAAGTGAAGCAAATTCAATTAAGATTTCAATTTTTCAAGCCCTTGATATGGCAGAAAAAAATTATAATCAAGCAATTGAAGAAGCCATTGCAAAAATGCCAGTGCTTGAAGAAGAGGCGACAGTATGATAGAAAAAATTGAAGAAGCCCTTTGTTACAAGTTTAAAAATAGTGGACTTTTGGTTCAAGCATTAACTCATTCATCATATTCAAAAGAAAATTATGAAAGGCTTGAGTTTTTAGGTGATAGCATACTTGGTTTCGTGATTGCCGAAGCATATTACAAAAAAACAATATTTGACGAGTGTAATTTGTCAAGAGCAAGAGCAAATTTGGTTTCTTGCCAAAATTTGTCTGGGGTTTTTGACAAATTAATTCCTGAAGAAGATGTTTTGGTTGGCAAAAGTTTTGTGCGTCCAATTTCGCCATCTGTCAAATCTGACATTATGGAAGCTATTATTGGAGCAATGTATTTAGACGGCGGAATGGTTGTTGCTCAAAAATTTATTTTGAAATCACTTGAAGTTTCAAAATTTTTTGGTAGTGCTCCAACTGATGCAAAAACCAAGCTTCAAGAATACTTGCAAAAAAATGGCAAGGTTAAACTTGGATATGTTCAAAACAAAAAAGCTTCAACAGAGAATGAATTTAAAATGAATGTTTCAATATTTGGAAAAATTCTTGGTTCAGGTTCTGGCATAAGCAAGAGAGAAGCTGAACAAATTGCAGCACAAAAAGCTCTTTTAAAACTTAAAAAGCTTCACAAAAAAGCTGTTGCTAAGGGAATTAGTTTGGAAAAATTGATTGTTGAAAGCAACATAAAAGCTGATTAATATATCAAAAATTAACATGTTTAAAAAATAAACGAGGGTGGAAAATGCATTTTAAGCAAATTGAAATTGCTGGATTTAAATCTTTTGCAGATAGAACGGAAATCAAATTTGATAATGGTGTTACTGCCATTGTTGGACCAAATGGTTGTGGAAAAAGCAATGTTGCTGATTCAATAAGATGGGTTCTTGGTGAACAAAGTAGCAAACTTTTGCGTGGTTCTAGCATGCAAGATGTCATTTTTAATGGAACTGAAAAAAGAAAAAGCTTGTCTTTTACTGAAGTTACGCTATGTTTTGACAATGCTGATCGTTTTTTTGATTTGGATTACAATGAAGTTGCTATCACAAGAAAACTCTATCGAAGTGGTGAGAGTGAGTATTTAATTAACAGAACTCCATGCCGTTTAAAAGACATTATTGACCTTTTGTATGATAGTGGGCTTGGAAGAGACGGCTATTCAATTATTGGACAAGGTAAAGTTGAAGAAATTATTTCAGCTAAACCAGAAAATAGAAGAGCAATATTTGAAGAAGCAAGTGGAATTTCAAAGTTTAAATCAAGAAAAATTGAAGCAGAACGAAAGCTTGAACGAACAAAAGACAATTTAACAAGACTTAGTGATATTATTTCTGAAATTGAAAGACAAATTGAACCTTTGCAAAAGCAGAGCGATGCGGCAAAAAAATATTTAGATTTAAAGGCTCAACTTAAAGACCTTGAAATCAACGCATATGTTTATCAATATGAAAATGCCACAGAAATAAAAGAAAAGCTTAGGGCGAGATTAGAAAAGGTTCTTGAAGAAGAAAATCTTCTTGATGAACAGCTTGATAGCACAATTAATAATTATGGCAAAAACATGGCTGAAATTGGTGAAATTGATAAAACAATTAACAAATTTCATTCAGATGTGCTCTCTTTAACAGTTGGAATTGAAAAGCAGTCAAGCGAAATCAAACTTATTCGTGAAAGAATAAACTTTTTGAAAGAACAAAACGACAGAGTTAACAGAGATATTGAGATTTCAAAATCAGACATTGAAAAAGCCACACAAGACATTGCTATTAAGGGCAATTTAATCACAGAAAAATCAAATTTGTTAAAAGAATTAAACTGCAAGAGCGACAAGATTGCAAATGATTATCTCAAAGTCATTGATGATCTTGCTCTTTCAGAAGACGAAGCTGAAGAAAATCAAAAAAATATGATTGATTTTTTGGAAAAAATTTCATCTTTAAAAGCAAACTTATCTTCTCTTGAAGCGGAAAAGAAAATGCTTGTTTCACTTGGTAATGATGAAGAAAAAGTTACAAACGAACTAAAAAACAAAATTGAAAATCAAAATAATTTAATTTGTGAAAATAAACGACTTTTAGTTGAACGAGAAAAATCTAAAGATGAAATTATTATTAGCCTTGCTAAAAGTGAACAAGATAGAACTGTACTAGTTCAAAAACAAAGACAATCAATTGAAGACAAACACACAATAAACTCAAAAATTCAAGTTTTTGAAAACAGAAAAAGACTTCTTGAAGAAATGCAAGCAGAATATGAAGGTTATGCTGGAAGTGTCAGAAAACTTCTTAGAGATGCCGAAAAAAATTCTGAATTAAAATCAAAAATTGTTGGTGTTGTTGCTTCTCTTATTTCTGTTCCAGAAATGTATGAAACTGCCATTGAAGTTGCTCTTGGCGGTGCTGTTCAAAACATTATCACTTTTAATGAAAAAAATGCACAAGACCTTATTGGTTATCTTAAAACTGCTCAAGCGGGTAGAGCAACTTTTTTGCCAATTTCTTCAATGAAATCAAGAAATTTATCTTCATATGATAAACAAAAAATAAGTATTAGCGGGTGCTTTGGTGTTGCTAGTGAGCTTGTTTCATTTGATAAGCAAATTGAAAATGTAATTTCAAACTTGCTAGGTTCAATTGTTGTTGTAGACAATCTTGATACTGCTGTTAGCTTAGCTAAAAATTCTTCATATTCTTTCAAAATTGTAACTCTTGACGGCGATGTTGTTAATCCTCAAGGAAGCTACACAGGCGGAAGTAAAAAGAGTGAAGCCACAAATCTTATCAGCCGAGATAGAGAAATTGAAACTCTTGGAAAAGAGCTTAACAGACTTAAAGAAGCTTTGAATATTGAAACTCAAAATCTTTCTTCTTTGCAAACTGAATTTTCCAAAAATGAAGAAAATTCTCTTAGTTTATCAAGAAAAAAATCTTCAATAGAAATTGAATTAGCAAAGGAAAATGAAAAATTAAAAACTTTGGAACTTTCTTTTGATGAGTTAAATAAAAACTTAAATTCTCATAATAAACAAAAAGAGCAAATTTTTCAAAAAATATCTTTGATTGATAATCAGCTTAAAAGTGTTGATGAACTTGAAACTAGTGCAAACACAAGCAAACTTAAAGCTTCTTCAAAAAAAGTTGAAAGAAAAGAACTAAGCCTTGAACTCAAGAACAAAAAAGAAGAATATAATGCAGAAGCAACCACTCTAAAAGTTCAAATTGCTCAAATTGAAGGCGAGATAACCGCACTTACAAATGAAAAAGAAAGGCTAGAAATGGTTGTTTCTCAGCTTCAAAAATCACTTCAAGAACACGAGTCAGCTTACAGCAGAAACAATCAAACAATCATTGGTGCTGAAAGCATAATTGCTTCACTCTTAGCAGTTCCAGCAAACGAAGATGCAAGCAAAAAACTTGAAGAAATCAAAATTAAACAAGTTGAAATTGAAAAAAGAAAGGCTACTTTGCAAGATGAATTAAAAATTTTGGAAGATAAACGCAGTGCATTAACTGAAGAAAAAGACAAGGTTAACAACAAAAAACTTCAAGAAGAAGTTTCACTTTCAAAAGTTGACACGGACATGGAAGTTATGCAAGAAAAAATCTTTGAAGATTATTCTCTCACATATTCCACTTGCTTAGAGTTTAAACGCCCTGATTTTATCATTGAAAAAGGCACAATAGAAATCGGTAAAATCAAAAATTCAATTCAAAGACTTGGCAACATTAATGTGAACGCAATTGAAGATTTTAAAATGCTTGATGAAAGACACAAAAATCTCTTTGACCAAGCTCAAGATTTAACAAAAGCACAAGAAGATCTTGAAAAAATAATCAAAGACCTTTCAAGTGAAATGACAACAAAATTTGAAACTGAATTCACAAAAATCAACGAAAATTTCAAAAAAATATTCAAAGAGTTGTTTGGTGGTGGAAACGCAAGACTTGAGCTTGTAAACTCAGAAAACATGCTTGAAGCAGGTGTTGAAATTTTTGCTGAGCCACCGGGCAAAAAACTTCAAAGCATAACTCTTTTAAGCGGTGGTGAAAAAGCACTAACAGCCATTGCAATTTTGTTCTCAATACTTAAGCTTAAACCAATGCCTTTTTGCTTGTTAGACGAAATTGAAGCAGCACTTGATGATGCAAATGCTGAGCGATTTGCTCAATATTTACGCAGATTTTCAAATGAAACTCAATTTATTGTCATCACACACAGAAAGCCAACAATGGAACTTGCGGACAGTTTGTTTGGTGTTACAATGGAAGAAAAAGGTGTTTCAAAAATGGTTAGCGTAAAACTTGCTGATGCAGTACAAAATGCCAAGGTGGTGTAATAATGGGACTAATTAAAAAAATTTCTGATGCATTGAAAAAGACAAAAGAAGCATTTTTAAGAAAACTTGAAGCAATTCTGAGTAAAGGTGAACTAACTGATGATTTTTATGAAGATCTTGAAGACCTTTTAATTTCAAGTGATGTTGGTGTGAAAGCAACTTTGGAAATTTGTGAAGAACTTAGAAATTCAGCAAGAAAAAACAAACTTCGTACTGCCAAAGATGTTAAAAATGAACTAAAGAAAATCATTGAGAACATACTTGAAATTGACGAAAGCTTTAAGCCTGAAATGCCTTGTACAATCACAGTTATTGGTGTTAATGGTGTTGGCAAAACCACTAGCATTGGAAAACTTGCTTCTTTTTTTACAAAACAAAAAAAACAGGTAATTTTGGTTGCAGGCGACACTTTTCGTGCTGCTGCCGCTGATCAACTTTCTTTATGGGCAGAAAAAAGTAAAACCAAAATCGTCAAGCACACAGAAGGTGCTGATGCAAGTGCGGTTGTTTTTGATGGAATCACAAGTGCAAAATCCAAAAAAGCTGATGTGTTAATTATTGACACCGCAGGAAGATTGCACACAAAACTGAATTTAATGGAAGAACTTAAAAAAATATCCAAAATTACTAGTAGGGAATATCCTGAAGCTCATCATTACACATTTATTGTGCTTGATGCCACAACAGGTCAAAATGCAGTTCAACAAATAAATGCCTTTAATGGTATAATTCCACTTGACGGAATTGTTCTTACAAAAATGGACGGAACAGCGAAAGGCGGAGTTGTTATTGCAATCAAAAGAGAAACTGGAGTCCCAGTTGTGTTCCTTGGAACTGGTGAAAAAATTGAAGATTTGGAAACCTTTTCAGCCAAAGACTTTGCAGATAGTTTATTCGACTAATTTAGATAATTATATTTGATAAGAAGAGAAAAACTCTTCTTTTTTTTGTTAGACAAGCAAAACTTTGAGTTTTTAGCATAAATATTATCATGTAGGAAAAATTGGCGAATTTTGTCAAATCTTTTCTATGGAAAGGTGGCGTACATGATTTTTGAAAATTTTGCAATTTTTTTGGGCAAAATTATGGCTTTTTCAGCCTTCGTAAGCACAGCAAACGGATTTCCTAAACCTTTATTACCACAAGAAGAAAAAGAACTTTTTACTCGTTTCAAAAATGGTGATATGGAAGCTAAAAACAAACTTATTAATCACAACTTAAGGCTTGTTACACATATTGTTAAAAAATTTTCAACCGCTGGTGAAGCTGATGACCTTATTTCTGTTGGAACAATTGGGCTAATTAAAGGAATTAACACATATGAAGAGGGCAAAGGCTCACAACTTTCAACATATGCTGCTCGTTGCATTGAAAATGAAATTTTGATGCTACTGAGAACTTCAAAAAAACATAGGCAAGTTTCTTCTCTTCAAGAAACACTCGGAACTGACAAGGACGGAAATGAAATTGAACTTATGGACATAATTGCTTCTATGGACGAAGAACTTGAAGATATTGTTGCTAAAGGAATGTTACAAGATAAAATTGAAAAAATCATTTCAGAAAATCTTAATGAAAGAGAGCAAGAAATTATTAAATTAAGATACGGAATTGGGGGAAATTCAGCATTACCTCAACGAGAAGTTGCAATTAAGCTTGGAATAAGTAGATCATACATATCTAGACTAGAAAAAAAAGCCTTAGAAATCATTCAAGAAAAAGTTAAAGAAATTAATATTCAATAACATGTAAATTACCTTGCTTTTTTTATACTCAGTTGATACAATAATTTTGTAGGTGATTATATGGACAAAGAATCATTTTCAACTTTACTTACAGATTTGGTTCTACCTATGTTTGCCGGAGCAAGCATAATAGGAGAAAATGATAGCTCGCCAAGAGATTTTGAAGTTGCGCAAGGCGTGGGCGGAACTGTTTTGGTTAAGCCAGAGAAAAAAGATGAGTATCGTTTGATTATAAAAAGAAATCAACCGTTTAAAAGTACAGATACAAACATTTTAAAAGAAATTATTATTGAACTTGTAAAAGTTTCTTATTTTCAAGTTTTTGAACCAACATATTTGAAAAAACTACAAAACATTGCGATTGAAAAGGCAATTTGTAGATCTCTTTTTGAGGAAAGTGCCTCCACAATGGTTGGTCTTATAGAAGATATGCTTGTTTGGAGTCAAAAGACATATGAAGGTCATGGGCTTACTTTTGGTTTTATTATAAATGGAAATGCAGTATCAAAATCCACAGACAAAAATTTAATGTATTCAGAAATTTTGAAAAATGATTTTTCCGCTCTTCTTTCTGACGGAATAATGTCATATTTGGAACTTGATAAAGACGGCTATTTAATTGATCACAACATGCTAACATCTTCAAGATCAATGTCTGTTTGTGCACCATATTTATATTCTGGCTTTGCAAGGGCAAGCCATGACAAAAGAATTGGCATTTCTCTTGCCAAATCTGGCGATTTATTAATTTTTAAAGATTGTCAACTCACTGTCAGTAGAAGACATGGTGTTTGGAACATTTTTTCTCACAATGAAATTGTTGGGCTTCTTTCAAACAACAAATCTCACACGATTAAAGATATAAGAAAATCAATATATTTTTCGGCACTAGACACCGCCTTCACAAGAGCAGGTGGTTGCATTGTTATTCTTGACGCTGGGCAAATTGGCAGTGTTTTAAAGCATATTGATGTCTATGATATTATTGATGAAAAGAGTTTTGAACTTAAAAAACAACAAGAATTTGAAGAAAGTGAAAAACTGTTTAATTATTCACATAAACAGGAAATGGTTAAGGAAATTGATTGTTCATTCGAAAATTTTTTAAAAAATCCTAAGTGCGTAAAATCTTCTAGTCTTAGAAAAATTATTGGTAACAGAAAATTTCATGAACTAGATAGAAAACTTAGGCAAGAACTTATTGGAATGGACGGAGCAATGGTTGTTGATTATGACGGAACAATTGTTGCTGTTGGAGCAATCATCAAAATTGAAGCGGGAAGCACAGGCGGCGGAAGGCTTGCTGCAACAAGAACACTTTCAAGATATGGTGTTGCAATGAAAATTTCAACCGATGGGTTTATTCAAGGATTTGCATTTGACAAAAAAGCTAATCTTCCAAAAAACATTTTTTCAGTAGGTTGACATTTATCGAATTTGTGCTATAATTTGGACAATGTCAATCAGATGATCGCAGTTTGCTTGTTAAGGGCAAAATGAGGAAAGTCCGAGCTCTATAGAGCAGGGTGCCGGTTAACTGCCGGTGAAGGCAACTTTAAGGAAAGTGCAACAGAAATAAACCGCTTCAAAGCGAAAGCCTAGAAGTAAGGATGGAAAGGCGGTGTAAGAGACCACCGATTGGAAGGTAACTTCTGATGCCATGTAAACCCCACCTAGAGCAAGGTTAAGTAGTGACAAATGGCTTGCTCGGCCGTCACTCAAAAACACCGCTTGAGCCCTTTAGAAACACTGGGCCTAGATAGATGATCATTTAATACAGAACTCGGCTTACAGATTGACTTTTAAAAAGGTGCTACATAGTTAGCATTTTTTTAAAATCCTTTTAAGCTATATTTTCTGGACATAATTTAAAAACTATCAAACAATTACGAAAAATTAAATAATAAGAGATTAAATATATTTATTAATAAAACAACAAATTTTTGTTCGTAATTTGTTGGATTTTAGACCTAAAAGAGATTATAATAAAGATAAATTTAATGAAAAGAGGAATAAATTTGGAAACAACAATGTTTGGACAAACCAGTAAAGCTCCACTTGCTGACAGAATGCGACCAAAAACTTTTGAAGATTTTGTTGGGCAAGAGCATATCGTGGGGAAAAATCAACTCCTAAGGAGAGCAGTTTCAGCTTCTTCACTTGGAAATTGCATTTTTTTTGGACCTCCGGGAACAGGTAAAACAACACTTGCTTACATAATTTCTGAGTCATTAGACGCTCATTTTGAAAAAATGAATGCCATATCAAGCACTGTTTCAGACTTAAGAGAAGTTTTGGAACAAGCTAAAAAAAGAAGTCTTTTTGAAAACAAAAAAACATTTATTTTGCTTGATGAATGTCATAGATGGAACAAAACCCAAAGTGATTCTCTTCTTGCCGCTCTTGAAGATGGCACAGTAACATTTATTGGTTCAACAACTGAAAACCCTTACACTTCAATGACACGGGCAATTATTTCTCGTTGTAGAGTTTTTGAGTTTAAAGAAATTGAGTCAGAAAACATTGTAAAAGCTCTTAAAAGAGCAGTTTTAGACAAAGAAAATGGACTTGGAGGACTAGCTTTAAATGTAACCGAAGAAGCTTATCAACATTTTGCATGGGCAAGTGCTGGTGATGTTAGAACTGCCCTTAATGCGCTTGAACTAGGTGCTTTAACAACTGGCTACAATTCTGAAAGGGTGATTGAAATAACAAAGGAAGTAGCAGAACAATGCTCAGACAAAAAGAGCTTGGCTGTTGATGAAAATTTGTATTTTGACCTCTTAAGTGCTTTTTGCAAATCTATTAGGGGAAGTGATAGTGATGCAGCTTTGTATTATAGTCAAAGATTGATACTTGCAGGTTGTGATGCAAAAATTATTGCAAGAAGACTTATGGCTCATTGCAGTGAAGATATTGGAATGGCAGATAGCAATGCAATGTTACTTGCTCAAGCTGCCTATTTTGCAATTGAAAAAATGGGAGTTCCTGAAGCAAATATTCCGCTTGCACATGCAATAATTTATGCATGTGAAGCAGAAAAAAGCAATTCTGTTGTTGTTGCACTTGGAAAAGCAAATGAAGCGGCGACACTTCTTAAAGATGATGTTGTGCCTTTCCATTTAAGAAATCACCCAAGCACCAACGATGAAAAAAAAGCTAAATATTTGTATCCACATGCTTTTGGTGGCTATGTTAAACAACAGTATTTGCCAAATAAAATTTTAGGACAAGAATTTTATGTTCCATCATCAAATGGAAGAGAAAAAAATCTTGTAAAAAAGAATAAAAGATTTGATTGATTTTTCATGTAAATAAAGATATAAGGTTATATTAATATCAAGAATTGTTTGCCAATTGCATTGCAATATTTTAAATTTTTAAATTTAATCTTAATTAAAAAAAATTGAACAACTTTGCAATATTATTTAAAAACTAGTCAAAAGATTTGACTAATTTCGTTAATATAAATTATTATTGTTATAAACAGTTGCAAAGGAGAAAAATGTATGGAACTTAAAGGCTCAAAAACAGAAACAAATTTGAAAAATGGTTTTGCAGGAGAAAGTCAAGCAAGAAACAAATATACATATTTTGCTTCAGTAGCGAAAAAAGAAGGATATGAACAAATCGCTGAATTTTTTACTCAAACTGCTGAAAACGAAAAAGAGCATGCAAAATTGTGGTTAAAGGCATTGTCTGGAATCAAAACCACTCCAGAGAATCTTTTGGAAGCAGCCAAAGGCGAAAATGAAGAATGGACAAATATGTATTCTTCTTTTGCAAAAACTGCCAAAGAAGAAGGCTTTGATGAAATTGCAAAGCAGTTTGAATATGTTGCAACAATTGAAAAAACACATGAAGAAAGATATCGTGCCTTACTGAAAAATATCAAAGACAAGAAAGTTTTTGAAAAGGAAAATGAAGTCGTTTGGGAATGTAGAAACTGTGGTTACAGAGTAAGTTCAAAAGATGCACCACAAGTTTGTCCTTGTTGCAACCACCCGCAATCTTTCTTTGAAATCAACAAACAAAACTATTAAAATTTAATTTGATTAATTTAATTAATAATTAATAATTAATAATTAATAATTAAAATTATAATAAATAATAAATAATAAATAATAAATAATAAATAATTAAATTAATAATAAATAATTAAATTAATAATAATTAATTAAATAAAGAATAAATAATTAAATAAATAATTGAATTAATTTAAATTATTAATTAAGAATATAAAAATAGATTAAAAAATTTTTAATCTATTTTTTGATAGTTTAAACATTATTAAATTAATATAAATAGGCTTAAATAGCCTTTTTGTAAGGCTTGAGATTAACAAGTTTTTACAAAAGTTTCATGATTGTTTTAAATTAAAAAATAATTAAACAAATAATATATATTAATTAATTATTTAAAATTTATATTTTTAATCATTAATAAATATTATTTAATTATAATAAAACAAATTAATTTTAATATAATTATTATTTAACAAATTAATTTATTATTAATTAATATTTAACAAATTAATTTAAATCTAATTATAATAAAACATATTAATTATATTATTAATAATTTACTTATAAATAACTTTCAATTTATAAACTATAAATTAGTTTGATTTATATTTGCACTTTTCTGAATAGACTGATGGTTCGTAGTTTTCAAAAATGATATGAGTGCATTTTTTTAGTGCTTCTTTTTCTTCTTCTTTGTTTCTGATTGTCCAAGTGAAAACTGGCTTTTTATAATTTTTTAAGCATCTTGAATTCAAATGAGTTTTGTCGTATGAAATGAAATCTGGTTTGCTTAAAAAATCGCATAAAAGATTTTTGAGTAAAAACTTTTTGAAAAAGCTCATGCTCTCACTTTCAAAATGACTCGCAAGTTGACCGCGTGGATATTTTGGAAAATGCTTGGCAAAATATTTTAAACTAAAAGGATTGAAACTTTGAATAAGAACACAACCTTTATATGAAGAAAGTTCATCTCCAAGAGCTTGTTCAAGTTTTCCAACTTTTTCAAAATTTTTAATTTCAATAAGCAAAGGTACTTTACCTTTAACAAGAGAAAGCACTTCACTAAGAAGTGGTATTGTTTCTTTTGTATGATTTAAAAAGTATTCTTTTAAATCATCTTTTGTAAGATTTTCAATCTTACTATTTTTGCCAGTTAATCTCATTGTTGTGTCATCGTGAAAAACAACAATTTCACCGCTACTAAGCATTTGAACATCAAGTTCAATTCCATAACCTTTGCAAATGGCTGCTTTGAATGCTGAAAGGGAATTTTCTGGGCACAACTTGTTATGCAACCCTCTGTGAGCAAAGTTATGACATGGTATTTTTTTATCCATCTTTTTTTCCTTTATAAATGTTATGCATATTTTATTCTAATATTTTATATTTGACAACTTCTCCAAAAGTGATTGATTTTTTCTTGATTTTCTTGTATATTCATGTGGATACAAAAGGGAGAAAGATGAAATCTAGGCTCGAAAAAATTAGAAATTTTTGCATTATTGCTCATATTGATCATGGCAAAAGTACACTTGCTGATCGTTTAATCGAAAAAACAGGCTTGCTTGCTAAACGAGAAATGTGTGAACAATTATTGGATAGTATGGATCTTGAAAGAGAAAGAGGAATAACAATTAAACTCACTCCAACAAGAATGTTTTACAAAAAAGATGGAATTGAATACACTCTAAATCTGATTGACACCCCAGGGCATGTGGACTTTACATATGAAGTTTCTCGTTCTCTTGCTGCATGCGAGGGTGCAATTTTGATTGTTGATGCTTCTCAAGGTGTTGAAGCTCAAACTCTTTCAAATGTATATTTGGCTCTTGAAAACAATTTGGAAATTTTGCCAGTTATTAACAAAATTGACTTGCCAAGTGCAAGACCTGATGAAACGGCAAAAGAAATTGAAGAAATAATTGGTTTGCCAGCTGAAAAAGCTCCAAGAATTTCAGCCAAAGAAGGTTTGAATATTGAACAAGTTCTTGACTTGGTTATTGATTTAGTTCCACCTCCAAAAGGTGATGAAAATGCTCCACTAAAAGCACTTATTTTTGACAGTGTTTATGACAATTTCAAAGGTGTAATTTGTTTTGTTCGTTTGTTTGAAGGAAAGGTTAAAAAGGGAACAAAAATTACCTTTATGCAAAACCAAAAGGTTTATGAAGTTACTGAGGTTGGGCTTTTTATTCCAAGAATGAAAGAAACTGATGAACTTCTTGCTGGTGATGTTGGCTATATTGCTGCAAGCATCAAAACAGTTCAAGACACAAAAGTTGGCGACACAATCACACTTGCTGACAATCCTGCAAAAAAGGCACTACCTGGTTACAAACAAGTTCAGCCAGTTGTTTTTTCTGGAATTTTCTTGGTTGATGGCTCAAAATATGGTGATCTTAAGGACGCCCTTGAAAAACTTAAACTTAATGATGCTTCACTTGTTTTTTCTCCTGAAGTTTCTCAGGCTTTAGGCTTTGGTTTTCGTTGCGGATTTTTAGGGCTTCTTCACATGGAAATTATCACTGAAAGACTAGAAAGAGAATTTGGGCTTGATATCATCACAACTGCACCCGGTGTTTCATACCTTGTGCACAAAACTTCTGGCGATATCCTTACTGTTTCAAATCCAAGCACTCTTCCAACTTTGCAAGAAATTGAATATATGGAAGAACCAGTTGTAAAAATGCACATTTTTACTCCACCAGAATATGTTGGCGTGATTATGGAATTGTGCCAAACAAAACGAGGAATACATGTTGATCTTCAATATCTTGATAAGACAAGAGTGAAAATGGAATACAAAATGCCTTTAAATGAAATTATATACGATTTCTTCGACTCACTTAAATCTCGTACAAGAGGCTATGCAAGCCTTGATTATGAACTTATTGGCTTTGATAGAAGTGATCTTGTTAAACTTGATTTGCTTCTTAATGGTGAGATTTGTGATGCTCTTAGCTTAATCGTTCACCGTGAAAAAGCCTATGAAAGAGGCAGAAAGATTGCAGAAAAGCTTAAAGATGTCATTCCAAGACAACTTTTTGAAGTTCCAATCCAAGCTTCAATTAGTGGAAAAATAATTGCTCGTGAAACTGTTAAAGCCTACAAAAAAGATGTTCTTGCAAAATGTTATGGTGGAGATATTTCTCGTAAAAGAAAACTTCTTGAAAAACAAAAAGAAGGAAAGAAAAGAATGAGAATGGTTGGTTCAGTTGAACTGCCTAGCGAAGCTTTTATGAGCATTTTAAAAATTGATAATGATTAATAAAAATAAAAAACCTATTGCTCTTTATGTACACATTCCTTTTTGTGAAAGGAAATGTTTGTATTGCTCTTTTGTTTCTTTTGTTGATTTGGCAAAGGAAAAGGATTATTTTTTGGCACTTAAAAATCAAATAAATGCCGTTTCTCCTGAGATTTTGAAAACAAAAACTATTGGTTCAATTTATTTTGGTGGTGGAACTCCATCTTTTGTTCATGAACAACATGTTTGCGAAATTCTTGAACTTATTAAAAATAAATTTGAACTAACAACAAATTGTGAAATATCTATTGAATGTAATCCTAATTCTAGTTATGAAGAAAAGCTAAAAGCATACTTAAATGCTGGATTTAATCGTATAAGCTTTGGAGTTCAATCTTTTTGCGACAATGAACTTAAGGCTATTGGCAGACTCCACAATTCTTTTCAAGCTGAGCAGGCAATTATGCTAGCTCACAAAGTGGGCTTCAAAAATATATCATGTGATCTTTTGGTTGGAATTCCTTTTCAAACGAAAGAAACATTTTTAACTTCAATAAACAAAGCAACAAGCTTGCCCATTAATCATATCTCAGCATATTCATTAATTTTAGAAGAAGAAACACCGCTTTTTAACCTTGTAAAAGATAAAAAAGTAAGCATTGCAGATGAAGAAAAAAGTGTTGAACTAATAAAAATGCTAGAAAAAAAACTTGAAATTTTGGAATTTAAAAAATATGAAATTTCAAATTTTGCTAAAAGTGGTTATGAATGCAAACAAAACATTTCTTATTGGAAATGTGAAGAATATCTTGGATTTGGTGTGGCTGCACACGGATATGTTAATGGTGAAAGAATTGAAAACACAAGAAATCTAAATGAATTTATTAGTGGAAATTATGTTAAAAATAAGCACTTTGTTTCAATTGAAGAAAAAATTGAAGAAAGAATAATGCTTGGACTCAGAATGGTTAAAGGATTTGACTTAAAAACTTTTAAAGAAGATTTTGCATTTGATTTTCTTGAAACAAAAAAAACTGAAATTGAACTGTTAAAAAATAAAAGGTTAATTAAAATTAAAAATAATCACTTATCATTAACAAAAAAGGGTTTTTTTGTTTGTAATTTAATAATTTTAAGATTGATTTAATTTTTGTAAATATTTTTCTTGCCAAATCAAAATATGTATGATAATATACTTACATGTAAATCATTTTTGTTTTACATCTTACTATGGAGGAATTTTGAAAGATAGAATTTTTATCTGTGATTTGATTGATACTTATGGAGAACTTATTAAACCATCAAGACTTGTGTTTTTGAAAGAATATTTTTTTGAAAATTTGTCAATGGTTGAAATTGGAGAAATTCATTCAGTTACTCGTCAAAATGTTTATTCACAAATTTTAAAAGTAACCAAGCAACTTAAGGAATTCGAAAAGAAAATTAAATTTTTGGATTTGATTAAAAAATACGATATTTTGCAAAAGAACTTTAAAAATGAAGGAATCAACAAAACATACACTGCCGCTGAGGTTTCATTGATAATTAAAAATGCATTGGAGGATTAAATCGTGGCGTTATTTTCCGGATTAAGCGAAAGATTAAACCACATATTTTCAAAACTAGCTAACAGAGGCAAGCTAACAGAGCTTGAAATCAAAGAAAGCATGAGAGAAATCAGAATTGCTCTTCTTGAAGCTGATGTTTCACTTTTGGTTGCGAAAGATTTTGTAGCAAAAGTTAGTGAAAAGGCAGTTGGTGAAGAAGTTTTAAGAAGTCTCACACCATCTCAGCAAGTTGTGAAAATTGTTAATGATGAACTTGTTAATCTTCTTGGCGGTACAAACCAAAAACTTGCAGTTGCATCAATGCCTCCGACAATTATTATGCTTTGCGGTTTGCAAGGTGCCGGAAAAACAACAATGTGTGGAAAATTGGCTTATTTTCTTAAGAAACAAGGCAAAAAACCACTATTAGTTGCGTGCGATATATATCGTCCTGCAGCAATTAATCAACTTCAAGTTGTAAGCAAACTTGCTAATGTTGAATGCTTTGAAAGAGGAACACAAAGTCCAATCAAAACAGCAAAAGAAGCTCTTGTTCATGCCACAAAAAATGGC
Source organism: Clostridia bacterium (assembly GCA_041670165.1). Taxonomy (GTDB): domain Bacteria; phylum Bacillota; class Clostridia; order Christensenellales; family UBA1242; genus JBAXZR01. Next base: position 48,489 of record JBAXZR010000006.1, read on the forward strand.
TTTGACACAGTGATTCTTGACACAGCTGGTCGTTTACATATCAATGATGAACTCATGAATGAACTTCAAGAAATTAAAAAAGAATGTAAACCAACAGAAATTTTGCTCACAATCGACTCAATGACAGGACAAGATGCTGTTATTGTTGCAGATTCATTCAACAAGCAACTCGACATTTCTGGAGTTATCCTTACGAAGCTTGATGGAGACACTCGTGGTGGTGCAGCACTTTCAATCAAAGCCGTAACAGGCAAGCCAATCAAATTTTCTGGTATTGGAGAAAAAATTGGAGATATTGAGCCATTTTATCCAGACAGAATTGCAAGCAGAATTTTGGGAATGGGCGATGTTCTGACACTTATTGAAAAAGCACAACAAACTGTTTCAGAAGAAGATATGAAGATGATGGAAAAGAAATTTATTGAAAATTCTTTTACATTTGATGACTATCTTGCTCAAATGGAAAACTTAAGCAAAATGGGCTCGCTTCAAGACTTGTTAGGCATGATTCCGGGGCTTGGTAACAAGCTTGCAAAAGTTGGACCAATTGATGAAAGTGTTCTCAAAAGAAACAAAGCAATCATTCAGTCAATGACAAAAAAAGAAAGAAGACACCCAGAAATTATAAAAGGTTCACATAGACAAAGAATTGCTAACGGAAGTGGTACAAAAATTCAAGATGTAAATCAGCTTCTTAAAGGCTTTGAACAAAGCAAAGAAATGATGAAGCAATTTAAAACCAAAAAAGGATTTAGAGGTTTATTTTAAAAATTTACTTTAATCCGAAAAATTTTGATATGTTCTCGGCTTTTAGCCGTTAATATATAAATTAAATCACCTGATAAACGGTGATAAACAAGGAGGAAGACATATGGCACTCAAGATTAGACTCACAAGAATAGGAGATAAGAAAAATCCTTTTTATAGAGTTATTGTAGCTGATTCAAGATCACCAAGAGATGGTAGATTTGTTGAACAAATCGGAACTTTTAATCCACTCACAGAACCAGCCGAAATCAAAATTGATGCAGAAAAAGCAAAGGCTTGGATCGCTAACGGAGCTCAACCAACAGATACAGCTCGTGCTTTGCTTGTTAAAAGCGGCGTTATAGCATCTAAGAACTAATAGGAGAAAAAGATGGAAAATCTTGCTTTATTCCTAGCGAAAAGCCTTGTTTCCAATCCAGATTCTGTAAAAGTTACAAAAACTGAAGAACCTGATGCAATTGTTATTCGAATTTCTGTTCCAGAAGAAGAAATTGGAAAAGTTATTGGAAAAAATGGCAAAATCGCAAATAGTATCAGAACAATTATTCGTTCATCAGCAAAAAAATCTGACAAAAAAATTATTGTTAAGATTGGTGACAAATAATAGTTTATTGGGCAAAAGTTCGAAAGGGCTTTCTTGCTCAAATAAAATCCGCTATTATGCGGATTTTTTGAAAAGGAGCTAAAGGTAATATGGAAAAGCTTGAAATTGGAACAATTCTAAAACCACAAGCACTAAAAGGTGAACTTAAAGTTTCACCTAATGTTTCTGACCCAAATGTTTTCAAAAGCATTAAAAAAATTTTTGTAGGTGTTTCTGAAGAACCTAGCGAGGTTCAAAAGGTTGCAGTTAGGGGCGGATATGTTTACTTGATGCTTGATTCTTGTCAAACAATTAACGAAGCTGAAGTTCTTAGAAATGTCAAATTGTATGCTCTCAAAGAAGACATTGTTTTTAACAAAGAAAATGAGTTTCTAATTTGCGATCTTATTGGTATGCAAATTGTTGATGAACAGGGCAAAAAGCTTGGAGATTTGGAAGACATTGAACAGTTTGGTGGACCTGATATTTTGTGCATTCGTGGTGATGGCAGAATTTGGCGTGTACCTTTTATTAGCGAAGTTGCCATAAGTATTAGTCTTGAAACTAGACAAATTGTTTTTAACAAAAAAAGATATTGGGAGGTAAGAGTTTGCGATTAGATTTTTTAACTCTTTTTCCTGAGATGTTTTCTGTGCTTGATAGTAGCATTTTTGGCAGAGCAGTTAGCCTTGGCATTTTTGAAACTAATATTATTGATATTCGCTCTTTTTCAAAAGATAAACATAAAAAATGTGATGACTATCCTTTTGGTGGTGGAGCAGGAATGCTTATGTCCCCACAACCTGTTGTTGATGCGGTTAGAAGCGTAAAAGACGCCTCAGCTCATGTAATTTACTTATCTCCACAAGGAAAGGTTCTTACGCAACAAAAAGTTGTGGAACTTTCAAAAATGGAACATCTTGTTTTCCTTTGTGGACATTATGAAGGTATTGACCAAAGAGCAATTGACCTTGTTGTTGATGAAGAAATTTCAATTGGAGATTATGTGCTCACTGGCGGTGAACTTCCAGCAATGGTGCTTGCCGATGCAGTTGTTAGATACATTCCAAAAGTTCTTGATGAACAGGCTACTGTTGAAGAAAGTTTTGTTAGCGGTCTTCTTGAAGCTCCACAATACACTCGCCCACAGGTTTTTGAAGGAATTTCAGTTCCAGAAATTTTGGTAAACGGCAATCATGAAAAAATTGCAGAATGGAAAATTGAACAAGGAAAGTTGCAAACAAAAAACAAAAGGCCAGACCTTTTAGGAGAAATTAAATGAAAATCAATTGGTTTCCGGGGCACATGACAAAAGCCCTTAGAATGATGGAAGAAGAAGCAAAAATTGTTGATGCAATAATTTATGTCCTTGATGCAAGAGCACCTTTTTCTTGCGTAAATCCATCATTTTGTGATTTCCTTGGAGAAAAACCAATTGTGTATGTGATTAACAAAGCTGATATTGCTGATGAAGAAAAGGTTAGACTTTGGCAAAAATTTTTTACAAAGAAAAACTCAATTGCAATCATTATGAACAGCACAAAAACTGGTGCAGCAAAAACAATCGAAAAAGCAATTCTTTCACTAAAAACAAAAAAAGTTGATAAATTTTCTGAAAAAGGAATCACTGTCAATCTTAGGGCCATGGTTATTGGTGTTCCAAACAGTGGAAAAAGTACTCTCGTAAACAATTTATGCGGAAAAAAAAGAGCAATCACTGGCAATAAACCAGGGGTAACAAAAGGAAAACAATGGGTAAAAATTGCAAGTGGTCTTGAAGTTTTGGATACTCCCGGAACACTTTGGCCATCTTTTGATGATCAAAGAATTGCAAGAAATCTTGCTTATATCAACAGCATCAAAGATGATATCTATGACAAAAATGAGCTTGCTCTATGCCTACTTGAAGATTTGCAAAAAATCAATGAAAACATTTTGACAAATCGTTATGGCATTGAAAAAAAATCAACTTCCATTGAAACACTTGACGCTATTGCAACCAAAAAGAACCTTGTGATTAAAGGTGGCGAAAAGGATTATGACAGAACTTGCGGAATGATTCTTGATGATTTCAGAAAGGGTAGACTTGGCAAAATTACTCTTGAAGTTCCAAGGGGATAGCAATGAAAAAAAATGTTGTAACAGGCAAAATTGGTGAAGCAAAAGCCTTAGACTATCTTGTGAAAAATAAAATGAAAATCTTAAAAACAAATTATTCACTTAATCTCGGAGAGATTGACATTATTGCAAAAGATGGCGACACAATTGTTTTTGTTGAGGTAAAAGACAGAGGTTCAAACAAATTTGGTTTGCCTCGTGAAGCGGTTACACCACAAAAGCAACATAAAATAAGAAATGTTGCTCTTTGCTATTTAAAATCAATTCATTCTCTTGATGCTAGTTGTAGATTTGATGTTGTTGAAATTATTGGTGATGAAATTACTCTTATAAAAAATGCCTTTTGATTCATATATTAAATGGAAACAACAAAATGCTTCCATTTTTTTATATTTTAAGATGCTTTGTTTTCTATTTGGCTTTTTGTGTTGCATTTTTTATTTTCATGTTGTAAAATAAATTCGTTACATTTACAACAAAAGGAATCAAAATGACGGTTGAAACAAACAACTTTTATGGAAACATATTGATATCTGATGAATCCATCGCAGTAATTGCTGGTTTAACAGCTCTTGATTGCTATGGAATCGTCGATCTTGTTGCCAACCGTTTTAAGGCAAATTTACTGTATCTTTTTAAAAAACCATCTTTTTCAAAGTTGGTTAAAGTTTCTAACATAGATAACAGAATATCTATAGATTTGTTTGTTATTATGAAATATGGTGTTTCAATAAGTGCAGTTGCCGATAGCTTAAAAAAATCAGTCAAATACAGCGTTGAAAAATTCACAGGAATGATTGTTGATTCTGTGAGTGTCCATGTAGTTGGCGTTAGAGTGTAGGAGAAATTATGCAAAAAACAATTAACGGCACAACTCTTCGTAAGATGATTATTGCCGGAGCAAATCTTTTGGAACAAAACAAAGGGCTCGTTGATGCGTTAAATGTCTTTCCAGTTCCAGATGGCGACACAGGTACAAATATGAGCCTTACCATGAAAAGTGCAACCAGAGAAGTCATTGCTTGCAATGAAACAACTTGTGAAGCACTTTGCTCAGCTTTTTCAAAAGGAGCTTTGCGTGGAGCTAGGGGAAACTCTGGAGTTATTCTCTCACAAATTATCAAAGGTTTATCTTCTGTTCTTAGTGAGCAAGAGCAAATTTCAACAAAGATTTTTGCAAAAGCCATTCAAGAGGGTTCAAATGTTGCCTATAAGGCTGTTACAAAACCAAAAGAAGGAACAATTCTTACGGTTATTCGTGTAATGGCTGAAGCAGCAAACACAATTGCAAAAAAAGAAACAGATTTTGATGTCTTTTTCAAACAACTTCTCATAAAAGGTGAAGAAATTTTGCAAATGACACCAGAACTTTTAGATGTTCTTAAAAAGGCTGGAGTTGTTGATGCGGGTGGTAGAGGACTAATAATTTTGTTCACAGGTTTCTACCAAGCCATCGTTAACGATGAAAATGTTGTTTTCACTTTTGATGAACCACTTCCAAATCAAACTGTTGATGGCATTGTTGCAGACATATACAACACTGACATTCAATTTGGATATTGCACTGAACTTATGGTTGTTAATATGTACAAAAAAACAACCATGGCAGACATTGACAAAATGAGAGATAAACTCTTAACAATCGGTGATTGTGTAATTTGCATTGGAGATTTAAACCTTGTTAAAGTGCATTGCCACTCAAATGAACCAAACAAAATTATTGCTTTTGCTCTAGCTCTCGGTGAAATCACAAATGTCAAAATTGAAAACATGCTTGAACAAAACCGTGAAATGAAAAATAAAGCAAAAAAACAAATTCCTCAAAAGCCATTAGGAATGGTTGCTGTTGCCCCAGGGGACGGAATTGCAAATGTGTTTAAGGAACTCATGGTTGACGAGCTTATCACTGGCGGTCAAACAATGAATCCAAGTGCTGAAGACATTGTTTCAGCTGTTGAAAAAACTCCATCTCAGAATGTTATAATTTTCCCAAACAACAAAAATATAATTCTTGCTGCTGAACAAGCAAAAGCTCTTACAAGCAAAAACATTTATGTTGTTCCAACAAAGAGTGTTCCAGAAGGAATTGCAGCTGCTCTTTGCTTCAATATTGATGAGTCAGCTGATGAAAACTACGCACTCATGCAAGATGCAATCAAAAATGTTCAATCTGGTTCAATAACTTATGCGGTTAGAGCAACTCATGTTGATGGTTTTGACCTTGCCGTTGGCGACATAATTGGGCTTGATGAAAAATCTATCTTAGCAAAAGGCTCAAATGTTTCAAAAACTCTTGAAGATCTTGTTGCAAAAATGGTTACAGAGTCAACTGTTTCAATAACTCTTTTCTATGGAGAAGATATAACTACTGAACAAGCTAGTGAAAACAAAGAACTTCTTGCCAAAAAATATCCAGCATTTGATATAAATGTTCTTTCAGGTGGACAACCTGTATATTATTATCTTGTTTCTGTGGAGTAAAATTTGGACGAAAAAAATTTGCTTTCGAAAAGATTAAAAAGTAGGCACAATGATGCCTATTTTTCTAATAAAACCTATGATGATTGGCAAACAAAAACTGATTCATTGTGCAGTGTAAATCAGCTAATAAATGAAATGGAACTAAAAAATTTCAAAGAATTTGATGAAGTAATGATTGCACATTCACCAAGTCAAGAAAATGAAGAACTTACAAAAGTTTTTTCTTCTTACAAACAAATTGGAACATTATCACAATCTTTGTCTTTTGAACTATTAAACAAATTTGGTAAAAACTTTGTTTTTTATGGAGTAATATATTCTAAAAACATCAAAGTTTCACCCGTAAACAACATAAAATATCTAAACATAACAATCAAATTCGATATCCCATTTATATAAAATGTTAGTTTCAAAGACGAAATAATTAATTATATGTTGGTTTTCAAATGTTGGTTGAAATTTAGATTAAAATATTTATTTAAGACAACAAAAAAACTACATGATAGAAAATTTGTTGAACAAATTTGCTTAAATATGTAATATTATATATTTGATTAATTTGCTTTCAAAAAATTATTTATACAAAATATCAAATTTCAGTTGACAAACATTTTAAGATTGTATACCATATAAAAGTAACTTATACCATACCAAATAGTCTTAGGTTACTGTAATAAGGCCTCTTTTCCTTAGGAAAACTGCGCCGTAAAGCTCTGAACCCTATGTGCTTATGCATATAGGGTTCATCTTTTTATTAAATGTAATTTATTGTATAAAAATGTTGAATTTTGTTTGGTTTTTACTACATCATGGTATAAAATGTAATTCATAATAAGGAGTTTTTATGAATTATAGAATTGGTTTAGATATTGGAATTGGATCAGTCGGTTGGAGTGTAATTTCTCATGATGTAAGTGGCGACCCAATGAGAATTGTTGGTTGTGGTTGCAGAACTTTTGTTCCTGCTGAAAATCCAAAAGATGGAACTTCTCTTGCCGTTGACAGAAGAAATGCAAGACATTCAAGGCGAACTCTTAGAAGAAGAAATTTAAGACTTAAAACTTTAAAAGCAATTTTAAAAAAAGAATTGTTTAACGGTGAAATTGATTTCAACACATTTTTAGGTGATGGAACAGATATTTTCATGCTTAGATACACAGCACTCGATAAAAAAGTTTCAAAACAAGATTTCTCTAGAATTCTTGTAAATATTTTTAAACATCGTGGTTTTAAAAGTACACGAAAATCAGAACTTAAAGAAAAAGATGCTGGAAGCTTGCTGAAAGCCATTTCGCAAAATGAAAAATTGATTAAAGAGAATAATTATAGAACAGTTGGTGAAATGATATATCTCAACAAAAATTTTCACAACACTGTATCCAACACAAAAAAAGAAAATATTGATATTTATATGGTTAGAAATTCTTCAGGAAATTATGAAAAATCTTTTTCTAGAAGAGAATTAGAGAATGAAATTAATGAAATTTTTTCCGCACAAAGAAAGCTCGGTTCATCTTGGGCAAGTAAAGAATTAGAACAAAAAATTATTGAATTGTTTTCTAGGCAAAGATCTTTTGATGAAGGTCCGGGGGAAGGTAGCAAATATAAAGCCTCCTTTGCCGTTGGTAAATGCACTTTTGAAGAAGGAGAAAAAAGGGCAAGCAAAGGTTCACGAACTTTTGAAATTTTTCAGTGCTTGCAAAACTTTAATAACTGCAAAATTACATCACTAATTGATGGTGATCGCTTTTTAACCAAAGAAGAAAAAGACAAAATATATGAAAAATTTCTTTCAACTAGCAAGCTAACATTTAAACAAGTTAGAAAGCTTATAGATTTAAAGGATTATCAAAGATTTAATCTTGTTTCCTACGATTCAAAAAGAAAAAGTAATATTAAAAACAATGTTGAACAGAAAGAAACAAAAGAAAAAGACCCAGAAGATAAAGTTTTTGTTTCTAAAGAAAAAAGTGCGTTAGTAGAAAAATCACTTTCTTTAAATTCTAAGTTTAATGAATTAAATAATGATGAGAAAATTAGTTGCATAGATGACTGTGCTCAAATGGTTACAATTGCAAAAAGCGATGCTAATAGAATGAATTTTGTTTTAACAAATTCAAGTTTTGAAAAATGGCAATTTCTTCGTGATGAAGCAGAAAAATTTAAATTGATTGATGAAAAGGAACTCAGTGAAGAAGAAAAAATTGCATTGTATCCAAAATGTTTTTCTGAACTTTTAGAAGTTGATTTTTCGAAAGTGTGCAATCTTTCAACAAAAGCAATGAAAAAAATGATTCCTTTTCTTAAAGAAGGACAAAAATATGATAAGGCTGCAACAAGTGCTGGTTACAAATTTAATGAACAAGAACAAAATTTACAAGACAAAATATCAGCAAAAGAAATTTTTGAAGATATAGATTCAATCACAAGCCCAGTGGCAAAAAGAGCAGTTAGCCAAACAATCAAAGTTGTTAATGCTCTTGTTAATAAATATGGTACTCCTGATTCAATTTTTGTTGAGCTTGCTCGTGAAGTTAGCAAAACTTTTGATGAAAGAAGAAAGATTACTCAATCACAAAACGAAAATATGATAAGCAATGAAAAAATATACACACAGCTTAAATCTTTTGGATTGACCAATCCTAAAGGACAAGATATTCAAAAATTAAAACTATACTATAGTCAAGGTGGAAAATGTGCTTATTCTCAAAAATCTTTGCTTGAAGTTTTTGGCAACATGGCGTCAATTCTTTCAAACAACAACACACAAATTGACCATATAATTCCATACAGCAAATGTTATGATGACTCAATGTCAAACAAGGTTCTTGTTTGCGCTGATGAAAACCAAAACAAGGGGCAAAGAACTCCTTTTGAATATTTTGGTCAGGACCAAGAGAGATGGGAAAAATTTGAAATGTTTGTTGAATCACAATTTGGAAAAAGTAAAAAGGCAAGAAACTTACTCAAAATGGGTGTTTCAGATGAAGAGGCGGAAGAGCTAAACAGCAGAGCATTGAATGATACAAAATTTGCAACATCTTTTGTTCAAAATATGTTAAAAAATAATCTAAAATTTGCTGATAGCAAATTCAGTAAAGTGCCAGTTCGTGCCGTAAATGGCTCAATTACAAGCTTTTTAAGAAAAATTTGGGGACTAAGTAAAGATAGAGTAGAAAATGATAAACATCATGCACAAGATGCCATTGTTATTGCAACAGCAACAAACAATGTTTTACAAAAAGTTACCAAATATTTGCAATTTAGAAGCAATAAAAAGATTGAAAAACATGACGGAATGCTTGTTGATTTGCAGACTGGTGAAATTATTCCATTAATCCCAGAACCATATACAGGTTTTGTTTCAGAAATAAAAGCAATTCTTTCTTCAAATCCTCAGTTATATGCAAAAGATTTACAGTGGGCAGGATATGACAATGAAGAAATTTCAAAAATTAAACCAATTTTTGTTTCTCGCATGCCTACAAGAAAAATTAAAGGTCCAATTCATGATTCAACAATACGAAGTGTTGCTCTAAATCAAAAAACTAATAAAGGTTTAACTATTGTATTAACAAAAACTCCTATACAAAATTTGAAATTAGATGAAAATGGCGATATAAAGGATTATCCTCAAAAATTTATTGAAAGCGACAAACTTTTATATGAGAAACTAGTTGCAAGACTCAAACTGTTTAAGGGAGATGGCAAGCTTGCTTTCAAAGAGCCATTATTCAAGCCAAATCCGAAGGGTGGAAACAGTCCTGTTGTAAAAACTGTGAAACTTCAAAAAGCAATAAATGATTTTGTTGAAATTAAAACAGGTGAAGGAAAAGGAATTGCAGAAAAATCTAACATTGTCAGAACTGATGTTTTTGAAAAAAATGGAAAAAATTATCTTGTTCCAATTTATGTTAGCGATGTTTATAGCGGAATTCTTCCAAACAGAGCTATTACGCAAGGCAAGCCATTCTCAGAATGGAAAGAAATGGACGAAACATATCATTTCAAATTTTCACTTTTTCCTAATGATTTAATTTTTATTAAAAATAAAAAAGAAATGCCAGCAACAAAAGAAATAACAAATGTTGTAATTGGTGAAGACGGCAAAGAAAAAGCTTTAAAACAAAAAATCAATGGATTCGTTAATAATAGTTATTTTTACTATTCTTCATGCGATTCATCTACTGCATCAATAGCAATTTTTACACATGATAGAGAATGGTCTTTAAGAATTGGCGTTCAATCGCTAGACATTTTTGAAAAATACCAAGTTGATATTTTAGGAAATGTTTCAAAAGCAGAATTTGAACCAAGACAAGAAATTTCTTTAAAAAATTCTTTTGTAACTGATTATGAAAAAATAGGAGAATAAAATGGCATTTATAAACATATATGTTCATAATGATGCCTATTTGTCGGTTAAAAACAACCAACTTGTTCTTTCCAATAAAAACAATGAACAAAGTTATCCAATTGAAGATATAAATTCAATCATGATAGAAAGCTTAAACTCAACAATAACTAGCTACACTTTGAATTTTTTAATTCAAAATAAAGCACTTTTTTATGTCTGTGATGAAAAACATTTGCCAAGTGCAGTCCTTTTACCTTTCAATAACTTCTATAAACCTTTATCAGTTTACAAAATTCAATCGCAAGCCAAAGAGCCAATAAATAAAAATATTTGGAAGAACATTATTATATCTAAAATTGAAAATCAAGCAAAGGTAGCAATATATGCTGGTTCAACTTTAGGCGAAAAAATTTTAGAAATATCTAGAAATGTGAAATCAGGTGATTCTCAAAATGCTGAGGCGCATGCTGCAAGTTTATATTTTAGAGAAGTGTTTGGTTTTACTTTCACAAGAGAACAAGAAAATTTTGTAAATGGTGCTTTAAATTATTGTTATTCAATAGTTAGGGGAGCAATTGCAAGAAGTATAACAGTTCATGGATTATTAGGTTTTCTTGGCATTCATCACAAAAGCGAACTAAATCAATTTAATTTGGCTGATGATTTAATTGAACCATTTAGACCAGTTGTTGACAATCTTGTTTTATTTATTTCAAAAATTACAAATGAAGAATCAATTTCTCCATCAACTAAAATGCAACTTTTAAACATTTTAAACACAAATGTCTTAATTAATGACAAATTGCAACCAATAAGTTATGCGATAGAAATTGTTGTTGAAAGTTTTGTTTCTTGTTTAACAAATAATAATTCTTGTATTATTCTTCCAAAATTTGTTGGTTTAGAGATTCATGAGTATGAGTGAGAAGATTATGAGATTAATGGTATTTTTTGATTTGCCAACAAAAACAGCTGAAGATCGAAAGATTGCAAATTCTTTCAGAAGATTTTTAATTAATGATGGATATTATATGGTTCAATTTTCTTTGTATACAAGGTTGTGTTCAACAATAGAAAATGTTGGAGTTCATGAAAATAGATTGTCAATGAACATTCCGAATAAAGGTAGTGTAAGAAGTATGGCTGTTACAGAAAAACAATTTTCTAATATAAAAATTTTAGTAGGAGAGCCACGGAAAAGGGATAAAAAAGTATCAGAAAATCAAATATCATTTTTCTAAAAAAAACAAAAAAATATTAGAATTACTAGCTTAAAATTGATTTTTTAAAAAAATAAACAAAAAAACAGCTTAAAAACCCTTTATTTATGGGGTGTGTAAGCTGTTTTTGTTATGTCCCTATTATACCATACCAAATAATCTTAGGGAACTATAACACAAATCTTAATTACAAAAACAAAGACAAAATTATACCATACCAAATAATCTTAGGGAACTATAACTAACCTGCGTATGTTGTTTTTGGTATTTTTATTATACCATACCAAATAATCTTAGGGAACTATAACGGAACAGGTATACATAAAGACCAAGACGAAATTATACCATACCAAATAATCTTAGGGAACTATAACTAATGTTAATCAATTATATAGTTTTAGTTAATTATACCATACCAAATAATCTTAGGGAACTATAACTTTAGCTATGCCTAAAATAGCTGATATTGGATTATACCATACCAAATAATCTTAGGGAACTATAACTTCACTTTTATCAATGTCTTTTTTTCCTGTATTATACCATACCAAATAATCTTAGGGAACTATAACTCGTTAATATTAATTGAAGTACAGAACTCAATTATACCATACCAAATAATCTTAGGGAACTATAACTACACAAACACAATTAACGGTGTTGAAAAAATTATACCATACCAAATAATCTTAGGGAACTATAACAAAAACCATGAAAGAACTTGAAATTAATGAATTATACCATACCAAATAATCTTAGGGAACTATAACAAGACTTATAATAATAATCAAGCTGAAATAATTATACCATACCAAATAATCTTAGGGAACTATAACGGCTAACGCAGTTCCATTAACTTTAACTTCATTATACCATACCAAATAATCTTAGGGAACTATAACACAACTTTTAAAATCTTTAAATGGGTTTTTATTATACCATACCAAATAATCTTAGGGAACTATAACGTCACTAACGCACACCTCCACTAGACCTTTATTATACCATACCAAATAATCTTAGGGAACTATAACTGTGGAAAAGGTTATACCTTTACACACAAAATTATACCATACCAAATAATCTTAGGGAACTATAACTCAGCCTGCGAAGGGCATAAAATTTGATACATTATACCATACCAAATAATCTTAGGGAACTATAACATGGCTAGGACACACCACTACACGCATGGCATTATACCATACCAAATAATCTTAGGGAACTATAACCTTATTAACTGACATAATTGTTGATGGGAAATTATACCATACCAAATAATCTTAGGGAACTATAACAATTATTGTTGGAGTTAAATAGAATTGGATTATACCATACCAAATAATCTTAGGGAACTATAACCCGTTGGTGTTGGTGCATTCTATTTCATTTATTATACCATACCAAATAATCTTAGGGAACTATAACTAAATTTACAAAAAAAACAACCAAACTTGAATTATACCATACCAAATAATCTTAGGGAACTATAACTCGAACAGTTAAATCAAATTGAACAATTGAATTATACCATACCAAATAATCTTAGGGAACTATAACTGATAGACAAAGGAGATTAAAACATGATTAATTATACCATACCAAATAATCTTAGGGAACTATAACTTTAAGACATCATCATGTTAAAAAGCTTATATTATACCATACCAAATAATCTTAGGGAACTATAACGTTTTGATGAAGTATTAAAACCTTTTCCTGATTATACCATACCAAATAATCTTAGGGAACTATAACCTTGTGCCTCCAATTAATTTTCTCGCTTGTATTATACCATACCAAATAATCTTAGGGAACTATAACGACACAGTTAAAATTGTTTGCACTTGAAAAATTATACCATACCAAATAATCTTAGGGAACTATAACTATTCGTGATACCATCTTCTATTGTTAAGTATTATACCATACCAAATAATCTTAGGGAACTATAACCTTGTGTTCCATCAAAATTAAATGCATAGTATTATACCATACCAAATAATCTTAGGGAACTATAACTGATTACATGAAAGCATATCAGAAGCTTAAATTATACCATACCAAATAATCTTAGGGAACTATAACCTCAGTTGCTTCACGCTAACACTTCGACCTATTATACCATACCAAATAATCTTAGGGAACTATAACATAATAGTTAAATATATTAAACAAGCAATTATTATACCATACCAAATAATCTTAGGGAACTATAACATTAAAACAACAGTGCGAAACAAATCATGTATTATACCATACCAAATAATCTTAGGGAACTATAACAGGACAGCTTCTAATTGCCTTTCTAGATTTATTATACCATACCAAATAATCTTAGGGAACTATAACGATAGTAAAGAAAATAAAAAACTGTTCTTAATTATACCATACCAAATAATCTTAGGGAACTATAACTGATAATGCTCAATATTTCATTAGATCAATATTATACCATACCAAATAATCTTAGGGAACTATAACGATTTATTACAAGTTGTTTAATTCTATTAAATTATACCATACCAAATAATCTTAGGGAACTATAACTAATTTGTTATAACATTTTTTTTGTGTTTTATTATACCATACCAAATAATCTTAGGGAACTATAACTAGTTTCGTTTACAAAATTTACTAAAAATTAATTATACCATACCAAATAATCTTAGGGAACTATAACTGCGGGCAAAAAGACCAACGCATAGCCGAAATTATACCATACCAAATAATCTTAGGGAACTATAACCGTAACGACGGTTGCAACGGCTG
>JBAXZR010000007.1:0-60314 GCA_041670165.1 Clostridia bacterium
AGTTTTGCTTCATCAATTGGAATTATTGGCATTGGGCTTGTTATGGCATTGTCTAATGGACTTAACGCACAAATAAACAAATTTGAAAAAAACATTTTAACTGAAATTCCAATAGAAATTTCAAAAAGCGTTTTCAATTTTGATCTTAGTTCAAGTCCGCTCACTGATGACACAAATGTTGAAGATTTTCCAGATTCAACTCAAATTATTCCTGAAAAAACAGTTCAAAGTAGCTATGTTAAAACAAACAATTTAACTGATGAATTTTGGGAATATTTAAGAAACCTTGATTCAAGCCTTTATGAAAGCATGCAATTTGAATGTGGACAAACTATGAATTTTGTTGCTTCAACGAGCATTGGTTACAAACATTTCACAAAGGTTAAGCAACTCAATTTAACAGAAAATCAAATTAATGATAGATATGACATTTTGACTGGAAATTTTCCAACTAGTTCAAGCCAACTTTTGCTCATTATTTCAAAAGTGAATTCATTAAGCAACACTCTCATAACTGCTCTTGGACTTGGAGAAAATGAAAGCATTGGTTTTGAAAGCATAATTGACACAGATATAAAAATGATTTCAAACAATTTGCTATATTCAAAGGTTGAAGGGTTATATTATCCAAGAACTGATTACGAAAATTTGTTTTCTTCTGCTTCCACCGCTCTTACAATTTCTGGAATTGCAAGAATAAAAGAAGGAACTGACACAGAGCTTATGAGTTCAGGACTATACTATTTTCCAGAGCTATCAAATCAATTTTTAACTGAATCAACAGAAAGTTTAATTGTTCTTGAACAGCTTGGCAGTGAAACACCCGTGCTTGCTGGTTCACAACCATTTTCTCTTTTAAACACAAAGTCAGATTTGCTAAGAAAACTTGGGGCATATACCACTCCGTCAAAGGTTGTTATGTATCCAAAAGGCTATGAAGAAAAAGATGAAATCCTTTCATACATTGAAGATTACAATCTTCATGAAACTGAAGAAAACAAAATTACAGTACAAGATCTTTCAAAATCGCTTTCTAGCACAATCCGTTCTTTCACAAGCATAATATCGATTGCCCTTTCAATTTTTGCTTCAATATCACTTGTTGTTTCTTCAATTATGATTGGAATTGTTACATACATCTCCGTTATTGAAAGAACAAAAGAAATTGGTGTTTTAAGATCACTTGGTGCAACAAAAAATGATGTTTCAAGAGTTTTTAATGCTGAAACAATGATACTAGGATTTTTTGCAGGTTTGATTGGCGACATTCTTGTGTTTGCCTTGAGCTTACCCGCAAACAAAATTCTTAACAATCTTGTTCCATCAACTTTTGGAAACATTGTTCAACCTGCTTTGTCAACAAGCGGATTGCTTATTGTTTTAAGTGTTTTGTTAACCCTGATTTCTGGTCTTATTCCTTCGAGAATTGCAAGCAAAAAAGATCCTGTTGTTGCCCTTAGAACTGAATAGAAAAATCAAAAAATCAAATCCAATTTAATTTTCACAAAAAAATATTTAAACTTTTTGGTGAAAACATAAAAGGAGCAACGCTCCCTTGACAAAAAAATGACAAATAGATAATATTTAATTTATAAGTTGCAAGAAAAATATTTTGTTGATTTATGATGGGCATGTTGGAGGAATTTTATGGCAGAAGAAAAACGAAAATCACAAAGCAAAATTCATGAAGGTCACAGGGCAAGACTTCTTGAAAGTATTGTTAGTAGCGGACTTGAAAATTTGAGTGAAGTTCAGCAACTTGAATACATGTTAAGTTTGGCTTTGCCAAGAAAAGATACAAATCCAATTGCTCATGCCTTGCTTGATAGTTTTGGAACAATCGCAAATGTTTTAGATGCTAATCCAAATGTTGTTGCAAAAACAAAGAATGTTGGAATCAGAACTGCAAACATACTTAGCTCTCTTAATGCAATTCATAAATGTTATCAAAAGAGTAGATTAACAAAAAAGACAAGAATAACAAGCAATGAAACTTTGAATAACTTTTGCAAAGATTTTTTAACAACCAAAGCAAAAGAAGAATTGTTTCTTTTTTGCTTGGATTCTAAGCAACAATTGGTAAACATTGAATGCATTCAAAAAGGGACAACAAACACTGTCAAATTTGATTTAAAGGATATAAATGAAGCAATTGTTCGAAGCAATGCTTGCAGTGTTTTTCTTGCACATTCTCACCCAAGCATGGTGGCTTCACCATCTAATGCTGATTTGCAAAGCACAAAAAAAGTCATGGAGTTTTTGTCAATGCTCGGAATTCCACTAATTGATCATGTAATTGTTGCTGGCGAAAATGTGTTCAGCTTTTTCCAAAACCAACTTTTGCAAAAAATTAAGAATGATATATTTGAAAGAAGTTCTCTTTTGGCAGTTAGTGCACCAAAAGAAAGTGAAATTGTTTGGAACAACTAAATTCAAAGGAGAAATTTTTATTATGAGTAAACTATATTTTAAATACGGCACAATGGGATCAAGCAAAAGTGCCCAAGCTCTTATGTGCAAATTTAATTATGAACAGAAAGGTCTGAGAGTTCTTTTAATGAAGCCTGCCACCGACACAAGAGATAATGAAGATGGCGAATCATATGTGAAAACCCGTATTGGACTGAAAGCCAAATGCTCAACATTTTCTAAATTAGATAGCTTCTTAGATATAATAGAAAAAACAGAAAAACAGAAAAGAATTGATTGTGTCATAATTGATGAAGCACAGTTCTGCACAAAAAAACAAATTGATGAACTTAAAGAAATTAGTGGAAGAATACCAGTCCTTTGTTATGGACTTAAAACTGACTTCAGAACTGAATTTTTTGAAGGTAGCAAACGACTTATGGAAATTGCTGATAGTTTGATGGAAATTAAACAAGTGTGTAGTTGTGGAAGAAAAGCTGAAGTTAATGCAAGACTCGTCAATGGAAAGGTTGTAACAGAAGGAGAAACAATTTTTATTGGCGGAGATGAAAGTTACGAAAGCATGTGTTATTGGTGCTATAAAAAAAGAATAGAAAACCAATAAAACAAACATTTAATTCAATTTAAACCAAATGAATTAGCTCGTGCTAATTTTTGAATAAACACTTTTAAAAATGAGTTAATCGACAAAAGAAAAAAAATTCAAATTAATGATTTTTTCATAAAACTAAAGTTTTTTGATTTACATAGTAACTTTGTTTAAATATATAAAAAATTAAGCACTAAAAAGAGCAAATTATGTAAATAATTTGTTTTTTTTGTTTTATTAATATATAATATTAATAGGGAATTCACTTCTAGTTTAAAACTAGAATATTCTTAGGGAGTCAAAATATAAAGAATAATCACAAACATTTTTCAAAAATATGTTTAATTGCTTTTTTGCAGTTATGTTTTTTGTTAGGCTCATTATTTTTTTACTTAAACACAATAACAATAGACAAAGTTTATGCCTATGGCACACCCGGTTTATCATTCACTTTGATTGATGGAAACACTGCTTATTCAGTTTCAAAAGGAACAGCAACTTCAACCAGCATTGTTATTCCAAGCACAAATTTAAACAAGCCTGTTAGAGCAATTGCAAACAATGGTTTTTCAAATTCAACAATAACAAGCATTTCAATTCCTTCAAGCATATTAACAATTGGCACAAGTGCTTTTTCAAATTGCTCATATCTATCCAATATAAACTTTCCTAATTCAGTTACTGCAATTAGTGATTCAACTTTTTCTAATTGCGACAGTCTTACTAGTTTCACAATTTCAAGTTTCATTCAATCAATTGGTTCAAAAGCATTTGAAGGTTGCGATAGGCTTAATAATGTAATAATTCCCGATAATGTTTTAACCATCGGAGCAAATTGCTTTTACTCATGCGATGGATTAATAAATATAACCTTAGGAGCAGGGCTCACTAGTTTACCAAATAATTGTTTTGAGTATTCAAATATTTCAACAATTACTATTCCTAGCAACATAACCAGTATTGGAGAAAATTGTTTTCACAACACTGACTTCAGTTCATTTATCATTCCAAACACTGTCTTATCTCTTGGAGCATCTGCTTTTTATGATTGCCCTTACTTAAGAAATGTAACACTAAGTTCAAATCTTGCAACAATTGAAGCAAGTACTTTTAGCTACTGCCATAATCTTCAAAGCATAATCATTCCAGACAGTGTAACAACAATTAAATCAAGAGCATTTTTTTATTGCAACAGTATGACTTCGGCAACAATTGGTTCTGGAGTTCAAACAATTGAAGAAAATGCGTTTAGTAGGTGCACACAATTAACTTCAATAATTTTGCCAAACAGCCTAACAACTCTTGGTGAAAATGCATTCTATGAATGTTCAAAATTAGCAAGTGTAACACTTTCAACAAGTTTAACAGGCATAAATAATTACACTTTTTATAGAACAGTGATTACTTCAATTTCAATTCCTGCTAGTGTTGAAACAATCTCCACTCATGCATTTAGCTATATGGCAAATTTAACAACAATAAATGTTGATGAAAGCAACACACATTATAAATCTATTGATGGTGTTTTGTACTCTTTTGATGAATTAACCCTTGTCCGCTTTCCTGAAGGAAAAACTTCTGTTAATATTCCATCAACTGTAACAGAACTATTAAATTTTTCATTTTTCCAAGCGAAATTGTTGCCATCAATTACAATTCCCGACAATGTTATCACTCTTGGAGAAAATTGTTTTCAAGATTGTGTAATCTTGGAAACTGCAACAATTGGCTCTGGAATTTCAGTTTTGCCAAATAGTTTGTTTTATGGCTGTTTTAAGCTAAATAATTTTATTGTTCCCAGCACAATAATCGATATTGATGATAATGTATTCAATCGTTGTACAAGTTTGTCAAGTATAATAATTCCAGATAGTGTACTAACACTTGGAAGCTTCGCTTTTACCTATTGCACTTCTTTGCTCACAGTTGTGCTTGGCATTGGCATTCAAAACATTCCCAATTCAGGCTTTTCATTCTGCTCAAGCCTTACTAACATAACTTTAACAGAACAATTAACTTCAATTAGTGAATATGCTTTTGAAAGTTGCACTTCACTTGAAGCAATCGCACTTCCAACAAGTTTAACAACCATTGGTTCATTAAGTTTCAGCACATGTACAGGTTTAACAACCTTATCAATCCCCAAAAATGTTAATAGTTTAAATCTATCAGCCTTTAGGTATTGCTCAAATTTGACTGAAATTAATATTGATGATGAAAATGCCACATATAAATCAATTAATGGTGTTGTTCATTCTAAAAATGGACAAACATTGCTTCTTTGCCCTGAAGGAAAAACAAGTGTTGATATTTTTGAAAGTGTAACAATAATTCAAGAATTCGCGTTCTATAGATGTAAAATTACTACAATATCAATTTTTAATGAAATAACAACTATTGGTCAATATGCTTTTCGATATTGTTCAAGTTTAACAACGGCAATTATTGGAACAGGTGTCATTTCCTTAACACCATATTTATTTTCCGATTGTACAAGCCTTACTTCAGTTACAATTTCATCAAGCGTTTTATCAATTGGTTCATATTGCTTTAGTGGTTGCACTTCATTACCTAGTATCGTTTTACCAGAAAATGCAACTAGTATAGGTAGCTATGCTTTTGCTAATTGTTCAAATCTTATAGAAATTACTTTACCAAATAAAATTAAATATTTAAATGAATACACATTTAATGGCTGTTCAAAGCTTCTAAGCATTGTTGTTCCTGAAGGCGTCACACATATATATAGATATTGTTTTTCATATTGCACATTGTTAAAAAATGTTGCCTTACCTTTGTCTTTACAATACTTAGGCGAATATACATTTTATCGTGACACTAGTCTAGAACGAATTCTTATTCCAAAAAATGTAACTACTATAAGTAATTATTGTTTTTATTACTGTTCTGCTTTAAAAGAAGTTTTTGTAAAAAGAACAAATCCACCAAACTTGGGATATATTGTTTTTGATTCAACCCACAGCACTCTACTAATTTATGTGTCTGCATTGACTGTTGATGATTACAAAATTGCTACTCGTTGGATAGATTATGCTTCAAAAATTACAACTCGTGAGTCCATAATTGCATATGAAAGTAATGGCGGAACAATTATTCCATCAGTTTCTCAAGACTATGGTGATGAAATTGCTCCACCAACAGAGCCAACAAGAGCTGGCTGTCATTTTGCTGAATGGAATTCTGATGAAGAACTTACAGAGCCATATGAATTCACCACAATGCCTGATTATGGATTCACATTGTATGCAAGGTGGCTTGTTGATGTAACATTTGATATTGAATCAGTTCAAAATGTCGTTACACTTCAAGTTGGCAAAGAATTTGATTACATAAATAATCTTCCTGCTTTAAAAAGAGGATATTCATTTATGGGTTGGAAATATGGGCAAGATTTCGTAACGAGTGAAACTGTTTACAATTATTCTGCTGGAATAACAATAAATGCCATTTTTGAAATTAATCAATACACAATAAATTTCAATTCAAATGGTGGCAGTTTAATTTCACCAATAACTGAAAATTTTGACACAGTAATTTCTGAGCCTACACAACCAATTAGAGCTGGTTATGAATTTAATGGTTGGTTCAGAGAAAACAATTTTGTTACAGAATACGAGTTTTCAACCGTATCTGATGAAAATATCACTTTGTTTGCAAAATGGACAGCAAATGAATACACAATTAGCTTTGATGTTAACACAGGTAATCCTGTTAATATCACTTCAAAAACTGTTGTGTTTGATGATTTAACTGGAGAGCTTCCAAACCCAACAAAAACGGGCTACACATTCTCAAAATGGAACACTTTAGCCGATGGAAGTGGAAATGACTACCAAGATACCACCGTTTACAGAGTTGATAGCGACATAACAATTTATGCAATTTGGACAGCAAATAATTATAAAATACATTTCAACAGCAATGGTGGCATTTTGGTTAACGACCAAACAGTTACTTATGATTCAGCGATTGGAAAACTGCCAATTCCTATAAGAATATTTTATCGTTTTGTTGGTTGGCAATCAAGTGGAACATATTTAACAGAAGACATGCTATACACAAGAACTGGCGACATATATGCAGTTGCTGTATGGGAAAAAATTGTTATTGACCCAAAACTTATTCTATATATTATTGGTGGAATGCTTGCTTTATTGATTTTTATTGTGATACCAGTTTCAATTAAAAGAAACAACATAAGAAAACTTATGGCTAAAAGAAAAATTTAATTTTCGCAAAATGAGTTTATACCATATTTTAAAAAAATTAAAAAAATATAATAAATTAAAAAATTTTAAATTGATTTTTATATTGATTTTATTATTAAAGCCTTTAAAAACAAGCTTATCTAATTTAAAAAAATTTTTTCAATGAAAAATTATAATATAATTTCATAAAGTTTAATTGGTTTGCAAACTGTCAAAATTCCATTCAAAAAAAATCATTTTATCGTAATTATTTTAATTTCATAAAAAAGCCGTAATTAAACGGCTTTTTTGTTTTCTTCAATCAGTTTTTCAACAGCAGGCAAATCAGCAAGTGCCCAGTCAAGTTCTTTCATATGCTCTGGTTTCAACCAAACAGAACCAGCATGAACATTCATAACAAAATCCTTACTTTTTGCTTTGCATGAATAAATTTTCATATTTATTTCAAAATCCGGATATGTGTGATCAACTTCCATGAAGAGATCTCCAATTTCAACATTCATTTCCATTTCTTCAAAGAGTTCTCTTTTCAAAGCTTCTTTTCCTGTTTCACCTTCTTCAAGCTTTCCACCTGGAAATTCATACTTAAAAGAAACATAATCATATTTTCCTCTGCTTCTTTGCATACAAAGATGTTCATCTCCAAATTTGATAATTCCAGCTGCCACAAAAATCTTTTTCATTTTTTCTCCTTAATCTTAAGTATCATATTTAAATAAACAATGCAATTTTTTTAAATGATAAAAATTGTTTTCTTTCCTAGATATAAATTTGAAAGTTTTTCATTGTTTTTTAACAATAATATTATATCGCAACTTTTCAAAAATAGATATATAAATTTTGCATGGCAATCATGCAATTTTTGAATAGCACAAGAATAAAATTACTGCTTAATCAAAATTAATTGCTAAACAAAAAGCAATAATGTTTATAAGCAATTAAATGATTTCATTTTTACCATTTGAATTTCTATTTTTATTAGAATTTGTAAGTATTGCCATTGAAAAAACGCAAAAAGCAAGACTAATAAGTTTTCCAAGATATGAGCCAACCAAAATTTCACCAAAATTATCAGAAACTCCGCCTGACAAGAGTGCCATTGTTCCATAGTACATAAATGAATTTACAACACTCGCAAAAATTATATTTATTGATATATTTGCTAATAGATTTAAGTTTTTGTTTTCAAGATTTTTGTATAGCTTTGTTATGATTAATATTGGAATAACCGTTGCGATTGCACTTACAAAAAATGAAACTAGTCCCCAAACAACTCCTTCTTGAACTCCACCAGTGGCTAATGAAGCCAAAAACTGAATTATGGCAGTGAAACAAATTGAAGCAACTGAAGAATACATAAGTGTTTTTGCACTTTTTTCATCATAGAAAACAAGCATAACAATTATGCAAAACAAAAATAATGTGTAAAGAATTGAGTCAAGCCCAAAAATGAAGTTTCCAACCTGAATTGGATAATTTCCAATATGATAAATATTGGAAGCAATAATTGAGCCTATAGCAACAGTAAATAGAATATCTTTTCCAAATTTGTTTAAAAACAAACAAATGACAGAAAATCCAATAACAGCCATCAAAATAAGATATATCATAGCATTTCTCCGAGGTTAAATTATAAACCAAGCCAAAACATTTTGCCACTGTTATTTTGTAAAATTAAATTTGCGTGAATTATTTAAAACTAAACGATTTTTACAAACAAAAAAAGCTCTTAGATTATAAGAGCTTCAGTACCATTATTGATTTCTGTCTTTAGGTGGATAAGGGTCATTGCCATAACTATTACCGCCCCTAATTTGTCCATCTCTTCCATGGATTTTTGTGTCTGTTCCTTTGTTTTTTGCTTCCCTTTTTGCAACTTCAATTGCTTTTTGTTGTGTTTCTTCAATTCTATGAGCCTTTTCAGCATACGCATTTTTAACTTGCCACCCTTCTCCTTTTGGTGTTACATGTATTGCCATTTTCATTCTCCTTATTTGTTTAATTTTAACAAAACTTATTATTGCCATTTTAAATTAAAATATAAACATGTAAGCAAAAAAAATGACAAATTGTTTATTAAAAAACAACTTCAAAATATTGTACTAAAAAATTTTGTATATGATATAATTTTTCTTAAAGAAAGGTGGCGAAAATGAAAAAGATAAATACAAAACAAATTTTTAAAGATTATGAAGATCGTCATAACAAAATTTTAAAGTTTATGGAAAGCGGATACAAAGAAAGTGAATATATTAAAGCTGTGTCTGACATGACAAAATTGGTTGAAGAAATGTATCTTGCAACCTGCTGTAATTTTTCACCAGAAGAAAAAAAGAGCATTTGTTACAAAGCCCTTGACTATTTTAATGACATCAAAAAAATCCATATCAAAGTAGCAAATAAATATGGACTTGAACTTGCTTCAAGACTTTCAAAAATGATTGGTGAAGATTATGATGCAATTCTTTTCCAAGAACAAGCTGATAAAATTGTTTCATATGAAATTAAAAAAATCACTTCAAAACCATTTACAGTTAAAGACTATGAAGAATAATATTTCTAGTTAAATTAGTTAATAAATTAAGTTAATTTATCATTTTGATAAGAAAATAACATTAGTGCCTTTTTTTATTCTTCTGTCCAACCTAAACTTGTTAATGCAGTATAAATTTTTGAAAGTTCTTCTGAAATTTTTGCTTGGCTGATTGTTTTTGTTGTGCTTGTTCCTGTTGTTTGTTCAGGTGCAAGAGAACTACCAAGACAATTAAGAGCAGTTGTGATTGCCGATTGACTCATTGTTTTTGTTGTGCTTGAACCAGTTGCTTGTTCAGGAGCATCACACAAAGCTTTGTTATCAAGTTTTGTTTGAAGCGAAACAAGGTCATTAAAAATAATTGTGCTGGCAGTGTGTTGAAAGCCCTCATTTTTGTTTTTTAAAGTGTTGTGATCAACTTGCTCATCAACAACATAAATTTCACTGTTAGATATATCGCCACTTGCTGAAAGCTCGTCATAAATTTCTTTTGTCATAACATTAAATTTTAGTTTATTAAAAGTATTTTCTGTGCTTGATAGCATGTTTTTTCTCCTTTTTCCCCTTTTTCTTTTTGGGCAACAACAAACAATATTTGTGCCAACACGGAAAAACACATTATTATAATTTTTTTTCATGTGCGAACAAGCTTATCACCCTAAACTTCAGAAAAACAACAAACCATGACAAAATGATTACCAAAAATGTATTATCATTATTAAATTTATTTTTTAAAATCTTGTTGCCTAATTATTAATTTAATAATATATTTATTTTTAAACATTTTTAGTAATAAGTTTTTATCCTTAGGCAAAGTGTTATTTATTAAAATTTCTTTTTCTAAATATCATATCTTTCTGAAATTCATTATATTGATTTAGCATTTTTTTTTAAAAATCATGTTTTTTATTAGTTAATTTGATAAATTATTTTTTTATTGTTAAACTCTAAAAAAGAAAAAAATAGTTTAAGAATTTTCAAAAACATGTCATAAAATTGGAGCATTAAGAATTCGTATTAAGGTGTAAAAATTTCATATTGTTAAATTAAATCATAACAAGAAATGTTAAAGGAGTCATATTAAAACTTATCTTGTAACAGGTGGCTGTGGATTTATTGGATCAAATTTTATTAGATATATGTTTGAAAAATATGATAATATCCAAATTATTAATTTGGACTATCTAACTTATGCAGGTAATTTGGAAAATCTATTAGACTATCAAAATAACAAAAATTACAAGTTTGTCAAAGGAGATATTTGCAACCAAATAATCGTTTCAAAAATTTTTAAAGAATATGACATTGATTATGTGGTAAATTTTGCTGCTGAAAGCCATGTTGACAGAAGCATTTCTGAACCTCAAATTTTCACAAAAACAAACATCTTAGGAACTTCTGTTTTATTATATAATGCAAAAGAAAATTGGAAAACAGATAAGGGATTTAAATTAAACAAAAAATTTCTTCAAGTATCCACTGATGAAGTTTATGGAAGTCTTGGTAAAGAAGGCTATTTCACCGAAAACACTCCATTAAACCCGCGCAATCCATATTCTGCTTGCAAGGCTGGAGCAGATTTGATTGTAAAATCATATTTTGACACATTCAATTTTCCTATGAATATAACAAGATGCTCAAATAATTTTGGACCATATCAATATCCAGAAAAACTAATAGCTTTGGTGTTTAACAAATGCAAAAATCTTAAAAACATTCCTATATTTGGTGATGGTTTACAAATTAGAGATTGGATTTTTGTTGAAGATCATTGCAAAGCAATTGACCTAGTTTTACACAAAGCACAAATTGGAAAGGTTTATAATATTGGTGGGCATAATGAAAAAACAAATTTATTTATTGTTAAAAAAATAATTGATTATGTTAAAAAGAATGTAAACAAAGATTGCTCTGATGAGTTAATTACTTTTGTTAATGATAGACTAGGGCATGATAGAAGATATGCAATGAATTCATCAAAAATCAACAAAGAGCTAGGTTGGAAGCCTGAAACAAGTTTTGAAGATGGCTTAAAAAATACATTGGATTGGTACAAAAACAATGATGAATGGATTAAAAAAATCGAAAAAAAACCAATTGTAAAAGTTTAAAAAATAACAACAAAAATTTTAGCTTTTTTATTATTTTAAATTAAGAATATATTTAGTTGAAATGAAAACATTTGTGATGAAATTTAATGTGAATTTTATTAAATTAGTAGATAAAATTTATAGTTAAATCTAAAGTAAATTTTGGCATACAACTCAAAATTTTTGTTAGAAAAAAAGGCAAACAATTGCCTTTTTTTTGAGTAAACACTCTTTTATGAAATTTAGTAATTTGAAATGAATTTAAGAATTTAATTTAATAAATAAAATTAAATCTATTTTTTTATTATTTTCATTCACATTTAACAACATTTTATTCTTCATCATTGTTTAAATCGAGTGAGCTTTCTTCAAAGTTAAGGCTTGGTTGTTCCATTTCATTTTTTTCGTTCTCAGCTTCTGCTTCAGCAAGAATTTCTTCTTCCTTTTCTTCTGGCTGAGTTGTTGAAACTGAAACAACTTTTGCGTTTTCAGCAAGCTTCATTATTCTTACACCCTTTGTGTTTCTGCTAATCATTGAAATAGCTGAAGCTGGAGTGCGAATAATTATGCCATTGTCTGCAATGACAACAATGTCATCTGATTCACAAACTTGTTTCATGCTCACAAGTTTTCCTGTTTGTTCATTAAACACGCCCGCTTTGATTCCCATTCCTGCTCTTCCTTGAACACGATATTCTTCTTCGCTTGAGCGTTTTCCATAACCTTGCTCTGAAACAGTTATGATTTGACTACCTTTTTTAATCACAGTCATGTCAACAACTTTGTCATCTTTTGCCATTCTCATACTGCGAACACCTTGAGATTCTCTTCCAGTTGGTCGCAAAGCTTTTTCATTAAATCTGATACATTTTCCACTGCTACAAGCCATGAGAACATCACTGTCGCCTGAAGTAAGTTCAACTGAAACAAGTTCATCTTCATCTTTGAGTGAAATTGCAATTTTACCATTTTTGTTGATTCTTTCAAAGTTGACAAGGTCAGTTTTTTTGATAAGTCCGTTTTTGGTTGCCATGATAAGCATGCCTTCATGAACTCCTTCTGCCTTTGGAATGATTGCATTAACCTTTTCATCACTAGCAAGTGGCAACAAATTTATGATTGCCCTGCCTTTTGACTGTCTTTGAGCTTCTGGAATTTCATATGTTTTTATTGAATAAACTTTGCCTTTGTTCGTGAAGAACAAAAGATCATTATGAGTGCATGTTATAAACATGTTTTCAACAAAGTCTTCTTCTTTAATCTTTTGAGCTGATACTCCAACTCCACCTCGTCTTTGA
Organism: Clostridia bacterium; assembly: GCA_041670165.1. Classification (GTDB taxonomy): domain Bacteria; phylum Bacillota; class Clostridia; order Christensenellales; family UBA1242; genus JBAXZR01. The sequence continues at coordinate 13,170 of JBAXZR010000007.1, forward strand.
GCACGATATTCACTGCTACTCATTCGTTTGATATATCCGCCATGAGTTAAACAAACAACAACTTGTTCTCTTGCAATCAAATCTGCAATGTCAATGTCACCATAGTCAATTGAAATTTCAGTTTTTCTTGGCACACCAAATTCTGTTTTGATTTCAAGTAATTGATTTTTAATCATATCCAAAATTCTATTTTCGTTAGAAAGAATATCTTTCAAATCTGCAACCAATTTGTCAAGTTCAGCAAGCTCATTTTCGAGTTTTGCCACTTCAAGTCCAGTCAATTTTTGAAGCTTCATTTCTAGAATTGCAATCGCTTGTTTTTCAGAAAGTTCAAATTTGGCTACAAGTGAATTTAAGGCTTCAGCCTTGTCTGCACTATGTTTGATTGTCGCAATAACTTCATCAATTCTAGCAAGTGCAATAACAAGTCCCTGAACAATATGTTCTCTTTCTTCTGCTTTTCCAAGATCAAATCTTGTTCTTCTTGTTGTTACTTCTTTTTGATGTTCAAGATAGTAATAAATCATTTCCTTAAGATTTAAAATTTTTGGCTCATTCTTTACAAGAGCAAGGAAAATTATTCCATTACTTGTTTGAAGTTGAGTAAGTTTGTAAAGATTGTTGAGAACAACTTGTGCATTTGCTTCTTTTTTGACATCAACAACAATTCTCATACCATCACGATCTGATTCTTCCTTGATGTCTGTGATGCCTTCAAGTCTTTTGCTTTTTACAAGATCAGCCATTTGAATAATTAAGCGAGATTTGTTAACTTGGTAAGGAATTTCTGTGATAATTATTCTTTCCTTGCCACCTTCTCGTTCTTCAATGTTAGCCTTTCCACGAACAACAATTCCGCCACGACCCGTTCTGTAGGCGTGTCTTATTGCAGCTCCACCCATAATTATTCCGCCCGTTGGATAATCTGGTGCAGGAATGATTTTGATAAGATCTTCAATGTCAATTTCAGGATTATCAATAAGTGCAATTACACCATCAATGACTTCATTGAGATTGTGTGGTGGAATGTTCGTTGCCATACCAACAGCAATGCCGTCCGCTCCATTAACAAGTAGGTTTGGAAAAAGTGATGGCAAAACAGTTGGTTGCATAAGTGTGTCATCAAAGTTTGGATACATATCAACGGTGTCTTTATCAATGTCTTCAAGCATTTTTGCAGCAATTTTAGAAAGTCTTGCTTCAGTGTAACGAGAAGCAGCAGCTGAGTCGCCATCGACAGAACCAAAGTTTCCATGACCTTGAACAAGAGGGTGATTGATTGTGAAATCTTGTGCAAGTCTAACCATTGAATCATAAACTGCTGAATCGCCGTGTGGGTGGTATTTTCCAAGAACTTCACCGACAATTCTTATGCTTTTTTTGAAAGGCTTGTCATTAAAAACACCAAGTTCTCCCATTGTGTAAATTATTCTGCGGTGAACAGGTTTTAAACCATCTCGAACATCTGGAATTGCACGAGAAACATTAACTGCCATAGCATAGGCAAGAAAAGACTTTTTAAGTTCGCCTTCAACTTCAACTGGTTGAACTTTGGTGTTGCTAAAAAGTTTTTCTAGTTCAATTGCCTGTTTTTCTGAATCTTTTTTAGACATAATTTCTCCTTACTTGTGAAAATTAACTAATTTTGTAACTGTTATTACTCATTTTTTTACTTTTAATGTGTAAATTAAGATTAAATGAGCAAAAGATGCACCATGCAAGGTTAAACATCTAAATCAACGGCGTATTTTGCATTTTCTTCAATGAAAGCTCGTCTATGTTCAGGAACTTCACCCATAAGTTGGTTAAAAATCAAATCGGCTTCAATGGCATCTTTCATGGTTACTTGAAGAAGTATTCTTTTTTCTGGATTCATTGTTGTTTCCCAAAGTTGTTCGGCATTCATTTCTCCAAGACCTTTGTATCTTTGAACAGCATAATTTTTGCGTCCAATTTCATCAAGATAGTCACTGAGTTCTTTGTCTGAATAAAAATAATTATCAGTGCCTGAACGAGAAACTTTGAAAAGTGGTGGTTGAGCAATATAAACATGTCCTTGTTCAATAAGTGGACGCATAAATCTGAAGAAGAATGTGAGCATGAGTATTCTGATATGACTTCCATCAACATCGGCATCGGTCATGCAAATAATTTTGTTGTAACGAAGTTTTTCAATGTTGAAATCTTCTGAAATTCCTGTTCCAAATGCAGTAATCATGCTTTTGATTTCATTGTTTTCAAGCACACGGTGAAGTCTTGCTTTTTCAACATTCAAAATTTTACCTCTAAGTGGCAAAATGGCTTGAAATCTACGATCACGACCTTGTTTTGCAGTTCCACCAGCTGAATCTCCTTCGACCATGTAAATTTCACAAAATCTTGGATCTCTTTCAGAACAGTCTGCAAGTTTTCCCGGAAGAGTTGTGTTTTCAAGCACACTCTTACGCCTTGTTAAATCACGAGCATTTCGAGCAGCATCTCTTGCTTTTTGTGCTGAAATGCATTTGATGATAAGATCTTTGGCTTCTTTTGGATTTTCTTCAAGAAATTCTCCAAATCCCTCAATCATTGCCTTTTCAACAATTCCCCTCATTTCACTGTTTCCAAGTTTTGTTTTTGTTTGACCTTCAAATTGAGGAGATTCAAGTTTAACTGAAACAATTGCAGTAATTCCTTCACGAACATCATCGCCTGAAAGTTTTTCATCTTCTTTCAAAAGTTTGTTAAGAGAACCATAGTCATTAATAACTTTTGTGAGAGAATTTTTGAACCCAACCAAGTGAGTTCCACCCTCTTCAGTGTTTATGTTGTTTGCATATGTGTTGATGATTTCATTGTAAGAATCGTTATATTGAAAAGCAATTTCAATGATGCTTGTTCCAATTTTTTTGTCAATATATATTGGGTGTGGAAAAAGAACTTCTTTGTTTTTGTTGAGATAATCAACAAATTCAATGATTCCACCTTTAAATTCAAATTCATCTTTGCGTTCTCTACCCTCTCGTTTGTCTTCAAGAGCAAGGACAAGTCCTTTGTTTAAAAAAGCAATTTCTCTGAAACGAGCACGCATTGTTTCATAGTTAAAATCAACGGTTTCAAAAATATCTCTATCAGGTGTGAAAGTAACTTTTGTTCCACGAAGCTCTGATTTTCCAATTTCTTTAAGTGGAAATTGAGGGATACCTCTGCGATATTCCTGATAAAAATGAGTTCCATGTTGATAAACTTCAACAACCAAAAGGCTTGAAAGTGCATTTACGCAAGAAAGACCAACACCATGAAGTCCACCAGAAACTTTGTAGCCTCCGCCACCAAACTTTCCACCTGCATGGAGTTTTGTCAAAACAACTTCAACTGCACTTTTGCCTTCCGTTTTATGAATACCTGTAGGAATTCCACGACCATTATCTGTTACAGAAAGTGAGCCATCAGAATTGATGACAACATCAATTTTTGTGCAGTAACCTGCAAGGGCTTCATCAATGGAGTTATCCACAATTTCAATAACCAAGTGTTGAAGTCCTCGTTCATCAGTTGAACCAATATACATACCCGGTCTTTTACGCACAGGCTCAAGACCTTCAAGAACTTGAATTCCAGTTTCATCGTAATCTTCAACTACTTTATCAAGTAATATTTCTTCTGGTCTAACATATGCTTTTTCGTTTGAGTCAGGTGTAATTTTGTCGTTTTCCATAAGTCCCCTTTTTTGAATAAGCTTAAAAGACAATTTAACCTTGTTTATAGCAAATTGAAATATGCTATAAATAACAGAAATTTTGTCTTTTAAAAATTGAATTTTGCCACCTTTTAAAAAGGACAATTTTAATGCTAGTTTTTGTGCTCAAAAAATTCACAAAAACAGCCTTATTTCAATTGATTTAGTATTATATCACAACCCAAAAAGAAAAGCAAATTTTCTTGCCAAAAGAGCAGGAAAAACACCATGTATTTTTCGTCAAAATTTGCAAAGAAAATTTAGAAAAAATAACAAGGTAAAACCATGTAATTTTTTTCAAAAGAATAAATGTATTTTATGATATTTTACAATTTTTTCTCGCGTGATGTCGATTTTTGTAATTAAAATCATTGTTTAAACTAAAAAACAATTTTGACACAAGATTGTTTTGCTTTTTAGGCTAATTTGTGCAATAATTTTCTTGTATGATGGTAGAAAAACTGGAACTAACAAATTTTAGGAATTATGGCACAGAAACCATTTTTTTTACCGATGGCTTAAACATTGTTTGCGGGCTAAATGCACAAGGAAAAACAAATCTGCTTGAAGCAATTTTGTTTTGTTGCATTGGAAAAAGTCTTAGAGCAAACAAAGACAATCAAGTGGTTAATTTTTTAAAAGACACTGCTCGTATTCGTTTGACAGTTAAGAAAAAATATGGCAAGACAACAATTGAAATCATTTTCCCTTCTGAAGGCAAAAAAACAATTAAAATTAACGATATTCCAATCAAAAAAATTGGTGAACTCATGGGCGAGTTTAACGCAATTTTCTTTTCACCTGATGAGCTTAAACTTGTCAAAGAGAAACCTGAAGATCGTCGTAGATTTATGGACATTCACATTTCTCAATTAAGCAAAAAATATTTTTACTTGCTAAGTAGATATGAAAAAATTTTGGCAAATCGAAACAAACTTTTCAAAAGTGGACAAAGTGAATTAACCATATCTGAAACACTTGGAATATGGAATCAACAACTTGCAAGCGTTGGAAGTGAAATTGTGTTTTTTCGATTGGATTTCATAAAAAAACTTACTCCACTGTGTGAAAAAGTTCATTCCTATCTTAGTGGCGGAAAAGAAAAAATTGAAATTCAGTACATTGGCGAACAAGGAGAAACAAAAGAAGAGATTGAAAAAAAGATTTTAACAAATCTTGAAAAGGCTTTTGAAAAGGAACTCAAACTTGGATTTACAACAATTGGACCACACAGAGATGATATAAAAATTTTAATAAACAATATTGATGTTCGTGCCTTTGGCTCACAAGGACAACAAAGAACAAGTGCTCTTTCACTTAAATTAAGTGAAATTGAAATCATAAATGGTGAAAAAGGTGAAACACCCGTTCTTCTTCTTGATGATGTTTTAAGCGAGCTTGATGAATCACGACGAAAAAAGCTTTTAAAATTTTCAGAAAAAACTCAAACAATCATAACAACGGTTGAAAAACTTGAACAAGATGAAATGGTAAAAGCAAATATAATAAAAATTGAAAATGGCAAAGTAATCAAAAATTAAGGAGAGAAAATGCAATTTGACATAACCATCATAGGTGGCGGAGCAAGTGGACTGGTTTCAGCAATTATTTGTGCTGAAAGTGGAAAAAAAGTTTGTTTGATTGAAAAAGAAACAAAGCTTGGCAAAAAAATTTTGCAAACAGGCAATGGCAAATGCAATCTTAGCAATGAAAACCTTGATGAAGGCTTTTATAATCAAATTGAAGTCAAAAACATTTTTAATCAGTTTGGACTTAAAGAAACAAAAGAATTTTTTTCTTCAATAGGCATTGACACTTTTGCCGATGAAGAAGAACGATTGTATCCATTTTCTGAAAGTGCCAAAGATGTTGCCATGGCACTTGAACTTAAACTTGAAAGTTTAAACATTGAAGTTCTTCTAAACACAACTGTTACTAGACTTGAAAAAAGCAATACTAGTTTCACCATCGAAACTGATAAAAATGAGAAAATTTTATCAGAAAAAGTTATTGTTGCCACTGGCGGAAACACTGCAAAAACTCTTTTAAGTTTCACAAATCACAACTTTTCAGAAGAAAAAGAAGTGCTTGTTGGTTTTAGGTGCAGTGAAAAGTTTTTCAAAACTCTTGCAGGTGTAAGAGTTGACGCTAGCTTAAAAATTGAAGTGAATAACAAAACTTTTTTTGAAGAAGGGCAAATTCAGCTAAGAGAAAATGGCATTTCAGGAATTGTTGTTTTCAATGCTTCAGCCTTTGTTGCTTCATCTTGCTCTTTGCCTGTTAAGGCGGAAATAAATTTTTTGCCAAATGTAAAAAATCTTGAAGAGTTTCTTAAAAACAGAAGAAAAAAATGTGCACATTTAAAAGTTGAAAACTTTTTGATTGGACTTCTTAACAAAAACCTTGCCACTGTTATTCTTGAAAGAGCAAATCTATCTAAAATATTTGATTTGCTTGTTAAAAGCATAACAGATGAAGAAATTACTCGCATAGCAAAAACAATCACTTCTTTTTCAGTTACAATGGTTGAAACTTTTGGAGAAGCACAAGTTCATGCTGGCGGAATTAAACTTTGCGAACTAAATAATTTTGAATCAAAGTTTGTAAAAAACTTGTTTGTTTGTGGCGAAGCGATTGATGTTTTTGGAAGATGTGGCGGATATAATTTGCAATGGGCTTGGAGCAGTGGTGCTATCGCAGGAGCAAATGCTTCAAAGGAGAAATAATAAACAATGAAAACTTGGCAAATGAATGAAATTAGGCTTGAAATTAATGAAGATGAAAAACTTGTTAAATCGCTTGTTGCAAACAAGCTTGGTTTAAATGAAAGTGATTTTTCTTTATTCTATATAACCAAAAAAGCAATTGATGCAAGAAAGAAAAATGACATTCATTACAAAATCAATGTTATCTTTTCAGTGAAACACGGCAAATATTTTAATGAAAGCCTCGCCACAATAAAAAAAGAAGAATGTGAGCTTAAAATTGAAAAAATAAATGTAAGTTTTAGACCAATAATTGTTGGAAGTGGGCCATCTGGGCTTTTTTGTGCTTTGGTTCTTTCAAGAGCTGGGCTTAAACCTATCATAATTGAACAAGGCAAAAATGCAAACGAAAGAAAAAAAGATGTTGAAGCTTTTTGGGCTGGAAAAAAACTTGACTTAAATAGCAATGTTCAATTTGGGCAAGGTGGAGCGGGAACTTTTTCTGACGGAAAGCTTAACAGTGGAATTAATAGTCCATTTTCATCATTTGTTCTTTCAGAGTTTGCTAAGTTTGGTGCTCCTGAAGAAATTAAATATGCCCATGCTCCACATGTTGGAACTGATATTTTACTAAATGTTTTAATCAACATGCAAAAAGAAATTGAAGAAAATGGTGGAGAATTTTTGTTTGAACACACCTTTTCTGATTTTGAAATTGTTAACAACAAAATCGTTTCAATTTACGCCACACATAAAAATGAAATTAAAAAGTTTGAAACAAACACAGTTTTTCTTTGCATAGGGCATAGTAGTAGAGAAACATTTGAGCTTCTTTACAAAAAAAATATTGAGATTGTCCAAAAGCCTTTTTCTATTGGGCTTAGAATTGAACATTTGCAATCAACAATAAACACCAGCCAATATGGAGAAAAGGCAAAAATTTTGCCACCAGCTGATTACAAACTTTCTTGCCACTTACCAAGCGGAAGAAGTGTGTATTCATTCTGTATGTGCCCAGGGGGATTTGTTGTTAATGCAAGCAGTGAAGAGCAAGGCATTTGCTGTAATGGAATGAGTTATTCACTGCGTGATGGAACAAACGCAAATTCTGCAATTCTGGTGAATGTTGATCCAGTCGATTTTGGAAGTTCCCACCCGTTAGCTGGAATATACTTTCAAAAGCAATGGGAACAAAAAGCTTATTCACTAACTGCTTCTCATGCTTTGCCTGTTCAAAAACTTGGCGATTTCAAAAAAAATCAAACAACAAAGCAATGGGGCAAAATCACACCGCAAACCAAAGGACAAACATCTTTTGCAAATCTAAACAACTGTCTTCCACCTTTTGCCACACAAGCAATTTTGGAGGCTTTGCCAATTTTCGATAACAAAATTCATGGTTTCAATGATCCTGATAGTGTTCTTACTGGCGTTGAAACAAGATCATCTTGCCCACTTAGAATTGTCAGAGATGAAAATCATCAAAGCTTAGTCAAAGGCATTTTTCCGTGCGGAGAAGGTGCAGGTTATTCTGGTGGAATAATGAGTTCAAGTGTTGATGGTATAAAAACAGCACTATATGTGATAAAATTAATAAGTCAAGGAGAAATATAATGAAAAGTTCAACAATACTCACCAAAAATCATATAACAATTTTTGCCAAACTTGTTTCAAAGCTAAGAAAAAAGAATACTTTGACTGTGCTTTTTTTAATGCTTGGTCTTGGAATAATTTTGTTAACACTAAATTTTTTGTTTTTCATGAATGAAGATGTTTTTGGCGTTGCTACATTTTTTATTATGTTCAGCTTGCTATATTATCCAGTGTCAATTTTAACTAACAAACTTTTCACATTAAACAACAAGATTAACACAAGGTTGCTTGACAACACTTTTAGAAATGACATTGAATATTTTGACACTTACATGATTGCAACTGAATTTGTTGATGGAGAAAAAATTAGCGAAACCAAATTTTATTATAGTAAATTATCAAAAGCTGTGTATTACAATGAACACTTATTCTTGTTTATTGAACCAATGAGAGCTTTGACGGTTAGCAAAGAAGACATGACTCATGAAACACTTACAAAACTTATGTTAATTCTTAAAGAAAACCTTAAAGATAAATTTGTAATTTATAATTGAAATACTATTTTTGATAGGTATTATCAATTTATAATTTATAAAAAACTCAATCTATTAATTGTTTTTTCATATTTAATTTTATGATTTTACTAGATTTAATTATTTTTATATATTTTTAAAAAAATATAATCTATTAATTTTTTTTCATATTAATTTTTGAATAAAGTTTTTATCTCTGGTTTAATCATGACAATTATATCTTGTGATGTTTTGTGTTATTGATTTTTTGTTTTTAATATTTTCATGTTAATACATTAATTTCTACTAAGTACTATGTTAATACTATGCATAGCATTTTTATTGTAAATTGCTTTAAACATTTTTTGAAATTTCAAGTTATGTTTTACATAAAAAATTGTTGCAAGTTTTTTCAACTAAATTCTATTTCTTCTCATTAAATCATTTACAATTTTTTTCTTAATTAAATAAGGTATAAAGAATATTAAAAAGAGCAAGATTAAACCACACACAATATATAAAACAAGAGTTTTATCAATTTGAATAGGTTGCCAAATTGCAACTAATGTTGTGTTTCCATCAACTATGTAAATTGAATCTTCCGTTATCAAAGTTTCGCCAAGATACCACCCCACAAAATTGAAGCCAAGTTTAATTGAATTAGGCAAAAAACCAACAGCAGAATCATAAGTAACTGTTTTACTATCCACACCTATTCCACCATTACTATTAAAATACAAAGTGTAATTATTTGGTGTCCAAATTGCATAAATCGTTGTGTCATCATCAACGGTGTAAACTGTTGTAGGCATATATGTTTCACCATTTGCATCAGCCATACTATTCCACTCAACAAATGTGTATCCAGTTTTTGTTGGGCTTGGTAGTTGCCCAGTTAAACCATCAAATGTAACTTGTTTTGAAGTTATTGTGACAGGATTGCCTGTGTTAACATCATAAAACAAATTGTATATGTTTGGAGTCCAATTTGCGTAAAGTGTTATATCCACAGCAGGGACAACTGAAAAAACATAAGCATTTTCAAATGTGTTATTGTCAGTGTACCAATTTTCAAAAGTGTAACCTCTTCTGATTGGCTCATCTGGAGCAGAAATACTAAGTGCATAATTCATTGTTATTGAAGAAACATTGCTTCCACCATTTGTGACAAAAGTGTATGTGTACTCATTAACAGAAAAGCTGGCAGTAATGGTTATGCCATTTGTGTAATTGTATATTGTGCTTTCATCAATAAGAGATTCGTTATATATCCAACCTGTGAAAGTGTGTCCTTCAAGTGAAGCGGGGTGAGTACTTATGTAGCTATATTCTCGTCCAACAGTCAATTCAACTTGCGATAAAACACTATTAACATCAAAATTGACATCAACAAACCACCTTGCATACAAAACGACATCTTGTTCAGGCATAACAACAAAATCAAAAACTTGAGTCAAAGCTTCGTCTGTGTTCCAATCAGCAAAACGGCAACCCGTTCTTGTTGGATTTGTTGGTTTAATTAATTCAGTGCCTTTTTCTTGAGATATACTTGGAACACTAGTTCCGCCATTTGAATTGAATTGCATAATTAATTCAAGTGTGAAAATTTTGCTTGAATAAGAACTCCAATACGATGTGCTTTTGAAAGTGTTAATCGTAAGAGCTGAAACATAAATTTTTAAATTTATATTTGTGTTGTAGAAAGCTTGATAACCTAAACCTGGAGGCGAAACTCTTTTAACATAAATATTTCTTAAACTTGTTGAATTTGCAAATGCATAAGAATATATACTTGTTACAGATGGTGGAAGGGTTATACTAACAAGGCTTGTGCAAGAATGAAAAGCATATGAATAAATTCTTGTTAATTGATTCGATAATGTTACGCTTGAAAGCAAACTACAATTCGAAAAAGCCTCTTCAGAAATTGATGTTACACTGTTTGGCAAAACAATACTGCTTAACTTTGAACAGCTTTTAAACGCAGAATTGCCAATATATGTAACTTTCTCTGGAATAACTATACTGACAAGATTTAAACAACTGAAAAACATTTGAGAATTTATTGAAGTGATTTCGGAGGACAAAGTTACATTTGTAAGATTTGTACAACCATAAAATAGATTTTCTCCAATGCTTGTTACACTGTTTGGAATTGTTATTGAGACAAGCCCAGTACAACCATAAAAAGCACCATTACTAATTGTTTTAACACTATTAGAAATTGAAATATCAACAAGGCTTGCACAACCATTAAATATATTTACTGGCAAACTTTCAATTCCATTTCCAATAATTACAGTTGTTAAACTGTTGCAACTTTGAAAGGCACTCGTTCCAATTGATGTGATGTTGTTTATAAGTGTTATTGAAGTAATTTTGCATCTATAAAAAGCCGAATTATCAATGCTTGTTACCGAATCGGAAATTGTGCAACTTGTTTTACCTTCAGGGCATCTTATTATTCTTGTTCCACTCTTGTTATGAAGAACTCCAGAAACAGATTTGTAAGTTGCATTGTCATCAGCAACAAATATATCAGTTAGTGATGAACATTGAAGAAAGGCTGATGGATCTATTGAACTCACTAAACTTGGAATTGTTATGGTGCTTAAAGTTGAACAATTTTTAAAAGCTTCCAAATTGATTGTTTGAAGATTTTCTGATAATGCAATGTTTTCAAGTAGAACACAACCATCAAAGGCATTGCTATTTATAATCGTTACATTGTTTGTCATTGAAAAAGAATTTAACTTTGAACATGATCTAAAAGTGTTTGGAGAAATTACAGTTACACCAGCTCCAACCTGAACTGTAGTCAGGCTTGAACAATATAAAAATGCATCGTTTTTAACTGATGTTACATTGTCTGGAATTGTTATTGTCAACAATTTAGTGCAACTATTAAACGCTCCTGTTCCAATTGTTGTTATGTTTGACGAAATTGTGAAAGCTGTTAAATTGGTGCAACTGGAGAAAGTATAATCAGAAATGGTAACAACATTTTCTGGAAGTTCGCTTATGACACTAAGACTTGTACAATTCCTAAAAGCATTAATTTCAATTGTGGCTAAACTATTTGGCAGAGAAACATTGTTTAAAGAAACGCAATTTCTGAAACAAGAATCTCCAATTGATAAGAGATTTGATGGAAGAGAAATGCTAGCAAGCAAAGTGCAACCATAAAACACTCCATAAGGCAAACTTGTGACACCTTCACCAATTGAAGCTGAAGCCAATTTGATGCAAGCAGCAAAAGCAGATGAACCAATTTTTAAAACATTGTCAGGCAAGGATATGCTTGCTAAATTAACACAGTTTTCAAAAGCACTAGCACCAATTTCTGTAACAAAATCTGTAACAATGAAACTACTAAGAGCCGTGCAATCTCTGAAAGTTGATGCAGGAATAATATTGACACCGTTTCCAAGAGTAACACCTACAAGTTTTATGCAATTGAAAAAGCAACTTGTACCAATCGTAACAACGGTGTCAGGAATAATTACATTAGTCCTGCCTTCTGGACATTTTAAAATGGTTGTTAATTCTTTGTTATAAAGTATTCCATCTACAGATTGAAAAACTGTATTTTCGCTATCCACATTTATACTAGTAAGCTTTGAACAAGATAGAAAAGCACTAATTCCAATTGACGCAACACTAGCAGGAATAGAAATGCTAGCAAGATTGGTGCAACTTTTAAACACATTTGATTTCAATTCAGTCAAGTTGCTTGGAAGAACAATGCTTGTTAATCCTGTGCATCTTTCAAAAGCTAGTTCTGCAATTGAACTTACAAAATTAGGAATGGTTATATTAACAATTTTACTGCAATTATAAAAAACTCCAGATGGTAAAGATGAAATGTTTTGAGAAAGAGTTACAGATTGCAAATTTGTACATTCATAAAAAATACCTGATTCAATTTCTGTAACACTATCAGGTATAACAATTGTGCTTAGTAACTGACAATTGTTAAAAGCATATGAAAATATCTTTTTTAAACCGTTTCCCAAAGACACATTTGCCAATCTTAAACAAGACGAAAAGCATCTAATTCCAATGCTTTCAACTGAATCTGCAATATTAATGGTGCTAAGATAATCACAACTAGTAAAAGCATAGTCCGATATTGTCTTTACACCAGAAGTTATATTGATTGAAGTTAATGAATCACAATTGTAAAAGGCATATGTTCCAATGGTTAAACAAGAAGTTGGAATGCTTACGCTATTAAGCCTAATACAACCATAAAAAGTGTTTGAGTTAATAATTGTAACACCTTCAGGCAAAGAAATGCTACGAAGATTTGTGCAATCTTTGAAAGCATTCAATCCAACTTGAGAAACACTGCTTGGAATTGTTATATTTACAATTGCTGAACATTGACTAAAACATTCATCACCAATGGTTTGCAAAGTGCTTGAAAGAGTTATGGTAGACAAGTTTGTACAATAGTAAAAAGCCTTGTTTCTCAAATTCAATAAACCATTTGGAAAAGCAATGTTTCTAAGACTTGTACAATTTAGAAAAGCACAAGCACTGATTTCAGTGAGAGAAGTGGAAAGTTCAATGCTTGCAAGTTTTGTGCAATTTCTAAAAGCCTCATCACCCATACTTGCCACATTGTTTGGAATAACAATTGCTGACAAATTTATGCAATCTTTGAAAGCACATATTCCAATTGATGTTAGTGTGCTTGGAAGAACAATGCTAACTAAACTAGAACAATTATAAAAACCATTATTAGCAATTGATTTGACTGGTTTGCTGTTATACATGCTTGGAATTTCAATGTTTGCAAAATTTGATGCAGTTCCAGCAGAAACTGAATAAGCTGTGTTTTCTTCAATTAAATTGTAATACAGACCAGAAGTTGCTTCAGCCGAAACTGTCATATTAGGGGATAATGTAGTCAAAAAAAATCCGCTAAACAAAAATAACAATTGCAGAAATACAATTACAAAAAATTTATCAAAGTGAATTATTCCCTTTTTAATTTTTGTAACCTCCAAACAATATTTTATACATATTATTATATAATTTCCTAGAAAAAAAGCAAACAATATTCATACATATAGTTTCTTTAATATTTAGCAAATTATTAAGTAAACAATGCAAAAATTCTTACATAAATTCAGTTTTATGAACTTGTTTGATTTTGAAGTTTCTTTGAAGAACATTCTAACAAAAAAGATGAGCAATTAAACTCATTTTTTTCTCTCTAATTTTAGTTTTAAAGTTTCATTGAGCAAATATTGTAATATTTAACAAAAAAGATGAGCAAATTAAACTCATCTCTTTTCCCATTTTTAACAAATAAAACAATAAGTTTACAAATAATTAAAACTTTTTAAATTTCTTTTTAATCAATTGAAAATGTGTTTTTGAACACATCAACAATCAAAAGTCTAATATAATTGTTTTTTTTAAATCTTAATAAATTTTTTATAAATAACTAAATTTATTTCACTTTCTACAGGCGAAGCAAAATTTGCAATATCAATTACATATGAACCAATTGTTGAAATTGAATTCAAAATATATAGTTCACTTGCCGTTGTGAAATTTGCTATAAGGTTTCCAAAGGCTGTTAAAGAAGTAAGACCGCTAGCAATTGTTGGAGAATCAATAATTACTGTTTTAAGATTTACACAATCTTCAAATGATGCACTTACAATATTATTAACTTCAGAAGAAATTGTTACACTTGTAAGAGCGGAACAACCATAGAATGAACTGTCATCAATAACTGTTAAACTGTTAGGGAAAACCAAAGAAACAAGCGAAGTACAACAATAAAAAGCACCAACACCAATATATTTTAGATTGTCAGAGAAAATTATTGATGCAAGACTGCTACAAGACAAAAATGCACAATAATCAATACTTTCAACACTGTTTGGAATTGTTATGCTCAAAAGCCCTGAACATTGGCTAAATGCAGATTCTGAAATGTTTTTTAGTCCTGTTGAAAGTGATATATTCACAAGTTTGCTACAAGAAGCAAAAGCATAAGTTCCAACAATAGTTACACTATTTGGCAAAATCAAACTTGTAAGATTGCTACAGCCATAAAAAGCACTGTTTCCAATATAAATTAAGCCCTCTGGAATTGATATTTCTGTTAAATTTGTTTTTGAATAAAAAGCTCCTCCAGCAATTGCTTTTGTTCCTTCAGTAATTGTGATTGAAGTTTCTATCGGCATTGTTCCTTTGTATATCAACAAAACATTTCCAGCATAAACAACTCCATCACTTTTTCCATTAAGCCAAGCTGTGTTAAAGAATGTGTCAGAACCAACATTTACCAAACTTTCTGGAATGGTAACATTAGTCAAATTTGTGCTACCATAAAAGCAATATGAACCAATTGTTGTAACACCCTCAGGGATTGTTATGCTTGTTAAATTTGCGAAATTTCTGAAAGCATTTGTTGCAATGGCTTTTGTTTCTGAATTCAAAATTATTTCTGTGCTGGCTGGCATTGTTCCTTTGTATGTATACGCAACATTTCCCGCATACACAACACCATCAGATTGGCTCGAATACCAACCTGTAGCATTAAATGCACTTCCACCAATTGTTGTAACATTGCTTAAGTCAGAAAAACTTGTGAGAAGTGAGCAACCACTGAACGCATATGCTCCAATTTCTGTAAGGCTAGTAGGAATAACAACACTTGTAAGAGCTGAACAACCATCAAAAGCATGCTCTCCAATTCCTTTTGTGCCCCCAGCAATAATGACTGTTTTAAGAGAAGTAGGCACGCTTGAGCCACCAGCAGAATAAGAAGTTCCGCCAAAGAAATATCTTAAAAAGCTATTGTTACAAGGATTGTTACAATATGGAAATTTGAAAGGTGCTGACAATGTTTCAAGCGAAGTGCAACCATTCAAAACATTTGTTCCAATGGTTGTTACACTGGAAGGAATAACAACACTTGTTAGCCCTGTGCAATCTTTGAATGCATCGTTAGGAATTGTTGTAACAGGTATCCAATTATATTTTTCAGGAATTTCAACAGTTCCAACAGGTGTTCCATTTTTTGAAACTGCATATTCTTTTCCAGAATTTATGCTAGATAGAGTTATGTTGTCAGGATTACCAAATTTGGCATAAACCAAAGAATCTCCAGTGTATGGAAATTGAATTTTTTGTGTCATTAATTCGTCTGAATATAATCCATAGAAAGCTGGTTGTCCGTCAACAGAAAGTTCAGGCAAGTTTTCTTCAGTAAGTGGTTGTGAAGTTTCAACTGAAGCAATTTCACCACTTCCAGTGTTAAAGGAAAAACCAACCAAAGGTTTTGCAACATTCCTTAATGTTGTGTTGAAAGCATTATTGAATGAATTAACACTTTTCCCTGTGTCGCTGATTTTCAATGTTAAAACTATTGTTGCAGTTTTTAAAGGTTCAACTGCAATTTCGCCACTTATATAAGAAACATTTTCAACTGGCACTGAATTGTTGATTGAAAACTTACAAGTTCTGTCTATGTTTGTATTTCCCAAATTTACACCGTTAAAATCAGTGTATGACTGATTGTTAAGTTCAAATGTAAGTGATCGTTCGTCTGAATTATTAACAATTGTGAGTGTGATTACAATTGGTTCTATTTCTTCATCAAATTCCATGGCTGAGCCAATTGCCCATGAACCAAGTTTTCCTTCAGCATCTCCAGCAAGTGTTGAAACTGGACCATAATTTGCAAAGGTATCCGCTTTTGCACCTGAAACCGAGCCCGATACTGTTGACAAAACATGGATAGATGTGAAATCTACCGTGTTGATTACTGGAAGACTTTGAGTTGAAGCAGCCCAAACAGCAAAACCCATAACAACCAAAGCAAGGCACATACTTAGAACAGTCGAAACAATTTTTAATCTTATTTTCATAATTTCTCCTATAAAATAGTGGAAAAAATTAGAATTTTTTGGCTCGCGTTCTAAAATATTGTATAAAAATTCTTTAATAAATTTATAACAAATTCAGAAAAAGTTGTCAAACAAATTTTTATTATTGTATAAAATATTTGTTTTTAAATCAAAAAAAATATTGTAACAAAGTTATCACAATATTTGTTTTATTCAATATGATAAATCAAGTTATTTTTTAAATTTTTACAAATTTTCTATAAATTGTTCCATTAACATCAACAGTTCCTTCATCAGAAAAATTTTCAGTGCTTGAAATGTAACTTCCAATTGTTAAACCATTTTTGATAAATAAAAAATCACCTGTTGAAAAACCACTTAGCAATTTTCCAGCACTATTAATGCTTGTTATGCTTGAAGAAATGGTGTTTGAGTCAATGATAACTTCAGAAATAACTGCATTGTCAAAAGCATAATAACTAATTGAAGTCAAATTTGAATTCAATGTTAAACTTGTGATATTTGAATTTTTAAATGCTTTATAACTAATTGTGGTTACATTATCTTGTAAAATTAAACTTGTTAAAGAGCATTCATAAAAAGCACAATCACCAATTTCAACAACTTCCTCGGGTATCGTATAGGCTGTGCTACTTATTCCTTTTGGGTAGCAAACAATTTTTGTAGACTCAAAATTGAAAAGAACACCATTGATGGTTTTGAAGGTTGCACTCAAATTGCTATCAATATAAGCTAGGTTATCGCAACTAACAAACGCAAAATCTCCAATTGTTGTGATTGTTGAAGCAAGATTTATTCTTGTTAACAATTTGCAATTAGAAAACGCATAACTTTCAATCAGTTCCACACCAAAAGGGACAGTGTAGATTCCATTTTTTGAATTTGCGCATAGAATAAGGTCAGTACCATCTTTACTGAAAACAACATTTTCAACAGATTTGAAATACATACTATTTTCATCAACAATTATTTCAGTTAAAGCAGGGCAAGAATCGAAAGTTTTTATGTTTATGTTTCTAATAGTTGAAGGAATAGTTACGCTTGTAAGTCCAGTTGTTCCACAAAAAGAATATGGACATAGGGTTCTGACACCATGTGGAATCGAGTAACTTGCTTGTCTACCACTTGGGTATGCATATAATTGTTCTTGACTTTTGCTTAGAAGCACTCCGTCAAGAGCAGTGAATACTGTGTTATCACAATCAACAGCAAAAGTTGTGAAATTTGGACAATTGTTAAAACAATTATTTGTAAATGTATTTAATGAAGAAGGAATTGTTATTGAAGAAATTTGAAGCCCAGAAAAACCATTTTCTTTAATTTTTGATACAGGCAACCAGTTATATTTTTCAGGAATTTCAATGTTTCCAGAAATCAATCCACTTGAAGCAACTTCATACGAATTAAATTCTGGCATCAAAGAAAAAGTCAAGTTTGTTGGATTTTCAATTTTGGCATACAAGGTTGTTTGTGAACTTGAATAAGGAAAATGAACTTTGTTAGTGAGTTCAACATCTTTATACAATCCATAAAAAGCTGGTTGTTCGTCATTCGTCAATTGTGGTATTTCTGAATTTAAAAGTTTTTTTCGTGAAGAAAATGTTGCAATTTGATTTTGTCCGTCCATAAACTTATATTCATAAACATATTCATCAAGAGTAATATTAAGATCATTAACAAAGCTTTTTACACCTTTTGAAGAGTCAATAATTTTTAATGTAAAAATGACTTCTGCAGTTTTTGTTGGTTCAATGCAAAAAATGTTGCTAGTTAAATTTGCATTTGATATTCGCTCAAAATTGCTAACTGAATATTTTGCAGTTCTTTCAACATTGCTGTTTGAATAGTCAAAAGTAGTATATTTGTTGTCTTCAATTCCAACCGAAACTGTAAATTCAGTTGAATTGTTTACGATGATAAGAGAAATTGTTATTGGTTCTTCCGTATTGTAAAACTCTAAATTTGTTGACCAAGGATTAAGCACAGCATTAACATCATTAGCAACGATTGTTCTTGGACCATATGTTTTGTATGTTCCTGCCTTTGCTCCTTCAATATCACCTGTAATTGTGCATGAAACTTCTTCAAAATTGAAAGCTGTTTCATTAGATACATTAATTTTAATTGATAACCAAACAAAAGTACAAACCAAGGCTATTAATGGAATCATAATAAGCACAAATACCTTTTTGTTTTTCATTCGTTTGTAACTCCTTTGTGATTTAACATTTTAATATATGTTGTTTGTATACCATTTTTAAACAAATATGTCAATCTGTCTATTTGTTTTAATATTTTAATTTTTTTGATTTTGTATCATTCGTTCCTTTGTTTTGCAATAAATATTTCTTTAATTTCTTACTTCATTTTTTTGTTTTTCATTTCTTTGATTTTTTCATTCATTTCTTTGATTTTTTCAACAATTATTTAAACAAATATTTCTTTGATTTTCTACAAACATTTCTGAAACAATCAATTTTTTAAACTAAAAAAAATTACTCTTGCTTGAGTAATTTTTTTGGTTAATTTTATTTATTTAAAATGCTTTTAAGCAACGAGGTTGAAAGTTCAGCATTTGCCTTACCTTTTGTTTCTTTCATAACTTGTCCAACAAAGAAACGCAAAACTTTTTCTGGATCACTAGGGTAATCTTCAACTGCTTTTTGGTTGCTAACAATTACTTTGTTAATAATTTCATTCAATTCGCTCTCTGAAATACCATCAAGCCAGCCATTTTTTTCTGCTGTATCATGAGCATCAAGGTTTGTTCTCCAAATCTTGGCAAAAAGTTCTTTTGCGTTTACTCTGGAAATCTTTTTGGTGTCAAGCAAATTAATTATTGTTGAAAGTTGCTTTGGAGTTAGTGGCATGGACTCATTTTCAGGCTCTTCTTTGAGCTTTCCAAGAATGTCAACCATAATCCAATTTGAAAGGGCTTTTTTGTTTTCACAAAAATTACCGCAAGCATCAAAAAAATCAGAAATTTCTTTTTTTGAAGTAAGAATTTCAGCGTCATATTTTGGAAGCCCAAATTCACTCATGTATTTTTCTTTTCTTTTTTCAGGCATAAGTGGAAGCGACTTTGAAATGTCTTGAACAGTGCTTTTGTTGATTTTGACCCACAAGAGATCAGGATCAGGGAAATAACGATAATCTTGTGAAGTTTCTTTTGAACGCATTGCTTGACTTCTACCTTTGTTATCATCCCATTTGCGTGTTTCTTGTTTGATTACTCCGCCACTCTCAACAATTTCAATTTGTCTTTTTCTTTCAAATTCAATTGCTCTTGAAACCATTTTGAAACTGTTTAGGTTTTTCATTTCAGTTCTTGTTCCAAGTTTGGAAGAACCAACTTCACGAATTGAAAGATTGACATCGCAACGCATTCCACCTTCTTCCATTTTGCAATCTGCAATGCCAGCGTACACATAAGTTGCTTGCAATTTGCTCAAAAATTCAATTGCTTCTTCTGAAGTTGAAATGTCAGGTTCAGTTACGGATTCAATGAGTGGAACACCCCCTCGATTGTAATCAATGAGAGTTCCAATTGCTTCACTTCTGTGAACAAGCTTTCCAGCATCTTCTTCAAGATGAATACGATTAAGTCTGATAACTTTGCCACTGTCAAGAACAATTTTTCCACCAACGCAAATAGGTTTTTCTAGTTGTGAAATTTGATAAGCTTTTGCAAGATCAGGATAAAAATAATTTTTTCTTTCAAAAATTGCTATGTCATTAATTTCTGAGCCTACGGCAAGCCCTGCTTTGATTGCTTTTTCAACTGCACTTTTGTTAAGAACTGGAAGAGCTCCCGGCATACCTGTGCAAACAGGGCAACAGTTTGTGTTTGGAAGAGAGCCAAATTGATTTTTGCAGGAACAAAACACTTTTGTGTTTGTTTTTAATTCAACATGAATTTCAAGACCGATGACGGTTTCATAATTTTTCATTTGCTTTCCCCCTTCAAAAGTCTTTCAACAGCAAAGGCCGAATCAAACATTTTAGGCTCGCAAAGCTTGTTTGCAATTATTTGAATTCCAAGTGGCAAACCTTTTTCGCCCTTTCCACAAGGAATACTAATTGCAGGGACTCCAGTTATGTTTGCAGTGATTGTGAACAAATCTTCAACCCACATTGCAATTGGGTCGCCAATTTTTTCACCAATTTTAAATGCTTCACCAGCTGCAGTTGGCATCATGATAACATCGCATTTTTCAAAAGATTCTTGCATTTCTTTTGAAAGAATTCTTTGCATGCGTTTAGCCTTTAAATAGTAAGCATCATAATAAGCAGAAGAAAGAACAAAATTGCCAAGCATAATGCGTTTTTTAACTTCTTTTCCAAAGCCTTCAGTACGACTTTTTGCATATATTTCATCAACATTTTTGCAGTTTTCAGCACGGCGAGTGTATTTGACTCCATCAAATCTTCCAAGATTGCTTGTTGCTTCCGCTGGAGCAATTACATAATAAACTGCTGGACAAAGCTCAAAATTTGGAAAAGGAATGTCAACAATTTTTGCGCCATTCTTTTTTAACATGTCAAAAAACTTGTTGTAAACAAGAACATCTTTCATTGTTGAAATGCAATTTTTTACTTCATTAAACACGCCAATTTTTAAGCCTTTTAAACTTGTTTCATGTTTAAGCATGTTTGGAACATTTTCAACAAGAGTTGTACTGTCATGTTTATCGTTTCCAGAAATTATTTCCATGATAAGAGCATTGTCTTCAACAGACTTTGAAAAAATACCGACTTGTTCAAGACTGCTTGCATATGCAATAACACCATATCTTGAAATTCGTCCATATGTTGGTTTGCTTCCCACAATTCCTTGAAAAGAAGCGGGTTGTCTTACACTGCCACCAGTGTCAGAGCCAAGAGCGGCCATGCAAAGAGAAGCAGCAACACCAGTTGCACTTCCACCACTTGAACCACCTGGAACAAGATCATCGCCAAGAGCATTCAAAGTGTTGCCATAGGCACTATTCTCTGTTGAAGAGCCCATTGCAAACTCGTCCATGTTTGTTCTGCCGAGAAAAATTATTCCTGCCTTAGCAAGTTTTTCAATCACCGTTGCATTGTATGGAGCAACAAACTTTTTTAAAAAGTTTGAGCCAGCCGAAGCAATTTTGCCTTTGATAAGAATGTTGTCTTTAATGAGCATAGGAATGCCAGCATACTTTGGCACACTTTCTCCATTAGCTATTTTAAGGTCATATTCTTTTGCTATGTTGATTGCATCTGGAAAAGTTTCCAAAACTGCATTTAGTTTTTTTGTTTTTTCAATTCTGTCAAAAAAGAACTCCACAACTTCTTGACATGTAATTTTTTTGTCTTGTATTTGTTTTTCAAGCTCATTGATGCTGAGTTTTGTTATATCCATTATATCAGTTATTCTCCTTAATATTGTGGTGATTTAAACATTATTCCATCATTTTTGGAACGCAAAAAGAACCACTTTTTGATTTTGGGCTGTTTAAAAGAACTTCTGATTGAGGCAAACTTTCTTCTGCCGAATCTTCTCTTAAATCATCAAACTCAACTGTTCTTTCTTCAAGTTTTTTTTCGTCAATTTTGGCATCAACAATTTTTTGCACAAAACCAACAATGCTTTCAAATTCTTTGGCAAAGCTATCAAGTTCTTCTTCTTTAAAATTTAATGCACTTAATGTTGCAAGCCTTTGAATTTCTTGTTTTGAAAATGAAATCATATATTTTTCCTTTTAACTAGTTTTAAAATAACAAATTGATTATATCTTATATTTTTAATAAATCAAATCAATTTTAAAGAACTTCCCTCAAAAGCTCTTTAGCCCTTAAAGGAAGTTTTTCTAATTTAATTATTTTTTATAATAATATAATAGAACTCTTATCAAGATTTATCTTTTAGTTGCCACTGGAATTAGTAATATTATTTTTTAAAATTTTAAAAATATAATCGTTGAAATTTTTTTCTCTATCTACTTTTTTTAAAAAATTATAAAATTTTTATTACAAGTGTTAATTAATGAGTTTTAAATCATATTATTTTTTCTATGGATTAAGTCTTGTTGGTCCACGAAAAATAAACATACTTTCCTTGATTGTTGGAAGATTTAACATGAGTAACATAAGTCTGTCAACTCCAATTCCCATACCGCCGTGTGGTGGAGCTCCATATTTAAAGAAGTCAAGATAAAATCCTATGCCTTCCATTGTTAATCCTTTACCAAGAGCTTGCTCTTTAAGAATGTTGTAGCGATGTTCTCTTTGAGCTCCTGATGTAATTTCCATACCTTTCCAATACAAATCAAAAGTTTTTGTTACTTGTGGACGATCTTCATATTGCATGCTGTAGAAAGGACGAATTTCTTTTGGATAGTCAGATATAAAAATGAACTCATGCCCAGTTTTTTCTTTGAAATAAGAAGTTAAAAGTTTTTCACTTTCAGCATCTAAATCGCTTCCATAATCCATTTCATAGTCAAGATTTTTCAAAATTTCATAAGCCTTGTCCATTGTTACTCTTGGAAAAGGAAGTGAAGGAACAACAACATCAACACCAAGAAGTGCTTTTATTCTTTCGCCATGTTTTTCTTTGACTTTGGCTATGGCATAATGAAGCATTTCTTCTTCCATTTTCATAACATCTTCATGAGACTCAATGAAACTCATTTCAAAATCAAAACCTGTAAATTCGGTTGTATGTCTACTTGTGAAACTAGGCTCAGCTCTGAAAACAGGTCCAATTTCAAAAACTCTATCAAAACCACTTGTCATTGCCATTTGTTTGTAAAATTGCGGGCTTTGAGCAAGATATGCTTTGCGATCAAAATATTGAACTTCAAAAAGTCCTGAACCAGATTCACTTGATGAAGACAAAATTTTTGGAGAGTGAATTTCCAAAAAGTTATTTTGAATCATAAATTCTCTCATTGCCTGAACAAGAGTTGTTTCAGCTTCAAAAATAATAGTCTTTTCTGGAGCTCTAAGATCAATCCATCGGTAGTCAAGTCTTTGGTCAATTGAAGCATCTTTTCCAATTGGACTTACTTCTGCAATTGTTTCAACTTTAAGATTGGTTGGAAAAAGTTCAATTCCTCCAAGCTTAACAAATTCAGACTTAACAACATCGCCTTCAACAGAAACAACACTGCCAGAAATTAGTGGAGCTACAAGCTCAGCCATTTCTGGGTGCTTTGCCTTTTCAATTGTGATTTGAAGAGCACCTGTTATGTCTTTTACAATAAGAAAAAGCATGCTCTTTTGATCACGAATTCTTTCAACCCAGCCTTGCACTTTGACACGGGTATTAGGCTGAAGAGAGCCAATTCTAGTTCTATCCATTATATCTCGTTCCTTTATTGGTTTTGATTATAGTGTCAAGTGTGCCTTGTTGTCAAGGAAACAATGAATTTTTAGCTTCTTAACCTTGCTTTTTATGCCTAATCCTTGCAAAATTATGTTGATTCTTCAAAATCAGAAAATATCATAATAATTACATTCCATTGATTATTTTCATTTATTATGATTTTTTGGGTGGAAATTTAGGAGGAATTTTTGGCGTAAAATGTGGGGGAGTTGGTGGATTTTTTAAGGGCATAACTAGATTGGTTGAAGAATCACTATCTTGATTTGTGGAAGCAGAATTCTTTTTCGAATTAAACATTTTTTCAAGTTCAACAAGGTTTGGATTGTATTTTGCTCTTTCTTCAATTTCATTTTTTAGTGATGCAACTTTTTTAGTATGGTTTTTTGAAATTATGATAAAAGCCGAAAAAAGCATAATACAAATTATTACACCAATGATTGTAATTGTGGGCATAAAATCAATAGGTGCAATTTCCCATTTTGCAACAAGTGTTATGTTGTCATCAATTAAATAAATGCTATCCGGAGTGAAAAGAGTTTGATTATAAAACCAACCCTTAAAAATATATCGGGATTTGACAGGCGTTGCAAGTTCGCCAATTGGTGAATCAAAAGTTGCAACAATGTTTTCTATTGTATCTGGTGAACCATTAACATCAAATGAAATCGTGTATGTGTTTGCTTCAAAATTAGCTGACAATACTATTTCATTTTCATAATCGAACTCAGTTTCATTTGTTATTTTTTCATTATTATAAATCCAGCTCTCAAGAGTGTAGCCAACCTTTGAAATGTTCTCATCAAAAAGTTCTTCATATTCTCTTCCTTTGCTAAGTTCTGAATTTATTTCGTTGTCGCTAATTACAAGCTTAACTTTCACAATCCACCTTGCGTAAAGGCAAGTGTTAAAATCAGGAACTGTGTCTAAAGCAAAGTCCCACTTGCTAACAAAGTTTTCTTCCTTAAACCAACCATCAAAATCTAAAGTTCCAAAAACTGGTGTTTCAGGTTCAGTGACAAGCATTCCAAAAACTGCACTTATGCTTGCCACTTCGCTTCCACCATTTGAATTGAAAGTAATTTCATATTCAGTTGGCGAGAAACTTTCAATAAAAGAAATTGGATTGTTATAATCAAAAACAGTACTTTCAGAAACCAAAACCCCACCATATGTCCAGCCAAGGAAAGTTTGATGTTCTCTTTGTGCAGTTTGAGTCAATGAGTCAGTGTATTCTTTTCCAGTTTCTGCTTCACGAACAATAACTCCTGATTCATAGCTGTAACTTATATCAACAAACCATTTGGCGTATAGGGTTATGTCTTGATTTGGCATAACATTAAAAACAAAGTTATGTGTCAGCTCTGTATCACTAAACCAACCGCCAAATCTGCAAATTCCCCTTGTTGGTGCAGTCGGCTCAACGACAACACTCCCTTCATCACTTGTTATGCTTTGAACTCCGCTTCCACCGTTTGAATTGAAAGAGATTGTTGAAGATTCATAAGCAAAAATGTGATTAGCATAGGTACTCCAATTTGTTGCTGACTTATATGCTTGCAAACTACTAGCTGGAACATAAATTTTTAAACTGATATTATGATTTTCAAAAGTTTCACTCTTTATTGGTGCTGGCGTCATACTTCTCATATTTACACATGTCAAATTTGTGCAGTTAGAAAAAGCATAATTTTCAATATTAGCTACACTGCTTGGTATTGTGATGCTCGTAATATTACTATGACTAAAAGAAAAAATATCAATAGTTGTTACACTACTTGGAATAATGACGCTTGTAAGTTTTTTACAAGAATAAAAAGCAACGGATTCTACAATTATCACACCATCTGGAATTGTGTATGAAGAGCCTTGTTTTTCAGCAGGATATTGCAAAAGTATAGTTTTATCTTTATTAAACAAAACTCCGTCTTCACTTAAATAATTTGCATTATCATTTGAAACAGATATATTCGTAAGACTTGTGCAAAAACCAATAGCTGAAATACCAATGCTAATTACATTGCTTGAAATAGAAATACTAGTCAGTTTTGAGCTAATACTGAAAGCATAATAGCCAAAAGTTGTAATGCTTTCAGGAATTGAAATTGTTACAAGATTTGCGCAACTATAAAATCCATAATTAGCAATTGCCTTGACGGGCTTGCCGTTGTATGAGCTAGGAATTTCAATGTATGCTTCATTTGTAGCAGTTCCTTTTGAAACTGAATAAGCTGTGTCGTTGTCAATAAGTGTGTAACTTAGACCTGTAGTTCCTTCAGCACAAACATTCATAGTTGGGGTTAGATTAGTTAGAAAAAAAACGCCACACAAAAAACAAAGTTGCAAAAAAGCAATCAAACAAAAATTAACAAAACTTTTCTTTATATTATTAATTTTTATTTCTCCTATTATTTATACAATAATACATTATTTAATTTTTAAAAGCAAAGTTTAATGAAAAAAAGTTAATTTTGAATAGTTTAAGAAAATAATAAATAAAAAAATCTCTTTACTAAAATTAATAATAAAGAGATTAATAAATAATTTATATAATTTGATATGTTTATAAAATTTGATATAATTTTAAACAAAGTTGATTAGGCGGTTAGGAATGAGAATTGTTTTGTGAGAAACAAAAGTGCTAAGAGCTTCTTTAACTTTTGGGTTTTCTTTTGCAACTGCTTCAATTTCATCTTGAGTAGCACTTGTGCTAACAACAATTCTTACAACAATTTTGCTTCTGATTTGAACTGCAATTTCAATTTCATCAAGCACAAGTTTATCCTTGTTCCATGTTGGATATTTTTGGTTGTGAATTGAGAAAGGCATGCCAATTTGTTCCCAAAGCTCTTCACTTAAATGTGGAGCACAAGGTGCAATCATAATTAGAAAATCTTTTGCGATTTCTCTCATAAGGAATCCATTTTTGATTTCATTCAATTCATATTTATTCATGGCATTAACAAGTTCCATCATACGAGCAATGCTTGTGTTGAAAGCAAAAACTTCCATTCCTTTTTCAACTTCGCTTATTGAGTAATTTCTTACTCTATCAAGTTCTTTTTCTTCTTTGCCATAAACTGTTTCGTTTTCAAGTTTTGCTTTTCCAAAGGAAAGAACAACACGAGAAAACCTTTCAATAAATTTTGCAATACTCTTGATTCCTTCATCGTTCCAAGGTCCGCCATCTGTGTAATTGAAACCAAACATAAGGTAAAGTCTGAGTGCATCAGAACCATATTCTGAAATTATGTCATCGGCACTAACTGTGTTACCACGGCTCTTGCTCATTTTTTGTCCGTCTGAACCAAGAATCATACCTTGGTGTACAAGGCTTGCAAATGGTTCATCAAAGTCAATTTTTCCAATATCTTTAAGAAATTTTGTGATAAATCTTGAATACAAAAGGTGCATTGTTGCATGTTCAATTCCACCAACATATTTGTCTACTGGGCACATTTTGTTAACGATTTCACTTGAAAACATTTCATCGTTAATTTTTGCTGACGGATAACGAAATTGATACCAAGTGCTACATACAAATGTGTCAAGGGTGTCAGGATCTCTTCTTGCCTTTCCGCCACACTTTGGACAAGTGCAATTCATAAATTCTTCATTTTTGCTGAGTGGACTTCTGCCATCTGGCGTCCAGTCAACATTGTATGGAAGTTTAACAGGCAAATCTTTTTCTGGAACGGCTACAATGCCACATTTTTCACAATGAACAACAGGAATTGGACAACCCCAATACCTTTGACGAGAAACACTCCAATCACGGAATTTGTAGTTTGTTTTAAATCTGCCTTTTCCAAGAGTTTCAAGTTTTTTGGTGATTTTTGACTTTGCTTCTTCACTTGTCATACCATCAAATTCGGCACTTTCCATAAGCATGCCATAATCAGTGAAAGGAAGAGTTCCAAGTGAGCCGTCTTTTGACTTGATTACTTGAATAACTGGAACATTATATTTTAACGCAAAATCAAAATCTCTTTCATCATGAGCTGCAACACCCATAACCGCACCAGTTGCATAAGAGCCAAGAACATAATCGGCAATGTAAATTGGAACTTTTTTGCCGTTTATTGGATTGATTGCATAAGAACCAGTGAAAACACCAGTCTTTTCAGTTGTTGTGTTTTGTCTTTCAATTTCATCTTTTGATGCAGTTTGTTTGATATATTTTTCAACTGCTTCTTTTTGCTCTTTTTTTGTGAGTTCTTTAACAACTGGGAGTTCAGGAGCAAGAACAAGCCAACTAACTCCAAAAAGAGTGTCTATACGAGAAGTGAAAACAGTGATTTTTTTGCCATTTTCAAGGTCAAAATCAACTTCACTTCCAACACTTTTGCCAATCCAATTTTTTTGAAGAGTTTTTGTTCTTTCTGGCCAATCAATTCTGTTAAGTCCTTCAAGAAGTTGTTCAGCATATGCTGTGATTTTGAAGAACCATTGTGTCAAATCTTTTCTGATTACTTGACTTCCGCATCTTTCACATTTGCCGTCTACAACTTGTTCGTTGGCAAGAGTTGTGTTGCAAGAAGTACACCAATTGACAGGCGCATATTTTTGATATGCAAGTCCGTTTTCATAAAGCTTAGTGAAAAGCCATTGTGTCCAACGGTAATAGTTTTCTTCACATGTTTTGACTTCATATTCCCAATTGAAAGTTGCACCCATGTTTTTAAGCTGATTTTCCATGACTGCCATGTTGTGTTCAGTGCTATCTTTTGGGTGAATTCCTGTTTTGATGGCATAGTTTTCAGCTGGAAGACCAAAAGCATCAAAGCCCATTGGTTGAAAAACTTCAAACCCTTTAAGTCGTTTGAATCTGCCATACGAATCAGAAAGTCCATAGTTCCACCAATGTCCAAGGTGAAGTTTTGCTCCGCTTGGATATGAAAACATTTCTAGCAAATAAAACTTATTTGGTTTTTCTGGGTGAAATTTGTATATATCTTCTTTTGCCCAGCGTTCTCTCCATTTTTTTTCCATTTCCAAAACGGCTTTGTTTTCTGTCATATTTTTCTCCTTAAAACAAGTAGTGCCTTTAGTTTATAAAGTTTTAGTATGCAAATCATAAGACAAATGCCTAACAAAGTCAAGAAAACAACGGAACTATATTGGGATAGCACCAAAAAAATTACGCGGATACGCAAACTTTGTTTGCTAACTCGCTATTTTTTCGGTTCTCCTCCCAACTCCTTCTCCTATTAAGGTGTTCGCTGAAAAAATATCTTGCCAAAACTAAATTTTGGCATAATTTTTCCTGCTCCAATTTTCAATCTTTAATAGATTCGATTAATATAACACGATAACATGGTTTTAAATTTCCCGCTTCTTATTTAATTTTTAAGTATTTATTATAATAATTATGTTTTTTACTACTAGAATATTTTTTAAGAGTAAATTTAATTGTAATGCTGAACTTTAGTTTGTACAGAAAATTGAAATACACTTAAAAATTATTAAAAACAATTTATGTTACATAGTTTGGAGTTCAAAAAAATAGCGAATTAGCAAAATAACTATTTTGCGTACCGCGTAAGTTTTTTGGTGCCACCCCAAAATGAAAAATAGCAAAAATGAAAATTTATACATATAAAATCATAGTCAATAAAAATAATTTTTGGTGGTGAAAATTGAAATCAAAATTTTCTTTACCATTAGAAAAAGATGATAAAATGCCAAAGATTATTTCAGTTCTTGATGAAGAACTTTTAAAGCATTTGTTTGGTGGAAAACATGGACTTTTTTTAACATCAATGCAAGCCAAATATTTTGAGTTTGCCTCTTTTGTTGATGACAAAAAATTGTCATTATATTTTGCTCTTTGCTTTGATGAACTTTTGAAGTTTGCTGATGAATTAGGCATGATTATGACCCAAGCAGGCAGTGTTCCAAACTTTGCTAGTGGCGATGGAATTTGGCTAAGTGGCAGTCAAGTTGAAAACATAATTTCTCTTTCAGAGATTAAAGTTTGTTTTTTAAACAAGCTTGAAGAACTTCAAATTGAATCAATGCTTGTTGAAAAACAAATAAAAATTGTTTCACTTAAAAAGCTGTGTAAAAAGATTTGCTTAAGTTGCAAAAAACTTAAATCATATTTCAAAAACTAATAATTTGTTTTATTTTTGACAATATTTTTAATCTTTAATTTTTAAAAGAAAGGATTGAACATTGAACCGAAAAATTTGATAATTGTAACAATGATATAGATAATAAAAATAACAAAACCAAAAACTATACTAATTATTACGCCAATTCCAAAAGACTTTGCTTTTTTGGGGCAGTCTTTGCTAAGAACTCCCCACATAATCATTCCTATTAATGGAAATAGCAAACCAATAATTGTAAAAAAGAAACTGCTTCCATCTTGTTTTTGAAAGCCGTTTAAATTTTTGTTTAAACTAATATCTTTTTTTAGCAAATCAAAAATATTTTCTGTTTTATATGAGTTTTGAGAATGATATGATTTTTCTTGACATTGAGCAAAATACGATTTTGGTTTTTCTGTTTTTTCTTGGCTTTCATTTTGAAAGTTTTCTTGATTTTTGCATAATTCATCTATGTCATTAGCTTCAACAAAAGCTGTATTTTCAACATTGTCAGTGTTGGTTTGAATGGACTTATCAAAAACCAAACCATTTGTATTTTCAGTTTTGTCAAAAGTTGAATCATTAAAGCTGTCATTAAAACTAGTTTTGTTATTAAAATTATTATCAATGATTATTTTTTTAGAATTTTCTGTTTCATTAAGAAAATCATTTTCTACACTTGGAACTTTTATATCATCAAAAGTGATATTTTTAAATTCATTGTTAAAAGTGCTTTTTAATTCTTCGAAACTTTGTTCGTTTGAAAAATTTTCACTAGGATTTTTTTGATTGTCATCAAAATTGTTTATTATCGTGTTTGAAAAAAACTTGTTAGAACTGTCTTTAAACTCATTTTTTTCTTTCTTAAACTCATTGTTTTCATGATTAAACTCGTTGTCATTTGAAACAAATACATTTATAGTTGAATTGTTTTTATTATTAGAAAATGAATCTAAGCCACTCGTGCCATCAGCACAAGAAAACTTAGATTCTTTAATATTTTTTCCACAAGAAGTGCAATAGCTTGAATCATCAAGATTGTTTTTTCCGCAGTATGGACAATACATTTTTTCACCTTTTTCTCTTGGATTGATTTAAAGACAAAATTAATTTTTAACAAAAAAGCAAAGTGCTTTTTAAATTAATGGAATTGCAAATAAAACGGGTATAAACAAACTAGCTACAAAATATAAAATTGAAATTCCGAAAGAAATACAAAAACCAATCAAAGCACCTTTTCCACATTGTTTGGCACAAACAGGTTTTTCATCTTTCCAAATCAAAAACAACACAAGCCCAATAAGTGGCACTAATATTCCAAGAACAAGCCAAAGTGGACTGTTGTCATCAATGCCAGAACCATTTTTAATTTTGCCAATTTGAGCCCCACAATGAACACAAAGAACTGCTTCATTTGAAATTTCTTTCCCACATTTTGGACAATACATTTTTTCTCCTTAATTTTTCTAAATCATATTTTTTTTTAATAAATGATTTATAAAAATTTCTGTTATATACATAGTATAAAAAAATTTAATATATTCATAAAATAAAATTTTTAATGAATAATTAAAAGATAGATTACATTGAAGCCCCACCATAATAAGGCAATTGACTAAGATCAATTATCCCAGAAGATATCAAAGCAAACATGGCAACAAACATTATTATTGAAAGAACAACTTCAGCTATAACACCAATGATAGCCCCTTTTGCTATAGATTTTGATCTTAGAGGAAATTCATTGTTCCAAACTGCCCACAAAATCAAACCAATTACTGGAAAAAAGAATCCGAGAACTGCCCAACCAGTGCTTCTTGAGTCATTAGGATTTACTTGTGTTTTTTTTGTTTGTTTAACAGGAACTCCACAGCCTGTGCATACCACTGCTTCATCAGAAATTTCTTTACCACAATTTGTGCAAAACATTTTTTACTCCTTTAAATATGTATTTACTAAATATTATATCTATAACATTTAAAAGTCAATTATATACAAAATCTTGACAAGTTTTTTCCCCTTAATTGTTTATTTATGATTATTTCATGCAACAACTTTCCACAAATAATTGAGAATTGAATATCTTATGCAAAAAAAGGATAAAACATTTAAAAAGGTTCAAGAAGCCTTTTTATATAGTCTATATGCATATGTAAATTAATATGAGTGGCGACACTTCAACAAACCTAACAACAGTTTTTATTTTTCTAAGCAAAAAGCTTATAAAACAATATCATTTCTAGTAATTAGAGTTTATCAAAAAAATGGGCAGTTAATTTGCCCATTTGATTTTTAGTTGTTTTATAAAAATTTCTTTAAATATAAATTAAGCTTTAACAAACTTTTTGTAATTAACTCCGCCAATGTCTACAACAACTGGTGCGCTGAAATTTACAATGTCAGTAACATAAGAACCAATTGTTGCAATTGAATCTAATATGTATATTTCACTACCTGTTGCAAAATAATTAAGTAAATAGCCATATACGGTTTTTGAAGTTAAACCACTAGCAATAGTAG
Organism: Clostridia bacterium; assembly: GCA_041670165.1. Lineage (GTDB taxonomy): Bacteria > Bacillota > Clostridia > Christensenellales > UBA1242 > JBAXZR01. Next base: position 45,562 of record JBAXZR010000007.1, read on the forward strand.
CCGAATCAATAACAACATTTTTTAGAAGTGAACAAATTTGGAAAGCACTGCTTCCAATAGTTGTTACACCACTTGGAATAGTGATGCTTGCGAGTTTAGAGCAATAATAAAAAGATTCATTACCAATGCTTGTTAAGCCTGTTGGAACTGTTATGCTAGTGAGATTTTGACTACGATAAAAAGCACCACCATTAATAATAGTTACAGTGCTTGCAATTGTGTAACTTGTATCTGTTTTACTTGCTGGATAAAACATCAATTTGGTTTTATCTTTGTTGTATAAAACACCATTATCACTACAAAAATATGAATTGCTTTCTGAAACAGAAAAACTTGTGATTTTTGTGCAACTAGAAAAAGCAGAAGTTCCAATTGTTGTTAAACCACTTCCAATCGTAACACTTGTGAGATTTGAGCAAGACCAAAAAACAGAAGAACCAATACTGATTACACTGTCTGGAAAAGTGAAGCTTGTTAAACCTGTACAAGCTTGAAAAGTTGTATCTCCGATGCTTGTTACACCATTTGGAATTGTGAAGCTAGTAAGACTTGAACAAGAATTAAAAGTAAAATTACCAATGGTTAATAAACTGCTTGGAAGAGAAATGCTTGCGAGCTTTGTACAGCCACTAAAAGCATTATTGCCAATGCTTGTTACACCGTTTGGAATTATCATGCTTGTTAATTCACTGCAATTATAAAAAACATTTTGTAGTATAATTGTTACTCCACTTGGAATTGTGAAATTAGTAAGGCTTGAACAATTGTGAAAAGCAAAATAACCAATACTTGTTACTCCACTTGGAACAGTGATACTTGCAAGATTTGTGCAACCATAAAATATATAACTACTAATGCTTGTTACACCATTTGGAAATGTGAAACTTGTGAATGCTACGCAACCATAAAAAGCATTACCTCCAATGCTTGTTAAGCCACTAGGAAGAATAACATTGCCAAGAACTGTACAATTTTGGAAAGAACCATTTCCAATGCTTGTTAATGAATTTGGAAAAACGGCGCTTGTGAGATTTGAACAACCGCTAAAAGCACCATTTCCAACAAATGTTACATAGTCTGAAATTATAACACTTGTGAGCCCTGTGCAATTTTGAAAAGCATATTGTACCAAAGTTGTTATAGGTTTCCAATTATATTTTTCTGGGAGTTGGAGAGCTCCTGTTGGCAAAGTCGCTGATTTTCCAACTGAATATTCTTCATCATTAATTGAAGTTAATATCAAATTTGTAGGTACACTTGTGAATTTTGCATAAAGAGTTGTTGCTCCTGAATATGGAAGGCTTATTTTTTGTGTAAAACCAGAATCGGTATACAAACCATAATATAACGGACTTCCAACAACCGATAATTCAGGTATAATCTCTTCAAAAATTGGTCCATATGTTGAAACGGTTGCAATTTCTCCACCTTCAGAATTAAATGAATAAACAACATTTGCAACATTTCTAAGAATAGTTGTGAAACTACTGTTAAAATTGTTTACATTTTTGCCAATATCATTTATATCAAATGTCATAATTATTGTTGCAGTTTTTAATGGTTCAACATTAATATAACCGTTTATGTATGTGGCATTTGTTACGGGAACCATATTATTGATTGAATATTTACAAGCCCTGTCGATATTTGTGTTTTCAAGATTTGTTCCATTAAAAGTTGAGTATGATTGTCCACTAAGTTCAAAACTCAAACTACGCTCTTCGGAATCATTTACAATTGTAAGGGTAAGTGTGATTGGTGATGTTTCGTCCGCAAACTCCATAGCTCCAATTTGCCAAGAACCAAGCTTTTCTTCTGAATCTTCACCAACTGTTGAAATTGGACCATAATTTTCGAATGTACCTTCTTTTGCACCTGTAACCGTTCCAGTAACCGTTGACAAAACATGTGATGAAGTAAAATTAATTGTGCTTGATATTGGCAATGCTTGAGTTGAAGCTGCCCAAACTGTAAAGCCAAAAACTACAGATATAAGAAGTATGTTAATAACTATTGAAACAATTTTATATTTAATTTTCACAATACTTTCTCCTGTATTATTTTGACAAAGATATTCTAATCTTAATTATTCAAATTTAATAAAGATAACTCAATTTTTTAAAACAAACAATTAAGCATTTTTTCTATTTTACATTTGTATAAATACTTTGTCAACTACATATAACTTACACAGGAATTTTTATACATTAAAATTAATTGTGTGTTTTTTGAAACTAGGTTTTTTTATTAATATTAATTAAAATTAATACTAGTAAAAACATAAAAACAAAAACTATTCAAAATAGCGATTTAATTTTTATTTTTTTCAAAAATTATTGCTTTAATTAAACAATCATAATCATTTTTACTTTTAATTATCTTAATAATAAAAAGTGTATTAAACATCTTGAATTAAACTTTAACAAACTTTTTGTAGTTAACTCCGCCAATGTCTACAACAACTGGAGTGTTGAAATTTGTTGTGCTTGTTACATAAGAACCAATTGTTCCTATTGAATCCAAAATGTAAAGTTCACTACCCGATGTAAAATTGTTTAGCAAGTTTCCAAAGACTGTATTTGAAGTTAAACCACTAGCAATGGTGGTTGAGTCAACAATTACAGTTTTAAGCAAAGTACTACCATCAAAAACAGTACTGCCAACACTTGAAATACTACTTGGGATAGTTAGGCTAGATAGATTTGTGCATTTATAAAAAGCTTTATAGCCAATACTCATTACACTGCTTGGAATAATATAGCTTGCATCTTGCCTTCCTGCAGGATAGCATACAAGAGTTGATTTGTTTTTATTAAATAGAATTCCATTCTCACTTGAATAATACTCATTGCTTTCAGAAACTGAAAAGCTTGTGAGTCCAATGCAACCAGAAAAAGCTTGCTGTCCAATAGTTGTAACACTGCTTGGAATTGTTAAGTTTGCAACACCAGTACAGCTTTGAAAAGCAGAAAAATCAATACTTGTTACACTGATTGGAATTGTATAATTTTCTGATTGTTTTTTTGCTGGATAACAGATAATTTTTGTTTTATCTTTATTGAATAAAACACCATCTTCGCTAGAATAACTTGTGTTATCAGCAGAAACAGAAACACTTGTTAGTTCAAAGCAATTGGCAAAAACTCCTTCATCAATGCTTGTTAAACTGCTTGGGATTTCTATGCTTGTAAGTGCTGTGCAACGATTAAAAGAATATTTTCCAATGCTCGTCATATTACTCGAAATAACCACACTGGTAAGCCCTGTGCAACCATCAAAAACAAAATTTCTAATAGCTGTAACACTATTTGGTATAATTATGCTTGTAAGTCCTGCACATTCATAAAATGCAGAAGAATCAATATAAGTTACACTTTCTGGAATTGTGAAGTTTGCAAGTGCAGTACAACGATTAAAAGTATAAGCTTCTAATCTTGTAACTTTATTTGAAATTGTTGCACTTGAAAGTCCTGTGCAAAAACAAAACGCAGATTGTCCGATGATTAAAACACTGTTTGGAATTGTTACACTTGTGAGTCCTGTGCAACCTTCAAAAGCAGAATTGCCTATACATGTTACACTGCTTGGAATTGTGATGCTTATAAGTCCTGTGCAATTAACAAATGCCAGAGAAGCAATACCTTTAGTATCTGAAAGCAATGTTATAGATGTGTCATTAGGCATTGTTCCTTTATATTTATATGCCATTTTTCCAGCATATACAAGCCCATCTGATTGATTTGTGAACCAAGCAGTATCATCAAATGATGAACCACCAATACTTGTTACACTGTCTGGAATGGATACGCTTGTAATACCTGCGCAATTTTTAAAAGCGCCACTGCCAATAGTTGTTACACCATTTGGAATTACAATATTTATGAGTGCTGTACAGCCATTAAATGCATAAGTTTCAATGTTTGTAACGCTATTAGGAATTGTTATATTTGTGAGTGCTGTACAACCAAAAAATGCATTTATAGGCAATGTTGTAATTGACTTCCAGTTGTATTTTTCTGGAATTTCAAGAGAACCTGTTGGCAAATCAGAAGAGTTTTTAGCAACTGAATAAGCTTCACCATCATTTATTAGTGTAAATATCAAAGATTCAGGAATTTCTGCAAATTTTGCATAAAGAGTTGTTTCTCCCGTGTATGGAAATTGCACTTTTTGAGTAAAGGATTGATCTTCATATAGTCCATAATAGGCTGGTTGTCCTTCAACAACCATTTCTGGAAGATTTTCTTCCGTTAAAGATTCTGTAGGGTTTAAAGTTAAAACTGAATTTGTTGGATTAAACGAAAAATTTTCTACAACTTCAGCAACATTTCTAAGTATCGCACTGAAGCTATTGTTAAAAGCAGTTACGCTTTTTCCATTATCAGAAATGTCAAGAGTCATAACGATTGTAGCAGTTTTAAGTGCTTCAATATTAATAGCTCCACTTGTGTAAGTTGCATTTGTAACAGGTGTCGCATTGTTAATTGAATAAACACATATTCTGTCAATGTTTGTGTCACCAAGATTTGTTCCGTTGAAAGCTGAATAAGCTTGTCCACTAAGTTCAAAAGAAAGTGATCGTTCGTCTGAGTTGTTTACAATTGTGAGAGTAATCACAATTGGCTCTGTTTCATCAGCAAATTCCATTGCTGAGCCAATTGCCCATGTTCCAAGTTTGCCTTCCTCGTCGCCCGCAAGGGTTGAAACTGGTCCATAATTAGCAAATGTTTCTGCCTTTGCTCCTGTAACTGTTCCAGAAACTGTTGACAAAACATGAATAGATGTGAAATCCACCGTGTTTGTAACAGCCAAGGTTTGAGTTGAAGCAGCCCAAACAGCAAAGCCCATAACCACAAGTGCAAGACACATACTCATAACAGTTGAAACAATTTTGAAGCGAATTTTCATAAATTTTCTCCTTTGTATTTTGTGATTGTAATATTAAAATCACTAATTAATATTTAATTAAGTTTCAAGTATTCCATATAATTTACATAATATTTTCAAATTATAGCTTTACATAATATTTTCAAATAGCTTTAAAACTTTATTGAAAATATATGGATATTATAGTGCTTAAACAAAATTATAGACAAATGATAATCAAAAATTTTATCAAAATCAATTGACTTTCTTTGTTAAAAACCGACTATTATAGACATATTACAAAAGAGCAAAATCAAATTTGTCTAAAATTGAAAAGCTTTATGTTGTTGACGGATTTCTCTTGAAAAATATATATTTTAAAAATTTTTTTAATTTAATTTATGGCTAATCAAAAACACTTTGTTTCAATTATATTAATTAATATGTTAACTATTAATTTCTTTTTTGAAAATTTTCTGGAGGAATTTTTGGTTTAATTGGTGGTTTTGGTGGAAGTTTTGGTAAATTTTTTCTGCTGTTTTGACTTAAAATCTCTTTTTCAATCTCAGCTAATTTTGGATTTAATTTTACAATTTCTTCCATTCCCTTTTGCTTAACTTGAACTTTGTACCTATACTTTTGAAAAGTTATAGTAAAAAAGCATAGAACAAGCAAAACGATAACCGCCAAAACAATTAAAAGATATGGCATATAATTTATTGGAACAATATCCCATTTTGCTGTTAAAACAATGTTGTCCGTAAATTGATAAACAGTTTCAGCTGTTACAAGGGTTTGATTATAGAACCAACCTTTAAATTCATATCTATATTTTTCTGGAAGAGGCAATTCACCTATAGCACTATCAAATGGAACACTTTTATTTTCAAAAACTGTAGAAGAATCAGACATGAAAGATATTTCATAAATGTTTGGTGAAAAATTTGCATAGATATTTACATCTTGTTCATAATCGAAAGTTGTTTCTTCACTTATAATATTATCATTATATAGCCAGCCATTTAAGTGATATCCTGTTTTACTAACATTTTGAAGTGATATTTCTTCAAATTCTTTTCCAGTTTCAATTGCAACAATATTTTCACTTCCATTGACATTTAGTGTGATGCTTACATTCCATTTGGCATATAAAGTAAGACCGCTGTCAGATATTCTATCCGTTTCAAAATTCCATTCATTTTCAAAAGTATTCTCTTTGAACCAATTAGCAAAAACAAGTCTTCCTCTTGTTGGACTGCTAGGTGCTAAGATGAGTGAGTTGTAGTCAACTTGTAAAGGTTCAATATTACTTCCACCGTTTGTTACAAATGTAACAATATAATTGTTGATTGTCCAAAGTGCTTTAACAACAATATCTTCTGTTACAACTTGAAAATCTTTATCCCAGCCATTAAAGCTGTAACCAGTTCTTGTGAAAACAGGAGCAACGGCAGAACCATCTACTTCAATATTTTGAGAAATATCTCCGCTTACAAACTCTCCACCATTTGCGTCAAAATCAACCCAAACTCCAACAAATTCCCATTTTGCATACAAAGTGAAACTATTGTTAGGCATAACAGTAAATGTGTAAGCATTTTCTAATTGTGCATCAGAATACCAATCAACAAACCTATATGATTTTTTGGTTGGATCATTTGGCTTAGTTACTGATGAATTATACTCCGCAGTAATATTCTCAACATCACTTCCACCGTTTGTTACAAATGTAATATTGTAACTCTTAATTGTCCAAAGTGCTTTAACAACAATATCTTCTGTTACAACTTGAAAATCTTTGTCCCAGCCATTAAAGGTGTAACCAGTTCTTGTGAAAACAGGAGCAACGGCAGAACCATCTACTTCAATATTTTGAGAAATATCTCCGCTTACAAACTCTCCACCATTTGCATCAAAATTAACCCAAACTCCAACAAACTCCCATTTTGCATACAAAGTGAAACTATTGTTAGGCATAACAGTAAATGTGTAAGCATTTTCTAATTGCGTATCAGTATACCAATCAACAAACCTATACGATTTTTTGGTTGGATCATTTGGCTTGATTATTGAAGCATTATACTCCGCAGTAATACTCTCAACATCACTTCCACCATTGCTGTCAAAAGTGATTTGGTATGTTGCAATTTCAAAGCTTGCAGTCAAAAGAATGGTTTGAGTGTAATCATAAATTGTTTCTTGTGTAACAATCTCGTCATTATACAGCCAACCAACAAAGGTGTAATTTTGCTTTGATGCTGAATGAATGCCGATATAATCAAATTCTTTTCCATTTTGCAGTTCAATCACATTTTGAGTTCCCTCAACATCAAAAGTGAAATCAGCAAACCATTTAGCATATAAGGTAATATCATCTTGTGGCATAGCAGAAAAGACAAATTTGTTTGAAAAATCTTCATCAAACCAATCATCAAACCTACAAAGTCCTTTTGTTGGGTCAGTTGGCTCAGAAACTGCTTCTTCAGGTTCAGCCAAAATGCTTTCAACATCACTTCCGCCATTACTATTAAAAGATATAGTTGTTATCTTGTAAGTAAGAATGTATGCACTATAACTAGACCAGCCGTAAGTAGTTAAATAAGTTTGTAAACTTACTGAAGGAACATAAATCTTTAATTCACTATTACCAGAAAATGTATTAGGTCCCGTAGAAGCAGGAACAAACCTTTTAACTTTTATATATGTCAAATTAGCACATTCTGAAAACGCTCTGTTGTCAATTCTTGTTACGCAACTTGGAATTATGATATTTGTGATACCACAACAAGAAAATGAATAATCGCCAATGGTTGTTATTCCATCAGGAATATCGTAACTTATGTCTTGTTTACCTGCTGGATAACATACAAGCGTTGTTTTATTTTTGTCAAACAAAATTCCATTTTCACTTAAAAACAACACACTATTTTCAGAAACAGATATATTTGTTAAATCAGTACAATTATAAAAAGCAGCATCACCAATGGACGAAACACTACTTGAAATCGTGATACTTGTGATAAAAGAGCAATTGCCAAATGCATATGTTTCAACAAGTGTAATACCATCAGATATTTCATAACTTAAGTCTTGTTTTCCTGATGGATAATATATAAGTGTTGTTTTGTCTTTATTGAACAAAACACCATCTTCACTATAGTAATCAGCATTACCGCTTGAAACAGAAATATTACTAAGTGCATAACAACAAAAAAAAGCATTATAACCGATACTTGTTACATTATCCGGAATAGAAATACTAGTAATTTTAAAACAATTGTAAAAAGCATAAGTTCCAATTGTTATCAAACTAGCAGGGAGTGTGATACTTGTTAGAGAAGTAGCACTATAAAAAGCATATTCTGCTATCGCAAGAGTTCCATCAGTCAAAGTGATGCTTGAAAAACCACCCTTTAATGAATATGCTACTTTGCCAACATAAATAACTCCATTTGGTTGGTTATCTAACCAAATTGTCCTAAAAAAAGCATAACTTCCAACACTTGAAACACTATCAGGTATAGTAATACTTGCAAGGTTTGTGCAATTTTGAAAAGCACCACTACCAATTGTTGTTACACCATTTGGAATCGTTACGCTTGTAAGTCCTGTGCAACCATTAAAGACGAGAAAACCAAATGTTTTTATGCTACTAGGTATTATAATGCTTGTAAGTGCTGTGCAACCATTAAAGCCACTATCTTTTAAAGCAGTAACCGGCTTTCCTAGATAAGTGCTTGGAATTTCAATGTCAGCAACATTTGTTGCAGTTCCAACTGAAACTGAATATTCTGTGCCACTTTTTATAAGTGTATATGAAAGTCCAGAAGTTCCTTCAGCAAAAACATTTTTGACAACTTCAAGTTTTGAACAAAGCAGTGCAATAAATAACAAACATATTTGTATAAACGCAAACAGTATTAATTTATTTTTTTTCACTTTTTTTCTCCTTCATGTTGTCACAAATATTATTATACCCTTTAAAATTTGTTAATTTTTTAAATAATTAATTTAGTATAAACCCAAATTGAATGCAAGTAAAGTTTTGAAATTGAAATAAGTTACAAAACAAATGTCATAGGTCCAAGCAAAGTTTGCGAAACAAGCATGTCAGCACCAAATTCACCTTTTTCACAATGAACATTTTTGTTTATACAATTAACAAGGTGTTCCCATAATTTTTTTGCATGTTCAGGATTTCCCGCGTGGCAAAAACTCGGTCTGTTTGAAGTGCAATCAGCAAGAAGTGTGAAGTTTGACACAACCAAAACTTTTCCACCAACGGCAGTAACATTTTTGTTAATCTTGTCATTTTCATCTTTAAAAATTCTCATTTTAACAATTTTGTCTGCAAGCTTTTCAACGCTTTCAAGCGTATCTTGATCTTCCACTCCAAACAAAACAAGAAGTCCAAAATCAATTTGCCCAACAATTTTGCCACTCACTTTAACACAAGAATCTCTAACAATTTGCACAACCGCTTTCATAATATTGTTCCTTTTCTATTCATCTTTATTATAACAACAAAAACAGTTTTGTCATCATGTTTTTTAATCCACTGCTTTTTATAGGATTATTAATGTTTAACTAAGCTGATTTTTTTTAGAAAACAAAATTAATTTTTTAATAATTTAAAGCTATAATTTATGTATTTATTTTTAATTTCACCAGTTGTTATATTCATTAGAATCAAAACAAAAGAATTATTTTTAAGTGCATTCGTTCAATCACAATTTTGCACTATAAAACGGATTTATAAAAACAAGTTTACAAGAAAAAAAATTTTTGAACTAGAACAAAATTAATATAAATAAATTTAAAAAAATCTTGCCTAAACAAGATTTTAAAATTTGATATTTATTAATTTCCGCCAGTGCTTCCAAATCCACCAACTCGATTTTTTTGTTTTGAAACATCTTCATCATCAACAGTTAAAAAAGGCATAAAAACACCTTGCCCAATTTTGTCGCCAGTTTTTATCACATAAGGCTCTTTGCCAAGATTCAAAAGCCTAAAACCAAGATTTCCATCGTTGTTTGGATTTTCAAAATAATCAGAGTCAATTACTCCAGTTCCATTTGCAAGCATCACATGACTTTTGCCCATTTTGCTTGTTACAAACAACATCAAAACTTCATTTTCTCCATATGTCGCTTTAACATTTGTCCAAATAAGTTCACTACTATTAGGAGCAATTGTTGTGTCGATTGGAGAAAACATATCATATCCAGCAGAATTTTTTGTTGCTCTATATGGAAGAGTTGTTGCTGGAGCATTATATTGAATAAATTTCTTGTCCGTTATCAAAAAAAATTTTCTCATAAGTTTACCTTTATTTATTATTTTTTATCAGTAGTTGTTTCCAAAGTTACAGGTTCAGTTTCAACTGATTTTTCAGTTTTCTTTTTTGATTTTTTTTGCTTTTCAACTTTTGGTTCTTCTGTTTTGGTATCTTCAGCCTTAATTTCTTCAGCTTTAATTTCTGTTTTTGCTTCTTCTTTTGGAAGTTCCATTTTTACAATACTAATATCAGTAAAAGATGCCATTTTTTGAGCTTTGGTTTTGTTTTGTTCATACAAAATCATACTGTTTCCTGCTCTAAGCCCAACTGAACCACTCATTTGAGAACAAACCACACTGCTACCAAGCATTGTGCCAATACTTCCGCTGTTTTGCGTTGTGATTTCAGCATAATCACAAATTTCTCCAATTTCACCACTATTCATAGTGCCAATGTTACTATTGTTTAAAACATAATCAATTTTGCCTGTGTTAAAGGTTGACACTTCACTGTTGTTCATCATGCCAACAATTGAACCTTCAATCATTGTGCAAATTCTTGCTTTTCCACGAATAAAACCAATTTTGCCATTATTCATTGTTGAAAGTTCAGTTTGATCGTCCATAAATTTGATTGAACCATTGTTGAGTGATCCAATTTTTGCTTTTCCTTGAACATAATCAATTTGAGCATTGTTAATTGTTGTGATTACAGCCTTGCCTTTCACCGTGCAAATTGAACCGCTTTTAATCAGTCCAATTTTTGCTTGTTTGCAAAGCTCAAAAATTTCACAATTGTCCATGATTTGAAGTTTGGCCTTTCCTGTTATTTCAGAAAAAGTTGTGTTTTTTGCTTCAACAACAATTGCCTTTCCAGAAAGAATAACATTTTTACAATCATGTAAAATATGAGTGCCATCGTTTAAAATCAAATCACTTTGTCCAATATGTTCACTTGGGTCTAAAAATTTTGTTTTGAAAATATCAAAAAATCCCATAAAGCTTCTCCTATTTTTACAATTTGATTGGTTTGATTGAAGGAATTAATTCTTTTATAATTTGGTTGATATGTTGATATTTTTCAGAGGCAACTTCAGGAAAATCTTTTTTTAAAATTGGCATACTTTGTGTAAGAATTCCCAAAAGCACATTTGGAGTTTCAACAAAAAATTGATAAGAAGTTCTGTCACCAATGTTTGTTTTTACATTCATCACATTGCAAATTGCTTCACCATTTTCTTGGCTAATTTTTTTAAAGCATAAATGTTTGATGTTTTTTGTTTGATTAACAACATAGCCTTGAGCTTTTTTGCCAATTTCTTCATCAAGTTCTTCAATTAATTCATCTTTATTTTCTTCAAGAGTTTTCATTTGCATTCCAAGTTCAGCCAAAAATTCATTGCCGTTAATTCCATAATTAAGAATTGAAACAACATCATATTGTTTTCCATTTGGAATTGCAAAACCCATTAAGCATGGTAAACTATCGCTGTTCAAAATTGAGAATTTTGAATATTCTGTTGGTTTAATAATTTTCCAGTTAGCAGGAAAACTAAATTCAAAACCAAGTTCTTTATTAACAACCTTCATTAGTATGCTCCTCTATTAGCTATAGAATACACTTTTTTGAACTGATAGTCAACAAAATAGCAAATATAAATTATGCATAAATATGATGAAATAAAGGATTTATTGTATATTTCTATTATTTTGCAATTTACATATCTTGCTTGCCAAATGGTTATTTCTTGTGTATTATTATTTGATATATTTTTAATATTTATGAAATTTAAGGGGGAAGTGATGTCATATCAAGCACTATATCGCACATATAGACCAAAGTCTTTTGATGAGATGGTTGGGCAAGAACACATCACCAAAACCTTAGCTAATCAGGTTAAAACTGGTGATATTGGACATGCGTACTTGTTTGTTGGTTCTCGTGGAACAGGCAAAACAAGTTCGGCAAAAATTTTTGCTCGTGCAATCAATTGCCTTTCTCCTGTAAACGGCTCTCCATGTGGCAAATGTGAAGTTTGTCAATCTTTTGATTCTGCAAACAACATTGACATTTTGGAAATTGATGCCGCAAGCAACAACGGTGTTGATGAAGCAAGAGCAATTAGAGAAAAAGTTAAATATCCACCTATAAACGGCAAATATAAAGTTTTTATTATCGATGAAGTTCATATGCTCACCGACTCAGCTTTTAATGCACTACTTAAAACTCTTGAAGAGCCACCACCTTTTGTTGTTTTCATTTTGGCAACAACTGAAGTTCACAAAATTCCTGCAACAATTCTTTCTCGTTGCATGCGTTTTGATTTCAAACTTGTGCCTGCAACAGTTCTCGCAAATCATCTTGAAAACATTTTTTCAAAAGCTTCAATCTTAAGCACAAAAGATGCCACCATGGCAATTGCACTTGCAGGTGAAGGAAGTGTCCGTGATGCTCTTTCAATTGCCGATTGCGTTTCTGCCTCTTCAAACAAAAATATAACACTTGAAGATGTTCAAAGAGTGATTGGCTCAAACGATATTGAAAGTGTTTTGGCTTTAACAGAAGCAATTTTATCTGGACAAGTTGGACTCGGGCTTGAAAAAGTTTCTTCTCTTGCAAGTCAAGGCAAAAATTTAAGTGTTGTTGTTAAAGAGCTTTGTGCTCATTTCAGAAATTTACTTGTTTGCCAAAGTTGTTCTAATCCTGAAAAAATTATTCTAGTTCCAAACGAAACAATGTCAAAACTTACAGAGCAATCAAAAAAAATCTCAAAAGAAAATTTAATTCTTCTTTTGCAAACTTTTGGTTCAATTGAAATGCAAATGCGTTCAGCCTTATCTCCAGAAGTACTTCTAGAAACAACAGTTGTTGCCGCCGCCCAATTTATTAGTCAAGGCGAAAATTTTTTATCAAAAAAAAACGGCTAATTGAAGTTAACCTAAACACTCTTTTAGAAATAATTGATTCAAAAACTACAAAAAAAATCGAATCAACCGCTTCTGAAAAAACCATATTAAACACTTCTTCCCAAACAGAAGTTTCAATTGTAAATCCTCGTACAATCTGGGGAAATGTTTTAACATTCTTAAGAGAAAGCCATGAAATTGGACTTCAAATTTCTTGTAGCATTGGTTGCGAACCAGAAATTGAAGAAGACAAATTTGTTATGAATGTTGATTCTGATTTCACACTTGAAGTGATTAACGACTCAATTGAAACAATGAAAAAAGCTTTTTCTTCTTCAGGTTGGAACAAGGAAATTGTGGCAAAAAAAAGAAAGCCAATTCAAACTCAAAAGCAAGTTGACTTGCAAAAAATCATGTCCCTAGCTGGCGACAAATTCAGAAAAATTTAAGCTTCCATCTTTATTTAAAAATCGAAAATTTAAGCAAGTTTTTATCGGTTTTAAAAGATAGATTAATTTAAGTTAAAAGATATTATAGAAACATAACTGAAGTAATTTATAAAAAAACAATCTAGAAATTTTTATATATTTTAACAATAGCTTGTTTACTGTTTCATGAGTTTAAATAAACAAAACCAGCTTATTAGTTTAGAAGTATTATGTTTATATTGTGAAGTACTATGTTTACACTATGAGCATTATGAAGTACTATGTTTGTAGGGCTAAAAAAATATTAATAAACAAATAGTATTTTTATTTATGTATTATGTTAATAGTATTTAACAATATAAATTTAAAGATTTTTATTTGTAAATAAAAATGAGAAATTAAATTTTCCTTGTAAGAAATGTATTATCTTTCCTTTACAAAAAATAGATATAGAAAGCAGTCTTTTTTATTTCTGTTTTAGTCAACAATATACGAAATAAAAAAGGGTTCTATAATAAACCCTTTTTATTTTTTTTAGTTTAATTGATTAACTTCATTTTGCATGAGTAAATTTGCAACCCAGCCAAAGCCAATTAAAGTAAGAATCAAATAGATAATACCGTTATTTTTTCCACCAAGAGCTTCAATTCTTTTTCCAACTGCAAAGCTCCAGTACAAACCATAAATTCCAAATGTGATGATTGACACGAAAAAGTGTCCAACTCCACCAAATCCCATACCTGTGTTCTTTTTGAGTTGGTTTTGGAATGAGCAGTACCAATAAATGCCATAAATACCAAATGTGATGAGTGTCAAAAGTATCATTGCGACAAGACTTCTTTTTTGCATATTAAACTCCTTTATTGTTTCAATATATATACTATAAAACTTCATGCAAAAAAATGCAAACAAATTTAAAAGAATTAATATTTATATCTTTTTCCAAAACTAAAGCCTACAAAAATAGTATTAAACTGAATAACAAAAGTTGCAAAACAAATTAAATCATGCTAAACTCACTTTGCTTTTAAACAAGGTAACAAGTACCATTTAAATTTGTACTTTAAAATTGCAAACAAAATTGTTCTTTACTAAGTCAAAAAAATCTTTTTAATTAATAGCTCAAAAAACTTTTGCTCTAAAATAAGTGACTGCTTATCAAATAATTTCATTTTTCACTTTACTCCTTTTCATTCTTCGTTTTATTAAAAATTTCCAAAAATTCATAATATGTGGATATAGCGTAACTGGATAACGCAATCGCCTCCTAAG